>JAIVJS010000080.1 GCA_020199905.1 Acidobacteriota bacterium
GGCGTGAAGAGCACCACCCCGGTTTCCGCACCGGGAATCCGGAGCTCGATCCATCGCTGCTTCCCCATGGGCTGATCGGTGTGGACCTTGAACCCGAGCTTGTCCCGGTAGAACGCGAGCGCCCGCTCCTGGTCCGCGACGGGGATTCCGACGAATTTGACCTGACGGATCATGGTGTCCTCTCTCGGAACGAACTGTAAGAAGTCTCCGCGGGAGGTGTCCAGAAAAATCGACTGGCGATGTGATTGCTATAGCTTCTGTTACCATAGCGATATGACGAGAAGGCTCTCCCTGGACTCTTACGTGGTCGAGACTCTGATGCCGGACCTCATCGGGCACGACCGCGCTCCGTCCGCGTTCATCGTGTATCTGGCCCTGTGGGCGAAGACGTCGGGCCGGCGGGGTGCGGCGGCCGCCGCCAGCTACGCGGACCTGGCGGAAGACTGCGGCCTCTCCAGGCGGGCGGTCCAGGACGCCGTGCGGCACCTGACCCGCCGCCGCCTGATCGCCGTCGAGCGCGACTCGCCGACCGCGACCCCGAGATACGCCGTGCTGCGCCCGTGGATTCGACGGTAGAAGGGGAAAAGGCGCGCCGTCATCTCAGTGGCGGATGCGCCCGCGGCGTGAGAAGTCTCCCGACCGAAGGGAGGGAGGAGGCTCACGCCGCGGGAGCGGAGCGAGCGGAGGGACGAGGCGAGCGGTCGAGGCCGCACCCGGCCGAGCCGCTCGGCGATGCGTTCGCCCGCGGCGAACGCATGTCCCGCAGCGAGCGCAGCGACGTTACTGCAGCGGCAGTCTCCCCGAGAACCCTTCGTCATAGCTGTGGAAGTACTCGAGCGACGGCTCCGGATACTTCCAGCAGTAGTAGCCCGCGCCGGAGTCGAAGTCGACGAGCCACAGGCCCTTGATCACGGCGCCGAGCGACAGGATCTCGCGGGCCCACTCCCGCACGATGCCCTGTCGTTCGTCTTCGGATTCGCCGCCCGACTCCCCGAGGCGGGCGTAGCGGAAGACCGCTTCGGAGGTAATCTCCTTGACCTTCGGCAGGACGGTGCGCGCCTCCTCGAAGCTGAAGATGCGCGTCTCCGCGGGCGTCCCCGTGACGAGCTCGGCTCCCTCGGACGGGAGCGCTTGATCCCGCACGATCGCGATCAGCTTCGTGACCGCGTCGACGTCTTCGCCGACGGCGGTTGAGACATACGCCTCGAGAGCCAGGAGAGCTTCCTCGGACCGGCCGGTTTTCAGGAGCAACAGGCCTCGCTCGCGCAGGTACGAGGATTCGCCGGGCTCCAGGGCCTCGGCGCACTCCAGCGCCGCGAGCGCCTCCTCGACCATCTCTCGGCGCTCATACGAACGGCGCAGGTTGAAGAGAACTCGCGTCAGGATCGCGCGCGTCGAATCCGGAGCGAAGACTTCCGGGGGCAGCTCGACCGGCGTTCCGAAGATCGACCCGACCCGCCGGGCCAGGTCGTCGGTATCGCACAGCTTGCCGCCTTCGAAGGGATCGAGGAACCGGCCGGAGGGCAGATCCGGACCGCCCACGACGAAATGCCCGGGAAGGCCGACGCCGGAAAGACGCATTCCCGCGCGGCGGCCTACTTCGATGATGAGGATCGAGAGCGTGATCGGCATCCCGCGCTTGCGAGCGACGACCCGTGCGACCGAGGAATTCTCGGGGTCGTCGTAAGAGTCGGCGTCCCCCTGGAACTTCTCCTCGGTGAAGAGCACCCGCCGCAGGGCGCGATCGGGTGCGTCTCCGGCGCGGCGCGCGGAGGCGACACGGGCCGCGAGGCGCTCGACCTCTTCTTCGGCGGGAGAGACGTGCTCCGTGGGATCGATCAGCTGGGAAATGAGAAGCGACGCCTCGAACAGGTCGAGCACGGGGCTCGCCGCCGCCTCCCGGAACTTCGCGATGATGAATCTGCGGCCGCTCTCGTCGGACAAATTCGTTTTCCCCCTGATCCGAGCTGCGAACACACTGCCTTACGGCAAAGCCTTCAGAAACCCTATCTCACGATCGCGCGCGACGCCCTCGGGTGGAGAACGCCGCCGGTAGACGCCCTCCCGCGCCGCCGCCGATTCCCGCCTCCTATAATCCCCCGCGATGTCCTCCGATCAGCTCCTCCGCCAATTTCCCCCGGCGGAGCTCGCGACACTGATCGCGACTCGCCGGGACCTCCACCGCCACCCGGAGCTGGGATTTGAGGAAACACGGACGGGCGACGCCGTGTTCCAGCGCCTGGCGGCGGCAGGCCTGTCCCCGCGGAGAGGCATCGGCCGGACCGGCGTGTTCGCGGACTGGCCGGCGGAGCGTCCGCGCATCCTCCTCCGCGCCGACATGGACGCGCTTCCGCTGCAGGAGGAGAGCGGGGCGCCGTACGTCTCGGAAGCGCCGGGGCGGATGCACGCCTGCGGGCACGACGGCCACGTTTCGATCGCGCTCGCGGTCGCCGAGCGCCTCTCGGTCTCTCCGGAGAGCGGCCCGTTCCGGATGCTGTTCCAGCCGGCGGAAGAGGGCGCGGGAGGCGCGGAGGCGTGCGCGGCGGACGGGATCTTAGACGGCGTCGGGTCCGCCCTGGGACTTCACCTCTGGAACCAGTTGCCGGTCGGGAAAATCGGCGTCAACCGGGGAGCCCTGATGGCCGCGGTCGACGAATTTTCGATCGATGTCGAAGGGCCGGGCGGTCACGGCGCCGCGCCGCACGAGACGGCCGATCCGATCGTCGGGGCCGCGCGCATCATCGACGCGCTCCAGAGCATCGTCTCGCGCGAGATCTCTCCTCTCGACGCCGCGGTCGTGACCGTCGCCAGCATCCACGGCGGCTCCGCTTTCAACATCATTCCTTCCGCTGTCCGGCTGACCGGCACCGCCCGGTCGTTCACGGAATCGGCGGGCAAGGCTCTTCCGGAGAAGATGGAGCGGGTCGTCCGCGGAACCGCGGAGGCGGCGGGTGTCCGCGCGCGTCTCCACTACCGACGCGTCAACCGCGCGACCGTCAACGACCCCGAGATGGCCGACCTCGTCATCGAGACCGCGCAGCGGATTCTCGGACCGGAGAGCGTCGACGCGGAGACGCGAACGCTGGGAGGCGAAGACATGTCCATCTTCCTTGACCGGGTGCCGGGCTGTTTCTTCTTCGTCGGCTCCGCTCCGGAAGGGGGCCATCGCCCCCACCACTCACCGCGGTTCGATTTCGACGAGCGCGCGCTCGCGATCGGAACGGTCCTGTTCGAAGCCGTGGCGAGGGAAGCGGCGAGGAGAGGGTAGCTGTCAGCTGTCAGCTGTCAGCTGTCAGCTCAGCCAGCACCATCACCCTTCCGAACTCCTCTCACTCTCCTTGCAAACCGCCCGACCGGAGACCCGCCGCACCTGCAAGGCCCTGCAATCGGGAACCGGATCCGTGGGGCCAGGGACGGAGGCTGGGAAGGAGACTCGACGGGAGCTGACAGCTGAGAGCTGACAGATTCCCACTCTTGCTCACCCTCCTCCTGCTTCTTCTCTACCTCGGCGGCGTGCTCGCCATCGGCGTCGCCGCGCGACGGCGCGCGGGAAAAGACGAGACGTCGTATTTCGTCGCCGATCGCAGCTTCTCCACCTTCTGGGGGTTCATCGGGCTCGCGTCGCTGACGACCGGCGGGTCGACCACCATCGCCCTCGCCGCGTTCGTCTATGTCCACGGGCTCGCCGGCCTCTGGCTCGACATCGCGGGCGCGCTCGGACTTCTCGCGCTCGGGCTCTTTCTCGCGCGGCGCGTGCGAAGGGAGGGCGCGATCACACTTCCCGAGATCATCGGCCGCTATTACGGCGCCCGCGCGCGATGGGCGGCCGCGCTCCTGGTCCTGGTCTCGGAGATCGTCTGGTTCGCGCTCCTGGTCGAAGGCTCGTCGGTCGTTCTGACCGCCGCCTTCGGCCTTCACCCGACGCTCGCAATCGTCGGATCGACGGCCGTCTTCGTTCTCTACACGTCGCTCGGGGGGCAGTTCGCGGTCGTGCGAACCGACCTGCTTCAATACGGCCTGATGGTCATCGGAATTCCGGGGATCGCCTTCGCCTGCGCAGTCGGGAAAGTTCCGCGCTTCCCGCATCTCCCGCCGGAGCTCTGGAGCTTCCCTTTCTCGCCGGGGATGGGGCCCTGGGACGTCGCGGCGCTGCTGGTGCTCATCGGCCTTCCCCATCTCGTCGGAAGCGACGTCTACGTCAAGCTGCTGTCCTGCCGCGATGAGGCCACGGCGCGGCGAGCCGCTCTTCTGGCGGCGGGATCCAAGATCGTCTTCGGGGCGGCGGTCGCGTATCTCGCGCTCGCGTCCCGGGAAGCTCTGCCTCCCGCGGCGCCGGGCCTCACGCTGCCTCGAGCCGTTCTCGCGTTCGTTCCCGGTCCGCTCGCTTCGGTCGTCGTCGTCGCCCTGATCGCCACGCTGCAGAGCTCGGCCGACGCGGTTCTCCTCTCCGCCGCCGCGGTGACCTCCCGGGATCTCCTTCCTCCGCTGCTTCGCCGTCCCGTCCCGCTGGCCGCTTCACGGGCCCTCTCCCCCCTCTACGGCGCGCTGGGCCTCCTCGTGGCGCTGGCGATGGACCGCAACGTGATCGAGACGCTGAAGCTCGGCTATTCGATCTTCGCGGCGGGCCTGATCCTTCCGGTCCTCGCCGCCTTCCTGCCCGGCCGGTGGGCCGCTCCCACCTGGGGCGCGATCGCCGCGATGTTCGCCGGGGGCGCGGTCGCTGCCGCGGGGCGCCTCGTTCCCGGCCTCGCGGGCGCCTCCGACCCGGTACTCCTCGGCACCGCCGTCAACTTCGTGGTGCTGGCGGCGTCGCTCCTCCTCGCGCAAACGCCGCGATGGAAGACCGCCGCATGACGGCGCGGACGGAGACGTCGCATCCCGACCTGCTGAAGCCGGCGGGCCCTAACCTCGGTGTCGCTCCCCCGCGCGGCGCCGAGCCTCCGCGCCAGGGGATGTTCTCCTCGCTGCGGCACGCTCCGTTTCGGAGCTACCTGATCGGGCTCTTCCTTTCCAACATCGGCAGCTGGATGCAGACGGTCGCGCAGGGCTGGCTCGTGTTCCGGCTCTCCGAGTCCGCGCTGGTGCTCGGGATGGTCACCTTCGCGGGCTCGATCCCTACGCTGCTGCTCGCCCCGCTCGCCGGGGTCGCGGCCGACCGGTTTGACCGCCGCAAGCTGCTCGTCGTGACGCAGTCGATCCAGATGGCGACGGCAATTTTTCTCGCCCTGGCCACCGCGCGCGGGTTCGTCTCGGTCCATCTGGTCGCCGCGCTCGCCTTCATCAACGGAATCGCCAACGCCTACACGACGCCGTCGCACCAGTCGCTCTTCATCGACCTCGTCGGACGGGACGACCTGATGAATGCGATCTCGTTGAACTCGATGCAGTTCAACCTGTCGCGGATCGTGGGACCCGTCATCGCCGGCTTCACGATCGCGGGTCTCGGCGAGACGGGCTGCTTCCTCCTGAACGGTGTGTCCTTTCTCCCGTTCCTGATTGCGATCCTCCGCCTTCCGAGCCTGCCGCGCCGGCGACGAAAGCCCCGCGGCTCCTGGGTGGAGCTGCGGATCGGCCTGCGGTTCGCCCGCCGGGACGCGGTCCTGACTCCTCTGCTCTTCCTCTGCGCTTCGCTCGCGGTCTTCGGGACGCCCGCGGTCACCCTCGCCCCTCTGTACGCGCGAAAGCTGCTCGACGTCGGGCCGCGGGGACTCGGCGGAATGCTTTGCGCCGTCGGAGTCGGGGCGGTCGTGACGGCCCTCGCCACGGCGCGAAAGGGAGACTTTCCGAACAAGGGCCGCGCGGTCCTCGTCGCGGCGTCGGCGTTCGCCGTCTCCGTCGCGGGGCTCGCGCTCGCGCCTTCCTATGTCGTGGCGCTGGCGGCGCTCGCTCTCCTCGGCGGCGCGATGATGTCCTCCTCCTCGATCATCAACACCCTCATGCAGACGCGCGCTCCCGACAGGCTGCGCGGCCGAATCATTTCTCTCTACGCTCTGGCCTGGTCGGGATTTGTGCCGATCGGCAACCTCCAGGCGGGTGCGCTGGCGGAGCGCTTCGGCCCGGCGGCCTTCCCGGCGCTTCCGCTCGACCGGGCCGACGAGCCTTTCCCGCCCAAGGGCCGGTACAACAACTCCGCGCATCGCTTTTTCCCTGACCTCGAGGCGCGCCTGAACGCCGTGCGGTACGGTCGGTGGCGCGCGTTCGAGATCGCGTGGATATCGGGGATCAACAGGCGGCTCGACTCGCAGTTCTCCTCGTACCTGCTCGGCCTGCTTGCGACACCGCCGCGGTTCCCGCCCGAGGCGGATCGGGTCGCCGCCCGGTTCGCGCGGGAGGCTTCCCCGCTCTTCCGGGCGCTCCGGTGGGGACAGGTCCTGGAGCAGCAGCTGATCGACGTCCTCGCCTCCCCCGACTCCAGCCCGGCCCTGACGTCCCGGCGGCTGGCCCGGTCGCTCGACCTGTACCGGCGAGAGCGGTGGGCGCTCGTCGAGCCTCCGACGCCGGCATCGGGGGAAGGCGTGCTCGCGGCCGCGCCTGTTTCCGCGCGCATCCTCTCCGCGGGGACGCGTCTCTTCGCCGCGGCCGCGGAAGACCTCGCGGCGTCGGATTTCGGACAGCAGCGCTGGAAGGTGCGGACCACGGTCGCGGAGTTCGATCGTTCCTACGCCGCCGACCGCCCCCCGCAGGATTCGACCTACATCTCCACGGCGCCGACGATCGTCCAGCGTTACCCGGGCTACGCCGAGCACCTGGACCGTCTCGCGCGATTCCGACTCGAGGTCTACGCGGCCCTGTTGAGCGGAGGAGAGACCGACGCCGAGCGGCGCGAGCGCGACTCCCGCGCCGCGGCGGTGGCCCGCCGCTACGGCCTCTCGGCGAAGGGGATTCATGGCCAGTAGCCGCGGGGTCGCCTGCGCCGCGGTCCTCCTGCTGGCCGCGCGGCTGGCGGGAGCCCAGCTGCTCTCCAATCTCGAGCGGGAGCGGCCGCTCTCGATGGAGGACGCGCGGCCCGTGCCGTACCGCGCGCTGTCCGGGTCAGCCGACTGGACGTACTCGCTGCGGACGGGCAGCCTGAACGACTACGGCCCCGGCTTCTCCGTCCTCTACGGGGCGGTGCGCGGCCTCGAGGTCGGGTCCGCGATGCGCTGGGTCACGCGGCCGGAGCGCAACGCGAACCGTGGCATTTCTTCCGGCGATCTCATGATCCATGCGCTCTACCAGCTGTCCGAAGAAACCTCCTCGATGCCGGCTCTCTCGGGCCGCATCGGCGTGCAGTTTCCGACGGGCCTCGACTCCAAGGGGACCGACGTCGAGCTCGCCGCGCTGGCGACCCGGTCGTTCGACTCGTTCCGCGCGCACGTGAACCTTCGTTATACCCGCCTGGGCGCCACGGGCGCGACGGAGCGGTCGGAGCGCGTCGAGGCCGTCGGAGGAATCGACTTCGTGCCGGGCGCGCGGGGCCTGACGGACACGCTCGTGATCGCCGACGCCGCGGTTCGGTCCAATCCCGTTGTGGGAGGCTCCGCCATCGTCGTGGCGGAGCTCGGGGCACGCCGCCGCATCGGAAGCCAGACGTTTCTCTTCGGAGGGGCGGGATCGGAGCTGACCGGACGCCACGACCGCGCGAGGCTGCGTCTGAGGGTCGGACTGACGCATTTCTATTAGCTGTCAGCTCTCAGCCCTCAGCTCGCAGTTATCGGTTTATCGGTTATCGGTTCAGTTTTTTGAGCCGGGCCGGCGGTCATGCGGAACGCTCAATCACATCTCAGCTCTCAACTCTCGACTTCTCAATGCCCGTACAGTGGCGCCTCCTCCAGGCACTCGAAGGGGAACTCCCTCTGACCCCGCAGGGAGGCGATTTCCCAGAAGGTCTTCTCGCCTTCCCACTCGCGGAGAGGTTGATAGAGAAACGCGTGGGCCTGGCAGTTGTTCGGCCGCTCGAAGTAGACGATGCAGACTCCCGCCGCCCGCGTTCCCGCCCGGACGCGGGTCGAATCCGGATACCGCTTCCTCACCACCTCCACTGGGTCGAACGACCAGGCGTCGGGCGGCTCGCGCCGCTGCCGGTCGCGCAGGCGATCGACCTCGAGCGCAAACCCGGGCTGGTGGACGAGACCCCAGTACGAGAGCTCCACGGCGGGGCGGTCCGTGGTCCAGGGATCTTCCGGCGCTTCGGAGGCGATCCGGAACCGGTTCTCCCCGAAGACGAAGAAGGTCTTGAGGGTGAAGCTGCGGAAGCGCGCCGGCAACTCGCGATTCAGGAACGTGTCAATCGCCAGGCGCCGCTCGATTCCGTTGGGGTCGACGGAGACACTGACGGCCGACCGCGCGAGGGAGACGGAAAAAGTCGGCTCGAGCTTTCCCCTGGAGAGCCGGAGGGCGACCGTCTCATTCAACCCGGAATCGCCGGGGTGCAGCATCTGGAAGACGACCTGCGGCCGGTCGTCGAACCGGAACCGGATGCTGCGGAACGACAGGAGCTGATCGCAGGTCGAGAGGTCGTCGCTCTGTCCGCAGCGCAGCGGAACGTGGGCGATGAAGAGGGGCCGCCAGTCGTCGCCGAATCGCTTCAGCACCACCAGCAACGAGCTCTCGAACGGGAGCCGGTAGCGCGACACGAACCCGATGGCCGGAGTTTCTTCGGGCAGCCGGAGGACCGTGCCAATGCCGTCCACCAGAACCTCGCTGACCCCATCGCGATCGAGATCCACCTCCTCGACGTGAAGCAGGCGGGAAAACGTGATGTCGCGGCTCGAGAAACGGACGCGTTCGCGCGGCATGATTCCTTTCCGGGGTTCTTCGACGCGAGGCGGCGCCTGGGGTGTGGGGATGCGAGTCGGCGTCCGCGCCGGCCGAACCGGGGCGGCGGCGATCGATCCGCACAGGAGCAGGGCGAAGGACGTCGCGGCAGCCGGGCGGAGCGCGTCACGCATGGGTCGTAGGCCTCGGTTTGAATCGGGGAAAGCTCGAACATTGTGGGTCCTCGCGGCCGGATCTTCAACGGGAAACGATTCAACCCGGGGATGAACCACCGCCGCCTCCCCCACCGCCTTACGCCTCCCGCCTCCCGCCTTCCGTCCTAATATGGCGCCCTTGCGCGTCTTCGATTGCCACATCCACATTCAGCCCTGGCGGCAGATGCACCCGCGCGCCCGCGCCCTGATGACGCGCGGTCGCTCCGACGTCGAAGCGGTCCAGGGGGCGCAGGACGACCCGGAGGAGCTGCTGCGGATCCTCGATCAGCAGGGGATCGAACGGGCGGCCCTCATCAACTACAGCGCGGCGGAGGTGATCGGATTCGACGCCACCGTCAACGAGTGGGTCTCGGCGTTCGTCCGCGGCCACTCCGACCGGCTCGTAGCGGTCGGGTCCGTGCACCCGCGGGAGACGCCGGACGCGGGAGAGCGGGCGGAGAGGCTCTTCGGCGACCTCGGGATCCGCATGCTCAAGATCCATCCGCCCCACCAGCTGTTCGCCGCGAACGCGTACCGGGACGGAGACGAGGCGCTCGGGCAGATCTATGCGGCCGCCGAACGGGCGCGCCGGCCGGTCATGATCCACACGGGGACGTCGGTCTTCCCCGGAGCGCGCAACCGCTTCGCGGACCCCATGGCTGCGGACGACGTGGCGATCGACTTTCCCGACCTCAACCTCATTTTGGCGCACGCCGGAAGACCTCTCTACATGCCGACCGCCCTCTTTCTGGCGCGGCGGCACCCCAACGTCCACCTCGATCTCTCAGGCATCCCGCCGAAGAGACTTCTCGAGTACCTTCCGCGGCTGGAGGACCTCGCCGACAAGTGCCTCTGGGGCACCGACTATCCGAGCCCGGGGGTCCTGTCGATGCGGCGCAACGTGGACGACTTCCTGACGCTGCCGCTCTCCGAGGAGACGCGGCGCAAGATCCTCTGGGAGAACGGAGCGAGGCTGATTGCGTGAGGAAGGCGAAAGACGGACGGCGATGGGCGAGGAGATGCGGCGCCGGGCGCGAAGCTGAGAACTGAAAGCTGATGACTGACGACTCCAGAATCGTTCTCATCGTGGGCGGCGGCACCATGGGGCGCGGGATCGCCGGTGTCTGCGCGCTCGCCGGATTCGACACGCTCATCTACGAGGCCGACGTCGCCGCGCGCGGCCGCGTTCCGTCCTCGATTCACGCCTCCTGGAAACGCGCCGTCGACTCGGGAAAGCTCGACTCGGAGAAAGTGCGGGAGGCGGCCGACCGTGTCCGGACCATCGCCGGGATCGAAGAGGGGGCCGGCGCGGCGTACGTCGTCGAGGCCGTTCCGGAATCCCTTCCCTTGAAGGAAAAGATCTTCCGTGACCTCGACCGGGTCTGCGCCGGCGCACGGCTGCTCGGCAGCAACACGTCCTCCCTCTCGATCGCGTCGATCGCCCGCGCGGCCGCCCGGCCGGATCGCGTCATCGGAATCCACTTCTTCAACCCGGTCGCGGTGATGCCGCTGATCGAGATCGTCTACGGCCCCGGGACGTCCGAGGCGACGATCGCGGCAGCCGGCGAGTTTGCGGCGGCGCTCGGCAAGAAGACGGTCCGCGTGAAGGACGCGCCGGGTTTCGCGACCTCGCGACTCGGGGTGGCGCTCGGGCTCGAAGCGATGAGGATGGTCGAGGAGGGGATTGCCTCGGCCGCCGACATCGACCGGGCGATGGAGCTCGGATACGGCCACCGGATGGGGCCGCTGAAGACGACCGACCTCGTGGGCCTCGACGTCCGCCTCTCGATCGCCGAGGCCCTCGCGGCGGGACTCGATCCCGTGCGGTTCGCGCCGCCGAAGATCCTTCGCGAGCTCGTGGCGGAAGGGCGTCTCGGCAAGAAGTCGGGCCGGGGCTTCTATCGTTGGGAAGGGGACGACGCGAAGGAGGAGTAGCCCTCGGTGTCAGCTCTCAGCTGTCAGCTGTCAGTTTTCAGTTGTCGTCCTCCGCCCCTCGCCCTTCGCCTCCCCTACACATCACTCAGATCGAGGAGCTTCGGAACCGGCGGGCGCGCGGCGGCCGGGACGGGCGGGGCGGCGCGGCGGTCGGAGAGAAGGCGCGCTGTGACCACGAGGACCACGATCGCGACCGCGATCTCGGCGGCGAAGAAGGATGTCGAGAGCCGGTGGTACCGGTCGAGCAGGATTCTCGACGGGTCGTTGGCGGGAAGGCGGTCGATCAGGCCGGGGGCCTCGGTTCGGATCCTGTCGATCGGGGGGATGAGCAGCTTCTCGATCACCACCGCCGCGATCATCCCGAGCACCGGCGCCCGCGTCAGGAGTGATCGCTGAAGGCGAGGGGCGGAAGACCAGCGGCCGAGAAGCCAGGACGTCAGGAAGAGGACCGCGAAGCTCGCCTCGGCGAACCAGCAGGCGCGGATCAGGATCGGGCTCTGAAGGGCGCCGGCCAGGTCCCGCGTGGGAAGAACCTTGAACGCCGACGGCGCCACCGCCGCCCCGAAGAAGAGGGGCGGCCCGATCGCCAGCGCGAGCGCAAAGAGGTGCGCCCCCAGCACCAGCGAGAACAACCCCGGTGAGGGGGGACGAACCGCCGGAGGAATGGGAGTCATAGCCGCTTCTTTTCGGTTCCCGATCGAGTTGACCGCGGAGTACCGCGGCCGTCTCGCTCCCGTTGGTCGCTCGGCTCCCGTTTCCCGTTTCCCGGCTCTCGGTCCGGCTCCGGCGCGTACTCCGCCGTCACGGCCGGCACGAGCCCCGCGGCGTGGGCGCGGTCGAGCAGCAACTGGACGGCCCGGCGGCCCTCGGCGCCGTAGCCGCGGGTCCACTCGTTCACGTACATGCCGACGAAACGGTCCGCCTTCATCGGGTCGAGGCCCCTCGCATACTTCATCGCGTGCGCGAGCGCCGCGTCCCGGTGCTCCAGGCCGTACTCGATCGAGCGAGACAGCGCGCGGGAGACGCGGGCAATCCGGTCCGGGCCGAGATCACGCCGCACGACGTTGCCGCCGAGAGGAAGAGGCAGGCCGGTCTCGTCCTTCCACCAGCGGCCCAGATCCACGACCTCCGTCAGCCCTTCCTCGGCGAACGTGAGCTGTCCCTCGTGGATCAGCACCCCGGCCTCGATCTCGCCGTCCCGCACTCCCTCGAGAATCGTGTCGAAGCCGCGGATCTCCGTGCGGACTCCCGGCGCCCAGAGCGCAAGGGCGAGGGCGGCGGTCGTGCGGGCGCCCGGCGACGCGACCGTCACGCCACCGGAGGAGATCTCCTCGCGCGTCATCGGGCGCCGCGACACGAGGACCGGGCCGTACCCGTCTCCGAACGAGGCGCCATGAGGGAGGAGCAGGTAGCGGTCCGCGAGATACGCGTAGGCGTGAAAGGAGACGGCCGTGACGGCGAGCTCGCCCGCGAGAGCGCGGCGATTGAGCGACTCGATGTCGGAGAGCTCGTGATGAAAGGAGAGACCCTCCGTGTCCACCCGGCCTTCCGCGAGCGCGTAGAACATGAACGCGTCGTCGGAGTCGGGACTGTGAGCGAGCGTGATGAGGTCGGGTGAGGTCACGGCGCGATTCTAGTTCGGGTAGGAGGTTACCGCCGCGCGACGGCGCGGCATCCCGGGATCGCCTCGATGCGTCGCGACGGAGAGCGGTGGAGCACCGCGGCGGGGAGCGTCCGATGCCCTCTTCTTCCTTGACTTCCTGAAGGCGGAAGCTGAGAATGAATAAAATTCTTTTTGCAAGAAATTTATGTTGTGCTCTGCGAGGAAACTTCTAAAATGAAATCGCCGGGTGGGTTGCAGCCCAACCGGCGATTTTAGGAACGTATGCGCAATCAATCGTTCGGCAGCGACAGACTGAGGGCGACACGCCCCTCCACGGGGGCGGCAAAATTAGCATCTCGCCCGCAGGCTGTCAATCGGCTGTCGGGAGGGAGGTGACATCATGGCTACCAAGAAGAAGGCCGCTTCCAAGAAGGGCGGTTCCAAGAAGGCGAGTTCGAAGAAAAAGAAGTAAGTAACTCAAGTACTTACGATTCTTTCAAGGGGGCCTTCGGGCCCCCGATTTTTTTGCCTTTTTCCTGTCCTCTTTTGAGACCGAAGCGGCTTCCCGCCGCGTCTCGGCCGCACCCCGTCTATATCTGAATTGTTATAGTTGAACGATGTCGCTCCCGCACGTTCTTCTCGGTCTCCTCTGGACGAGTCCGAGCACCGGCTACGACCTCGCGCGCTCTCTCGACGAGGACGTCGCGCCTCTCTGGCGCGCGGAGATCTCGCAGATCTACCCCGCGCTCGCCCGGCTCCGACGGGCGGGCTTCGTCCTGTTGAGGGTGCTCGGCCCCCGGCGCGGGCCCCGGCGGAACCTCTACCGGATCACGGCCGCCGGCCGGAGGGAGCTGAAGCGCTGGCTCTCGGAACCCTCCCCGGCGCCCTCGTCGAAGGACGAGGGACTGACGAGAATCGCCTTCCTCGAAGCCCTCCCGGCGCCCGAGCGCCGGGCGCTGCTCACCCGATACGAGCGGACGATCGCCGAGGAGATCCGGCGCCTGCGCGACACGGCTCCCCCCGCCAGCTTTCTCCGGGAGGCACGGCGGGGGGCGATCGAGCGCCTGGAAGCGAGCCGGCGGTGGGTGCGCGCTCTCGCCGGCGAATCGACGGTGGTCCCCTCCACCGCGGTCACCACCCCGCCGCAGAAGAAGAGATGACCGGCGCCCGGCCTCTGGCGGCCGTCGTGCCGGCGGCCGGGCGCTCGCATCGCATGGGGCGCGAGAAGGTCTTCCTCCCCTTCGGCGGTTCCACCTTCCTCGAAGCCATCCTCCGGACTCTCGGCTCGGAAGGAGTGCGCGACGTCGCGGTCGTCCTCCGCCCGGATCTCGGCGAAGCCGCCGCAATGGCGCGCGACTCCGGCGCCGGCGTGCTCTTCAATCCCGACCCCGATGCAGACATGGCCGAGTCGATCCGGATCGGGCTCGACGCCGTCTCTCCGTCCGCGCAGGCGATCTTCATCTGGCCGGCCGATCACCCCGCCGTGGCCCGAGCGACGATCGCCGCGCTTTCCGCCGCCGGCTCGGAGGCCGACATCTGGATTCCGACTTGGAAGCAGCGCCGCGGTCATCCGGCGCTCCTCGGCCGCTCGCACGTCCCCGGCGTCTTTGCGCTGCGGCCCGGCGAAGGCCTGCGGGAGCTCTGGCACGGGCGCGGCGAAAGCGTCCGGGAGCTCGCGGTCCCCGACTCGGGGGTGATCGCGAACATCGACACGCCCGAACAGTACGAGGCCGCCCTGAGGGACTTCCCCGGGCGCGGAGCGCCGTAAAAAAGACAGTTCTGGTGCGCCTCCCGCAGGAGCCGTCTCTCACACAAATCAACAGAGAGACCGCCGCTCACCGCAATTCTCTCCTCGGGCGCGGGGAGAGGGAAGGTGGCGATCCGGTCCCCGGGCGTATGATCGGACCCTTCTCTCGAGGAGGTTCCGAATGGCCGACGACTCTCGATCCGGCTTCACGCGGCGCGACCTCGTCCGCGGCGCGCTCGTCGGGGCGGTGGCCGCCACTGCCGGCGCGAAGACGCCCGCGGAGGCGGACCGCGGGATCGGTCCGGGGGCGGTCCCCATCACGCTGCAGATCAATGGACAGACGCACCGGTTGACCGCCGAGCCGCGGGTCGTCCTCGCGGACGCTCTCCGGGACCGGCTCGGGTTGACCGGGACCAAAGTGGTCTGCGGGCGCGGCGCGTGCGGCGCGTGCACGGTCCTCGTCGACGGAAACCCGGTCTGCTCCTGCCTTCTCCTGGCGGCCGAGGTCCAGGGCCGGAAGATCACGACGATCGAAGCGCTCGCGAGCGACGGCCGCATGAAGCCGATCCAGGAGGCCTTCGTCGCGGCCGACGCCCTTCAGTGCGGCTTCTGCACCTCCGGCATGGTGATGTCCTGCAAGGCGCTCCTCGACCGAACCCCGAAGCCCACGCGGGACGAGATACGGCACGCCGTATCGGGGAACCTCTGCCGCTGCGGGACCTATCCCCACGTCTTCGACGCCGTCGAGCGCGCCGCCGGAATCCGGACCGCCGAGGGACGCGCGCATCCGCCGGACGGGACTCCCGTTTTTCAGACGCTCGCCGCCTCACGGACGTTCACGAGCGACCAGAGAGTCGATGCCGGCGTGGCCGAGGCGCTCGACCTCGAGGAGGCCTGAGATGGGCAAGGACAAGCTGCGGCTCGGCTTCAACGGGCACTTCGAGGAGAAAGAGGTCGAGATCGCGGCCGGCGATCCAACTCCCTGGGACCCCTCGCAGACGTTTTCCATCCTGGGCGCGCGGACTCCGCGGCTGGACGCGCGCGCCAAGGCCACGGGAGCGGCCCGGTACTCGATCGACGTGCGACTCCCCGGGATGCTCTACGCCCGGATCCTGCGCAGCCACGACCCCGCGACGGTTGTCCGGTCGCTCGACCTGACCGCCGCGCGGAAAATGCCCGGAATCCGGGCCGTGCTCGCGATCGCAAAGCCCGGGGACGCGCTCCGGTTTGCGGGTCAGGAAGTCGCCGCGGTCGCCGCCGACACGCCGGAGCGCGCGCTCGACGCCATCTCCGCGATCCGGGTCGAGTACGGCGCCCGGCCCTTCGTCGTCGAAATCGACAAGGCGCGGGCCGACGGCGCTCCGCTCGTCTTCGAAGGCAAGGTCGAGACGAAGACCTCCGCCGGCGACGCTCCCGGGGCGAAAAAGGCCCTCCCGAGGAAGGGGAACGTCCAGGGACCCCGCGCCTCCGACAAAGGCAACGTCGCCGAGGGATTCGGGAAGGCGGACGCGGTCGTCGAAGGCACGTACTCGACGCAGGTCCAGACGCATTCCGCGCTCGAGACGCACGGCGTCGTCGCCCGCTGGGAGGGAGACGAGCTGACCGTCTGGGCCTCGACCCAGGGGATCTTCTCCGTGCGCGAGGAGCTCTCGCAGACCCTGGGTGTCCCGCTCTCGAAAGTGAACGTCATCACCGAGTACATGGGCGGCGGCTTCGGCGCGAAATTCGGTGCCGGCGTCGAGGGCGTGACGGCGGCGAAGCTCGCGAAGGAGGCCGGCGCACCGGTCAAGCTCTTCCTCGACCGCAAGGAGGAGCATCTCGCCGTGGGCAACCGCCCCTCCTCCGTGCAATGGGTCAAGGCGGGGGCCACGAAGGACGGCAAGCTGACGGCCCTGCAGCTCATCGTGCACGGCGGGGGAGGCACCAACGGCGGCACCGGGACCTCCGGGCCGCTCAAGAACGTGTACGCCTGCGACAACGTGAAGACGGAGGAGTTCGACGTCTTCACCAACTCAGGCCCCTCGGCGGCGTTCCGCGCGCCCGGTCATCCTCAGGGCGCCTTCGCTCTCGAGGCGACGATGGACGAGCTGGCGGCGCGGATCGGGATGGACCCGCTCGAGTTCCGGCTCAAGAACGATCCTTCGGAGGTCCGGCGCGAAGAGTTCCGCATCGGAGCGGAGAAGATCGGCTGGGCGGGTCGCGACGCGCGGCGGAGAGTTCCGGACAACCCGGCCCTCCGGCGAGGGGTCGGCATGGGCGCTGCCATCTGGTACAACACCGGCGGCACGGGACCGAAGGCGACCGTCACCATCCATCGCGACGGGTCCGCGGAAGTCGTGCACGGCGTACAGGACCTCGGCACGGGCGCCCGGACGATGGTCGGCATCGTGGCCGCCGAAGAGCTCGGCCTCCCGCTCGAGAAGATCGCGGTGCGCATCGGCGACACCCGGATGCCCTACGGGCCGGGCTCCGGCGGATCGACGACCACGCCGTCCACGGCGCCCACCATCCGCGCGGCCGCCTGGCAGGCGAAAAAGAAGGTCGCCGCCTCCGTCGCGTCCGCCTGGGGAGTGCCGGAGGAGGCGGTCGTCGCGAGCGCGGCCGGGTTCTCGATGAACGGCGACGCCGGCAAGCGGCTGTCCTGGAAGGAGGCGTGCGGGCGCCTGCCCGAAGAGGGCGTGTCGGCGACCGCGTCGCGCGCCGAGAATCATCCCGACGCCTGGAAGAGGTTCACCGCCGGCGCGCAGTTCGCGGACGTCGAGGTGGACGTCGAAACCGGCCTCGTCCGCGTCCGGAAGGTGGTCGCCGTGCATGACTGCGGGCTCGTCGTGAACGCGCTGACGGCCGAGAGTCAGGTGCACGGCGGCGTCATCCAGGGAATCTCGTACGCGCTCTACGAGAACCGGATCCTCGACCGGGCGACCGGCCGGATGGTCAACCCGAACGTCGAGCAATACAAGATCGTCGGAGCAATGGACGTCCCCGAGATCGACGTCACCTTTCTGCCGGTGTGGGACGCCGTCAACAACACGCACTCGGTGGGAATCGGCGAGCCCGCGACTGTGCCGACGGCGGCGGCCGTCGCCAACGCCGTCTCGCACGCCATCGGTGCGCGCATCCGGAGCCTGCCGATCACGCCCGAATCCGTGCTCGCGGCCCTCGACGGGAAGGCCCGCGTCGCGGCAATGCCTGGCCGGGAAACGCGGGAAGGAGGCCGGGCATGAAGACCTTTACGCTCCTTCCGGTGCGGTCTCTCCTCGAAGGAGGCCGGGAATCCGCCAAACCGGGCAGCATCCTGAAGGCCGGAGGCGTGGACCTCCTCGACCGCATGAAGGAGGGGCTGGAGACTCCCGACCGCGTCGTGTCCATCGCGCACGTCCCCGGCCACGACGGCATCGAAGTCGGGCCGCCGGCGCGCATCGGCGCTCTCGCGACCCTCGCGCGCCTCGACTCGCACGCGGAGCTGCGGCGCGTGTATCCGGCGCTGGCGGACGCGGCCGGTGGGGCCGCGACGCCTCAGATCCGGAACATGGCGACTCTCGGCGGCAATCTCGCTCAGCGGCCGCGGTGCTGGTATTTCCGTCAGGCGGAGTTCGACTGCACCAAGAAGGGCGGGGCCCAGTGCTTTGCCTTGAACGGCGAGAATCGGTTCCACGCCATCTTCGACACCGACGTCTGCTGCTGCATCCATCCCTCCGCCACCGCGGTTGCCCTGCTCGCGTACGCTGCCCGCGTGGACACCGTGGGGACGCGGGGAAAACGGTCGATTTCGATCGAGGACTTCTTCGTCGCGCCGCGGGAAGACCCGACGCGCGAGAACCAGCTCGCGGCGGGCGAGGTGATCGAGGCGGTCGTGCTGCCCGCGCCGGCGCCCGGCTCGCGATCGGTTTACAAGAAGTTGAAGGAGAAGGAGTCGTTCGACTGGCCTCTCGTCGAGACCGCCGTCTCCGTGTCGGTCTCGAGAGGGACGATCCAGGACGCGCGTGTGGTGCTCGGATCCGTCTCCCCCGTTCCCCGCCGCGCGCGGGGCGCCGAGAAGATCCTGGCGGGCGCCCGGCCGTCTGCCGAGCTGATCGCCCGGGCCGCCGAAGCCGCCGTCGCGGGGGCCACTCCCCTTTCCCAGAACGCGCACAAGGTGCGGCTCGCCCGCGTGATGGTGGAACGCGCCCTCCGAGAGATTCTCGCCTGAACGACGATCCGCTGGCGGCGATGCGCCGTTTCGCGAAGCCGATCCGCGACGGCGCCCGGGAAGCCGACCCATTCCTCTGCCGCCACCTGCGCACGAAGACCTGGTACGTCCCGGACTCGTTCGCCGAGCGGGACGTGTCGACATCGTCTTCGACGGCGCAGTACTGGTGCCTGAAGACGATGCGCTCCGACGGCCCCGACGGCGCTCTCGCTCTCCCCGAGGATTGCATGGACGAACGGGTCTGCTTTGAGCCGTCGATGGGGACCGCGAAGGATTCCTAAAAGACCGGAAGGCGGGAGGCGGGAAGCGGTGGCGGACGATCGGGGATGGCTGACAGCTGACAGCTACTTCTTCTTCAACTCCATCAGCACCTGTCGGGCGACGGCCTTCAGCGTATCGAACACGCCGACGCCCGTGGGCGCGGTCGCCTCGAACGTGGGCTCCCCCTTGATGTTCAGCTGGCGGTACATCTCGTCGCTCGGCACCGCCGTCGGCAGGTCCCGCTTGTTGAACTGGAGAACGTAGGGAATCACGGAGATGTCGTAGCCCTGGTCCTTCAGGTTCTTGTCCAGATTCCGGATCGACTCCGCGTTCGCCTCCATCCGAGCCTCCTGGGAGTCGGCGACGAACACGACTCCGTCGACGCCTTTCAGGATGAGCTTCCGGGAAGCGTCATAGAAGACCTGCCCGGGAACGGTGTAGAGGTGAAACCGTGTCTTGAAGCCTTTGACGGTTCCGAGGTCGAGCGGGAGAAAGTCGAAGAACAGGGTCCGGTCGGTCTCGGTCGCCAGAGAGATCAGCTTCCCCTTGGCGGCTGGATTCGTCCGATCGTAGATGTACTGGAGGTTCGTCGTCTTGCCACAGAGGCCCGGACCGTAATAGACGATCTTGCAGTTGATTTCCCGCGCCGCGTAATTGATGAATGTCATGGCTCGAGGGGGACGATCCCTGTCAAGTCCGGGATCACTCCGAAAACAGCCGGTCGATGTCGTCGTCCGTAATTTCCGAGAACGGCGACTCGAACTCCACGCTCAGGTTCGATTTTTCGCGGGCCGCCTTCTCCGTGATCTCCTCGAAGATCCGGTCGAGCTCGGACGTGGCCCGCCGGACCCGAAGCCGCACGAGACCGAGCGACGAGCGCTCATCGAAGATCACGACGAGGATGACGCGCTGCGCGACGATGGAAATGTGAATGTTGTCCTTCTCCCCTTCGTGGAAGAGGATCGAGAACTCCTTTTCGCCGATGAGCCGCGCCAGGCCATCGGTCGCGGCGACGTTGCCCGCCGTCAGCGACGCCAGCGAGGTCGTATCGAGGTTGGTCATGTCCCCCATCGCCGCGATCTGCTGGCCGTTCTTGTCGACCAGGAACACCACGTTGGCGTTGGAGTCCTGCCGGAGACGCCCGAGCGCGTCCTTGATCTTCTGAAATTCCTCGTCATACAGGACGAGGTCCGGCGTGCTCATTTTTACGTTGTCTCTCGTGTGAAAACTCAATTCTACAACACCGGGCCGCTGAGGCAGCCCGGTGTTGTCGCTGGCAACTCTCAGCTTTCAGCTTTCAGCCGTTCCACCGGAGTCGCAACCGCATGAATTCGACGAATGCGTCGACTACGCGGAAGGTCGCACGGGAGGAGAGGAAACGCGGAAGCGCACAGCTGAGAGCTGACGGCTGACCGCTGACAGCTTCTACTCCAGCTCTCTCCGGTTTTCGAGCGAGCGCGCCATCGTCACTTCGTCGGCGTATTCGATGTCGCCGCCGACGGGAAGACCGAAGGCGATCCTCGTGACCCGAACGCCGGTGCCTTTCAGGCGGCGCGCCAGGTAGAGAGCGGTGGCCTCGCCTTCGACGTTCGGGTTCGTCGCGAGGATCACTTCGGTGACGTCGGGTCCGACGCGGCGAATCAGGCCCGCGGTGTCGATCTCGTCCGGCCCGATTCCCTTCAAGGGCGAGAGCGCGCCCCAGAGAACGTGGTACCGGCCCCGGAACTCACGCGTCTTCTCGATCGCCGCCACATTCCCGGGCTCCTCGACGACGCAGAGAACGCTCGAGTCCCGCTCGGGGTCCGAGCACACCGGGCAGGGGTCGGTCTCCGTCAGCGTGTTGCAGTTGGAGCATCGCCTGACCGCACCTCGGGCCTCGGAGATCGCGCGAGCGAGGCGCTCCGACTCTTCGGGCGCGGACCTCAGGAGGTAGTAGGCGAGCCGGGCCGCGCTCTTGCTGCCGATGCCCGGCAGCCTCTGCAGCTCCGACGCGAGACGCTCGAACGCCCGAGGAACGCCGGTCATAAAGACGGGAATCGAGAGCCGAGCGACCAAGGGGAGCGAGACGGCCGCGGTACTCCGCGGTCAAGGAGTTCGGAGATCGAAAATCGAAAGAACCGATTCGGACCGTCGGGGCTCGTCGTTTCCCGTTTCCCGTTTCCCGTTTCCCGGACCGGGCCCCGGGCCCGGCCTCTTTTCACCTTCCGCCCATCATCCCGCCGAGCATCGACGAGGTCTTCTTCTGGACGGCCTCGTCGACCTGGCGCGAGCCGTCGCGGAAGGCCGCGAGCACGAGGTCCTGGAGGGTTTCGACGTCCTGCGGATCCACGCACGCGGGGTCGATCGTCACCGACAGCAGCTCCTTGGTTCCGGAGAGGACGATCCTGACCATCCCGCCGCCCGAGGCCGCTTCGACCTTCAACGCATCGAGCTCGGTCTGCATCTTCGACTGCATGGCCTGGGCCTGCTGCATCATTTTCTGGATGTTCATCCGCGATCCTCCTCCTCTTTCACTTCCGTCAGCTCCGCCCGAAAGAGCTCCATCGCGGAGCGAACGACGGGATCGGTCTCGGCCCGGTTGCTCGCTCTTTCCCGGGACAGCGCCTCCCCGGGCACCTCGCGCGCGACCTGTCCGAGGTCTCCATCGGCGGGAGGCCCGGTCTTCAGGACCACGCGCAGCGCCCGGCCGAACGCCTCCCGGACGACGTCGCCCAGGAGCTTTCGCGTCGCCGGCTCTTCGAGCGCCTCTTTCGCAGCCGCCTTGTCGATGCCGAATCGGAAGACGAGCTCATCGCCGTTCACGGACACGGACTGCGCGAGGCTGGCCTGCGCGGCGGCGATGCGCCGGCGGGACTCCAAGATCTGGTGAAACCGCGTCAGGGCGGCCGCATCGTCGGACGGGCGGGGCGTCTCCGGCTCCGGCTCACGCTCCATCTCGACCGGGACGATCGACAGGATCCGAGCTCCGCCTTCGGAGGGTCGCGGAGGAACCGGCGCGGGCGCGCCCGGAGCCGGCGAGGCCGCGGGACCGGTGCGCGCCGCAGAGCCCCCACCCGCCAGGAGGTCTTCGATCGATTTCAGACGCGGAAGCTCCGCCAGACGGAGGACCAGCATCTGCAGGATCAGGCCGGCGTCGTCGGCGCGGCGCGTCAGGGCGTCCGCGTCGATGGCGAGCGCCATCCCGCGGAGGAGGTTCTCGTAGGGCATCGAGCGCGCGAGGGCCTCGAATCGGGGCCGGTCCGCGGGCGCGGCGTCTGCCGGAGCCCCGGCGGCCACGAGCAGCAGCGTCTTCCAGAGCTTCAGAAGCTCCTTGAAGATGTGCCGGGGATCCTCTCCCCCGTCCAGGAGCCGCCCGAGCGTCGCGATCGCGGCCGCGCGGTCGCCGGTCGCGATGGACGAGTACACGCTCTCGAGCATCTCGCGGTCGACCAAGGCGAGGATGGCGCCGACGTCGGCCTCCCCGATCGTGCTGTCTCCCCCGGCGAGGGACGCCGCCTGGTCGAGGAGGGAGAGGCCGTCCCTCAGGCTGCCTTCGGCGGCCGAGGCCAGCAAGGCGAGGGCGCCCGGCGCGATCGGAATCTTCTCGGAGGCCGCGACCCGCGTCAGCTGTTCCTGGATCTCGGCGACGGAGAGGGCCTTGAATCCGAAGCGCTGGCATCGCGAGACGATCGTCGGCGGAATCTTGTGGAGCTCCGTGGACGCCAGGATGAATCGGGCGTGCGGCGGCGGCTCCTCGAGGGTCTTTAACAGGGCGTTGAACGCCTCCGTCGTGAGCATGTGGACTTCGTCGATGATCGCGATCCGGTAGCGGTCCCGCTGAGGCGCGTACCGCACTGTCTCGATGAGCTCCCTCGCGTTCTCGATCTTCCGATTCGAAGCCCCGTCGATCTCGTGGACGTCGAGAGACTCGCCGCGCGCGAGGATCTCGCGGCAGGAAGCGCACTCCCCGCAGGGCGTCACGGTCGGCCCCTTGTCGCAGTTGAGCGCCCGAGCCAGCAGCCGGGCCGTCGACGTCTTTCCGACGCCGCGGGGCCCGGTCAGAAGATAAGCGGGTGCGACTCGCCCTTCGGAAATCGCGTTCGAAAGTGTCCGCGCGATGGCCCCCTGGCCGATCAGATCGGCAAAGAGGCGGGGGCGCCATTTTCTCGGAAGCGAAAGATGGTCGGTCATAGGAACGGGCACAGGCACGAATATGAGAGTCCGGCGGCCGAAGATGGATTCAGGTTGACCTGCGGCGCACGGTGGCGCCTCCTGATCGCTGCTTCCTTCCGGACCTGACGAGGTTCGGAGACTTCCGTCGCACAGGGCCCGAACCCATCTTCGGCCGCCGGAAAATTCATTCTAATGCGAATGATTGAGTCGTCCGTTTTCATTTTCAGTTTCCACTTTTTCAGACGGGCCGGGAGACTCGAACGCGCCCGAGGTTTTTTCCCGGGATCGAGCGGGAGACTCATCCTTCCCCAGCAGCCAGATGAGACCGAGGACGACCGCGAATCCGGCCACCAGATCCGTGTCATGGAGAGCGCCGGGCGGCAGCTCCGGCCAGAGCCCCCGTTCCGCGAGGAGGCTGAAACCGAGTGAAAACAGGCCCAGCGCGACGAGCAGGGCGGCGATCCACCCCGGCAACCGCGGTAACGTCATCCCCGCCCGGAGCGGGATCGGACGAAAGCCACCACCGCGCGCGCCAGGGCGGTGGGCACCTCGCAGGGCTTCAACATCTGCAGGGTCTTTCCGGTGGCTCGATAGCTCGTCAGGAACTTCCCGCATGGCGGGCAGTCTTCGAAGTGGCGCTCGAGATGCCGCCGATCTTCTTCCGGCATCGCGCCGCTCTCGTAGTCGAGAAGGCAGTCGAGAATCAGCTTCTGGCAGGTGATCTCGTCGTGGCCGCTGGGCGCCGAGCCGGCCTTTTCCGTTTCGCCGCACGGTTCGCACTCGTCCGATGAGATCGGATCGGGTGACGGCGAAGAGTCGTTGGGGTCTCTGAGCTTCATGGGGAGTCTCGGAAGGAGGAAGGACGCACCGCGCGGGTTTCGGAGGAGGCGCGCATTCGGAGCTTCATCCCGGCCGCGCTGTTGGTTCGCCTCATCTCGTCGCCTCCGCCGCCACACGTTCGGGCGGGCTCGAGATCTCCGAAAGCCTCTGGCGGACGTAGAGCCGCGCGCGATGAAGGCGTGACTTGAACGCGGGGATCGAAATCTCGAGGATCTCGGCGATCTCGGCCGGCGCCATCTGCTCGACGTCGTTCATCCAGATCACGTCCCGATAAGCCGGCGGGAGCTCGGCGATGAACCCTTCGGCGCGACCCGCGAGCTCACGCAGAGCCGCGTCGTCGTCCACCGGGATGCCCCCGTCGGGGAACTCGGCCGCGAGATGGCCGTCCGACTGGAACCGCGGGAGGTAATCCTCGATCGCGACCGTCGGAAGGGAAGGGCGCCGCCGGGCGCGGCTGTACGCCGTGTTGAGCGCCACCCGGTAGAACCAGGAAAAGAACTTCTTGGTGTCGTCGAAGGTGCCGATCTTCCGGTAGAGCGTGAGAAAGGCGTCCTGGGTAGCCTCCTCCGCGTCCTCGGCATTTCGGAGGACCCCGTAGGAGAGGGAATACACCCGGGCGTGGTAACGCTCGACCATCCGCTCGAACGCGTCCGGATCGCCCGACTTGATCCCGCGGACCAGGTCGAGATCGGTAGTTTCCTGCCCTTCACTCATGGACTTACGCCATCCGGTGTCATGAAGGTTCGGATTCTATGCCCTGAGGAGGACGGGGATCGGAAACGGGAAACGAAGGAATGAAATCAATTCCGCCTCGAGACCGCTGCCCTCTCCGAGGCCGGGTTTGAGAAGAGTCTCCAATGGCTCCCTCCTCGCGGAGCGGATTCAAGTTCGCGGAGTGAAGGAAGGACCAGGGACCATCTCTCGACTCGCCGGGCGAGGTGTCATATCTTTGGCGGCCCCGGAGAGGTGTCCGAGTGGCTTAAGGAGCACGCTTGGAAAGCGTGTGTGCCGCAAGGTACCAGGGGTTCGAATCCCCTCCTCTCCGCCATAGCAGCGTTCTGCGGGCTTGCGCTCGCCATGCCGCGCTGACTCTCAACTTCCCGCGGCGATCTCCTTCAGGTTGTCCCAGGAGTAGATCCCGTCGTTGTGCCGGTCCGCCCAGTCGATCTGGAGCGCGTAGCCGCCAACGCGGCGGTGCGCGACGACCTGGAAGGAGAGCGGCGTGTACGGCCGGTCGGGACCCTTGTAGAGGTTGCCCATGATGTCGCGCTCGCCCTTGCACAGGGCGCACGGGCAGGCGCGGCGCAGCGCCTCGAGCGGGATGTACGCCTCTTTCCCGTCCGGCCACACCAACGCGAGCTCATTGCCCACGATCATCACGTTTTGAGCCGCCTCGTTGGCCATGGGCGCTCCTTCAGGGGACGGTTCAGCGTTGAGCGTTGAGCGTTAAGACGGGAACGCCCACGTCCCATCTTATCGGCCTCCCCCGTCATCAACCGACCCACTCCCCGAGGACGGGGACGCCGTCATCAAGCGTTGATCTCGGCATCGTCTTCCAGAAAGTGCCGCGCCTCACCCCGGCCCTCTCCCCCGGCGCGCGGGGACGCCGTAAGCAAGCGTCGACCTCGGCATCGTCCTTCAGACGAGTGACGCCCCTCACCCCGGCCCTCTCCCCGGCGCGCGGGGACGCCGTAAGCAGAGGGTGGTCCCGGCATCGCCTTCTATGTAAGTGCCGCCCGTCACCCCGCCCTCTCCCCGGCGCGCGGGGAGAGGGAGCAGAGGAGCAGAGGGCCGGAGCTGCGCTTACGTCTGGATGGTGGCTACGCTCGCAGCGCGAGAAGTCTCCCGACCGAAGGGAGGGAGGAGGCTCGCGCTGCGGGAGCCGGAGCGCACGGAGGGACGAGGGGAGCGGTCGAGCCGACAGGCGAGCCGCTCGCCGGTGCCGCCGCGGCGCGGCGGCACGTCCCGTAGTGCGCGCAGGCGACGGATGGCGACGGACTACTCATAACGGAGAGCTTCGATCGGGTCGAGGCGCGAGGCCTTCACCGCCGGGTAGAGCCCGAAGAAGATCCCGATTGAGACGGACACGATGAGCCCCACGAAGATCGCCCAGAGGGGCGTCTCCGCCGGGAGCGCCTCGAAGACGCGCTTGACGATGGCGGGGACCGCGATTCCGACGCCGACCCCGATCGCGCCGCCGAGAAGAGAGAGGGTCGTCGCCTCGGTCAGGAACTGGAGGACGATGTCCCTTCGGAAGGCGCCAACGGCCTTGCGCACGCCGATCTCGCGCGTGCGTTCCGTCACCGATACCAGCATGATGTTCATGACGCCGACGCCGCCGATGACGAGCGAGATGAACGCGATGAAAACCATCGCGAGCGTGATTCCGCTCGTGATCCCCTGGAAGCTCTCGATCATCTTGTCCGGCGTGACGATCCCGAAGTCGTCGGGCTTGTTGAACGGAACGTGCCTCCGGGTTCTCAGGATCGCGGTGGCCTTCTGAATGAGCGCGGGAACCTGATCCGGCCGGTGCGGGATGGTGGCGATGCGCAGCGCGTCGCCGTTGCTACCGCCGGTCTTGATCCAGGGAAAACGCCGGTCGAAGGTCGTGATCGGGATCAGAAGAATGTTGTCGTTCGACTCTCCGAACATCTTGCCCTTCTTCTCGAGCACGCCGATGACCACGTAGTTGTCGTGTCCCAGCTGGATCGTCTTGTTTATCGGATCCTCGCGCGGGAAGAGCCGTTCCCGGATCTCCTCGCCGATCACCACAACGTCGCTCGGATGGTCGATGTCCGTGTCGGTGAAGAAGCGCCCCTGCGCGACGAACCGATTCGTGGCGATCGAGTAGTCGGGCACGACGCCGAAGATCCGCGGCGACCGCAGCTCGGCGTCGCGGTGCTTGGCGTGGAATTCCGTGTTGTCCCACAGATACCGCTGGGGAGAAACGGCGCGCATTTCGGGGACGCCGGCGCGCAGAGCCGCGGCGTCCTCGAGCGTCAGGTCGTGGCGGCGCAGCTCCCCCTCGGGGCGCGGGCCGCCGGGCCCGAACCGGGGCTCGTACTTCTGGAACATCACCAGGGTCGCGCCGAAGCTCTGGAAGTTGCGGACCATGTTGTTGTTGAAGCCGGTGACGATCGAGACCATGGCGATGACGGTCGCGACTCCGACGACGATTCCGAGGATCGTCAGCCCGGCCCGCAGTTTGTGCGCGCGGACGGCGAGCAGCGCGAATCGGACGTTCTCACCGAACCCGCGGCGCAGGGAACCCACCGGCGTACCCACGCTATTCGTAACGGAGGGCTTCGATGGGGTCGAGGCGCGAGGCCTTCACCGCGGGATAGAGGCCGAAGAAGATTCCGACCGAGAGCGACACGAGAAGCCCGACCACGACGGCCCACACGGGCGTCTCCGCCGGAAGGGCGTCGAACGCCCGCTTGACGAGCGCGGGGATGGCGATGCCGGCGACGACGCCGATGGCGCCGCCGATCAGCGACAGCGTCGTCGCCTCGGTCAGGAACTGCAGAACGATGTCGCGGCGGAAGGCTCCGACGGCCTTGCGGACGCCGATCTCGCGCGTCCGCTCCGTCACCGACACCAGCATGATGTTCATCACGCCGACGCCGCCGATCAGGAGCGAAATGAAGGCGATGAAGATCATCGCGAACGTGATACCGCGCGTGATCCCCTGAAAGCTCTCGATCATCTTGTCGGGCGTGAAGATCGCGAAGTCATCCGGCTTGTTGAAGGGCACGTGGCGGCGCGTCCGGAGCACCGCCCGTCCCTTCTCCGTGATGACCGCGACCTGGTCCGGGCGGTACGGCACCGTCGCGATGTGGATGGTGTCGCCTCCGCTCGTCTTGATGAAGGGAAACTGGTGGTCGAACGCGGTGAAGGGAAGCAGAACGAAGTTGTCGTTGGACCGTCCCATCATCTTCCCCTTGATGTCGAAGACGCCGATGACGACGTAAGGGGTCCCGTTCAGCGTCACGGACTTGTTGAGGGGGTCCTCGCGTGCAAACAACGCCTGCCGCACGTCCTGACCGATGACCATCACGTTCGAGCCGTGCTCGAGATCGGACTCTGTGACGAAGCGGCCGTATCCCACGAAGTGGTTGTTCGCCATCGAATAGTCCGGCGTCGCTCCGAGCACGACGGGGGTGGTCGTCTCCGCGTCGCGATAGCGCACGTGGACGTCGGTATTCCAGAGATAGCGCTCGGGAGAGACGGCGCGCATCTCGGGCACCGCGGCCTTCAACGCCAGCGCGTCCTCGTAGGTGAGGTCCTTGCGGCGCTTCTCGTCCTCGCCGCGGTGACCCGGCCCGAACCGGGCCTCGTACTTCTGGAACTGCACCAGGGTCGCGCCGAAGCTCTGGAAATTGCGGACCATGTTGTTGTTGAAGCCGGTCACGATCGACACCATCGCGATGACGGTCGCGACACCGACCACGATGCCGAGGACGGTCAGCCCGGCACGCAGCTTGTGCGTGCGGACCGCGAGCAGGGCGAACCGGACGTTCTCCCCGAACCCGCGGCGGAAGTGGTCGAAGACGGAGGACATTCAGTTTTCTTTCAGTTATCAGTTATCAGTTAGGCAGGGGCGACTGAGAGCTGAGAACTGACCACTGAGAACCCCTTCACTCGTACCGCAGCGCCTCGACCGGGGGCAGCTTGCTCGCCTGGGCGGACGGGATCCATCCCGCGAGGAGTCCCGTGATCGTCGCCACGGCGATTCCGATCAGGATGAAGGAGAACTTGACCTGGGCCGGAAAGACCTGGCTGACCGCGAGCGCGATCAGGGAGCCGAGCATCACGCCGATCGCGCCGCCGACGGCGGAAAGAAGAGCCGCCTCGAGGAGAAACTGCCAGCGGATGTCCCGTCGCCGCGCGCCGAGAGCCCGCCGCACACCGATCTCCTTCGTGCGCTCGACCACCGACACGAACATGATGTTCGCGATCACGATCGCGCCAACCACGAGCGAGATCCCGGAGATCAGGATCATCAGGAGGAACGCGCCCGCCGAGATGTTCTTCCAGAGGTCCTGGAGGAGGTCCGCGGTGACGAGCCCGAACGGATCGTCCTTGTCGAACTTGGTCTTTCGGAGCGAGCGGATAATCGACCGCACCTCATCGGTGGCGGCCGGCACACCCTCGACGCCATTCTTCGGCTTGATGAAGATGCCGATATCCTCGGACGGCGCGATGTGCTTCTTGAAGAGCGTCAGGGGCATGTAGACCACGTTGTCCTGGCTCTGCCCCATCACGTTGCCCTGTTTGGCGAGCGTCCCGATGATCTTCACCGGATAGCCCTGGACCTTCATGATCCGCCCGATCGGATCCATGTTCGGAAAGAGCTGGTCCTGCACGTCCCAGCCGATCACGGCGACGGACGAGGCCTGATCGTACTCCGCCTGCGTGAAGTAGCGCCCGGTCGAAACGTCGATCGTCATCGCGTTCGCCATGTTGGCCGTGTGCCCCTGCACCTTGACGTCCGAGAGCTTCCTGTCGCCGTACTTGACGGGCCGGGTCCGATCCCCGCGTCCGCCGACCTCCGCGCAGAGGCGGCATTCGTTCCGCACGATCTGCATGTCGGTGAGCGTCAGGTCCCGCCGCTTCTTGGCGATCAGCCATTCCTCGCGGCTGGTGATGATCCCGTACTTGGTGAAGATCACGATGTCGGGATTCAACCCGATCACCTTGTCCTTCACGTAGGCGTTCAGCCCGGAGATGACGGACACGACCCCGACGACCGTGGCGACGCCGATGATCACGCCGAGCAGCGTCAGGAAAGCGCGAAGCTTGTGGCGCGTGAGCGCCGACGAGGAGAGCCGGAAGAGCTCGGGGACCCTCACGACGCTGCGGGCCCCTTGCCGTCCTTCGGCTTTTCGTTGTTGATGATGACCTTGTCGCCCTCTTTGATCTGGCGCAGCACCTTGAAGGGCCCGGTGACGATCTCCTGGCCCGGCGTCACCCCGTTTTTCACCTCGATCATGAGCTCACCCGCGATCCCGGTATCGACCTTCGCAAAGTCGAGCTTGCCGGCCTTGACGAGATACACGCCCTCTTCGGTGGCGGGCCGGCCGCTCGCCGGAGGCGGCGGCGTCTTCGACTTCGGGTCCTTCTTGACGGGGACGTCGCGCACGACGAGCGCCTGAATCGGGATGGCCGTCGCGCCGTCCTTGCGGCCGGTCACGATCTCAGCGGTCACGGAGAAGCCGGGCCGGATCGTGGGAGGCGGATCGGCGATGCGGATCTTGACCTTGAAGTTGATCGCTTCGGAGTTCGCCGTGAGCGAGAGGAGATCCGGGTCGTTCTTCTGGATCGGCGACGAGCCGACCTCGGTCACCGTGCCCTTGAACGTCTTTCCGGGGTAGGCGTCGATCGTCAGGTTCGCGGTCTGTGAGACGTGCACCGACGGGACGGAGGTCTCGTCGACCATCATCACGGCCTCGACCTCGGACATGTCGGAGATGGTCAGGAGCTGCGTGCCCGCGTTGTTCATGGTCCCGATGACCGTGACTTCCCCTTCCTTGATCGGGAGGGCGGTCACGATGCCCGCGATCGGCGCGACGACGGTCGTCTTCGAAAGCGAGTCGCGGCTGGCGGCCAGGTTGGCGCCCGTCTCGCGGAGCCGCTCCTCGACCGCCGAGACGTTTGCCTTCGACGCGTCCCACACCGACTTCGCCTTCTGGAATTCGGCCTCGGACAGGATCTTCGCGTTGAAGTTCTGGCGGGCGCGCTCGAAGTCGTTCTTCGCCTGCTGGGAGTTCGACCGCGCGGCCTCGAGGTCGTTGCGCATCGCGGCGAGGCTCGCCTCGCGCCCGGCCACGCCCGCCGCCAGCTGCGCCTTATCGATCTGGAGGAGCAGCTGGCTCCGCTTCACCTGATCGCCCTCTTTAACGGCCAGATTGACGATCTGACCCATCACGAGGGCGGAAAGATCGACCTTCCGGCGCGCCTGGATCTTGCCGTTTGCGGTGACCTTCGCCACGAGGTTGACCTTGTCCACCTTCGCGGTCGTGACCTTCGGGACGTTCTTGTCCCGACCGCGGATGGAACCCATGAGCACGATCCCCAGGATGGCCGCCAGCGCGACCCCCAGCAGGATCTTCCATTTCTTCGACATCAGGCGCTCCTCGTACGTGAAAAGAAACCTTACGGTACTGCTTTTTACGGTGTTGGCAGGGGAAAGTTCTCCCGCCCGGATGGGGAGAAGTGGTGCGCCCAGGAGGACTTGAACCCCCAACCTCCTGATCCGTAGTCAGACGCTCTATCCAGTTGAGCTATGGGCGCAGGAACCGCGGAGGCTAACGGAATCGGACCACCTTTTCAAGGCGCCCTTCCCGCCGTATCCGCCGCAGCCAGCGAAACTTCCGGCGCCGGTCTATTCTTCCCGGATGGTCCCGCCGCCACTCTCGTCTCCCGGTTTCACCGCCGACGACGAGACTTTTCAACGCGAAGCGCTCGCCTTCGCGCGCATCGCCTACGGAGAGAGAGAGGTTCCCGTCGGAGCGGTCGTTGTCGTGAACGGACGCATCACGGGCCGGGGCCGCAACCGCCGGGAGGCGCTCCGCGACCCGACCCACCACGCGGAGATCGAGGCCTTGCGCGAGGCGGGGCAGGCGGCGGGAACCTGGCATCTGGAAGGCGCCACCCTCTACGCCACCCTGGAGCCGTGCCCGATGTGCGCCGGCGCCGCGGTCAATGCGCGGATCGCCCGGATCGTCTTCGGCTGCGCCGACCCCAAGGCGGGCTACTGCGGAACCCTCGGCAACATCCCGGCGGACCCGCGCCTGAACCACCGCTGCCGGGTGGACCGCGGTCTCCTCGCGGAGGATAGCGCGGATCTCCTGCGGATGTTCTTCCGGGCGAGACGCGAGTAGGGAGCTGTCAGTCGTCGGAATCGGCGGCGGGGTTAGTGGCGGAGAGGGAGGGGTTCGAACCCTCGAAGCCCTTTCGGGCTTACCGGTTTTCGAGACCGGCCTGATCAACCACTCCAGCACTCGGGAAGTTCCGCGCCGTCGACGGCCTCTCATTTTCGGTCCCGCGCGGGATCGTCTTCGGCCTGCTCGGCCCGAACGGCGCCGGAAAGACGACGACGATCCGGATGACGATGAACATCACCGCCCCGGACTCGGGCGAGATCCACGTCCTCGGAAAACCGATGGACCGGGAGACCCAGAACCGCATCGGGTATCTGCCCGAGGAGCGAGGGCTGTACCGCAAGATGAAGGTGCTCGACCATCTCTACTTCCTGGCCGCGATCAAGGAAGTGAACCGCGAGACAGCACGCGCCCGCATCGAGGAGTGGCTCGACAAGATGGAGCTGCGCCCGTGGCTGAACAAGAAGGTGGACGAGCTCTCCAAGGGGATGCAGCAGAAAGTGCAGTTCATCGCCACGATCGTGCACGATCCCGAGGTGCTCATCCTGGACGAGGTGTTCTCCGGCCTTGATCCGATCAACACGGCCCTGGTGAAGGACTACCTGACCGCCTTCCGGGCGAAGGGCAAGACGATCGTGTTCTCGACGCACGTGCTCGAGCAGGCCGAGAAGCTGTGCGATGAGATCTGCCTGATGGCCAAGTCGAAGAAGATCCTCGAAGGGAACCTGAAAGAGCTGAAACGCACCCACGCGGAGGGACAGATCCGGATGTCGCTGCGGGCATCCGCGGCCGAGGTCGCGGCGCTGCCGGGTGTCTCCGCGTCCCATCCGGTCAACGGCGCGTATGTGATCTCGCTCGTGCCCGGAACGGACCGGCAGGCCTTCCTGCGCACCGCGATCGAGCGTCACGAGGTCAACGCCTTCTCAGACCGGGAGCCCGAGCTCGAGGAGATCTACCTGCACGCCGTGCAGAAGGCGGGCCTCGCCGAGACGAGAACCATCGAATGAGGAGCGCATGAACTGGAGAAAGATCTTCGCGATCGTCCGCCGCGAGTACACGGAGCGGATCCGGACGAAGGCCTTCTGGATCGCGACACTGATCATTCCGTTTCTTTTCGTGGGTCTCTTCATCGTCCAGATCGCGATCGCTCGAAAGTCCGGCGGCGAACGCCGGCTCGCGGTCGTCGACATGACGGGGCACCTGTACGCGCCTCTGGCGTCGGAGCTGACGCATCCCGCCTCCGTCACGGCATCGGGCGAGGAGATGACGGGAGAAGCCGCCGCGCCTCCGAAAAAACAGACCATCCACTGGGTCGTCGAGCCGAGGCCCATCGTGGGAGATCTCGAAAAGACCAAGGAAACGCTGCGCAAGGAAGTCCTGGCGAAGAAGATCAGCGCGTACCTGCTCCTGGACCCCGCGAGGCTTCGCAAGGACGAGGTGGAGTACTACTCGACCGCCGTCTCGGAGTGGATGACGCAGAACCAGCTCGAGCGCGCCATCAACCACGTCCGCCTCCGCGAGAAGATCGTCGCGCACGGCCTGGCGCCCGAGGTCGGCAACGAGCTCGACAAACGGGTCGACCTCCGCGCCTTCAAGGTCACCGAATCGGGCACGGCCGAGGAAAAGGGCGCCGGCATCATCGCGGCGATGGTCTTTTTCTTCCTGATGTACTCGACGTTCTTCATGTACGGGTACCAGGTCATGCGGGGCGTCATCGAGGAGAAGAGCACCCGGATCGTCGAGATCGTCATCGCCTCCGTGCGTCCGACCGAGCTCATGCTGGGAAAGATCATCGGCATCGGCCTCGTCGGTCTCACGCAATATTTCGCGTGGTCTCTGATCGCGATGAACCTCTCCCTGCCGGGCATCGCGAGCCTGCTCGCCGGCAGCGACATGGCGCCGAAGATCCCGCTGTCGATGTTGGGGTTCTTCATCCTCTTCTTCCTCTTCGGGTACTTTCTTTACGCCAGCATCTACACGGCGATCGCCGCTCCCTTCAACACGGATCAGGAGGCGCAGCAGCTCGCGATGATCCCGATGGCGATGATCGTGTCCGGCATCGCGGTCTACCCGGCGGTGATGAACAATCCTTCGGGAGGACTGGCCGTCTTCGTGTCCCTGCTTCCCTTCACGGCGCCGCTGATGATGTTCCTGCGAACCGCGCTCGGACAGGTCCCCGCGTGGCAGATCGTGCTGTCCGTCGTCCTCCTCGCGGCGACGACGGTCGGGCTCGCCTGGTTTGCGGGGCGCGTCTACCGCGTCGGGATCCTCATGTATGGCAAGAAGCCGACGATTCCGGAGATCCTGCGGTGGGTCCGCTACTCGCCGGGGAAGGCCGTCCCGGCGCCCGCGGCGCGTGAAGGGTTGTAAAGGAAGGCGAGGGGCGAGGGGCGCTCGGCGAGGGGCGAAGGGCGGACTCGGAAGTTTCTTTTTTTGATTCCCGATCTGGTTGACCGCGAAATACCGCGGCCGTCTCGCTCCCGTTAATCGCTCGGCTCCCGATTCCGGGCCCCGGCTGCCTCTCAGCCCCGCGACGCGCGGCGGTGTTCGCCCTTTCGGAGGCGCCGCAGGTAAGACACCGTCAGCGCGACGAAGGCGGCGTCGGGGACGGCCTGCTGCTGGCTCGACAGGCGGCGGCGGAATCGCTCCGACCAGTCGGACATCAGGCGGCGCAGATGGTCCGACGAAACCGGATCGAGTCCGGCGCGGCCGGCGACGGTCGAGCGTGAACCGGGCGAAGGCTTCGGAGTCGGCACGAACGGCCATATACGACTCCCGCCAGAGAGCGTCGACGGGGCCGCGCAGACCCATCGTGATCCGACCGAACAATGGGCCTAGCGACTCCCGCTTCAGCGTGGAGTGATCGGCCCACACGCCGTAAACGGCGGGCTCGGGAGGCTTCGAGTTGTCCATGCGTCGATGTCTGAGAAAGAGTTTGGATTCAACATTCGAGCCAGTGCCTCTGGATCTTTACCGTCAGCGACTTACGTGACAATCGTCCTGAACGAGTGACACAAATTGCAATGCTCACCCGTACGGAAGCGCCACTGGCCGCCCTTTCCACACCGTAAAGGTCGTTGATGGGCGCGCCGTGAACGGTCACTTCCAGGTCTTCGGGGCCGGGCTGACGGACGTCGAATACACGCTCTACGACGAGCTCGACCTTGTTCCGAGAAAAATCAGAACTCGCCCGTGTCCTCCGTCAGCGGGATCGCGTTCGTCGGTCCGGAAGCGCCCTGCGCCGGGACTCCCCAGGCGGCGAGGGCGAAAGCGGCCGGCATTCAGACAGGGTGTCTGCCCGTCCGACAGGCAGGGCGCCGCGACGGCCGCTCGTCCGATCCTGTCGCGGCCGGTCTCGGTGAACCAGACGTTGCCGTCGGGCCCCGAGACAAGGTCGGAATCGCGAGGTCCGATGAGCGCTATTGCACGGCATCGTTGGCGATCGGTGAACCAGACGAGATTCAGGAATGCCGCAGAGATCTCGAGCGGCTCCGCAGGGCTCGCCGACCCGGGCGGATCGGCGAGCCCGGGGACGTCCCGCTCCTGCAGGCATCCCTCTTCCTTTACGCATGACTGAGAGGGCCTGTTGACCGTCTCCGACGAAAAAGTCGGCCGCCTCGAGACAACCGAGCTCCCCTCGGAACGATCCGAACGTACTCTGACGTCTCCAGCCTGGAGTCTCAGAACAGGGGATCCGTCGTCAAAAACGCCCGAAGCGTGAAGATGCAGGAGCCCGTCATCTGCCCGACCTGGCAGCGGAAGTTGATCGTGGCGCTTGCGCCCGTCAGGTTGGCGAGCTTGAGACTCGTTCCCTGATACGCGTTCACGGCCTGAATCCCGGTGGGAGCCGAAACGATCGTCCATTGAGCGACCCACGCGTCATTGCTGCATGAGGGTGTTCCGGCGCCGCACTGGTTGAACCCGCCCGATGTCCCCACGTTCACGTTGGCGGCCATCGAGGCCGGTGCCCCGGTGACCGTGCTCACGACCGGGACGACGCCGACCACTTCGACGATGACGTTGTTCGGGATGGGGAGGTTGACACCGGTCGTGGCGGGCGTCGTCGCCCCCGTCACGGCGATCGAGAGCACCCCGGTGTTGGCGAATGCAGAACCTGAGACGAGGAGCGCCGACACAGCAAACGCGAGCGAACGCAACTTCATGAGATTTCCCCCCTTGGCAAAGTCTATCCGCTGCCGGGATGCCGCATGGGGACGGCAACGGCCACGAGGTTCGAACCCATCGCGCGCAAGGCGCAGCCGCGCTCAACGGATGCCGCCCTGGGAAGGCTGCGTCGGACGCAAGGCATAAGTGACCGGTCCGGCGGTAAAGGACCGCCCGGGAATCGAACCCATTGCCCCGCAAGGCGCGTTCGCCGCGTCGCGGCGCTGAGGGCCGCCCGCCGAAAGGCGCGCCGCGGCGCAGCCGCGCTCAAAGGGAAGCCGCGTTGCAGGGCTGCGTCCCGACGCAGCTTGCAGGTAACAGGGCCGGCAGGAATGTCCCGATTCGCCGACAGGTGAGTGGAGCCGCAGGCGGTCGCGCCGAAGCCACTCCGCCAAATTTGAACTCGTTCCCGGGACCGGAGGATCATCGGAGCGGTTCGTCAGCAAAAGCCTTATGTGTCAGTGGGTCACGCTTGACTGGGGCGAGTTTGCTCAAGTACTCTTTTTTTGGCGCAGCTTGCTGCGATCTACCAAACGACAACCCCCGGACCAGTCCGAAAAACTGCTTCTCATTTTCTAAGGCGAACGGAGGACACATGAGGCGAATCAGCGTCGGCTGCCTTGTCATCGGAATCGCAGGTCTGCTGGCCTCACCAACCGTCGTCCCCGCTCAGGGACTCACGAACGCCGGTCTGCGGGGCCGGGTGATGGTGCAGGACCAGGGGATCCCGGGGGTTCTGGTGGAGCTGACGTCGCCCTCTCTTCAGGGGACGCGTACGGCGTATACGAAATCAAACGGTGACTATGTCTTCGTAGGCATGCCGCCCGGGGACTACACGGTCAACTTCACGCTGTCGGGTATGCAAACCGTCACCAAGAAGGTCGCGCTCACGGCCGCTCGGGAGGTCACGCTCGACGCGACCATGGTCGTGGCGGGCGTCACGGCGACGGAGACGGTCACGGCCAAGACCGAAACAGTCTCTACAGGTCTGCAGGGGTCGACCACGATCACGAGGGAGCTCACGGACAAGCTGCCGGTCGCCCGCACAATCGTGTCAGCCGTGGCCGCCTCCTCGGGCGTCGCGCAGGTCACAACCCTGGGCAACGCCTTTTCGATCTCGGGCGGTCAGACATTTGACAATCTCTTCACCGTGGACGGCGCGGTCATCATCGACAACGTCCGCAGCACGCCGAACAACCTGTTTATCGAGGACGCCATCCAGGAGACGACGACGTCGGTCAACGCGGTCTCCTCGGAATTTGGCCGGTTCTCGGGCGGCGTCGTCAACACGATCACCAAGTCGGGAGGCAACCTCTTTTCCGGCTCCTTCCGGACGACGCTCACGAACGATGCGTGGTCGGCGGTCTCGCCGGCAAAAGAGACGCGCGTCCAGAAAGTGAATCCGCGGTACGAGGCGACGCTCGGCGGATTCCTCTGGAAGGACCACGTCTGGTTTTTCGGCTCGGGCCGATATCAGGACACGAGCGTCGCCAGCCAGACGTCCGCTCCCCCGGGGGTGGCCAAGATCCCCTTTCAGATCGGGGACACGGACAAGCGCTATCAGGGCAAGCTGACTGTTTCGCCTGTCGCGAATCACACACTGACCGGCAGCATCCTGCAGGTCGACCAAACACAGTCGAACAACTCGTTCGGCACCATTCTCGACACGGACAGTCTCGTGAACCGTACCCTTCCCCAGAAGATCATCACGGCGAACTACAACGGTGTCATCACCAGCAATTTCTTCGTCGAGGGCCTGTACTCGCAGAGAAAGTTCACATTCGAGAACTCGGGCTCGCAGTACACCGATCTGATCAAGGGAACCCTTCTGCGGGACCTGAACTTCGGAAGGGCCCGCTACAACTCGCCCACCTTCTGCGGCGTCTGCGGTCCGGAGAAGCGCAACAACGAGGATTACCTCATCAAGGGCACATACTTCCTTTCAACGCCTTCGCTTGGTTCGCACACGATCCTGGCGGGCTACGATCACTTCGCCGGCTCCCGCATCGCCAACAACCACCAGTCGGGAAGCGACTACCGGATCTTCACGACGGACGCGATCTTCAGGAACGGCGACATCTTCCCGGTCATCGGACCGACCTCGTATGTCTATTACACGCCGATTTTCACCCTGACCAAAGGGACGAATGCCCTGACACACTCGGGGTTCTTGAACGATTCGTGGCGGGTGAATGACAGGCTGTCCGTCAACCTCGGCGTCCGGTACGACAAGAACAAAGGGGCTAACAGCCTCGGGGTCGTGACGGCCAACGACAGTGCCTGGAGCCCGCGACTCGCCGCCGCTTATAGCCTGACGAAAAACGGCGCCGTCAAGGTGGGCGCAAGCTACGCTCATTACGTCGGCGCTATCCAGGACACCATCCTCGACAGCTCCTCCGCCGGCGGCCAGCCGGGGACCTTCATCTGGTACATCACGGGAGCGGGCGCGCCCGTCATCAACAATCCTGCGGGGCCGACGCTCACCACGCGGGCCGATGCCATCAAGCAGGTCTTCGACTTCTTCTTCGCCCAGGGTTGCCCGGACATCTCGACGTGCAGGCTGCCTCTCGCCTATGCCAATTTCCCCGGATTGAGCAACAAGATCACGACCACTCTCAAGTCGCCATATGCCCGCGAGTACACGGCGGGCATCAACGGAACGGTCGGCACAGGCTCTTACCGAATGGATTTCGTCCGGCGCGACTTCCACGACTTCTACAACACCGTTCTCAACATCTCGACCGGGCAGGCCAGGGACCCGGCGGGCAATAAATACGACGTGGGAGTCGTCGGCAATACGAATGATCTCGTGCGGAACTACACGGGTTTGCAGACGCAGTTTCAATACCGCCTGTTCAACAACCGACTCAACGTCGGCGGCGCCTGGACGTGGTCGCACACGCTCGGCAACTTCGACGGTGAGGCGGGGAACAGCGGTCCGGTCACCGGCGGCTTCCAGGCGTACCCCGAGTACAAGGATCCGAGTTTCAACCTTCCAACCGGCGACCTCGCCACGGATGTTCGCCATCGGGTGCGCCTGTTCGCGACCGTGGATCTGCCGTTTATCCCCCGGAGGATCGGCGTCGTCAGCTTCAGCGCGACTCAGGCCTATGACACCGGCTCCCCCTACGGAGCCGTCGGCACAGTGAGGTCGAGAAGCTACGTGACGAATCCCGGCTACAGCACGCCGCCTTCTTCGGTGACGTATTACTTCACGGCTCGGGACGCCTTCCGGACGGACGACATCAAGCGAACGGACATCGCGATCAACTTCTCGACGAAGATAGCGGGCGTGGTCGAAATCTTCATCCAGCCGCAGGTGTACAACCTCTTTAACAACAGGGGCGTCATCGGGGTGGACAAGACCGTCAACACCGCCCGCAACCCCGGCGGCGGCACCTACCAGAACTTCAACCCGTTCACGGATAAACCCGTTCAGCGGCCGCATCTGGACAACACGGTCAAGACCGCGAACTACGACCTCGGCCCGAACTTCGGCAAGCCGACGAGCGTCAACGATTACCAGATTCCGCGGCAGTTCCAGATCACGGCGGGCATTCGGTTCTAAAGCGTCTTCCTTTCGGTTTTCGCGGAGCCGGGGGGGTGACTCCCCGGCTCCATTTCGTTGAAGGAGCTGGAGTACCCTTCGTCCGTGAAGCGCCCCGTCTCCGCGATTTTCTCCACTCTCCTCTTCGGGGCCCTCGCGGCGGGTTGCGGCCGCGGCTCGCCCGGATCCCACGTGAGCGAGGCATTCGCGAAAGCGCCGGTCATCCTGATCAGCATCGACACGCTTCGGTCGGACCACCTTCCGTTCTACGGCTATGCGGGGGTCGAGACCCCGGCTCTTTCTGCCTTGCGGAAGGACTCGGTCCTCTTCGAGAGGGCGTACTCCCACGCCCCGCTGACGCTCCCCTCGCACGCATCCATCCTGACGGGTCGCGTGCCCGCCGACCACGGCATCCATGACAATCTCGGCTACCGGCTCCGAAAAGACATTCCGACGCTCGCCGAGCTGCTCAAGAAAGCGGGATATGCGACCGGCGCTGCGGTGTCGTGCTTCGTGCTCAAGGGGGTAAGCGGCATCGGCCGCGGGTTCGACTTCTACGACGACAACGTCGATGCGGCTGAGGGCGGTGTCTCTCTCGGACGCGTCCAGCGGCAGGGGGACGAGACCGAAAAGCAGCTGGCGGCCTGGCTCGCGGCGACCGCCGCCGACCGGCCGGTCTTTGCCTTCCTGCACCTCTACGAGCCGCACACGCCCTACGAGGCTCCGGAGCCATTTCAAAGCCGCTACAAAGACCGGCCGTACGACGGCGAGATCGCCGCGGCCGATGCCATCGTGGGACGCTTCCTTTCGCTGTTGAAAGAGAGGGGTCTCTACGACAAGGCGCTGATCGTTTTTCTCTCGGACCACGGCGAGGGTCTCGGTGAGCACGGAGAGGCGGAGCACGGCATGTTCCTCTACCGGGAGACGCTGCAGGTTCCGCTGCTCGTCAAATTGCCGGGGGGTCTCCGCGCCGGGATGTCGGTTACCGCGCCGGTCGCTTTGAGCGACGTCTTTACGACGGTGGGCCGCGCGGTCCGTCTTCCAGGCTTCGAGGTCCCGGCGGGAACCGAGTCGCTTCTCGACCTCGCGGCCGGCGCAGCGCCGCCCGCCCGGCGTATCCCATCGGAGACCTTTTTCCCGCGCATCCATTTCGGCTGGAGCGATCTGAGCTCTCTTCTGGATGGCCGATGGCACTACATCGAGGCTCCGAAGCCCGAGATTTACGACCTCGTCGCCGACCCCGCCGAGAAAATCAATCGCATCGCCGACAAGCCCGACGCCATCCGCTCGCTGCGCGCGGAGCTGCTGAAAAAGAAGCCTTCGTACGAGACACCGGCTGACGTGGACCAGGAGGCGCGAAAGAAGCTCACTTCGTTGGGCTATCTGAGCGCCGGCCCCTCGTCGATGCCCGGCACACTCGACGATCCGAAAGACCGCATCGGCACCTTCGAGGAGCTGAGGCGGGGCCTTGGAGAGTTCACGCTCGGAAATGCGCAGCAGGCGCACGCGGTCTTTTCGAAGCTCCTCGCGCAGAATCCCCGGATGCTGGATCTCTGGGACATGGACTCGAAGGCCCTGCTCCAGCTGGGGCGCTCCGAAGAGGCGCTCGCCGCTCTGAAGAAGACGGTCGACCTCGCGCCGGAAGCCGCGCGCGCCCCGTATCTGACCGAGGTCGCGAACCTCTGCCTGCAGCTGGGGAAGTGGGACGAGGGTGCCCGGCACGCCGGGGCTCTCCGTGCCCTGGGCGATCCTGCGGCGGAGGACATCGCGGCGCGTGCCGCGCTCGGCCGCGGCGATCTTGCGGCGGCGGAGGTGGCGGCCCGCTCGGGCCTCGAGAGGGGAACTGGCAAGGCGCAGGTCCGCGCCTGCCTCGTGCTCGGGAGAATCGCCATCCTCCGGGGTGACCTCGCGACGGCGACGTCCTTCGCGGACCAGGCGCAACAGCTCTCGGCAGGCGACAAGCTCGCGCAGTCGGGCCTTCACATGCTGCGCGGAGACGTGCTGGCGCGGGCGGGCCGCGCCCCGGAGGCCGAGAAGGAGTTTCTCGAGGAGCTCCGGCTCTATCCCGATCGCATGGACGCGCGCGTCTCTCTCGCCGCCCTCTATGCCTCGCTCAACCAGCGGACCGATGCGCGGCGGGTGGTCATCGAGCTCGTCTCGCGCCAGCCCACCCCGGAAGCGTTCATTCTCGGGATGCGCACTTTCCACGCCACCGAGGACCGCCAGGGGGAAATTCAGTTGCGCCGAGAAGCCCGGCGCCTTTTTCCGTCCGATCCCCGTTTCGCGCCGGGAGGATGAGGGAGTTCCCACTTCGTCGGTGGGGAGAAAAAAAGAGAGGTTTCGGGCCCTCATGGGCACCGGCAGAAACCCGGCATGAAGTGTCCGAAATCAGGCCTTTGCCCGGACAGATCAGTGGCAGTTCGTACGGGAATCGAACCCGTGTCGCGCGGTCAAGGCGCGCGCCGCGGCGCAGCCGCGCTCAAAGGATGCCGCCTTGAGAGGGCGGCGG
>JAIVJS010000049.1 GCA_020199905.1 Acidobacteriota bacterium
CTTCGTTGCTTGCGCGAGAAATCGTCCCAGATCTTCCGCGCGGCCGCGGGAGCGGGGCCCGGCGTCGCGTGCGACTCGATCTCCGTGGCCGTTCCGTCTCCGAAGAGCAGGACGAGAGACTGGAAACGGTCGGTGAAGACGGCCGCGGGCTTTTCACCATTGACCATCGCGAAGTGCTGGGCCTCCGCCTCGGAAGCGGGCGTCAGCTCCATCGTGCCCTGGCCCGAGAAGACGGCGCCCATCGTCCGCCCCTCGACCGCAGACAGCATCTGAAACGAGCCGGCCTCGAAGCGAAACCGGAACGCGTCGCGCTCGAGCACCAGATTGGAGACCGCGAGGCCCGGGCCCGCCGGCCGGGCAGCACGCAGGGACGCATAGGGCGATCCATCCGCGAGACCGACGCCGGTCGCGAGTGCCGCGACCGAGAGGAAGGACGCGAAGCGGATGCCCGCCGCGAGTTGGCGCATCGAGGCTCCTTTGAGGCTCGGGGGGATGTGCGGACAAGGTAGCACGCGGGGGACCTGGTAGCTGTCGCCTGTCGGCTGTCGGTGTCAGCTCTCAGCTCTCGTCATCACCTCTCCGTCGTCGTCAGCGTCCGTGTCGCGGCAGAGACGGCCGGCACCGACTGCGGCTTTCTCTCTAGCCTGCGGAGGCGGATGAAATCTCTTCGCCGATCCGCGCCGCTTCATCGAGGAGCGCGAGCAGGTCTTTTTCGCGCGTGCGGAAGTTGACGATGCAGACCCGGAGCGCCGTGCGCCCTTTGAGGACCGTCGGCGCCAGAAAGAACGAGCCGTCGCCCACCAGACGATTGACGATGCGCCGGTTGACGGCGTCGAGATCCGCGTCGGGGAGGCTGCGGCCGGCCGGCCGGTACCGAAAGTTGACGATCGAGAGAACCGTGTCCGCCAGGCGCTCGAACTCGGGCCGGCCGTCCACGGCGTCGGAAAGGAACCGGGCGAGCCGGACGTCGTTTTCGATGCTCGCCGCATAGCCCCGGCGGCCGTGCGTCTTCCATCCCATCCAGACTTTGAGCGCCTTGAATCCCCGCGAGAGCTCGACGCCGCGCTCGGCGAACCACGCGGGGCCCGGGAACGGGCTCTCGGCATCCGATGCCAGGTACTCGGGGAACCGACGGAAGGTGTTGCCCAGCCGTCCCGGCTCGCGCACGAGAGTCGCGCCCGCCTCGTACGGGACGTAGAGCCACTTGTGCGGGTCCGCGGCGATCGAATCGGCCCGCGCCATTCCCGAGAACAGGGGAGCCAGCCGGGGAGACAGCACCGCCATCGCACCGTAGGCCCCGTCCACGTGGAACCAGAGGCGTTCGCGGGCGCAGAAGTCCGCCAGCGCGTCGAGGGGATCGACGGCTCCCGTATTCACCGTGCCCGCGTTTCCGATGACGATCGCCGGGGTGAAGCCCGCGGCGCGGTCCCGGGCGACGACGCTCTCCAGATCCTCGAGGCGGATCCTGAACTTTTCGTCGGCGGGAAGCTTGCGCAGTTGCGCCGTTCCGATTCCGAGCAGGTCCACGGCCTTGTCGACGCACGCGTGTACCTGGTCGCTCGCATAGACGGTCAGCCGGGGGCGGTCCGGGCCTCCGAGTCCGTCCTCGCGGACGTTGCCGGGCGTCTGCGCGCGGCGCGCGGCGGCAAGCGCGGTGAAGTTGGCCATGGACCCGCCGGACACGAGAATGCCCTCCGCTTCAAGGGGGAAACCCACGGCGGAAGCGAGCCAGCCGATCACCTGCTTCTCGACGTGGACCGCGGCGTGGTCGCCGCCCCAGCAATTCGGGTTCATGGCGGCGGCGAGCCCGTCCGCCGCGACGCCGACGGGGTCCGCCGTCGCGTTGATGAACCCGTAGAAACGCGGATGCGAATTCCCCATCGGGAAGGGAAGGATGTGCTCTCGGACGAACGCGAGCGTCTCCTCGAACGGGACGCCTTCTTCCGGAGCGGGTCCCGAGAAGAGCCCCGCGGCGGTTCCGACTTTTCCGAACACCGGACGAGAGGTCAGACTCTCGCGATGGCTCGCGATCGCGTCGGCGGCCAGGTACCCGATGCGGCGGACCTCGTCGGGGGGCAGGTCGAAGCGGGCCGAGTCGTGCGGCTGCTTTTCCGCGCGTTTCAAGCGGCACCCGGCAGCGCGCCTTCGATAGCCAGGAGCTCCCGCTTCCACCGAAGCCCGGAGCCCTTCGTTCCGCCGGAGTAGCCTCCGAGCCCGCCGGCTGCGACGACCCGGTGGCACGGCACCACGATCGGAACGGGATTCGAGGCCAGTGCGCCTCCAACGGCCCGGGCGCCCGCGGGGCTCCCGACCGCGCGGGCGATCTCGCCGTACGTGCGGACCTTGCCGAACGGAATCGCGCAGGTCGCCTCGAGCAGCACCCGGCGGGCAAACGGCGTTGCGTACGAAGCCGGGTCGACCGGCACCGTGAAATCGCGCCGCTTTCCGGCCGTGTATGCGGAAAGCTGCTCCCCCGCAGTTCGCAGCAGGGGCGTCTCCGAGCTCTCCGCATGCGGAAGCTCTTCGCGCAGACGGGCGGCCAGCGCGGCGGCGGATTGCCCGAAGATCACGCGGCAGAGCCCGGCGGAGGTTGCGGCGAGCAGAACGTGACCGATGCGGGGAAAATCCTCGATCACGTAGTGGACGGCGGGGGCGGAGGCCTGTCGCGCCGACGGCGTTTCCTCTTCGAGCTTCGCCAGGTCCGACATCGGAACGACGGCCGCCACGTTGCGCCCGTGGCGCTCGAGAACGATCCGCTCTCCGCCGAATGCGACGCGATTCAGAATTTCCGAGAGACCGGCCCGCGCCTCGCTGGCGGGAAGTGTGGTGATGCTCATCTGGCCTCCCTCATTTGTACGATTTGTACAATTTAGCGCCGCGCGAGACGGCGTGTCAAGCGGGCGGCGAGAAACGATTCGCGCAAGAAAGGAGAGAGACGAAGATTTCCCCGGCGGCCGGCCGCTTCCATGTCGCTTCCCGCGCCCACCATCCGTCGATTCGCCTCACGGGAAGCCCGCCGCGATCCCGAGGAGGCCCCTCGTTTCACCCCTCTCCCCGAGCCCGGGGAGAGGGGGAGGTGCCGCGCGGCCGGTCGTGCTCGAACGCCGCGTTACTGAATCACGCCGCACGCCAGGCGTCCGCCGGCGTTGCCGGTCGGCTGCGTCGTCAGGTCGTCGGCCTTCTCGTGAAAGATCACCGCGCGCCCGACCACGGAGTTCGGTCCCGCCTTCACCGTGAGGAGATCGCTGCGCACGTCGAGATCGCCCTTGCCGTTGGATCCGATCTCGATGTTGCCGAGGTCGCCCGCGTGCCGCTTGTCCGCCATCGGGCCGGCATGCGGCATCCCGCCCGGGTTGAAGTGGCCGCCCGCGGATTTCGCCTCGGGATCCGAGCAATCGCCCTTCTCGTGGAGGTGGAGGCCGTGCGTTCCCGGGGGAGCGTTCTCGATGTGGATGCGGGCGCGCACCCCTCCCGAGCCGAGCTCGGAGAAGGTCGCCGTTCCCGTCACCGTCGAGCCGCTCCGGGACTCGAAGGTGGCGCTGGCGGAAGGACCCTCGGAGGAGCGGGCGCTCGAGGCTGCCGGGGCAGAGCTCGACGAGGACGCCGTCGAGGGCGAGCTCGACGAGGACGCGCAGCCCGCGCCGACGAACGCGAATGCGGCGAGGGTGACGGCGCTGGTGACGGGGACGTTAGGGAATCTCATTCTTTCCTCCTTCAAGTTCTGGAATGCGAGAGAATACCCCCGCCTTCGGGTTTCGGCCCCGAGCCTGATGACAAACGTTCCTCCCATCGAAGTCTCCCGACTGACGGTTCTGGCGCTCGTCGCGGGGGGAGTCGTCGTCGCCCTCGCCACCGGGGGCGATTTGTCCCATTTTGCCGCGGGGGTCGCCGCCGGCGCGGGGGCCGTTCTCGTTCTGGCGCGTGTCCGCCGGGGGCCCGACACGGCGCATGAAGGCCCTCCCCCCGGGGAGAGCGCCCCCGAATGAACGTCCTCGTCGTGGAGGATGAAGAGCGGATCGCCCAGTTTCTCCGCAAGGGGCTCACGGAGAAGGGCTACACGGTCGAGACCGTCAAGGACGCCGACTCGGCGATGGCTCGTTTCGAGATGGAGACCTTCGACCTGGTGATCCTCGACCTGCTGCTGCCCGGATCCCGGGACGGGCTCGATCTCTGCCGGGCGCTGCGCGCTCGGGGCGTACGCTCGAAGATCCTCATGTTGACCGCGCGGGACACGGTCGAGAACAAGATCGAGGGCCTCGACGCCGGAGCGGACGACTACCTGGTCAAGCCCTTTTCCTTTCGAGAGCTGGTGGCGCGCCTTCGCGCGCTGGCCCGGCGGACCGAAGTCGAGGAGCCGGGACCGATCGCGTTCGGCGATCTGACCTACGACCCCGAGTCGCGCGAAGTGTCTCGCGAAGGGGAGAGGATCCGCCTGACGGCGCGCGAGGGCGCCCTCTTCGAGCTGCTTCTCCGCCGGCGGGGCAAGGTCGTCTCCCGGTCCGAGATCCAGGCGCGCATCTGGGAGGATTCCTTCGACCTTTCCACCAACATCATCGACGTGTACATCAACGCTTTGAGGAAGAAGATCGACTCGGGCGAGCGCGACAAGGTGATTCAGACCGTCCGCGGGGTTGGCTACCGCCTTCGGCCCGTCGGCGCCGAGGAGTGAGGATGGGAATCTTCTCCCGCGCGCGGCCCGAGGCGGTGCCGCGCGAAGACCCGATCAGCACGATCCTCCGTTTGCTCGTCGAAACCGAGAAACATCCCCTGAAGCGGATCCCCGCCGCGGGACTCGAAGGGGAGGCGAAGGAGATCGCCGAGCGCCTCAACACGCGGCTGGACGCGGTGGCTTCCGCGGAGAAGGAGCAGCAGCAGTTCATCGCGGACGTCTCGCACGAGCTCCGGACGCCGTTGACCGTCCTCCGCGGGACGCTCGAGGTGGTCCTCGAGGAGGACCGGCCCGCCGAGGAGTACCGCGAGGCGATCGGCGACGCGCTGCTCGAGGTGCGGCACTTGACGCGCCTGTCGCAGAACCTCCTCTTCCTCGCGCGCGGCCAGAGCGGAAGGGTGACGCTGTCCTTCGCGAACGTGGACCTCGGGAGGTTCATCGTCGACGTGACCCGGGACCTTCTGCCGGCGGCCGCGGACCGCGGCATAGACCTGGCGGCGGAGGCGCCCGACGAGCCGGTGCGGGCGTTCATCGACGCGGATCGCATGCAGCAGGTGCTGCACAACCTCCTCGAGAACGCGATCCGCTACACGCGCCCCGAGGACCGGATCCGCGTGCGGCTCTCCTCCGCGCCCGACGAAGCGACGATCGAGGTGATCGACACGGGGATCGGGATTCCGCCGGCCGACCAGCCCTACGTCTTCGAGCGGTTCTTCCGCAGCGACCGCGCGCGTCGCGCCTACTCCGGCGGATCGGGCCTCGGCCTCTCGATCGTGCGGTGGATCGTGGAGGCGCACAAGGGCCGCGTCGAAGTGGAGAGCACGGTGGATCGGGGGACCACGTTCAAGGTCAGGCTGCCGCTGATTTGATAGAAGTTGTCGGTTATCACCATCAGTCGTCAGTTCAAAATCGGCCGGGAGGGGGGTTCGCGGGAATTTCGCAGCCCTCCACTCCGTCTGGAATGTCGCGTCCCGACGTGAACACCTGACGAACTTTCGTGGACCGAACGGATGACTGAAAACTGAGGACTGATGACTCCTTCCATGCGCCCCGTCTTCGTCCTCTCCGCCGTGCGGACCCCGATCGGAAAGTTCGGCGGGTCCTTTGCGTCTCTTTCGGCCGCGGATCTCGGCGTCGTCGCCGCGAAAGCGGCGATCGAACGGTCGGGGCTGCCGGCGGCGGCCGTCTCGGAAACCGTTTTCGGGCATGCCCGGCAGGCCGGCGGCGGTCCGAACACGGCGCGGCAGGTCTCCCACCGCGCCGGAGTCCCCGACTCCGTCCCCGCCTACACCGTCAACAAGGCGTGCGGGTCCTCTTTGAAGGCGCTGACTCTCTCGGCCCTCTCGATCGCCGCCGGAGAGAACGAAGTGGTGCTCGCCGGCGGGACGGAGTGCATGTCCGCGACCCCTTACCTTCTGCCGCGCGCCCGCTTCGGCCTCCGGATGGGCCACGACGAGATCGTGGACGGGATGTACCGCGACGGCTTCCTCTGTCCCCTCTGCGGGCAGCTGATGGGGGAGACGGCGGAGAACCTCGTGCAGGAATTCGGGATCTCCCGGGCGGAGCAGGACGCGTTCGCGCTCGAGTCGCAGCAGCGCGCCGGCCGGGCGGTCGCGGAGGGCCGGTTCGAGGCCGAGATCGTCCCCGTCGAGGTCGCGGAAAAGAAGGGCTCCGTCACCGCCGGGGGGTCCATCACCGTGTCGCGGGACGAGCACCTGCGAAGCGATACGACTCCGGAGTCGCTCGCGAAGCTGCCTCCCGTATTCGACGCGCAGAGCGGCACCGTCCACGCCGGCAACTCGTCCGGGATCACGGATGGCGCCGCGGCCCTCGTGCTCGCGTCGGAGAAGGCGGCGGGTCGCGCGGGCGTCGAGCCGCTCGGCCGGATTACTGCGTGGACGTCCGCCGGTGTCGAGCCGTCGCGCATGGGAGTGGGCCCGGTGCCCGCGATCCGATCGCTGCTGGCGAAGACGGGACGGACTCTGGCCGACATCGATCGTATCGAGCTGAACGAGGCCTTCGCCGCGCAGGTCCTTGCGTGCGCGCGGGAGCTTCCGCTGGACCTCTCCCGGGTCAACGTCAACGGCGGCGCAATCTCCCTCGGGCACCCGATCGGCGCGACCGGCGCGCGCATTTCGACGACCCTCCTCCACGAGATGAAACGCTCCGGCTCCCGAACGGGCATGGCGACTCTGTGCATTTCCGGCGGCATGGGAATGGCCGTGCTGTTCGAGCGGTGACGGCGCCCCCGGGCGGGCGGCTTCCGAGCGGCGGCGGCGGTTAGAATCTTCCCGATGCGCATAGCCCTGACCCTCGACCGGGACGTCGCCGCCGGCGAGTCCAACGACTACGTTCGTTCCCTCCTCCAGGCGGGATTCATTCGCGGCGAGATCGAGGTCCTCCAGCCCGGCACCGATCCCCGGGGCGGTTTCGACGGGGTCGTCCTCGGAGGCGGGTGCGACGTCGACCCGGCGCGGTACGGCGAGCGCTTGCGTCCCGAGGCCGGAGTCGAGCTCGACGCCGAGCGGGACGTCCTCGACTTCGGGATTTTCGAGGCGGCGCGGCGCGACGGCGTTCCCATCCTGGCCATCTGCCGCGGATTGCAGGTGGTGAACGTCGCGCTCGGAGGGACGCTGGTCCAGGACATCCCGACGGAGACCTCGACCGCGCTCCGGCACGACACGACCGGCGGAGACAAGACGCGGCGGGAGCACGAGATCACCGTGGCGCCCGGCAGCCGCCTCGCGTCGATTGCGGGCGCGGCGTCGCTCGACGTGAACAGCCGCCACCACCAGGCGATCGGGCGGCCCGCCGAAGGTCTCGTCGCCTCCGGCCGGTCCGCCGACGGCCTCATCGAAGCCGCCGAACTCCCGGCGGACGACTCCTGGCTCGTGGCGGTGCAGTGGCACCCCGAGAATCTCGCTCCGGCCGGCGATTCCGCTTCCCGCCGGCTCTTTGCTGAATTTGCGCGCGAGGTGCGGGCGCGCGCCCGGGCGTCGGCGCCGGATCCGGCCGCCTCGATCGCATGACGACCTGACGGCCCCGCTGCTCATCCCCGGCCGCCCGCCCGCCGGGCTGTATCCGTTCGAGTTCGAAGAGAGGAGTTCACCGCTCATGATGTTCCGCTTCTCCGTTTTCGCCGCCGCTCTGTTCACGCT
>JAIVJS010000050.1:0-7529 GCA_020199905.1 Acidobacteriota bacterium
GTCAACGCGAAACGTCGGGGCGTGCGGAAAACGTGGGCGCCTCGCCAACCGCCTGTGAGTCGAGCAGCAGTCATCTCCGCCGTCATTCTCATCACCATCGCGTTTCCGCTGTTCGTTCGGGCGGCGGACCTGCCTGCGACCCTGGATTCGGCATCAGCCGCGCGTTTCGCGGCGCTCGCTCTCAAGTGTCTGCATCAAGAGTATCCGAACAAGATCTCGCACACGATGAGCGGTGATGCGGATGCGCGCGTACCACGTGAGTTGACGCCCGCTTTTTACGGCTGTTACGACTGGCATTCCGCAGTACACGGCCATTGGCTCCTCGTGCGCCTGGTTCGTCTGTATCCGGACGCCGCCTTTGCGCGGACGGCTCGAGAGGAGCTTGCCCGAAGCTTCACCCAGCAAAACATGGCCGCGGAGGTCGCTTATCTGGAGCGTGCAGACCGTGCATCTTTTGAACGCCCTTACGGTCTCGCCTGGCTGCTGCAACTCTCCGCGGAGCTGCGCGAGTGGGCCGATCCACGAGCCAGGCAGTGGGCCACAATCCTTGCGCCTCTGGAAAGCGCGGCAGGCAAACGTCTCAAGACCTGGCTGCCCAAGCTTCAGTATCCCATTCGCATCGGAGAGCACAGCCAGACGGCTTTCTCATTCGGGCTGGCCTGGGATTGGGCGCGGGTCTCAGGCGATGGCGAAATGCGTACGCTGCTCGAATCGGCCGCACGACGCTTCTATCGGAACGACAAGAGCTGCCCGCTTGCCTACGAGCCGTCGGGCGAGGACTTTCTATCGCCCTGTCTTGCTGAGGCAGATTTCATGCGGCGCGTGCTGAATCGCCACGCGTTCACCGAGTGGCTCGCTGGCTTTATGCCAGGCATCCCGATCGATGCAGGCAAGACGTGGCTGAGCCCTGGCATCGTCACCGATCGTTCCGATCCCAAGCTTGCGCACATCGATGGGCTCAATCTCAGCCGTGCCTGGATGCTGGAAGGCATTGCGCATGGGGTGAATGCGAACGATCGACGCGTGCCGGCCCTTCTTGCCGCAGCTGCTCATCATCGTGACGCGGCTTTGCCTGCGGTCACCGGGGAACACTATGAAGGAGGACATTGGCTGGGCACGTTCGCTGTTTACCTGACCAGCCGAACAGGTTTACGCTGACCGGCCTCTTGCGCCTGACGGGAGAGAGTACGCGGCGATCGACCGGGTCCCGCGTCGCGCCGGCCGACCCGACCGCCGGACGATGAGGTGCGGGAAAAAGGCTGCAAATTCACCGGTCTCGTTGGCGATGCGCGTACGATGCCTCGAAAGTCACCGATCGAGCCCGTGCTCGACGGTCAAGCCACGAACGAATGACGCACACACACGGCGACGCGCACCCTCGATCCTCGGGCGACCCCGTCATCGACTGGCTCCTCGACACCGACCCGTCGATCCGCTGGCAGGTCATGCGCGACTTGACCGACACGCCTCCCGAGATCGTTGCGGCCGAGCGTTCGCGTATCGCGTCAGAGGGATGGGGCCCGGGGCTGCTCGATCAACAGCGTCCCGACGGCCATTGGGGCGATGGCGCCGCCACGCCGCTCTGGTGGTCGAACCTGTACACGCTGCTGTTTCTGCGCGATCTGGGGCTCGACCCGACGAGCGCGCGCGCGCGAACCGCGATCGATCTGGTTCGCAGCAACGTCACCTGGGGACCCGGGTTCGGAGACTCGCCCTTCTTCGAGGGTGAGGTGGAGCCGTGCATCAACGGCCGCGTCCTCGCTCTCGACGCGTACTTCGGCGAGCGCAGCGATCGCCTCGTCGATCGCCTGCTGAGCGAACAGCTCGTGGATGGCGGCTGGAACTGCGAGGCGGAGCGCGGCTCGGTGCGCTCGTCGTTCCACACGACGATCTGTGTGCTCGAAGGGCTGCTCGCCTTCGAGAACGCGTTCGACGCAACGCCGCTGGTGACGGACGCGCGGAGGCGCGCGCAGGAGTACCTCCTCGAGCGTCGTCTGCTCCGAAGGTTGTCGACCGGCGACCTCATCGAGCCGGCGTGGACGCAGTTCGCCTTTCCGACGCTCTGGCACTACGACGTGCTGCGCGCGCTCGACTATCTGCGCGCGGCCGACGTGCAACCGGATGCGCGAGTCGAGGAAGCCGTCCGGACCGTGCGCGAGCGGCGCCAGGGCGACGGGCGCTGGCTGCTCGACGTGCGACACCGCAACACCCTTCACGAGGAGATGGCCGGCCCCGTCGGAGCCGCGAATCGCTGGATCACGTTGCGCGCTCTCCGAGTGCTGGAGTGGTCCGCACGCCGGGACTGAACGAGGGTTCAGATACCGTGGCACCAACAGGCCGCAATTTTCAGCAAGCGGACCGGAGGTTCTCAATGCGTGGCGAGAAAATCTACGAATACGATCTCGACGTGACGGGCGTGACGGATTACGGCGTGAGCCTGGAGGCGATTCTGTCGGGCAGGGAGCCGGTCCCATCGCAAGGGGTTCGCCTCGATATCGCGTTTGAGGGTCGCGCCATCGGCCGCCTGACCGGCCGAGTGCGCGGCGTCGACTATCTCCGGATGCGCGCCGACGGGCGCGTCGATCTTGATATTCGGGCGACGATCGAGACTGAGGACGGGCAACGGATCGCGATGTCTGTCGATGGCGTGGCCGTTCCACGCGCAGCCGAGCCGATCGCGGACCTCTGGGAGAACGTTAGCCTCGCCACAGCAGGAAATGACTACGCCTGGGTCAACACGCGACAGGTCTGGGGCGTCGGGACCGTGAATTTCGCGACCGGGAAGATTCACATCGACGCCTACATGCAGTAAACCTTCCTCCGCCTCGTTCTGAAGTGGATGAAGTCGTAGCGTCGCGGGCCTGACCAGGCACTCCGGTGAGCCGTGCCTCGGTGTCGGCGCGGCGAGCGAGTGGTGCTCGCCTATGATTGCGTTGCAGCGGCGGCCGCGGGATTCGCCGCTGTCGCCGCTGAGCCCGGGACCCCGGGGGACCCGGATCGAATATGCCCATAGAAATCGGACATGTAGAAGCGATCTTCCGATATCCCGTGAAGTCGATGGGCGGCGAACGACTCGAGGCCGCCAGGCTGGGCTGGCACGGCCTCGATGGCGACAGGCGCCTGGCATTCCGGCGGCTCGATGACCGCAGCGGCTTTCCGTGGCTGACGGCGAGCAGGCTTCCCGACCTGCTCCTGTTTGCTCCGCATCGCCTGGGAGACGGCACCCACGGAGACCTTCCAACGCACGTTCGCACGCCGGGTGGCGAAGAGATGCCTGTCTTCGGGGAGGATCTCGCCACGGAAGTCGGGCGCCGTCACGGGGCTCCCGTCCAGATGATGCAGTTGAAACATGGCATCTTCGATGAGGCCAGCATCTCCGTGATCGCCTCCGAAACGATGCGCGAGATCGGACGACTCGCAGGACGGAACGCGGACATGCGACGATTTCGCCCGAATGTCGTGGTTTGTCTGCTGCGACCGGTCGCCTTCCAGGAGGACGAATGGCTGGGCGGGGTGCTCTCCTTCGGCGAGGGCGACGACGCCCCGGCCGTCGCCGTCACGATGCGCGACCTTCGCTGCTCGATGGTGAACCTCGATCCCGACTCGGCAAGCTCTGCTCCGGAGGTGATGAAGGCGGTCGTCCGTGCGAACCGGAACAACGCGGGAATCTACGGCGCGGTCACTCGGATCGGTCGAGTGGCGCTCGGACAGACCATATTTCTCAGTGCGGCGACCGAGAAGGCGGAAGGTGGGTGATCGGCGGGCACGAAATCAATCGTCGGCTCGTGAACAGGAGGACATCGATGTCTCGCGAAATCATCTTCACGTCAAACGCGGCTGGACCGCCGGTCACTCACAGCCAGGCGGACAAAGCGGCGGGGCCGTGTTCGTGTCCGGTTCGACCCCCGTCGATCAGGCAACCCGCGCAATCCAGGGCGTGACCATCCAGGAACAAACTCATCAATGCCTGAAGAACATCTCTGCCAGCCTCCGGCTTGAGCGAGGAACCCTTCGACCCGAGGTGAGGGCATTTGTGATTCGAAGCACGTCAGCGTGAGAACGAAGCCTCGAGAGACCGAAGAGCGGCCGGGACGCGAGCTCGCCGAGACCATCTCAGCAGCCTGGCGGACTACCCACAACGTGACGGTCTTTCTCGTCAGCCACGTTCCCGACGGGGTGTGGGCGGCACCGATCCCCGGAGCCCCGCGGAAGACGATTCGCATGCTCGCCGGCCACCTCCACAACACCCGGTGCATGTGGCTGAAGACGCTGGGCCGGCCGCATGGCATTCCGGTTCCAGCCGCCGTGGACCGCCGGAAGGTGGGCCGCCGCGAGCTGGTCGCCGCACTGAACAGGAGCAGCCGCGGTATGGAGGCGCTCCTGCGGCTGGGATGTCGCCTCGGTGGCGAGGTCCCCGCTACGCCGGCCTACGCGTGGCGGAATCTGCCGCTGGACGTCGGTCACCTGCTGACCTACTTCGTTGCCCACGAGGCGCATCACCGTGGACAGATCGTCCTGGCGGCGAGGCAGATCGGCTCCCGCCTGCCGGTCTCCGTGACCGCCGGCCTGTGGCAGTGGACGAAGCGTGCCGTGGAATAGGCGGATCGCTGCGCGCACGCTCCAACGGGCGCGGGCAGCGGTCTGACGCGCTACCCGTCAGGAGGCTCGAATGAAACCGGATGGGATCGGATTCTGGATTTTCGGCGGGGTCGTCCTCGCGCTGCTGGTCGTGCTGCACGGGTTCGCATTTCGGATCGCCGAAAAGAGGCGGAGAGGGATCGCGCTACTCAGGCAGGCAGTGGATACGGCTCTCCTTTCCGCAAAGCGCTGCTCCATCGATCTTCGGCTCCCGCCTGCGATCCCGCTGCGCCTCGGGCCGTCCGGCCGCGGGAGTAACGAGGCACGGAACTGATGCGGGAGCGGTGGGTGCAGAGCCGGGGCGTGCGGCTGTTCGCGGTCGAAGACGGCACTGGCCCGGCAATCGTCATGCTGCACGGCGGGATGGCGACGCATCAGGCGGCGCTGCCGCTGATCGCACCTCTCGCCGCGCGGTATCGGGTCATCGCGCCCGACCTGCGCGGCAGTGGAAAGTCCCGGTCCGGGGAGGCGCTGACCTTCGACCGGTTGGCGGACGACGTGGAGGCTCTCCTCGACGACCTCCGAGTGGATCGAGCCGTCGTCGGCGGCGTCTCGGGCGGCTCGGGCGTCGCTCTTCGCTTCGCGCTTCGAGCCGCCGGCCGAGTCGTCGGTCTCGTTCTCGTCAAGCCGGTCTATGCGGGCGAAGAGCGCGGCTACACGGAACAGCAGAAGACGACGTTCGCGATGATGGACGCCATCGCGAGCCGCGCGGTGGAAGAGGGCGTGCAGGTGCTGCGGCCTCTTTACGCGAATCTCCCGCCGGGCATGCGGGAGAAAGCGGTCGCCATGATGGAAGAGTTCGATCCGGAAAGCGTCGCGGCGACGAGCCGGTTCATCGCGTCCGGCGCGCAGCCCTTCGCGTCGCCTGCTGATCTGAGATCTCTCCGGGTCCCGACACTGCTGGTGCGCGGCGACGATCCCCTGCATCCGGCGGAGGTGTCAGACCTTTACGAGGCCAGCCTCCGCGACTGTACGGTGGTGCCGGCATCGACGACTGATGTGGCGGCCGCCGTCGGCGCGTTTTGCGATCGACTCCTGGTCAATGGGGGTGCGACGGGAGGGGTCTGACATGGGGACACGATCCCTCGTGTTACTGGAAGGCGTCCAAATGTGAAGGAGCGCTTCATGACCCGGATTGAGAACTCGGCCCCGGAGACGCGGGGCGCGCCGGGAAGGTCGTCCAGCCTTCAAGGGATCGTCTCGCACACCCGTTTCTCTCGAGGCGTTTCCGCGCAACCCGGCAAACGATCTCCTCGTGGCGAGACCGGGGGAGAAGTCGGCGGCTTTCTCCTGGCGTACCGGCTGGATCGCGCCGATGGCGAAGCCGGTTAGATGTTCGTCTATGAGATCGACGTGGCCGAACCCTGGCGCGGCCAGGGGCTGGCGACGGCTCTCACGCGGGAGGTCACGGCGCTCGCGCGCGAAGAGGACTGTACGAGGCGTTCGTTTTGACCAGCCGCGCCAATGAAGCCGCGCGACGGCTGTACGCGCGAGCGGGAGGCATGGTCGAGGACGTCCGCCGTGCTTTTCGTCTACCCGTCTGGCGCGGTCAGCACGGCCCGAATTCACGGAGTCGAGGCGGAATATTCGTAGGGCGGGGGACGGGCGTCAGCTTTTGGCGGTGAAATTTCGATGATCCAGATCGTTGACGCCAGCGGACCCGAAGAGATCGCGGACGTCCGCGCGCTCCTTCTCGAGTACCAGGCGTTTCTCGACGTCGATCTCGGCTTCCAGGGCTTCGCCCGTGAAGTGGCGGAGTTGCCGGGCGCGTATGCGCCGCCGTCCGGCCGGCTCCTCCTCGCGCGATTCGATGGGCGCGCGTGCGGATGCATCGCCCTCCAGCCGATCAGCGGCGAGGTCTGCGAGATGAAGCGCCTGTACGTGCGTCCGGACCGCCGCGGTTCAGGGCTCGGCCGCCTGCTCGTCGCGCGGCTCGTTGACGAAGCGCGCTCGATCGGGTATGGCCGGATGTGCCTTGATACGCTGCCGTCGATGACGCGCGCGGCCGCCATGTACGAGGCGCTGGGGTTTCAGGAGATTCCGCCTTACCGGCACAATCCCGTCGCCGGCTCGCGCTTCATGGCTCTCTCGCTGGCGTAAACGCCATGTCGAAATTGCGCGTCCGGGCCTTCTCGATCTCCATCGACGGTTACGGCGCCGGTCCCAATCAGGAGCTGGAACGTCCGCTGGGCGCTGGCGGGGAGGGCTTGTTCGACTGGTTCTTCCCCACGCGGACGTTTCAGCGTATGCAGGGCAAGGAAGACGGCGAGACGGGCGTAGACGACGGGATGGCGGCGAAGGGGTTCGAGGGGCTCGGCGCCTGGATCCTGGGCCGGAACATGTTCGGCCCGGTGCGGGGACCGTGGCCTGACGACAGCTGGAAGGGCTGGTGGGGTGACGAACCGCCGTACCACGTTCCGGTCTTCGTGCTGACGCATCACGCGCGTTCGCCGATCGAGATGAAGGGCGGCACGGTGTTCACGTTCGTCACCGGCGGCATTCACGCCGCGTTGGACGAGGCGAAAGAAGCGGCCGCGGGAAAAGACGTCCGGCTGGGCGGGGGCGTCGCGACGATCCGGCAGTATCTGCGCGCCCGTCTCATCGACGATCTGCACCTCGCGATCTCTCCCGTCCTTCTCGGCACCGGGGAGCACCTGTTGCAGGGGATCGACACACGCGCGCTCGGCTACGAGTGCGTCGAGCACGTCGCCGGTGATCGCGCCGCCGCGCACGTGACCCTCCGCAAGCGCGCCTGATGGCCCTGCGCGCCGCTTTGAGAAAAACGGGATGGAACGGAGCGTGAGCGCCCCCGGCGGCAGACGAAACTTCATCCTCCAGCAGGGCTTTCCGGAGCCCGCGGCGGCCGATTGCCCGGCCCGGTATTCCGCGCT
>JAIVJS010000050.1:7564-21325 GCA_020199905.1 Acidobacteriota bacterium
CCGGACCCTGGCGCGCCTGCCCGGAGGGACGGCGCAGGTCTTCGGTGGATTTTGCCTGGGATCGTTCGTTTTTCATCTGATCCGGGGCCGCGGAAAGTTCGCGAAGCGCACGCTTCCGTGGGCTCGCGGCGCCTGATGGGCGGCGGGAGCAAACGCCACGTCGGACTCCCCGAGGTGAAGGATGCGAATCCGCAGGAGTGAGGAAACGGATCGGCCGCAGATGCTGGCGGTCATCAACGAGGCCGCGCTGGCCTATCGAGGTGTGATCCCGATCGACCAGTGGCGCGAGCCTTACATGCCGATGGAGGAGCTCGCGAAAGACATCGCCCGCGGAATCGTCTTCTGGATCGCGGAGGAGGAAGGTCGACCGCTGGGCGTCATGGGAATCCAGGACAAGGGAGCCGTCGCGCTGGTGCGCCACGCGTATGTCGCACGAACGACGCAAAGAAAGGGCGTGGGAACGGCGCTGTTGCGCTATGTCCAGAGCCTCACGGACAAGCCGATCCTGATTGGAACGTGGGCGGATGCTTCGTGGGCCATCGAGTTCTATTGGCGGAATGGATTCCGTGTGGTTCCGGCGGCGGACAAGGATCGCCTCCTCCGAACCTATTGGTCCATTCCCGACAGACAGATCGAGACGTCGGTCGTTCTGGCCGATGAACGATGGATGGAGACCCGCCAGCCGGCTTCGTTCGACGAATGATCGCCCGCCGGCGGCAGGCGCAGGCCCGTCGATGGACGCGACGTGCTCTCGGGGGCGCTCAGACCGCTCGCGGCCTGAGTCGGCCCCCTCGGGGTCCGGTTCGCATTGGATGAGGGCGGCATTTGCTCCACTACGCAAAGTACTTTACAATAGCGCTCGAGCCCCGCGATCGGTCGCGAAGCTCAGAGCGGAGATTTACAGATGGACACATCCCTGCTTAGAAAGCCGAGCGCCTTTCTCCCGCTGGGGATGTCTTGCGCGGCCCTCGGGACGGTGCTCGTCCACGTCGCCCTGTACGGAGCCGCCCGGGAGGCCGACGAGGGAACGGCGGCGCATCTCTGGCAGCTCCTGATGGCCGCGCAGATACCGATCGTGGCCTTCTTCGCGATCAAGTGGGTGCCGCGGAATCCCGGACAGACTCTGCGGGTCCTGGCGTTGCAAGCCGGAGCCGCGCTGGCCGCGCTCGCCCCGGTCTTCGTTCTCGACCTCTAGCGGGGCCCGGCGCTTTCTCACCCGGCGGGCCACGCGATCACGCCATAGCGGAGAACACGCTCCCGGTCCCCGGACGGCTGCCGGCCGGGGAGAGGGCGGTCCCGCATTCGATGCCGTGGCCTATTTCGATCGTGCGACGCCCGCCGCTCGCGTCCCGACGAGACCCGCGGGTGCGCTCCCGAAGCGCGATGAAGGGCGCGGAACGGATCGCTCTTCGCCGCACGCCCGAGACGGTGGTTAAATTTCCCCCTTCGAAAAGGCGTCGATAGAGGAAAGTCGATTCGAGTTGAAAACGTCGGGTACACGGCCACCCGGCCGTCCGGCATCGCGGGGTCTCTATTGCGACGTCTGCCGGGTCCGAGAGGCAGCTCAGAGGATTTCTCCGTGCCGCCGGCCGGCGAAGTGACGGCGCCTGACGGTCAGCTTGATCAACGGGAATGAAAAGTTCTGTAGACACGCGAGGAGGGCGCGGCGGCATGCTGAACGAATCCACCAGAATCGGACCCGACGATCCGCGCTATCTCGCGGCCGTCGATAAGCAGTTCAATAAGCGGTACAGAGGGATCCCGGACTACGTCCGGCTGGTTTGCTCGGTGGACGACGTGGTCTCCGCGGTCGAAGACGCGTTGAAGGAAGGTCGCCGTTTCGTGGTGACGAGCGGCGGGCACTGCCTCGAGGGATTCGTCTCGGATCCGGATGCGCAGGTGATCATCGACGTGTCGCTGATGAAGCGCATCTTCTATGACGCGGAAAGGCGCGCTGTGGCCGTCGAGGCCGGCGCCACGGTGGGCGAGACGTTCCGGTCGTTGTTAGAGACCTGGGGGTCGGTGATACCGCTCGGAGAGTATCCGCAGATCGGCATGGGCGGGCACGTGGCCGGCGAAGCGTTTGGATTCCTCTGCCGCCAGCACGGCCTCGCGGCGGATTATCTGCATGCGGTCGAGGTGGTCACGGTGGACGAGAGCGGGCGCGCGAGTCCCGTCGTGGCGACCCGGGAGACCTCCGATCCCAACCACGACCTCTGGTGGGCGCACACGGGCGGGGGCGGCGGCAACTACGGCATCGTCACCCGGTACTGGTTCCGGTCGCGCGATGCCTCCGGCAGCGATCCGGCCCGGATGCTGCCGCGCGCGCCGGAATCGATCACGACCTTCAAGGCGGAGTGGAACTGGGGCGACGTCGATCGGCCGTCCTTCCTGCGGCGTCTCCAGAACCACGGGATTTGGTGCGAGAGAAACAGCGGCGCCGATTCTCCCAACGCCTCTCTCTGGGCGCTCTTCGAGATCCATCGCAAGCAGTTCGGAAAGTTCCTCATCCGCGGTGTGAGCACCGCCGGCGCCGGCGCGGGGCGGCAGATCGAGGACCATCTGGCGGCAGTCGGCGAAGGCGTCCGCGGGCCGAACGATCGGGAGCTCACACGGATGTCCTGGCTCGAATTCGCCCTGAATCCGTTTCCCGACCTGTTCGCCGTGCCACCCGGCGGCGTCAGCTCGAAGGTCAAGGACGCGTTGCTCAGAAAGCGGTTCATCGATCGCCAGATCGGCGTGGCGTACCACTATCTGACCCGCACCGATCACGACGTCATGGGCGGATTGTTCGGTCTCGCCACCTACGGAGGCCGGGTCAACGCCGTCGCGTCGGACGCGACCGCCGCGGCCCAACGCGGATCCATTCTCGACATCGCGTGCACGACGGGCTGGGTGGACCCTCGGGACGAGGCGAAGAACCTGGCGTGGGTCCGTTCGTTCTATCGGGACCTGTTTGCGGAGACCGGAGGCGTCCCGGTCCCGGGCGACGTGTACGACGGCGCATTCATCAACCATCCGGACACCGACCTCGCGGACCCTGCCTGGAATACCTCAGGGGTGCCCTGGCACACGCTGTATTACCAGGAGGGATACCGGCGCCTGCAGCGGGTCAAGGCGCGATGGGACCCGCGGAACCTGTTCCGGCATGCGCTGTCCATTCGATCGTGAGTCAGGCGATCTGCGGCGGCGTCGCGCCGCCCCGGCCGGGTAGGGAAGGCCGGTCACGCCAGACCCGCCGGCGGCTCGCCGCGTTCTCTCTTCGCTCGATTTCTGATTGAATTCCGGACTGCCAAAGGAGACGGGATGGAGTTCGACCTCCAACAGAGCACGGCGGTCCTGGAGCGCACGCCGGGCACGCTGCGCGCTCTGCTGGCCGGGCTCTCCCCGGCGTGGATCGACGCGACCGAGGGGCCCGACACGTGGAGTCCCTACGTGGTTGTCGGTCATCTCAGCCACGCAGAGCGGGCGGATTGGATCCCGCGCGCCCGACTCATCCTCGAGCAGGGCGCGAACCGGCGCTTCGCGCCGTTCGACCGCCTCGCCCAGTTCCGCGAGAGCCAGGGGAAGACGATCGGAGAGCTGCTCGATGAGTTTGCCCGCTTGCGCGCGGACAACCTGGCGACGCTCGCCGGGTGGCGGTTGACCGATGCCCAGCTCGGGCTCGAGGGCGAGCACCCCGACTTCGGCCCGGTCTCGCTTCGTCAACTGCTGTCCACCTGGGTCGCGCACGACCTCTCGCACGTGGCGCAGGCCGCTCGGGTGATGGCGAAGCAATACCGGGGTGCCGTCGGGCCCTGGCGCGTGTACCTGCCCCTGCTGGACCGTTGACAGTCTCGCGCGTGGCTCGGCCGCGGCCCTCGAAGAAGGATGAAGTCGGATGACCGACCGCGTCGAGCTCTTCTCCAGCACCTACCGGCATTTCACCGACCCCGTGTCGGACGCCGTCCGGAAAGAGACCTTCGGCGCGGACATCGGGCAGAACAGCTGGTTGACCGTCGACGAGTACGAGCGTCTTCTCCCGTGGCTCGATCTCTCTCCGGACGATCACGTTCTCGAGGTCGCGAGCGGGTCGGGCGGCCCGGCGCTCTACGTCGCTCACGCGACCGGGTGCCGCGTGACGGGGATCGATGCCAATGAGAGCGCCGTGGCCGTGGCCTCGCAGGCGGCGGCGAGGACCGGCGCCTCCGAGCGGGTTCGATTCCGGCTGGCGGACGCCACCTCCCGGTTGCCGTTCGACGATGAGTCCTTCGACGGCCTTCTCTGTATGGACGCGATGAACCATTTCCCGCAGCGGCTGGCCGTATTCCGGGAGTGGCGCCGCGTCCTTCGGCCGGCCCGCCGCGCCCTCTTCACGGACCCGGTCGTGATCACCGGTCCGGTCACCAACGACGAGCTGGCGCGCCGGAGCTCCATCGGGTTGTTTCTCTTCGTGCCGTCGGGAGTCAATGAGCGGCTGATCGAAGAGGCGGGCCTCCGACTCGTCCGGCAGGAGGACGTCACGGAGAATGCGGCTCTCATCGCCGGCCGCTGGCGTCGCGCGCGACAGGCCCATGAGAAAGACCTGCGGCGTATCGAGGGGGGCGAGCGCTTCGAGGGGTTGCAGGTGTTCTTCGAGGCCGTCCGCGTCTTGACGAGTGAACGACGGTTGTCCCGGATCGCCTACGTGGTGGAGAAACCCGCGGCCTGAGAGCAGTCCGGCGCCCGCGCGCTGGCCGAGAGGTCATCGATGCTGAATCGAATCCGCGATGGACGCACGGATCTGGTCTTCGACTACCTGGCGGCCGGGCATCCCGCCGGATCCAGGGACGCGGCCGGCGTGGCCCTTTTCAGTGGTGCGCCTATTACGGCGCCGCGGCGCTGGTCAAAAAGCTCGTGAAGGCGCGCATCGCGGAGCGCGCCGCGCCACGGGCTTCGAAGAAGAAATCGTGAGCCGCTCCGACCTCTTTACGGGAGATCTCCCATGACGCTTCCCGACAACGCCGCGCTGCTTCTCGTCGACGTCCAGCGGGGGATGGACGACCCACGGTGGGGCGAGCGGAACAACCCGGAGGCGGAGCGCAACATCGCCGCCCTCCTGGGGACGTGGCGGCAGCGCGCTCGTCCGGTCATTCACGTGCAGCACATGTCGACCGAGCCGGACTCGCCTTTGCGGCCGGAGCGGCCGGGAAACGCCTTCAAGCCAGAAGCCCTTCCCCAACCGGGCGAACCGGTGTTCCAGAAGACGGTCAACAGCGCTTTCATCGGGACGGACCTCGAGGCGCACTTGAGATCCCGTCGGATCGACACCGTCGTCGTCGCGGGCATCACCACCGATCATTGCGTGTCGACCACGGTGCGAATGGCGGCCAATCTCGGCTTCACGGCTATCGTGATATCCGACGGCACCGCCACGTTCGCGCGGACGGGCCCGGACGGCGACCACCACAGCGCCGACGAGATGCATCGGTTCGCGCTCGCGAGCCTCCACGGCGAGTTCGCCACCGTCCTGCGGACCGACGAGCTGCTGGCGGATCTCGAGTCGCCGGGCGCCGGAGCGGGCTGACGCACGGCGCCCTTCCGTCGCGATGCGGCCCCGCGGAGCCCCGCCCCGCTCGAGCTTGATACGTTGGAGTCTGAAAGCCGGTATCCGATTTCAAGGGCCGGCCGGGTGCGATACGGCGGGGCGCGCGAGGGAGCACTGGCCCGTTTCACCGGAGAGGAGTGTGGGCGATCGACGTGTTTTTCTACGGACTCTTCATGGACGTGGATCTCCTGCGAGAGAAAGGCGCGGCGCCAGTCAATCCGCGTCCGGCGTCCGTCGAAGGCTTCGCGCTTCGCATCGGCGCGCGCCACTGTGCTCCCTCCTCCCGGGGCGCGCGCCTTCGGGATGCTCATCTCGAGGGGTGCGTGAAGTGCCGGCAATGGCTGAAGCACGCTCCCGAGGCTCCGCGCAGGACCGGGAAATACCGGGACTGAACGGCTGGCGCCGTGGAGCTCCAGCGACTTCGCAACAGGAGGGACCCATGCGGATTTTCAGGGCGGTAGCGGTTTTCAGTCTCGGAGTTTTCGTCCTTGGGTGCGCGACCGCGAGGCACGCCGATCGCGGCAGCGAAGCGCTTCTCGAAGTCGACCGCGCGTGGGCGGCGGCCGCGTCGGAGGGGAAGGACCTCGAGCGCATCGTCTCGTTCTGGAGCGACGATGCGACGGTCGTTCCGGCAGGGGCTCCGGTGGTGCAGGGAAAACCGGCGATCCGGGCCTTCGTCCAGCAGAGCCTCTCGACGCCGGGATTTCACATCAGCTGGCGTTCCGACAGGGCATCCCTCAGCGCCGACGGAACGATGGGATTCACGACCGGCACGAACGCCATGACCGTTCCGGGCCCCGACGGGAAGGTCATGACGATCGCGGGCCGCGGCGTCGCCGTCTGGCGCCGCATTCCCGGCGGAGAATGGAGGTGTGTCATCGATATCTGGAACTCGGGGCCGTAGCGGATCGGTCGAATCTGGATGCTGATGGCGGCGCACGTCCGCTAGCCGGAGAGCCGCGGGAGACATGAAGGAGGCGGGATGCCGTTCAAGAGCCAGGCGCAGCGGAGGAAGTTCGCCACGCTTCTCGTCCAGGGAAAAATCTCGAATGAGACGTTCGAGGAATGGAATCGCGAGACGGGTTCGACGAGTCTGCCGGAGCGCGTGACCCGCGTCGCATCGAAGCCGAAGCGCAAGGCCCGCCCCCCGGCCCGAGGGGCGAAGAAGAAAACGCCTCCGAAGGCGCGGTCGGCACGCAAGGCGAAATGACCTGATGTCGCGCAACGCCTGCGCCGGGCTCTCTCGGAGACGGGTGAGGACATGACACCGCTCGCCGCCGCCCGATTCGCCGCCGTCCTGTTCTCGGGGCTGGTCGCGGGGATCTTTCTCGGCGATCGCATGGGAGCCACGTTCGCGCGGCCCGCTCTTTCTCCCTCGAGCTTCGTGACCTTCCAGCAGATCCAGCACGTTCACTTCCTGACGATGATGCCGATCCTGATCGGCGCCGCCGTCGTGTCCCTCGCGGCCTGGCTGCTTCTGATCCGGTCTCGCCTCGGAAGCGCGGAGTTGCTGTTTCTGGCGCTGGCCGCGGCCGCCTGCGCCGCGGTCATCGTGGTCACCCGGACGGTCAATGTGCCGATCAACGACCGGCTCATGACGTGGAACCCGGCATCGCCTCCCGCGGACGTGCGGGAGATCTGGGCGCGCTGGGAGCAGACGCACACCGTGCGGACGGTCCTCGCCGCGGCGGCATTTCTCCTCGAGATCCTGGCCTTCGGAGCATCCAGGAAGGACGCTGCCGCAACCCCGGAGCCGTTGAGCGGCCCTCCGGCGCCGATGCCGTAATGCTGCTGCCCCCGGCCCACGTTCACGCGGCTCGGGCGGGCGGAGGCGAATGACGCGGGGAGTCCGTCCCGCGCTGCTGGGACTCGTCCTCGCCCAGGCGGCTCACTCGATCGAGGAGTACTCGACCCGGCTCTACGACGTGCTGCCCCCGGTCCGGTACGTCAGCGGCCTTCTCTCCGACGATCGGCGGATCGGCTTTGTCATCTTCAACGTCGCTCTCGTGGCGTTCGGCTTCTGGTGCGCGCTGAGTTCTTTCCGTCGGCAAGACCGACGGCCGCCGGCGACGTCGCTCGCCTGGTTCTGGGTGGTCCTCGAGACGGGCAACGGCCTTGTCCACATCGGCTGGGCGGCGGTCGCGGCCGGGTATCGCCCGGGGCTCGCGACCGCCCCGCTGCTCCTGGCCTTTGCCTTCATCCTCGGTCGGGAGCTGAGGCGGGTGTCGGCACCGGCGTCCGCCATTTTCGTTCAGTACGGGACCACGAAGCTCCTCGCGTTCCCCGGCGCGGTGATGCCGGGCGGCGGCACCGCCCCGTTGGCGTCGGTGCCCGGTTTCGCGGGGATCCTGGAGCTGGCCGGAGGCGCGCTTCTCCTGGTCGGTCTCTTCACGCGCCCGGTAGCGTTCGTGCTGTCGGGCGAGATGGCGTTCGCGTATTTCATGGGACACGCGCCCAAGGGTCTGTGGCCGTCGTTGAACGGGGGCGTGCCCGCCGCGTTCTACTGCTTTCTGTGGCTGTACTTCTCGGCGGCGGGGGCGGGCCCGTGGAGCCTCGACGCACTCTGGCGCCGAAAGTCCTGATCGGAGCCGGCTTGCCGGATCGCGTGATCGTGCGTCCCGTCGCGCCCGGGGATCGGGCCCGGTGGGAGCCTCTCTGGGCGGGTTACAACACCTTCTACGGACGGACGCTCCCCGCCGAGATCACGGACGTCACATGGTCGAGGTTCTTCGACGCCTCTGAGCCGGTCCACGCGCTGGTCGCGGAGAGACAGCGCGATCTTCTCGGTCTCGCCCACTATCTCTTCCACCGCAACACCATCCTGATCGGCCCGACCTGCTATCTGCAGGACCTCTTCACCTCCGAGGCAGCGCGCGGGAAGGGCGTCGGCCGCGCGCTGATCGAAGGGGTTTACGAGCGGGCGCGCGCCGGCGGCGCTCCCCGGGTGTACTGGCAGACACAGGAAACGAACGCGACCGCGATGCGGCTCTATGACCGAGTCGCCGAGCGGTCGGGCTTCGTGGTGTACCGGAAATTGCTGTGAGGGGAACAATGGGAGCCGGGAGCCGGGAGCCGAGCGACCAACGGGAGCGAGACGGCCGCGGTACTCCGCGGTCAACTCAATCGGGAATCGAAATTGGTTGTAATCCGTGGGTCCGAACCGCCGACAGTTTCTGATCGGGGCGGCGGCTCTGGCGCTGCCGCCCGGAGCGCGGACGACGGTCCGCGCTCCCGAATCGACAGGAACCCGGCTCGTCCTGCTCGGCACCAAGGGCGGCCCCGCCCTGGCGAGCCACGGGCGCGCGAATCCCGGCACGCTGATCTGGATCGACGGGACGCCCCATGTCGTCGACTGCGGCTACGGGACGTCGCGGCAGCTCATTTCCGCCGGAGTCCCTCTCAACACGGTGCGGTCCCTCTTCATCACGCACCATCACTCCGATCACAATCTGGAGGTCGGGGCGATCGCCTACAACGGATGGGCCGCGGGATCTTCCGGCCGCGTCGACGTTTACGGGCCGCCCGGGCTCGAACGGATGGTGCAGGCCTTTTTCGAGTACATGAAATTCGACATCGAGACGCGGATCGAGGACGAGGGGCGGCCGGACCTTCGAAGGCTCGTCTTCGTCCACGAGTTCGACAAGCCGGGCATCGTGCTGCAGACCCGTGACGTGAAGGTGACCGCCGCCCTCGTGCGCCACCCGCCCATCCGGCAGGCCTACGCGTACCGCTTCGATTCGAAGGACCGTTCGATCGTCCTCTCCGGCGACACCACGTACGCGCCGGAGCTGGCGGAGGTCGCGAAGGGCGCCGACGTGCTCGTTCACGAAGTACTCTACCGGCCGGGAGTCGAGGCTCTGCTGCGCCGCGTCGGCGACGCGACCAGGCTTCGCGAGCACCTTCTCGCGAGCCACTCTCTTCCGGAGGACGCCGGCCGCATCGCCGCTCGCGCCGGAGTCTCGACGCTGGTGCTGTCCCATTTCGTTCCCGGAGACGATCCGTCGATCACCGACGCGCAGTGGGCAGAAGGAGCCCGCGCGCATTTCCAGGGACGGATCATCGTGGGCCGGGACCTGATGGAGATCTCCCCCGAAGCCCGCGCCCAGGGCAGCGCATGACGGAGGACGGCCGAGGCAGGACGGACGGGGCCCGGACTCGGCAGCCGAGCGACCAACGGAAGCGAGACGGCCACGGTACTCCGCGGTCAACTAGATCGGAAATCGGGAATCGAATGAGGCTGGCGACGGTCGGGCCAATCGGGCTGACGCCGAGCGTCCGGATCAAAGCGTGAGATGTTTGCCGGGAATCGATGAAGAAACCTTTTCGCGCTGCCGCCTGCCTCCTCGCGGGGATCTTCCTGCTCGGGCCGGCTGCGTTCGTGCCGGCCTGGACTCCGCCGGGGGCCGGCGCGCCGGTTCAGAAGGGAGGGGTCGTGACCATCCGAGCCACCGGCACTTTTGACGTGAAGCTCGACGCGCAGACCGCCGAAGAGAGGACGGGAGGGGTGGCGATCAGCCGGATGTCGATCGACAAGCACTTTCACGGCGATCTCGAGGGCACGAGCAAGGGGCAGATGCTGGCCGCCGGAACGGGCGTCAAGGGATCGGCCGGCTACGTCGCCATCGAGCAGGTCTCGGGAACTCTGCACGGGCGGACGGGCACGTTCGTCCTGCAGCACACGGGCACGATGACGCGCGGAGCGCCGCGGCTCTCCGTCACGGTGGTTCCCGACTCCGGCACCGGGCAGCTCGCCGGCCTCGCCGGGAAGATGGCGATCCGGATCACCGAAGGGAAGCACTTCTACGAGCTCGAGTACACCCTCACCCCGCAGGCCGAGAGCTAGCGAGCGAAGTCGAACGCGGGCGTGGCCGGGATAGGATTTCGAGGATGACGCGGCCCTCTCCGGGCGACGACGCTCCGATCTTCTCCGGCACGAATCCTTCCGCGCGGCGGCCCGAGGTGATCGTCGAGTTCCTGTTCGACCGAGGCCTTCTTTTCGTCGCCGTGCGCAACATCGGCGACCTGCCCGCGACCGGGATCTCGATCCGGTTCGATCCGGCGCTGCACGGCTTGAACGGCACCCGCGAGGTGTCCGCCCAGGCCCTCTTCCGCCGCATCGAGTTTCTCGGGCCGAACCGCGAGATCTCGACGCTCCTCGATCGGAGCGATTCTTTCTTCGGCCGCCAGCCGGCGACGCGGTTGGTCGTCGAGGTCCGATACGCCGGCCGCGACGGGCAACGCTACGAGGAAACGATCCGCCACGACCTCGAGATCTTTCGAGACCTCGCCTTCGTGCCCGAGTCCCCAACGGCCGCCGCCGATCCTCAGGAGGTGCCTTGATGCCGCCGCCCCAGGACCCTTACAAGAACTTCAACTTCCGCGTCGAGATCGACGGAATTTCGATCGCCGGCTTCGCCGAATGCGGCGGCCTCGGAACCCGCGTCGACGTCATCGAATATCGCGAAGGCGGCAGCGGGACGATCCGGAAGCTGCCGGGACTGCGGAAGGTGGGCGACATCGTGCTGAAGCGCGGCGTAACGAGCTCGGGCGAGCTTCAGGACTGGCACAAGAAGATCCTGAACGGCCAGGTCGATCGCCGAAACGGCTCGGTCGTCCTTCTCGACGATGCCGGACAGGAAGTCGTCCGCTGGAATTTTTTCCACGCGTTCCCCAGCCGCTGGGAGGGGCCTCACCTGAAAGGCGAAGGGCAGGATGTCGCAATCGAGACGCTGACTCTCGCGTGCGAAGGCCTGGAACGGGTCACCTGAGAGCGGATACGCCTTCCGGGGCGTCGGCCCTCATGATCGACGTGGCGGCGCAGTTCGGCCCGATCGACATCTATCTCTTCGACCAGATCCTGCGGGGGCGCCTCGGTCCCGGCCTGACGGTCCTCGACGCCGGATGCGGACAGGGGCGCAATCTCGTCTTCTTCCTGCGGCAGGGAAACGACGTGCTCGCTCTCGATCCCGATACGGACGCCGTGGCGGCGACGCGCCGGTTGTTCGAGTCGCTGGCGCCGCGGCTTCCGGCTTCGAACCTGCGGCAGGAGCCGGTCGAGTCGAGCACATTTCCCGCGTCCGCCGCCGACGTCGTCTTGAGCAGCGCGGTCCTGCACTTCGCCCGCGACGAGCCGCATTTCCGCGGAATGCTTTTCGGAAGCTGGCGGCTCGTGAAACCGGGCGGTCTCTTTTTCTGCCGCCTCGCCTCGTCGATCGGAATGGAGACGCGCGTCACGCCGCTCGGAGGCCGGCGATTCCGGCTGCCCGATGGCAGCTCCCGGTATCTGGTCGACGAGGCGTACCTCCTGGAACTGACGCGGGAACTCGGAGGCCGGCTCCTCGATCCGCTGAAGACGACGGTCGTTCAGGACCAGCGCTGCATGACCACCTGGGTCCTCCGTAAAGCGAGCTGAGGCGGTCCCGTTGCGCCTGCCCCGTCGCTTCTCATAGGCTGCCCGCCATGCAGACTCTGTTTGACGCGTCCGGACGGCAGTCCGTCGTCGAGAGGCTCGACGGGCTGACGCCTTCTTCTTCGCGGCAGTGGGGAAAGATGGACGTCGCTCAGATGATGGCGCATTGCTCGGCCGCGCTCGCGGTGGCGACCGGCGACACGCCTCGAAAGCAGGCGCTGATCGGCCGGATTTTCGCCCCCTTCGTGAAGGCCTCGCTCCTCGGAGAAAAGCCTTTCAGCCGGAATTCTCCGACGGACCCGACGTTCGTCGTGACCGATCAAAAGGATTTTGCGAGGGAGAAGGAACGGTTAACGGGTCTCATCGGCCGCTTCGCCGAGCGCGGGCCCGAGCTCGCCGGAGCGCAGATCCACTCGTTTCTGGGAAGACTGCGCGGGGACGAGTGGGGCGTGATGATGTACAAGCACCTCGACCATCATCTCAAGCAGTTCGGGGCGTAATCGTCGCCGCCGCAGGGCGTCGGATGGCCGCGGCCTCATGATCCGAAAGAGCTCGAGAGCCTCGGGGGACGCCGGCCGCGAAACCAGTTACACGAAGATCTACCGCGCGGTCCTGCGGATTCCCCGCGGGCGCGTGGCGACCTACGGGCAGATCGCGGTTCTCGCGGGGGTGCCCCGCCAGGCGCGGCTCGTGGGATATGCGCTTCACGCCCTTCGCGAGGGCAGCGGGGTCCCGTGGCACCGCGTCGTCAACGCGAAGGGGCGGATCAGCGCGCGGTCGGGCGACGAGGTTCCGATGCACGTCGTCCAGCGGCGGCGGCTCGAGCGCGAACGGGTGCGGTTCGATGTCCGGGGCCGCATCCCGCTCGGGCGTTATCAATGGGGCCGCCGGTGACGGTCATCGAAACGGACCGGCTTTCACTTCGGCGGCTGACCGGAGAGGACGCTCCCTTCATCCTCGAGCTGTTGAACGATCCCGGATGGCTCCGGTACATCGGGGACAAGGGCGTCAGAAATCTCGACGACGCCCGCCGGTACATCCTGACGGGGCCGGTCGACATGTACGCGCGCCGCGGGTTCGGGCTCTATCTCACCTCGCTGAAAGAAGGCGGGCAGCCGATCGGGTTGTGCGGGCTTCTCCGACGCGAAGGGCTCGACGATCCCGACATCGGGTTCGCGTTCCTGCCGCCGTTTCGCGGCCAGGGATACGCGCACGAGGCCGCGGCGGCGACGCTCGCGTACGGACGGGGAGAGCTCGGGCTCACGAGAATCGTGGCCATCACGTCTCCGGACAACGAGAGATCCGCGCGCCTGCTCGAGAAGCTCGGATTGAAGTTCGAGGGAATGACCCGGCTGACTCCCGAGGCGGAGGAAGTCCGGCTCTTCGCTCCCGCCCCGTGACGGGGGCGCACTCGATCGTCAACGACGGGGAGGCCGGCAACTGGGCCTTGAACGACGCCGCGGAGCCCGCAATTCATCGGAAAGCTCGGCGGGAGTTTGGCATCGCGGAAGGCCAGCGGGCGGCGCGGCTGTGCGCCCTGAATGTTCTGGCGCATCTCGATTCCGCTGTAAACGGCGAGCTCGCCCGCGTTCGCCGCTGCGTCCGCATCGCCGGGTTCGTCAACTCGACGCCGGACTTCACGTCTCAGTCCCAGGTGATCAACGGCGCATCCGACTTCTTCCTTGAGGTCTTCGAGGAGGCGGGCCGTCACACGCGCATGGCGGTCCGAGTGAGCGCTCTGCCGAAGTGTCCGGCGCCTCGACGCTCACGCTGAACGCTCAACCTC
>JAIVJS010000017.1 GCA_020199905.1 Acidobacteriota bacterium
TGGCTTATCCGTCGTCTGGTAGGTGGTAGCGTTCAAGAATCCTCCAATAGCCTCTATAACACTCTACTTTTATAATAAACGGGAAGCCTAGCACGGGCCGGGACGGGGCGGAAGGGGGCAGGCGGGAGGGGGAGGCGGCGCGGGAACGGGGGGCCGGGAATCGGAACGAAGAGTCCCGGCTTCCGCCTACCGCGTCCCGCCTCCCGCCTCCTCCGCCAGCACGATCCTCGGCTTCAGGATCGACACGCCGCCCTGGCCGATCGGAGAGACCTGGGCGAGCGCGACCATCTCGTCGCCGGGCCCGAGAAGAGTCACCCAGGAACCGTCGGCGGACGCCACGCCGCGCGCCGGGATCGACTGTCCCTTGCGGACCTTCCACGCCTCGAGCGATGCCAGACGGAGCCGCTCGAAAGGAAATGGGACGCGCGAGAGGGGAAGCGCGTGCGGCGGCGAGAGTCTTTCCCCGGCGGGCAGAGATTCGAAGAGCTCCAGGGCGACCGCCTCCTGTACCCGGAAGTCGCCGATCCGCGTTCGCCGCAGGCTCTCGAGGTGCGCGCCGCAGCCGAGCGATTGGCCGATGGCGTGCGCGATCGACCGGATATAGGTGCCGGACGAGCAGGAGATCGAGAACTGAATGCGTCCGCCGGCGGGCGGCGAGAGCACGAGCTCCGAGACGCGCACCTTTTTGGGGAGCACCGGGACCTCTTCGCCCCGGCGCGCCATCTCGTAGAACTTTCGGCCCTTCACCTTCTTCGCCGAGTAGGGAGGCGGAGACTGCAGGAACTCCCCCCGAAACGGCGACGCGGATGCCTCGATCTCGGCCGCCCCGATGCCGGACGCGTCTTTCTCGGGGCCGAGGGGCTCGCCCTCCCGGTCGTAGGTCGCCGTCGCGAGGCCGAGGCGGATGGTGCCCTCGTAGGACTTGTCGAGCAGGGTAAAGAATCCCTGGAGTCGTGCCGCGCCGCCGGCGCACAGGAGAAGCAAACCGGTCGCCATGGGATCGAGCGTCCCGCTGTGGCCGATGCGCGGAACTCCCGTCGCGCGGCGCGCACGCTCGACGACGTCGTGTGAAGTCAGGCCGCCGGGCTTGTCGATCAGGATCAGGAAACCGCGCGCGAGAGAGTCGGGCCGCGTCACTCCGGGGCGCCCTCGTCGGGCGCGGTGTCGTCGGCTTCGTCCTCGCCCCGCGGGCGCGGGACGACCTTCGCGAGGAGCTCTTCGATGCGCGCGCCGTGCTCGATCGAGCGGTCCGCGAAGAAATGAAGCTCCGGCGCGAAGCGCAGTCCGCACCGGCGTCCGACTTCGCGCCGCAGGAACCCGGAGGCCCGGTCCAGCGCCGCGAGAGCGGCGTCCCGCTCGGCGTCGCCTCCGAGCGCCGAGAAGTAGACGCGGGCCGACCGGAGGTCCGCCGGCATCTCGACCTCGGTGATCGTGACCTTGCGCAGCTCCGGATCGTGCGCCTCGAGAAGCGCCAGGCGCGAGATCTCCGCCCGAACGAGATCGGACACCCTCTGGGCGCGTCGGGACTCTTTCTTCATGAAGACGGCAGGCGGAAGGCGGCAGAGGGCAGGTGCAGGGTGGACAGATGCCCGCCGAGGCGAGACCGCCTCCCGCCTCCCGCCTCCCGCCTCCTGCCTGGTTTACACATGGATGAACTCATTGCGATAGTTCAGAATCTCGCCGTCGAGGTTCGCTTCGACGAACCCGAGCACGTTCTGCAGCAGGGCGTCGAGCGGCGGCTGGTCGGGCCCGACGACGGCGACCCCCAGCTGGCAGCGCTGGAGAAGGTCCTGACCTCCCACCTCGGCGGCGGAGATCTCGAATTCGTGTCGAATACGGCTCTTCAGGCTCTTGACGATCATGCGTTTATCTTTGAGGCCGCGGCATCCCGGAAGGTAGAGATCGAAGACCGCGTAGGCGAGGACCATTTCGAGCTGTCAGCCGTCAGCTCTCAGCGGTCAGTTCAGTGAGCGGGCTTATTTGCCGTCTGGCTGAAAGCTGAGAGCTGAGAGCTGAGAGTTCCTACCCATTCATCACGCCGGCGACCTTCTCGACCTGGTACGCCTCGATGATGTCGCCCACCTTCACGTCCTGGTACTTCTCGAGGCCGATGCCGCACTCGAACCCCTGCTTGACTTCCGAGATATCGTCCTTGAACCGCCGCAGGGACCCGATCTTGCCTTCGTAGATCACGCGGTTGTCGCGCAGGAGGCGCACCTTGGACGTCCGGCTGATGGAACCCTCCGTCACGTAGCAGCCCGCGACGATCCCGAACTTCGGCACCTTGAACGTGTTGCGGACTTCGGCGCGGCCCTGCGCGACTTCCTTCAGGGTCGGGTCGAGCAGGCCTTCCATTGCGAGCTTGATCTCGTCGGTGACGTTGTAGATGACGGTGTGAAGCCGGATGTCGACGCCGGCCTTCTCGGCCTCGGTCTCCGCTTTCTTCTCCGGGCGGACGTTGAAGCCGACGATGATGGCCCTGGACGCCGAAGCGAGCAGCACGTCGTTGATGTTGATCGCGCCGACGCCCGCGTGAATGACCGACACCTTGACCTTCTCGTTGGAGAGGTTCGAGAGCGACTGGTTCAACACTTCGACCGAGCCCGCGACGTCGGCCTTCAGCACGATCGAGAGGTCCTTGACTCGGCCTTCCTGGATCTTGCTGAAGAGCTGGTCGAGGGAAAACTTCGAGGAGGCGGCCATGACCTTCTCGCGATCCTTGGCCTGGCGGAACGCCACGACGGACCGCGCCTTCGCCTCGTCCTCGACTCCCTGGAAGGTGTCGCCCGCCTGAGGGAGGTCCTCGAAACCGGTGACCTCCACCGGCGTCGCGGGTCCGGCGATCTCGATCTTGACGCCGCGGTCGTCCTGCATCGAGCGAACGCGCCCGAACACGGATCCGGCGAAGAAGACGTCGCCCACCTTCAGGTTGCCGGCCTGCACGAGGACGGTCGCGAGGTTCCCGCGGCCGATCTCGCGGCGGGCCTCGAGCACCACGCCCCGGGCCTCGTCCACGACGGGCGCCTTCAGCTCCTGAAGCTCCGCGACCAGCAGGATGAGCTCGAGGAGGTGATCGATGCCCTCTTTCTTCAGGGCGGAGATCTCCGCCGAGGGAATGTCTCCGCCCCAGGATTCCAGCAGCACGCCGCGGTCCGCGAGCTCCTTCTTCACGCGGTCGGGGTTCGCGTTGTTCTTGTCGATTTTGTTGATCGCGACGACGATCGGGACCTTGGCGGCGCGGGCGTGGTCGATCGCCTCGATCGTCTGCGGCATGACGCCGTCGTCCGCCGCGACGACGAGCACGACGATGTCGGTCGCCTTCGCCCCGCGCGCCCGCATCGAGGTGAATGCCTCGTGGCCGGGCGTGTCGAGAAAGACGATCGGTTTGCCGTGGGTCTCGACGCGGTACGCGCCGATGTGCTGTGTGATCCCGCCCGCCTCGCCCGCGGCCACATTGGCCTGCCGGATGGCGTCGAGAAGCGACGTCTTTCCGTGGTCGACGTGCCCCATGACGGTGACCACCGGCGCGCGAGGCACCCGGGCCGCTTCCGCGGCTTCGGACTCCCCCGGACGCGATTGCGAGTCCGCCGCGCGAGACAGCTCCAGCTCCTCCTCGAAGGAGACGACGGCCGCTTCGGCCCCGACCTCCTTGGCGATCTGGATTGCGGTCTGCGCGTCGAGAGGCTGGTTGACGGTCGCCATGATCCCGCGCTGCATGAGCAGGCGGAGGATGTCCTTCGCGAGCACGCCGAGCTTCTCGGAGAGCTCCTTGACCGTGACGCCTTCGGAGAGAAAGACGGGGCCGGTCGGCAGGGGCTTCTTGAACTCGAGCAGCTTGCCGGAATCGTGCGTGCGTGTTTCCTTCGCCGCCCGCCGCAGAGCGGACTTCGAGATAGGCCTCGCCGTGGGGGCCTCTTCGCCGTCGGTCTTCTCGATCAGCGGCAGCGAGATGTCCGAGTACGTGTCTTCCTGGTAGGTGCCCACGAACTCGCGAAGATCGACCTCGTCGGCGACGGTGATCTTCGGCTTGGCTCCGCCCTTCTTGGCGTTCTTCTTCGCGTCTTCCTTGTCATCCTTCTTGCGCTTCGGCGCGGCTCGCTCGGCCGTGGCCGGCGGCGCGGTTCCGCGCCCGGCCGCGGGACCGGTCGGCCGCCCGAGCGCCGGCGCTCCCGGCCTGCCCATCGGCGCTCCGACGCGGCCGGGCCCTCCGAGCGGGCGCGCTCCCGGCCCGCCGGGAGTGGGGCGATACACGGACGGACCGGCGGGACCCGACGGCCCCATCGGCCGGCCCGGGGTTCCCGAAGCCGGGCCCATCGGCCGGCTGATCGGCCCTCCCGACGGTCCCATCGGACGGCTCGGCGCCCCGGAGGCCGGTCCCATCGGGCGCCCGGCCGCTCCCGGCGGCGCCAGCGAGGGCCCCGAAGGACGCCCGGGGGCGAGGGGACGCGAAGGCACGACGGGACGGGGAGGCAGGATGATCTTGCGGGGCAGGGGCTTGGCCGCCGGCGCTCCCGCGGCGGAGACGGGCGGGCCGGCCGGCGCCACCGGAGAGGCCGTCGCCGCCAGGGGCGCGGCGGCCGGGGGCGGGGGAGCGGCGGCCGGCGGCGGGGAGGCCCCCGCGGGCGGGACGGTCACAGAAAGGGCTTCCGGCTCCGGGTCGGCGTCGATGACGGCGGTGCGGGCCGGTTCCGCCGGGACAGCCGCCCGAGCGGCGCGCGGCTCCGGCTTCTGGCGGGGAGCCTCGACCGCCGGCTCTTCGGCGGCCCCGGGGGGCTTCTCGATGATCTTGATGCGCGAGAGCGCGCTTTTCTGCGGCCGCGGCGCGCGCGACTCGGTGTCGCGCACGATCAGCTGCTTCGGCGCGTGCGTCTTGCCCTGCAGAATCGCCAGCACCGTCGACTCGTCGAGCGCCGCCTGCGGAGATTTGACGTCGACGCCGATCGATTGCAGAAGGAATAGAACTTCCTTGCTGCCGATCCCCATCTGCGCGGCGAGCTCCTCGACTCGGATCTTTCCCATAGGCTCCGCTTACTCCCCGACCGTCGTCTCTTCGGCCGTCTCGGAAATGTTTTCGTTCTCGTCCGTCTCGCCGGCCTCGCCTTCTTCTTCCGCGGGCGGGTTCGCTTCGAAGGCGCGAGCGGACTCGAGGACCTTCTCCGCCGATTTCTGCCCGAGCCCGGGGATCTCGGCCAGCTCCTCCGCGCTCTTCTCGAGCAGCTCGGACAGGCTCGTGATCCCCGCCTCCGCCAGCTTCTCGACGGTCTTCCCTCCGATACCCGGCACTTCGGCGAGCGGCGTCTGCCGCCGGCGCGACGCCTGGAGCATCCGCGACAGCGCTTCGGCGACCTCGCCCTTGACCTCGCTCTCGCCCTTGATCTCGATCTTCATGCCGATCAGGGCGGAGGCGAGCCGGACGTTCTGTCCCTTCTTGCCGATCGCGAGCGAGAGCTGATCGTCCTCGACGACGCAGTCGAGGCTCATCGCGCCGTCTTCGTGATGGATCGGCGACACCCGCGTGATCTTCGCGGGCGCCAGCGCGTTCTGCGCGAAGGTGATGAGGTCCTCCGAATAGAGGATCACGTCGATCTTCTCGCCATGCAGCTCGCGCATGATGGACTGAACGCGGCTGCCGCGCATTCCGACGCACGCGCCGACCGGATCGACGTCCCGCTCCCGGGACCTCACCGCGACCTTGGCGCGCTCGCCCGGCTGCCGCACGGCGCCCTTGATGACGACGGTGCCGTCGTAGATCTCGGGCACTTCCATTTCGAAGAGCCGGATCAGGAGGCGCGGGTCCGTGCGCGACAAAACGAGTTGGGGCCCCTTGGGATTGCGGTGGACGTCGTAGAGGATCGAGCGGATCCTCTCCCCCTGGCCGTAGCGTTCCGCGCGCGACTGCTGGTCGCGGGGGATGATCGCTTCGGTCTTGCCGAGGTCGACGATCATGTCGCCCCGCTCGAAGCGCTTCACGGTCCCGCTCATCAGCTCGCCGAGCTTGGGGAAATACTCGTTGTAGATGTTGTCGCGCTCGGCCTCGCGGACCTTCTGATAAAGGACCTGCTTCGCCGTCTGAGCGGCGATGCGCCCCAGCCCGACGGGCTCGCGGTACTGGCGGATCTCGTCTCCGAGCGCCAGCTCAGCGACCTCGGCGGGAGACTCGCCCTCGACTCCGGACGAACGGAGGATGCGCACGTCGCCCTTCGTGCCGTGCTTGCCGATGAGCTCTCTGGCTTCATCCAGCAGGATCTGCGGCGGCGGCTCCTCGGACTCGGTGTCGAGCTCTTCGACGACGGTCCGGCGCGAATACGCGGTCATCTCCCCGGTCTTGCGATCGATCGAGGTGACCACCGCCTTGTCGTGGTAGTACTTGCGAGCCGCGGAAGACATGGCTTCTTCGAGCGCGCCGAACATCTTTTCCGGATCGATGTCCTTCTCGCGCGAAACCTGTCGGATGACCGACGGATCAATAATCATCTGGAACCGCTCTCTCCATTCGTCCTACCGGCGCTCCGGCCACTGGAAGTCGAGCCTTGCTGTTCGAATCTCGCCGAAACGGACATTATAAATTCTGCCTTCCGCCTCATCAACGACCGTGAGGACGTCCCCCTCCACCCGGTCGAGCCGTCCCCCGAAGTTCCGCGCGGGCGACAGCGCGCCGCGCCCTTCGGGAACGAGCCTCTCGGGAGTAACGGGCGTCTCGCTCCGGACCTTCACCTTCCGGCCCACGAAACGCGCCGCGTCTTCGAGCGAGTAGAGCTTGCGTTCGAGCCCGGCCGAGGAGACCTCGAGCGCGTACCGATGGGGGATCTCCTCGGAACGGTCGAGCAGGTCGGAAACTTCCCGCGAGACCGCCTCGCAGTCTTCGACCGTCACGGGGTCGCCGTTGGCGCGTTCCAGGACGACCCGAAGCGTCGAAAAACGGCCGGTCCCCCCGCTCTCGACGGCGAGAAGGCGGCAGCCCTTGTGCGCGGCGATCGTGGCGACCTCCTGGACCGTGTTTTCGCTCACTTTCATCGAATAAAAAAGCGGGCCTGCGCCCGCAATAGCCCGACAACACGGGTTTTATCAGAAAGGGGAGGGACGCGGCAAATGGGGGAGGGCGTTGGAGCGCCGGGCGGGGGGGCGCTGGGCGTCGAAAGGCGGAAGGCGGAAGGGCGAAAGGCGTCGAAGGGCGGAAACAGAAGACAGTCTCGTTTTTGCGATTCCCTTCGATTCCCGATTCCCGATTCCCGATTCCCGGCCCTCCGCCGAAGACCGCCATCGCTTCGCCGGCCGCGAACCGGATCAGGAAATAGCGCCGGACGCGAAGGACGACTCCGGCGCCGGGGCCGGCGGATCGCAGCATGGCCCGGCCGAGAAGGCTCGCCAGACCCCATTCCGCGGCGCCGACCGCCAGAAGCACCAGCGCGAACCCGGGCCGGGCGCTCGCCGGACCGGATAGGCCGGCCCGGCCGCGGAGGAGCCAGAGGATCACCGCGTAGAGAGGGATGGCTGAGAGCATGGCGATGTGCACCACCGACACGATGCGCCGCCCGGTCTCGTCCTCCTCCGCCTCCATGGCGCCGACTCTATGACGGCATCGGGCAGCGTCTCCCCCCGGGGCCGCGCGTCCGGCCGCGAGGGCGCCCGGCCAGCCGGGCTTAAACTGAGGAGGGGCCGAAATCCTTCGCGACTCTGCGGCGTTAAACGGTGGGGGTGTGCTCCCGGCGGCCGAGGCTGTCCCTGAGTGTCGTTCCCGTGCTCGAATGCTCGGCCCGGAGGGACTGGTGAACCGATCGCTGCTGGGGCTCGAGAAGGCCGGCGCCGAAGACGAGGCGGCGCCGATCACCCGCTCGTTCCTCGGACTCGAAGCGCCGGCGCGCGCCGCCCCCCCTTCCTTGGATCCCTCTGCCGTCCCGGCCCCGCCCGCGCGAGCCTCCGTTCCCCCTCTCGCTGGTCAGAACGCTCCGGCGCCTTCGGGGGGACCCGCGGTACCGACCTCCGGCGGGGGCCGCCGCGCCGGCCCGCCTTCGATCCCCGTGCCGGAGCTCGAGCGGGAGATCTTCGCCCTGGAAAAGAGCGACCGTGCCCGGGCGTTCCCCGTCGAGCGCGCGATCCTCTTTTCCCTCGCGCTGCATCTGGTGTTTCTGCTCCTGATTCTGTATGCCCCCACCTCGACGCCCGGATCCCACTCGCTCTTTCCCGGCATGACCGCGAGGCCGAAGTCGGAAGAAGACAAGATCCCCATCGTGTTCCGGGCCGCTCCGGGACCCGAGCGCGAGAATCGAAAGCCATCCGATTTCTCCGACAAGAACCGGCGGGCCGGGGGAGGAGACCGATCGAAGCCGCGGTCCAGCACGCCGTTCGCGCCGGTGCTCCCCGGAAAAGAGGGCCTGGCGCCCGGTTCGGCCTCCCGCATGGCCTCCGCGCCTTCGGGGTCCCGGGGGGGCCAGTCGCGCACGGGCGAGAGCGGAGCGCCCGCCGAACGATCCGCGACCGGCATGACCCCGCCGGACGCTCTTCGAAACCCGGCGGGAGCCTCTTCCGGATCTGGCGCCGCGTCGGGGACGGGAGCCTCGGCGAGCCGGCTCGCCAACCTGGACTCGGTCATCCAGGAAGCGGCGCGCAGTCAGGTCGGCCGGCCGGGCGAGCATGGCGCGGGCATTCCGAACCCGGATGGGGGATACATGGACTCCGGCCCCCTCTCTTTCGAGACGAGCTGGTACGACTGGGGCCCTTACGCCGACGAGATGGTCCGCCGGATCAAGCTTCACTGGGACGTTCCCAAGCTCGCGGAGCTCGGCTGGAAGGGCAAGCTCACGATCCACTTCGACATCCGGGTCGACGGGAGCGTTTCGGGGGCCACGATCGTCGCCGGCTCCGGCATCCCTCCGTTCGATTACGCCGCCATGCAGGCGATTCTCAAATCCAACCCGTTCCGCCCGCTCCCGAAGGATCTTCTGAAGGAAGTGCCGGGAAAGGATCGGGAAGGTGTGACCGTCACCTTCTTCTACAACATGCGGCCCGGAAAGAACCCGACCTCCGAGGGAATGTAGGAGCGCGCCCACCGGGGGGCACAACGGGGGGTGCTCCGCGGGCGAAACCCTGCCGCGCTCCCGGGCGTAGAGTTTGCGAGGGCAGTCCGGGGGCCACTCCGAGGGTTCCCGAAGGAGACGCGTGAACGACCCGGACCAGATTCGTCAGGCTCTTCGCGAGGCGCGAACCATTGCCGTCGTGGGCTGTTCGCCCAACCGTGACCGGCCTTCGCACTCGATCGCGCGGTACCTGCTGGACAGCGGCTATGACGTGGTCCCGGTGAATCCCGGGCACCGCACCCTTCTCGGGCGCCCGTGCTACCCGTCGATCGCCCTGATCCCGGTGGAAACCCGGATCGACATCGTCGACGTCTTCCGCCGCTCCGAGGCGATCCCGCCCATAGCCGACCAGGCGATTGCGCGCGGCGCGGGGTTCTTCTTCATGCAGCAGGGGATCGAGGACGAGGACGCGGCCCGGCGGCTCGAGGCGGCCGGGATCCCGGTGGCCATGGACCGGTGCATCCTGGTCGAGAGGGAGCGGATGCGGCGCCGGGGAGACCTCGATTGAGATCGAAACCGGCGGCGGAGCGAACCGCTCCGCCTGACGCAGGAATTCGGAATTCCACAACCGTGTTGCGCCTGTCGACCCGGCCAAAAACCCGGGCCCCCCGGGCAAGTCCCCCGGGCTACTGAGGAGAAACGATCCGTATGCAGAAGTCCACCAAGCGAGCTCTCTCCTTTTCGGTGCTGATCGCCGCCGCCGTCGTCTTCGGGATGGTGGTCGCGGGATCCGTGAACGTGACCCCCCGCTCGGAAGCGCAGCGCGAGGCTCCGGCCCGTCCCCGGGCGGCCGCCGGTATCGGGGTTCCGTCCTTTGCCGACATCGCGGAAGAGGCCATGCCGTCCGTCGTCTCGATCACGTCCACGGACATCGTCAAAGGCGCCGGGCGGCGGGGCAGCCCGTTTGGCGGAGGCGGCAGCCAGGGCGAGGGCGATCCGTTCGAATTTTTCTTCGGCCCCCGCCGCAATCAGCCTCGCGGCGACGACGAAGAGCACAAGGAAGTCCAGGGTGGCACCGGCTTCGTGATTTCAGACGACGGGTATGTCGTCACGAACAACCACGTCGTGGAAAACGCCGACAGGGTCGAAGTCCGCCTCGCGAAGGAGCGGTTTCCGGCCAAGATCATCGGCCGCGATCCGGCGACGGACCTCGCTCTCCTGAAGATCGACGCCAGGCGGAAATTGGCGGCGATTCCCCTGGGAGACTCGGACCGGCTGCGCGTCGGCGAATGGGTGATGGCGATCGGCGATCCCCTCACGTTCGACAAGACGGTGACCGTCGGGGTCGTCTCCGCGAAGGAACGCAGCGGGCTCACCGCGGACGCGGCGACGCGCTCGTTCGAGAACTTCATCCAGACCGACGCCGCGATCAACTTCGGCAACTCCGGCGGTCCGCTGATCAACGTCAACGGCGAGGTTATCGGAATCAACACCGCGATGTTCCGGCCCGCGCAGAACATAGGGTTCGCGGTGCCGATCAACACGCTGAAGCAGGTTCTCCCGCAGCTGCGCGACAAGGGCAAGGTCACGCGCGGGTATCTCGGAATCAACATTCGCAACGTCGACCCCGATGTCGCCGCCGCGTTCCGGCTCAAGGGCGCGGAAGGCGCCTTCGTCGAGTCGGTCGTCAAGGGCGAGCCCGCCGACAAGGCGGGGCTCCAGCCCGGCGACACGATCGTTCGCGTCGACAACGTGCCCGTCAAGGAAACCCGCGACCTGATCGGCTATGTCTCGGCCAAACCGCCGGGGACTCGTGTGAAGCTTTCGGTGATGCGCGACGGCAAGGAAGCGCCGTTCACCGTCACCCTGGCGGAGCGCGGCGCCGACTCGACCCTCGAGGCGCAAAAGGGCAGTAAGGGCGGCGACGAGTCCCGGGGCAAGATCGGGATCTCGGTGCAGAGCCTGACCCCGGAGATCCGGCGCATGGCCGGGCTCGAGTCGGGAGTCGAGGGCCTCTACGTGCAGCACGTAAAAGAGGTCTCGCCCGCCGCGGATGCCCAGCTGCGCGAGGGAGACGTCATCACATCGGTGAACGGGAAGCCGATCGGCAGCACCGAGGAGTTCGGGAAAATCGTGAAGAACACGCCGAAAGGCGAGTACCTGCGGTTTTACGTTCTGCGGCCCCAGGCCAAGCAGTCCTTTTTCGCCCTGGTCAAGATCGACGACTGAGATCGCTCGAAAGCGAGACTTCCGGGGTGGCGCCCGCCCTCGTGGCGGGCGCAACCGTTTTCAGGGTGCGGGCCCCGAAGGGCGTGAGGTTTGCTAGGAGGGGGTCCATGGCTCAGAAGGTCCTCGTAGTCGACGACGATTCGGGCATTCGCGACGCCTTGAGGATGATCCTGGAGTATGAGGGGTTCGAAGTCCTCTCGGCGCCCGACGGGAAAACGGCCCTCGCCGATCTCGACGGGACCCGCATCGACGCGGTGCTGCTGGACATCAAGATGCCGGGCATGGATGGATTCGAGATCCTCGACCGGATCGTCGCGCGGGAAGACGCGCCTCCGGTCCTCATGATCTCGGGGCACGGGGACATCGCGACCGCCATCGAGGCGACCCGCCGCGGCGCGATCGACTTCCTCGAGAAGCCCCCCCAGCGCGAGCGCATCCTCGTTTCGATCCGGAACGCCCTCTCGCGCACTTCCCTGCGGGCCGAGAACGAACGGCTGCGTCAGAAGCTCGAAGAGGAGTCCGTCCTGGTCGGGCGGAGCGCCCCCATGGCTCAGCTCCGGGCCGAAGTCGCCCGGGCCGCGCCCACGACCGCCACGGTCCTGGTCGTCGGAGAAAGCGGCACCGGCAAGGAGCTCGTCGCCCGCGAGATCCACCAGGGTTCCCGGGTGGCCTCCGGCCCCTTCGTCCAGGTCAATTGCGCCGCGATCCCGGAGGAGCTGATCGAGTCGGAGCTCTTCGGACACGAGAAGGGCTCGTTCACCGGAGCGGTCCGGCGGCAGACGGGGAAGTTCGTCGAAGCGGACGGTGGCACGATCTTCTTAGACGAGATCGGCGACATGTCGGCACGAGCGCAGGCGAAGGTCCTCCGCGTGCTCGAGGCAGGAGAGGTCGAGCCCGTCGGGGCTGCGCGCGTCCGGCAGGTGACGGTCCGCGTGATCGCCGCCACCAATCGCGACCTGACCGAGGCCATCCGGGATTCCCGCTTCCGGGAGGATCTGTATTTCCGCCTGAACGTGCTGCCGGTTCGCACGCCTCCTCTGCGCGAGAGAACGGATGACATCCCGGAGCTCGTCGAGCACTTCACGCGGCTCTTCTCCCAGCGCGACAACCAGCGCCCGCGCCGGTTCGCGCCGAGCGCTCTGAGCGTGTTGAAGGCGCGCTCCTGGCCCGGGAACGTGCGGGAGCTTCGCAATCTCATCGAGCGGGTGCTGATCATGACGGATTCCGAACCGATCGAGGCGAAGGACCTGCCTCCGGAAGCGCGCGTCTCCCCGACGGAGATTTCCGAACGAGGACTCCAGCTCGCGACCCTCTCCGAGTTCAAGGAGTACGCAGAACGTGAATTCCTGGTAACGAAGCTGCGGGAGAACGGATGGAATATCAGCCGCACGGCCGAAGTCATCCACACGCCGCGGTCCAACCTCTACAAGAAGATCGAGCACCACAAGATCTCCCGCGAAAAAGACGCGAGCTGAACGAGTCATCAGCAATCAGTTCTCATTCCGAAAACTCAAAATCAGAACTGAAAACTGACAGCTGATAGCTTCCCCGGGTGACCACCCTCGCCGACTTCGAGTCCACGGGAGCGCTTCTGACCGGGCACTTCCGGCTCTCGTCGGGGCGTCACTCCGAGCGCTACCTCCAGTGCGCCCGCCTTCTCCAGTGGCCGCAGCGCGCCGGGGCCGCGGGCCGGGCGCTTGCCCGGGCGCTGGCTGACTTCTCGCCCTCCGCGGTCGTGTCTCCGGCGATGGGCGGCGTCATCATCGGCCACGAAGTCGCGCGAGCCCTGAGCGTGCCTTTCGCGTTCGCCGAGCGCCAGGACGGCGCGTTTACTCTGCGCCGCGGATTCCGGGTCGAGCCCGGAGCCTCGATCGCCATCGTCGAAGACGTCTTCACGACGGGAAGGTCCACGCGGGAAGTCATGGAGATGATCGAGACCCTCGGCGCTGGCGTCGTCGCCGTCGGATCGATCGTCAATCGAGGCCTGCCCCCGGATGCGTTCCGGGTCCCCTCGCGCTCGCTCCTCACGGTGCAGGTTCCATCCTGGACCGCGGAGGAGTGCCCGTTGTGCGCACGCGGCGTCTCCATCGATACGCCGGGGAGCCGGTGGGGGCAAGTTGAGAGTTGAGAGTTGAGGGTTGAGAGTTGAAAGAAGGAATCCAACTCCAGGCTCTGAACTCTGAACTCTCTTCCCGGCTATAGACTCTCTCAAATGGACCTTCGGAGCGTGTGCGTCTACTGCAGCTCGAGCTCGTCGCGGGACTCCGTCGTCGAGACCGAGATCCGGTTGTTCGGACGGGAGATCGCGCGTCGCGGGGTGCGGCTCATCTACGGTGGCTCCTCGAAGGGGCTGATGGGCGCTCTGGCGGACGAGGTGCTCGCGGCCGGCGGTCTCGTCACCGGCGTGGTGCCGAAGGCTCTCGAGGGCCGGGAGGCCGCGCACCGGGGACTGACCGAGCTGAAGGTTGTTTTGTCCATGCACGAGCGCGAACAGACGCTCTTCGACCTCGCGGACGCGTTCGTCGCGTTTCCGGGAGGGTTCGGGACGATGGAAGAGATCATCGAGATGTTGACGTGGAAGCAGCTCGGCATCCATGGCAAGCCGATCGTCCTCGCCAACATCGGCGGATTCTTCGACCCGCTTCTCGCCCAGTTCGACCTGGCGATCCGCAGCGGGTATGCGCGCCCGGAGGACCGGATTCTGTTCGCGGTCGCGGAGAATACGAAGTCGATCCTCACGTTCCTGGATGGCGCGCCCATCCTTTCGCGCAAAGCGGGGGATTGGGCATAAACCGTCGCTTCCGCTCGCTGCCGTTCGCTCTCGCTCTCGCAGCGTGAGCCTCCTCCCTCCCTTCGGTCGGGAGACTTCTCACGCTGCGAGCGCAGTCGCCGCCGAGGCGAACAAGACCTCCCTCTCCCGCTGCGCCGGGGGAGAGGGCCGGCGTGAGGGGCGCACTCAGTGAGAAGGGCGCTGCCCGAGAATCTGCCTTGCTTACGGTGCCCCGCGCTCAGAGAAAGGATTCTTGTGAAGGGCGCTCGGGCGGGAGGCTCAGCTCTCTTTTTTCGCGACGATGACCCGGTAGTAGGAGTCCACCCAGTGGCGGTCCAGCAGGTGGTCTTCGAGCGAGATCAGGCGCGAGAGGGCTTCCGTCTTGTCCTCCCGGAGGCGGGCCATGTCCAGGCAGGGGAAGACGAACCACAGGATGTTGCCTCCGTAGGGGCGGTCCTCGACGATCCGGAAGAGGCGCCGGACCTCGGGGAGGATGGCGCTCGAACGGATCGACTCGAGCGGGTCGTCCATCGGGATGGGGACCATCAGCTCGCGGCGGTTCTTGAGCTCGCCGGGAAGCGCGTCGAACGCGCTCCGCGCGAAAGACCAGTCGGCATCCTGCCATTCCGTCCGGGAGGGCCCCATGTATTCGTCGAGATAGAGGAGCCCCCCCGGCTTCAACGCCCCTCGCACCTGGGCCAGGGCCCGCTCGACGGAGCGGAGATGATGGAGGGAGCGTTACCCGGCGGTTGATCGCGCGCCGGACGAGCGGCTGCGCCCCCCAGTAGTGGTTTTCAGGTTCTCCGGGGGCGCCGTCGTCCCAGAATCGCCGCGCGGCGTCGGTCTCCGACCGCGCCTCCGAGAAGGCGCTCCATCGCCGGGCGAGCGACGACAGAGAGCTCTTGATGGCGGAAGACATCGAGTGAAACGAGTGTAGCAGGCGGAGCGGAAGACCGTGGAGCGTTGAGGTTGAGGGTTGAGAGTTGCAAGGGAAAGTCGAAACTTTGGGGTTTCTGTCGATTCCCGATTCCCGATCTATTACCCCGGAGTACCGCGGCCGTCTCGCTCCGGCTGGTTCTCGGCTCCCGGCTCGTTTCCCGTTTTCCCACGTTTCTGCTACATTCCGCATCCCCCGGATGCCCGGGATTGCTCTTTTAAAATCAGGGACGAAGGCCGGATCTCAAAGCCCCCGCGGGCTTCCGGCCCGTAGCCCCCCGGAGCGGTGACGCGCCGGGACCCGGAACAGGCTCGTAGCTCAGGGGGAGAGCACCACATTGACACTGTGGGGGTCAGCGGTTCAAATCCGCTCGAGCCTACCAATCGTCGCTCCCGAAGGCGCTTAGCTCAGCTGGTAGAGCGCTACCTTCACACGGTAGAGGTCAACGGTTCGATCCCGTTAGCGCCTACCAAAGACCGACGGGAGCCGGTAAACGGGAATCGGAAATCGGGAATCGAATCAAACGCGGGGCGACCCGCGTTTTTGCTTTTTTTGGGGACGTTTCGCAATCGCGGAGGAAGGTGAGGAGGCGGAAGAAAAAAATGGAAGCCCGGGCGGACGCGGTGACGATCACATTGCCCGACGGTTCGACGAAGTCGATCCCGCGCGGGACGACCGTGCGCGACGTCGCGGCCGGGATCGGCCCGCGCCTGGCGAAAGACGCCTGGGCCGGCAAGCTCGACGGCAAAGTGGTCGACCTGAAGACGCCGGTCGAATCGGACGCCTCCCTCGAGATCATCACGGGCAGGTCGCCCGATGCGGTCCCGATCTACCGCCACTCGACCGCTCACCTGACCGCGCAGGCGGTCAAGCGCCTGTTTCCCGACGTCCAGATCGGCATCGGTCCGCCGATCGAGAACGGCTTCTACTACGACTTCAACCCGAAGCGCGCGTTCACGCCCGAGGATCTTGCGGCCATCGAGGCCGAGATGCGGAGGATCATCGCGGAAGACCTCCCGATCGAGCGGCTCGACATGCCGATCGAAGAGGCGATCTCGATCTTCGAGAAGCAGGGCGACGCCCTGAAGGTGGAGATCGCGCGCGGGATCCCCGACGGCGAGCGCGTTTCGTGCTACCGGCAGGGTGAGTTCGTCGATCTCTGCCGCGGCCCTCACGTCGCGTCCACGGGGCGCCTCGGGGTCTTCCGCCTGACCCATACGGCCGGCGCCTACTGGAAGGGCGACGAGCACAACCCCATGCTTCAGCGGATCTACGGCGCGTCATTCCTGACCCAGAAGGAGCTGGACGCCTTCCTCGCGAAGCTGGAAGAAGGACGCGCCCGGGATCACCGCAAGCTCGGCAAGGAGCTCGATCTCTTTTCGTTCGATCCTCTCGCTCCCGCCTCGCCCTTTTTCCACCCGAAGGGCGCGGCGGTTTACACGCAGCTTCTCGATTACCTTCGGGCGGAATACCGGTTGCGGGGCTACGACGAGGTGATCACGCCGCAGATCTTCGATTCGGAGCTGTTCAAGATCTCCGGGCACTACGACAACTACAAAGAGAACATGTACTTCGCCTCGATCGACGAGCGGGAATTCGGCGTCAAACCGATGAACTGCCCGGGCCACTACCTCATGTTCCGGGAGAAGCACTGGTCGTACCGCGACCTGCCGGTCCGGTGGGCCGATTTCGGACGCCTTCATCGCTACGAGCGGTCGGGAGTGACCGCCGGCCTGACGCGCGTTCGCACGTTCTCCCAGGACGACGCGCACATCTTCGCGCCCCTGGACAAGCTCGAAGACGAGATCTTCCGGTTTCTCGACTTCATCGACAGCGTCTACGGCCACTTCGGCTTCGACGAGGTCGAGATCTCTCTCGGCCTGCGGCCGGAGAAGCGCATCGGTTCCGACGAGATCTGGGACCGCGGCGAAGCCTCCCTGGACGCGGCGCTGCGCAAGGCGGGCCGGAAATTCGTCGTGACGCCGAACGACGGCGCCTTCTACGGCCCGAAGATCGACTTCCGCGTGCAGGACGCGATTGGCCGCGGGTGGCAGCTCGGCACGATCCAGTGCGACTTCTCGCAGGCGGAGCGCTTCGATCTTTCCTACATCGGCGAAGACGGAGGCCGGCACCGGCCCGTGGTACTGCACCGCGCCATCCTCGGCTCGCTCGAGAGGTTTCTCGCGATCCTGATCGAGCACACGGCGGGGAACTTTCCGTTCTGGATCGCGCCCGTTCACGCCGTCGTGCTTCCGGTGTCGGACAAATTCTCCGAGGCGACGCGCGCGGCCGCCGCCAGGCTGAAGGCGCTCGGTCTCCGCGTCGAGCTCGATGACCGGAACGAGAAGCTGGGAGCGCGGATTCGCAAGGCCGAGATGCAGAAGGTTCCGTGCATGCTGGTGGTGGGGGAGAAGGAGGCGTCGGCCGGCACGGTCTCCGTGCGCCTGCGCCACGGCGGCGACGCCGGAACGATGACTCTGGACGAATTCGCCTCGGCCGCGGGCCGGGCGATCGCGGAGAAGAAAAAAGAGCTGGGCGCTTTCGCGGAGGTGAAAGATCGATAAGAAAAGCATCCGAGTCAATGAACAGATCCGGTGGAAGGAAGTCCGCCTGATCGGCGAGTCGGGGGAGGCCCTGGGAGTCGTTCCGATGGCGGAGGCTCTCCAGAAGGCGCGCGAAGCGACGCTCGACTTAGTCGAGATCGCTCCGACGGCCGTCCCTCCCGTCTGCCGGATCATGAACTTCGGCAAGTTCATCTATCAGCAGAAGAAGAAACAGCAGGATTCGAAGAAGAAACAGAAGACGACACAGGTCAAAGAAGTGAAATTCCGACCCAACATCGACGACCACGACTACGACTTCAAGATCAAGAACATCCTGAAGTTCCTGGCCCACGGGGACAAGGTCAAGGCCACGGTTCAGTTCCGCGGCCGCGAAATGGCCCGCCGCGAGAACGGTCAGAAGGTGCTCGACCGTCTCCTCGTGGATCTCGCCGGGAGAGCCGCGGCGGAGTCGCGGTCGGAGATGCTCGGAAATCGCCTCTACCAGATCCTCGCGCCGGTCAAGGCGCACGAGAAGCCGGAAAAACCCGCCCCGCAGATTGCGAAGGCGTGACGACGGGACAGGGCCGGGAAACGGAAAACGGAAAACGGGAAACGAGAAATCCACACGGGACGGTCGTAATCGGTTCGGGGGTAGTGCCCCCCTCCGTTTCCGATTCCCGAGCGAACGGAGTGAGCCAATGCCGAAATTAAAGACGCATCGCGGAGCGGCCAAGCGGTTTCGGAAGACCGCGTCCGGCGCGTTCAAGCGATCCAAGGCGATGAAGAGTCACATCCTGACCAAGAAGGCCGCAGGACGCAAACGCGGGCTCGCCCAGGCGACCCTCGTCTCCAAGTCGGACCACAAGCGGGTCTCCGAGATGCTGCCGAACGCCTGAAGACGGGAAAAGGAAAACGAAAAAGTAAAGGAAGCCGGGAGCTGGTCGCGGGGAAAGGTGGAGCCGACATTCTTGTCGTTTCCCGTTTCCCGATTCCCGGCCCCCAGGAGTAACGACATGCCGCGCGTCAAACGTGGGAACAAGCGAAAGAACCGCCGGGCGAAGACCCTGGCGCTGGCGAAGGGCTATTACGGAACGAAATCGAAGTCGTACCGGATGGCGAAGCTTCAGGTCGAGAAATCGCTGCTGTACGCCTACCGGGACCGGAAGGCGAAGAAGCGCGATTTCCGAGGCCTCTGGATCGTCCGCATCAACGCGGCGGCCCGGGAAAACGAGATCTCGTACAGCCGTTTAATGGACGGCCTGAAGAAGGCGGGCAACGACATCAATCGGAAGATGCTGGCCGATCTCGCCGTCACGGATCCGGGCGCGTTCACGCAGCTCGTCGGAGTCGCGAAGGCGGCTCTCACGACCGCGTGAGCCCGAGCGCGGCGCGCGTCCGCCGGTCGATGCAGGATGGATGACGAGAGGCGGAGCGGAGCGCCCGACGATCCGATAGCGAGCGTCCTCGAGACGTTCCGCGAGGCGGTCGAGGCCGGCGTCTCGTCGCGGGGAGAATTCGAGCGGCTGAAGGGCCGGTTTCTCGGCCGCGAGAAGGGGCTCGTTCCCGCCCTGTTCTCCGGCGTGAAAGACATCCCGCCGGCGGAGCGCGGCGGATTCGGCGCGCGGGCGAACGCCGTCAAGCGCGAGATCGTGGAGGCGATCGGCCGCCTCTCCGACGACGTGGCACGCCGCGAGGCAATGTCCCGGGAGAGGGCCGCCGCTGTGGACGTCACCCTGCCCGGCCGCCGCCCCCGCACCGGCGCGCTGCATCCGCTAACCATCGTGCGGCGGCGCGTCGAGGAGATCTTTCTCAGGATGGGTTACTCGATCGCCGATGGACCGGAGATCGAGAACGACTTCCACAACTTCGAGGCGCTGAATTTCCCGCCGGAGCATCCGGCGCGCGACACGCAGGACACGTTCTTCCTTCAGATGCCGCCGGAGGCGGAAGCCGGCAGGCGGGAGGCGAACCCGGAGAGCGACCTCGAGGACAGGGCCCCGCGGTCGCCTCTCCTCCTGCGCACGCACACGTCTCCGGTGCAGATCCGGGAGATGCGGCAGCGCGGGGCGCCGCTGCGCATGATCATGCCCGGCCGCGTCTACCGGAAGGACGAGGTCGACGCCACGCACTCGCCCGTCTTTCACCAGGTCGAAGCGCTCGTCGTCGATAAGGGAATCTCGCTCGCGGACCTCAAGGGGACCGTCGAGACGTTCCTGTCGGAGCTCTTCGGTGCCGGCACGAAGGCCCGGTTCATCCCGACCTTCTTCCCGTTCGTCGAGCCCGGAGCCGACGTTCACATGACCTGCATTTTTTGCCGTGGCGCGGGGTGCCGGAAGTGCAAGGGCTCCGGCTGGATCGAGATCATGGGTGCCGGGTGCGTGCACCCGAACGTCCTCGTCCGCGCGGGGATCGATCCGGAAACGTACACGGGGTTCGCGTTTGGAGGCGGCATCGACCGCATCGCGCTGCTTCTCTACGGATTTCCCGACCTGCGCCTTCTCTTCGAAGGGGACGAGAGATTCCTCGGCCAGTACGCGGGGCGGCTGCTCGGGGACCCCGCGTGAAGTTCTCGCTCGAATGGATCGGCGAGTTCCTGGGAGGCCTTCCGTCGGCCGATCGCGCCCGCGCGCTTCTCGATCAGGGCGGTCTTCCCGTCGAGTCGGTCGAGGAGACAGCGCGCGGCCCGGTGCTCGACGTCGAGATCACCCCGAACCGTCCCGACGCAATGAGCCATCTCGGTCTGGCGCGGGAGCTGTCGGCTTTGATGCCGACGCCGCTCGCTCCGCCGGGACCCGATTTCGCGATCCCCGCCGCGTCCGGCGACCCAATCGAGTCGCTCGCGTCGGTCGTCATCGCCGTGCCGCGTCTCTGCCGCCGGTTCGGAGCGCTCCTGCTGCGCGGCGTGGCGGACGCGCCCGCACCCGAGCGCGTGCGCGCGCGGCTGGCGGCCATCGGCAGCCATTCGATCAGCGCTCCGGTCGACGCGACGAACTACGCTCTCTGGGCGGTGGGGCAGCCACTCCACGCCTTCGACTTCGAGAAGCTTCGGGGCGGCGTGGTGGTCGTCCGCAGGGCGCGCCGCGGCGAGACGCTCGTCACACTGGATGGGGTCGAACGGCGGCTCGAGGCGTCCGACGTCGTGGTCGCCGACGCGGAACGCGCCGTGTCCCTCGCCGGGATCATGGGCGGTCTCGACACCGCCGTCACGAAGGACACGCGTCACGTGCTGCTCGAGGCGGCGTGGTGGGACCCCGTCGCCATTCGCCGGACCGCGCGGCGGCTTGGCATGCATACGGACGCCTCGCACCGGTTCGAGCGCGGCGCGGACATCGCGGCGATTCCGAATGCGTTGAACCTCGCGGCGAATCTGATCCTGGCCTCCGCGGGCGGCGCGCTCTGCCCGGGCCTGCTCGATGCGCGCGGTCTTCCCTTCAAGAACCGCCGCGCGGCCCTTCGGCTGTCCCGCCTCCGCCTCGTCGCGGGAGATCCATCCCTGACGCTGGAGGTCGCCGCGGACGTCCTCGCGCGCCTGGGATTCGAGCCGGAGGTGCGCGGACGGAGGATCTCCGTGCGGGTGCCCCTCCGCCGGCACGACGTGCGGATCGAGGACGATCTCGTCGAAGAGGTGCTGAGGGTCCACGGCTACGACCGCCTGCCGTCGCGCGTTCCGCCGTCTCTCGCGCCCGGCCGGCACCTCGAGCCGCGCCGGATCGTCGAGGACAGCCTGTCCGACGGCGCCGCCGCGGCGGGCCTCTACGAGACGGTCGGGTATCCCTTCGTGGATCGCGAGACGAGCGAGCGCGCCTACGCCCCCTGGCTCGAGGCGGCCGGGATGGGGCGGTCGATCCGGGTCGCCAATCCCCTGGACGAGACGCGGCGAGAGCTCCGAACCACGCTTCTGCCCGGGCTTCTCGACGCGCTGTCTGCCAACGCGCGGCACGGACGCCCCGACGCCGCCCTCTTCGAGGTGGGCCGCGCGTTCGGGCGGGCCGACGGAGATCCGGAGAACCCCCCATCGCTCGAGTCCCGGCGGTTCGCCTTCGCGCTCGCTGGCAACGTCCGCTCGCACTGGAGCGCCCCGGGGCCGACGCGCGCCTACGATTTCTTCGACGCCAAGGGCACCGTCGAAAAGGTCGTCGAGCCCTGGATCGCGGCGGAGGACCTCTGCTGGCGGCCCGCGGAGATGGAGGCCTTCGCCCGGGGCGCGGCCGCCTGGGTCGAGACGTCCGTCGGCGTGCTCGGGGTGGTCGGGCTCGTCTCGCGGTCGGAGCGCGAACGCCGGTCGCTGCCCGAGAACGTCTTCGCCGGCGAGCTCCTGATCGAGAGAATCCCGAGCCGGCCGCGGATGGCGCGATTCGCGCCCTACTCGACCTTCCCCTCGGTCGAGGTCGATTTGTCGTTTGCCCATCCGCGCGCTCTGGCCTGGGAAGAGATCGCCGCCTTCGTGCGGGAGCGCGCCCTGACCGATCTGGAATCCGTCCGTGTCGCGGACCGGTACGAAGGGAAGAACGTGCCGGGCGATCAGACCAAGACGACGGTCCGGCTGACGTTCCGTTCGCCCGACCGGACCCTCACCTCGGACGTAGTGAACCGGGAGAAAGACGGCCTCGCGGCGGCCCTGCGGGACCGTTTTGGAGTCACCTTTTAAGCGGAACCCGCGGGAGGCGGGAGCTCATGGACAATGCGAACACGAAAATCTTCGATGCCCTGGACCGCAAGATCGAAAAGCTGCTGGGGCGTCTCGAGACGCTCGCCGTCGAGAACGAGCGCATGAAAACCGAGCTCGCCGCGGCGCGCAAGGCGGAGAAGGACGCGGGCGACGCGCGCGGCGCGGCCGAGCGGCTCGAAAAGGACCAGCAGACCGTGCGGGAGCGGCTGGAAACGCTGATCCGGTCGCTCGAAGCGGCGGAGGAGAAGTAGCTGTCAGCTCTCGGCTCTCAGCAGCTCGGCTGACAAGCGCGCCACGTCGGCAATCGTTCACTCGCGAGCGATTGCGGGGTTCCCTGGGGCTGATCGCTGACAGCGGACAGCTGATAGCTAACTGATTGACTCCGCTGGAGGACAGAGACTAGACTGCAGGCCACGAAAGGAGTCTGCCTCCGTTGAACAGAAGGGGCAGCGTGACGCAGGTAGAGATTTTCGGCCAGACGTACAACGTCCGGGCCGAGGGCGACAGCACGTACATTCATGACCTCGCCCGTTTCGTCGATTCCAGAATGAAGGAAGTGGCGGAGAAGACGGCAACCGTCGACACGACAAAAATTGCCATCCTGGCCGCCCTGAACATCTCGGATGATCTGCATCAGCGGGAGAGAACGCGGAAGGACACTCCGACCGACGCGGTCGCGCGGGCGGAGCGTCTCATAGAGAAACTGGACGCCGCTCTGGGCAGCTGAAGACGAGGCGTCGGCGCCCCGGGGTTTTCTCCGGGGACACCAAACGTGACGAGCGGTCGCATCGGTAGTGGAAAACCCGAAATGAAACTTGAGGCGGGAAAGAGACTTCCGGACGCTTGGGGAATGTTTGGCGTCGTGCGTTCGACGTTCTAGCGGTTAGCGTGTAGCCGGCTCGACTTCGGCGCCCCGCGGGAGAAGGGGAGCCGACGATGGAATCAACCTACGCGATCGCGATCGCGATCGGTCTCGCCCTGGCGGGCGCGATCGGCGGGGTCGCGTACGTCACCCTCAGGAAGAAGTTCGCGGTCAGCCAGGCGGCCGCGAAGCTCGAGGCCGAGCGGGTCCTCGCCGAGGCGAGCAAGACCGCCGAGGGCCGGCTGCGTGAGGCGTCGATAGAGGCCAAGGAGAACGTGCTGGCGGCCCGGGCCGAGTTCGAGAAGACGGTCGCCGTCCGGCGCGCCGAGATCCAGGCCCTCGAGAAGCGCGTGCTCCAGAAGGAAGAGAACCTCGACCGGAAACTCGCCGCCCAGGAGCGTCGCGAAGAGGAGTACAACCGCAAGGAACGCGCGGTGGTCGACAGCCAGCGAAAGGTCGACGACGCGAAGGTCGAGGCCGACCGGCTCGTGGACGAGCAGAAGAAGCGCCTCGAGCAGATCTCCGGCCTGACCGCCGTCGACGCCCGCAACCAGCTCGTCCGGTCGATCGAAAACGAGGCCCGCGTCGAGGCGTCGGGCCTCATGCGGCGCATCGAGGAGGAGGCGATCGAGCAGTCCACCCAGAAGGCGCGCCATATCATCGGGATGGCGATTCAGCGGCTGGCCTCGGACACGGTCGTCGAGGCCACGGTGTCGGTCGTCGAGCTGCCTTCGGACGACCTGAAGGGCCGCATCATCGGCCGGGAGGGACGGAACATCCGGGCGCTCGAGGCGGCGACGGGCGTCGACCTCATCATCGACGACACCCCCGAGGCGATCGTCATCAGCGCCTTCGAGCCCCTGCGCCGCGAGGTCGCCCGCCTCGCGCTGGAGAAGCTGATCGTGGACGGGCGCATCCATCCCGCCCGCATCGAAGAGATCGTCGAAAAGGTCCGGTCCGAGCTGTGGGAAAAGATCCGGCAGGAGGGCGAGGCCACCGCGCTCGAATTCGGAATTCCGGATCTCCACCCCGAGCTCATCAAGCTGCTCGGCCGCCTGAAGTACCGCACCTCGTACGGTCAGAACGTCCTCCAGCACTCCAAGGAAGTCGCCTGGCTGGCGACGAACATGACCGCGGAGCTCGGCGGAAACGTCGAAGTCGCCAAGCGGGCGGGGCTCCTGCACGACATCGGCAAGGCGATCGACCGGGAGATGGACGGGACTCACCTGGAGCTCGGCCGCGAAGTCCTGAAGAAGTTCGGCGAGAGCAACGCCGTCATCCACGGAATGGAGTGCCACCACGGCGACTACGAGCCCCGTTCCCTGGAGGCCGTCCTGGTGAACGGCGCGGATGCGCTCTCCGCCGCCCGCCCGGGCGCTCGACGCGAGATCCTGGAGACCTACGTCAAGCGACTGGAGAAGCTGGAGCACATCGCGGACGGCTTCAAGGGAGTGCAGAAGGCGTTCGCGGTCCAGGCGGGCCGGGAGCTCCGGATCATCGTCGAGGCGACGCGTGTCACGGACGACGAGGCGCTGTGGCTCTCCCGCGACGTCGCGAAGAAGATCGAAGCCGAGCTTCAGTACCCCGGCCAGATCAAGGTCACCGTGATCCGCGAGACGCGGTCGGTGGAGTACGCCAGGTGAACGGGAAACGGGAAACGGGAAACGAAAAACGGAGTAGGGACCGGTCTCGTTCGTTTTTCATTTTTCATTTTACGTTTGACGCCCCGTGAACATTCTCTTCATCGGGGACGTGGTCGGGTCGCCGGGGCGGCGCGCTTTGAACGACGCGCTGACGGGCGTCGTTGATCGACACCGGATCGACTTCACGATCGTGAACATCGAGAACGCGGCGGGAGGGTTCGGCCTGACCGTCGAGCTGTTCGAGGATCTCTCGCGGATGCCCATCGACGTCTTTTCTTCCGGCAACCACATCTGGGACAAGCGGGAGATCTACGACACGCTGAACTCTTCGGACCGGCTCCTGCGACCCGCCAACTATCCTCCCGGTAATCCGGGCCGCGGCGCGACGGTGCAGACGACCGCCTCCGGCGTGCCGGTCGGGGTCCTGAACCTGCAGGGACAGGTCTTCATGCCGGTCAATGCCGACTCGCCGTTTCGCGTGGCGGACGAGGAGATCGCGAAGATGGATGCGAAGGTGGTCTTCGTCGACTTTCACGCGGAAGCGACGTCCGAGAAGATGGCGATCGGGTGGTACCTCGACGGGCGGGTGTCCGCCGTCGTCGGCACCCACACGCACGTCGCCACCGCGGACGAGACGATCCGCCCTGGCGGCACCGCGTATCTCTCCGACGTCGGAATGACCGGCGCCTACGAGGGCATCATCGGTTTCTCGAAGGACCGCATCATCGAGAAGTTCCTCTCGCAGACGCCGCGCTCGTTCGAGACCGCCAAAAAGGACATCCGCCTCTCGGGCGTCGTCGTCGGGGTGGACGAAGAGACCGGCAAGGCGACGTCGATCGAGAGGATTCAGGTCCGGGTCGACTGAGGACTCTCCGTCAGACATGCCTCGCCAGACCCTGACGGCGATCGTTCCGACGTTGAACGAGGAGATCAACATCCGCGAGTGTCTCGAGACGCTCGGTTTCGCGGACGAGATCCTGGTCGTCGACTCCGGATCCACCGACCGGACGGTGACGATCGCCGCCGCCGCACCGCGCGTCCGGGTTCTCGCCCACGAGTACCTCGGCAACGGGCCCCAGTGCAACTGGGCGATGGACCAGGCGAGCCATCCGTGGGTTCTGATCATCGACGCGGACGAACGCGTGCCGGGGGAGCTCGCGCACGAGATCACCGGGCTTCTGAAGGCGGAGGGGGGCCCGGCGGCCGATCAGTACGTCCTGCGGCGCGACAACGTCTTTCTAGGGCGCGTGATCCGGCATTCGGGGTGGGGCTCGGACCGCCTGGTCCGGTTCGTCCGGCGCGGCACCGCGCGCTACCCGGAGCGCCGGGTCCACGCCGACATGGAGGCCACGGGCCGCGCGCCCACCCTCGCGACCCCCCTCGTCCACTACACGTTTCGCTCGTTTTCCGCGTACCTCGAAAAGCTGCACCGCTACGCGGTCTGGGGCGCCGCCGATCTCTACCGTTCCGGCAGGTCGGCCGGGTTTCTGACGATCGCCTTCCGCTCGGGGTGGCGATTCCTCCGCACCTACGTCTTTCAGGGCGGATTTCTGGACGGCTCGCCGGGTCTCGTCCTGTGCGCCCTCCAGGCCTACGGGACGTTTCTGAAGTGGGCGCGCCTCTGGGAATGGCGGCGGTTCGAGAAGATGGGGTGGCCCGTCCAGCTGCCGGGCGTTTCGGGACCGGGAAACGGAAAAGGGGAAATGGGAAGCGAGGAGGCGACGTGGGGCTGATGGATCATTTCCGCCGGGTTATCATCCGCCGCATGTTGAATTCCGGCGATCCCGCACCCGACTTCTCCGTTTCTGACCACACCGGCGCGACGAGGCGCCTGTCGGACTACCGCGGCCGCCACGTCGTTCTCTGGTTCTATCCCCGCGCGAATACCCCCGGTTGAACGCGGGAAGGGAGCGGGTTCCGCGACCTTTACGCAGATTTCGAGAAACAGAATGCCGAGATCCTGGGCGCCTCCTTCGACGACGTCGACGCCAACGCGCGCTTCGCGAAGAAGTACTCCTTTCCCTTCCCGCTCCTCTGCGACGTCAGGCGGGAGATGGGCCTCGCCTACGGAGCCTGCGCTTCCGCGGACGCCGGGAGCGCCAATCGGATCAGCTATCTCATCGGCCCGGACGGGAAGGTCAGGCAGGCGTACTCGACCGTCAGCCCGGCGACGCATCCGCAGGAGGTCCTGACCGCGCTCGAAGGAAGTGCCGTGTCGAGCATCAAACGTTGAGCGCTGAGCGTTGAGCGTTGAGCATCAAGAGTTGAGAGTTTAGAGTTCGGACGACGACGGGGCTCCCCGGACCGAGTCTTTTAGCAGCAGGCTTTCGTAAAATCCGGCGGCTTTTGCTGCGTATCGCTCGGGCGTGAAGGCGAGCGATCTCTCTCTCGCGCGCACGCCCATCTCGAGGCGCAGAGCGGGGTCCGCCGCGAGACGCGCGAGAGCGGGCGCGATTCCGGACTCGGGCACGACGAATCCCTCGCGGCCGTCCGTCAGGAGGTCGCGCACCCCGGGGACGTCGACCGCGACGACGGGAAGCCCCGACGCCATGGCCTCCAGGATCGCGCGCTGCCCCTGCTCGCTGCCGGAGGCGGGAAAGAGAAACGCGTCCCAGGAACGATAGAGGTCGGGGAGAATCTCCTCCTGGTAGCCCATCCAGACGTTGCGCCGTCCCGATCCGAGCGACGCTGCCAGGTCTTTCAGGACGGTCAGCAGCTCGCCGTGCCCGACGTGCACCAGCGTCACGGAGCCGAGAGGCGCGGCCGCCGCGAGGCTGGCGCGGTGTCCCCGGCCCTCCGCCATCTTGCCGACGGTCCCGACGAGGATCCCGCGGGCCGCGATCCCCACCCGTATTCGCGCCTGCTCGCGGGACGCCGCGGGAGAGAAGCGCGCCGCGTCGATGACGGGGGAGTGGATCGCCCCTTCCGGCTCTCCGAACCGGCGCGCGATCTCGGAATTGGCGAAGGCGAACGTCCGGGTCTTGCGGAAGAGCCATCGGGTCGCCGGGTCTCGCCGGGCGTGGCGCAGGTTGTGGATGGTCCGGACGAGCCGGGCCCGCGAGCCGCGGAGCGCCCACGCCGCGACGTGATGATCGTGTGTCCCATGCGCGTGCACGACCTCGAAGGGCTCGCGCCGCAGGGTTTCCGAGAGCCGGTGGATCTCGGAAACGTAGTCGAGCGGCCCGCGGAGGGGGCGCATCAGGGGGCGCGCCCAGCCGAGCGGCAGGAGTCTCTCCGCCAGAGGGCTCTCGCCGACGAAGCCGAACTGCGCCTCGACGCCGGCCTCGACGAGAGCGGCCGTCTGATCGAAGACGACCGCCGCCGTGCCCGTCCATTTCTGGCCCGCGACGAGATTCAGGATGCGCATGGGAAAAAGCTATCAGCTGTCAGCGTTCAGCTCTCAGCCCCACCCTTCCTTCGCCGTCGTGTCCAATGACAGCCGGCGGTCGGTAACGGCGAGAGTGCGGCTCGGCTCCGAAGAACCGATTCCCCGCCTGACGGCCGATAGCTGAAAGCTGAGAGCTGGCAGCTTCCTCTGCCTTACACTCCCGCTCCGGAGGATCACCATGGCCGTCGATCCGGAGCTTCTCGCGATCCTGGTCTGCCCCAAGACGAAGGGGCCTCTCGAGCTGATCGAGTTGAAGCCGGAGGTGGCCCGGCGGCTCATCGAAAAATACCGGGAGAAATTCCGGGACGAGGAGCCGGTCGTCACGTCCGGCCTCTACTCGAAGCAGGCCGACCTGGTGTATCCGATCGTCTCCGACATCCCGGTGATGCTCGTCGATGAGGCGCTCCCCGGCGCGGAGGCGCGCTGAGTCTCCGCCGGTTCCTTTTCTTCTTCCTCGTTCTCTTCGCTTTTCTCACGTCCCGGATTTCACCGGCGTACTTCGCCTTCGGGATTCTGGGCATCGCCTGGATGACGCGAATGGCTCGCGAGCGCCGGTGGGCGGAGAGTCTCTTCTCGCCGATCTCGATCGCGGCGGGCGCCTGCGCCGTCTTCGTCGTGCTTTCGACCGCATTCTCCCGGGACCCGGCGCACAGCGTTCGCCATCTCGCGGGCCTGTCCCTTCTCCTCCTCATCCCCATCACGATGGATCTCGTCGACGACGTCGACCGGGGCCGCGCGGTTTTCCTGGCGATCTCCGCGAGCGGCGTCGTCCTCGCGATCGCGGGCTTCTGGGAGTTCGCGCACGGCGGCGACGATCTGTACCGCCGGCTCCAGGGGGGCCTCTCCCACTGGATGACGTACGCGGGACTGACGATGATCGCGGCCTGCCTCCTCGCGGGGTTTGCCCTGGAAGACCGCGGCCGATGGCGGATCGCGGGCGCGGTCGGCGTGCTGCCGTTCGCGGCGATGGTCCTGACGTTCACCCGAAACGCCTACGTCGGCGCGATCGCGGCCGCCGTTTCGTACCTGATCGTGCGCCGGCCGCGCGGAGTCCTCTTCCTCGCCCCGGCGCTCGTCGCCCTTTTCCTGATCGTGCCCGGATCCGTTCGGGCTCGATTCCTCTCGATCGGGGACCTGCGCGACGGGTCCAACTGGGACCGAGTCCTCATGGTCAGAGCCGGAATGCGCATGGTCGCGGACTCCCCGGTCTTCGGCATAGGTCCCGACGAAGTGCGGCCGCTCTATCCGTTCTACCGGGACGCGGAGGCCCGCGACTGGAACGTGCCGCACCTCCACAACAACGTCGTCCAGATCGCCGCGGCAAACGGCCTTTTCGCGTGCGCCGCCTATCTCGCTTTGATGGGGATCTTCTTCGGCCACACGGCCCGTGCCCTGCGCCGGGAGACCGACCCCGGACGCGCCTCCCTCCTCGCGGCGGCGTGGCTCTCGGGCGTTGCCCTGTTCGTCGCGGGCCTGTTCGAATACAACTTCGGAGACACGGAGATCCAGATGGCGACGCTTCTCATCCTGGCGGTCCCGTTCTCGAAGGCGTTCGAACAGGCCGGGAACCGGGAGCCGAGCGACCAAGGGGAGCGGGACGGCCGCGGTCCTCCGCGGTCAACCAGACCGGGAATCGAAGGCAGGAAGGGGAGGCGGCCGGCTCTCGACGGCTTCCGGACTGAACCCCTGAGCGGTCCCTCGCGCCGCAAGTAAAATGGCGGCGTGTTCCCGAGCCCCGTGCCTGCTCCCGCTCCGCCGCGGCCGTACTCCGTTTCGGAGCTGCTGGCCGAGGTGGGTCAATCTCTCCGAACGTCCTGGCGCGACATCTCCGTGGTCGGAGAGATCAGCCGATGGGAGATCCGCGGGGGCCACGGCTATTTCAGCCTGAAGGATCGGAGCGGCTGCCTTTCCGCGATCATCTTCGCGTCCGATCTGCGGCGCGTTCCGTTTCAGCCGCGCGCGGGGCAGGAGATCGTCGTCCGGGGATCCCTCGACCTGTGGGCGCCGCAGGGAAAGTTCCAGATCAAGGCCGTCGGGATCGAACCGGTCGGCGCGGGCGCCCTGCAGCTCGCCTTCGAGCAGCTGAAGGAAAAGCTCGCCGCCGAGGGCCTGTTCGAGAAATCGCGCAAGCGCCCGATCCCGATGCTTCCGAACCGCATCGCCATCGTGACGTCTCCCGACGGCGCGGCGATCCGGGACATTCTGAACGTGGTGCGGCGGCGCTTCGACGGGCTCTCGATCACGATCTACCCCGCCCGCGTTCAGGGGTCCGGCGCGGCGGCGGAGATCGCCGAGGGCATTCGCGCGTTCTCGAAGCAGGGAGGCTTCGACGTCCTGATCGTCGCCCGCGGGGGAGGATCCGCCGAGGACCTCGCGGCATTCAACGATGAGCGCGTCGCGCGCGCCCTCGCGGCGTCCCGGATTCCGACGATCTCGGCGGTCGGCCACGAGACGGACTGGACGATTTCCGACTTCGTCGCAGACCTGCGGGCCGCGACTCCCTCCGCGGCGGCCGAGCAGGTGGTTGCGAAGAAGGAGGAGCTCCGCCGCCGTGTGACGGGCGCGGGCTCGCGGATCCGCCGCGCGATGACGGTCTTTCTCTCGGGGCGCCGCGGAGATCTCGCGAAGCTCTCGCGGGCCGAAGGGCTGCTGGCGTTTCGGTATCGCCTGCGCGAAAAGCGCGAACGCGTCATCCAGAGCCGCGCCGCTCTCGCATCGACCCTGGAGAGGCGGCCGGCCGAGTATGCCGGCCGCGTGGCGCGGGCCCTCGAGGCTCTGCGCGCCTTTCCGAGGCGGGCCGAGCTCGCCCGAAAGAGGGACGGGGTCGAGAGCCGGCAGTCTCACCTGGCGCGGGCGATGGCGCGGACGATTGAGCGCGGCCGCGGCCGCCTCTCCGGCGCGGCCGACAAGCTCCAGCTCGTCAGCCCCCTCGCCGTCCTCGCGCGCGGTTACGCCGTCGCCTATCGGGAGGGCGGATCCTCTCCTCTGCTTTCGCCGTCCGAAGTCCGGATCGGAGATCGGATCCGCGTGCGCGTTTCGGAGGGTCAGATCTCGGCCGTGGTCGGCGAGCGCGGCTCGGCGTTGCGGCGGCGCCGGACCGCGGATCCGGCCGGGGAGAGCGTCACCCGTTTCGGGGCGCTCGGTCCGCTTTTCGAGGAGGACGAATGAGCAGCCGGCCGAAGAAGGAGCGGACCTTCGAAGAGGCGATGGATCGCCTGGAAGCCATCGTCAGCGAGATCGAGTCCGACGGGCTCGGGCTCGAGCGCCAGTTCGAGCTGTTCCAGGAGGGAATGGCGCTCGCCCGCTTCTGCGACACCAAGCTCACCGACGTCCAGAAGTCCGTCGATGTCGTTCTGAAGGACGCGTCGGGGGAGTGGAAGACGGAGGCCTTCGCCGAGGGAAACGCTCCCCCGGCCGGGGGGGACGACGACGGCGACGACCGCGACTGACATTTCGGCGTTCCTCGCCTCGCAGCGCGAGGAAGTCGACCGGGAGCTCGGACGGCTCCTTCCCGAGGACACCGTGTGGCCCGAGAAGCTGCACCGCGCCATTCGTCACTCCGTGTTCGCCGGAGGCAAGCGGCTGCGCCCGATTCTGTGTCTCGCCGCGGGAGAGACGGCCGGCGCGCCGCCCGGACGCCTGCTGGCCCCGGCGTGCGCTCTCGAGATGATCCACACGTACTCGCTCATCCACGACGATCTTCCCGCTCTGGACAACGATGACCTGCGGCGGGGCGTCCCGACGTGCCACGTCCAGTTCGGCGAGGCGACGGCGATTCTCGCCGGAGATGCGCTGCTGACCCACGGGCTCGGCACGCTCGCCCGGTTCCCCGAGGGCGGGGAGTTCGCGGCCGCAAAGATCCGCGTGCTCGAGACCGTCGTCGAGGCAATCGGGACCCGCGGAATGATCGGCGGCCAGGCGGCGGACCTCGGGGCGGAGGACGAGCACGATCCGTCCGAGGCCCTCGTGCTCTCGATCCACGAGAACAAGACCGGGCGCCTGATCCGCGCGTCGCTCGCCGTCGGCGCGATCCTCTCGGGAGCGCCGCGCGACGTCCTCCGCTCTCTCGAGACCTACGGCCGCGCGGTCGGGCTCGCGTTCCAGATCAAGGACGACCTCCTGGACGTCGAAGCCGATGCGGCGACGCTCGGCAAGAGCGCGGGCAAGGACGCGGCCGCCGGCAAGGCCACCTTTCCCGCGGTCTGGGGGGTCGAGCGATCGCGCGCGATGCTCTCCGAACAGATCGAGCAGGCCATCGAGTCCGCCCGCGGTCTCCCCGCCCGCGGAGGCCGCCTCCCCGAGCTCGCGCGCTACGTGGAAGAGCGGAACAAGTGACGGGGGAATCCGTGCTCGCGCTCGTCTTCTTTTCGTTTCCCGTTTTAGTCGACCGCGGAGTACCGCGGCCGTCTCGCTCCCTTTGGTCGCCCGGCTCCCGTTTTCCGTTTTCCGTTTCCCGATCCTTCGCTTGAGGGCCTTCGTCCAGACGGGCATCGGCGAGTACGCGGAGCGCGAGCTCCCCGTGCCGCGGCCCGGGCCGGGCGAGGCGGTGGTCCGCGTCCATGCCGCGGTGATCTGCGGGACGGACATCAAGCTTCTCAAACGCGGCCACGCCCGGATCGCGCTGCCCCGCACGATGGGGCACGAGCTCTGCGGAGAGGTCGCCGCCGTCGGGGACGGAGGCGATCCCGCGCTGCTGGGCGCCCGCGTCGTCCCCGGGATTTCAGGGCCGTGCGGCGCCTGTCCTGAATGCCTCGGCGGTTTTTCCAACCTCTGCGAATCGGGTCACGCGGACCAGACGTGGGGCGCCTTCGCGGAGTACGTGCGGGTGCCCGCGTCGGTCGTGAGGACCAACCTCCATCGGGTCCCCGAGGGGCTCCCCGCCGCAGCCGCTGCGTTCGTCGATCCCCTGGCGTCGGTGCTGCACGGCTGGAACCGGCTCCGGCCTCTGCCCCGCGGATCGCCGGTTCTCGTGTACGGCGCCGGGGCCATCGCGTTTCTCTGGGCCGCGACGGCGCGCCTCCAAGGAGTCCGGTGCGTGATCGCCGCGCGCCGGCCCGAGCGCCGCGCCGTCGCCGAGTCGTTCGGCGCGGATTTTCTGGACGTCTCCGGCGGCCGCCCGGCCGAATCTGGCCTGGCGCCGGCGGCGGCCGCGATCGACGCGACCGGGGACCCGGACGTGTGGTCGCGCCTTCCGTTCCTGGTGTCGCCGGGGGGGAAGGTGCTCCTCTACGGAGGCTGCGCGCCCGGCGCGACCGCCTCGTTCGACGCCGCACGGCTGCATTACGCCGAGATCTCCCTGATCGGCTCCTTCCATTCGACGCCGGGGGAGGCGGCGGAAGCTCTCGCCCTCCTCGCCTCCGGGGCCGTCGATCCGCTCCCGCTCCTGACGGCGACGGGGAGGCTCGCCGACCTTCCCGCGTTTCTGGAGGCGCAGGCGCGAGGCGACGGTCTTCGTCATGCGATCCGTCCTGACGCCGGATGAGCCGGCGACCCCCGCAATGAAGGCGGTCCGCCTCGGATCCGACGGGCGGGTCGAGGTCGTGGAGATGCCGGCTCCGAGCGCGGGGCCGGGCGAAGCGGTTCTGCGTCTGGCCGCCGCCGGAATCTGCGGCTCCGATCTTCTCGACTGGTACGTCCGCGGCAAGGCTGGATCGGTTCTCGGCCACGAGATCGCCGGCGAGATCGTCTCGGTCGGCGCCGGGGTCGATCTCTTTTCGCCCGGCGATCGGGTCGTGCCGCACCACCACGCTCCCTGTCTCGCCTGCCCGGCGTGCGCGGGCGGCCGCTTCGTCCATTGCGCGGAGTGGCGCGCCTCCCGCCTCGATCCCGGCGGCATGGCGGAGCTCGTCAGGATTCCGGCCGGCAATCTCTCCCGCGACACCCTGCGCATTCCGGACGGACTGTCCGACGAGGCGGCGAGCTGGACCGAGCCGCTCGCCACGGTCGTGAAAGCGTTCGCGCGCGGCGGGTTTGCGGCCGGACAGTCGGCGCTCGTGGTCGGTCTCGGCTCGGCCGGGCAGCTCGCCGTCCGGCTCGCCTCGGCGCGCGGCGCCGCGCGGATCGTCGGAGCGGATCGCGTGAAGTCGCGGATCGCCGCGGCCCGCGTCTCCGGAGCGGCCGACGTCATCGACGTGTCCTCCGAGCCCCTCTCCGCGGGCGCGCGTCGGGCGTCTGAGGGCCTCGGCTTCGATTTCGTGTTCGTGTGCCCGGGGAAGCCGGAGGTGATCCGCGAGGCCGCCGAGTGCGTCGCCGCGGGAGGAACGCTTCTCCTCTTCACCATGGCCGCTCCCGGGGACGTGCTGACGCTGTCGCCCCACGACCTGTATTTCCGGGAGGTCCGGCTGGTCCCGTCCTACTCCTGCGGCCCCCGCGACACGCGCGCCGCTCTCGACCTGCTCGCCTCGGGCGCGGTCGCCGTCGAGGACCTCGTGACGCACCGCTTCCCGATCAAAGACGCGGCCGAGGCCTTCGCTCGCGCCCGCGATCCGGAGGGGTCGATCAAGGTGATGATCGTCCCGTAAGGAAGGATGCTCGAGCTGTCAGCTCTCAGCTCTCGGCTGTCAGCCCTGGCTACTTTTCGTTTCCCGTTTCCCGTTTCCCGGCTCCGGATGCCCTCACGGCACGCGCACCGCGAGCAGGAACTCCTGGTTGCCGCGGGCTCCCTTGATGGGAGCGGGGATGCTTCCGAGCGAGACGAGGCCCATCCCGGTGGCGAATCGTTCGATCTCCTGCACGACGCGCGCACGGACTCGATGGGAGCGCACGATGCCGCCCTTGCCCACCTCGGCGCGTCCGGCCTCGAACTGCGGCTTGACGAGGACGACGATCGCCGCTTCGGGGGAGAGGCGCGCGGCCACGGCGGGCAGGACGAGACGCGCGGAGATGAAGGAGAGGTCGAGCGCCGCGAACGCGGCCGCCTCGGGGACGTCGGCCTCGGAGAGAGCGCGCGCGTTGACCTTCTCCCGGAGCACGACGCGCGGATCCGCGCGGAGCCGCGCGTCCAGCTGCCCGTAGCCGACATCGATGGCGTAGACGCGCGCCGCCCCGCGCTGCAGGAGACAGTCGGTGAAGCCGCCCGTCGAGGCGCCGACGTCCAGGCAGACGAGCCCGGCGGGGTCGAGCCCGAACGCGTCGAGCGCCGCGGCGAGCTTGACGCCTCCACGCGACACGAAGGGGTGGGCCGGACCGGCGACGGAAATCGTCGCGTCTTCTCCGGTCTGGCTGCCCGCCTTGTCGACGCGGCGGCCGTCGACCTCGACCAGGCCCGCGAGGATCATCGCCTGCGCCTTCTCCCGCGAGGGCGCGAGGCCTCGCGTGACGAGGAGGGCATCGAGACGGGTCTTCGGCACGGGGGCAGGATAGAGGACGGGAGGCGGACGCGGCACGCGGAAGACGGGGCGCGGACCGATCCGTTTCTGACACCGCGGCGTCGGGCGCCCGAGAGAGAGTGCGCGAGAGAGCAGGCAACGGCCCGGACATCAGTAAGATGGGGGCGATGGCGAGATTGGAACGCGCTCGCGGCCCCCGCTTCCGGCGCGTGGGCCTGGTAGCGAAGGTGGCTTCCTCGGAGGCCGTCCGTTTGGTGCGCTCGCTCGATCGGGCTTTGACCCGCCGCAAGGTCGAGACGCTGTTCGACGACGAGACCGCGGGCGCTCTCGGGGTCTCCGGAGGCGTGCCCCGCGCCCGGATCGCGGGCCAGTCGGACCTGGTTCTGATCGCCGGCGGCGACGGCACTCTTCTCTCCGTCGCGCGCGACGCGCCCGCCTCGACCCGGATCCTCGGCATCAACGTCGGTCTCGTCGGCTTTCTCGCCGGTCTGACCCGCGAGGAGGCGCTCCGCCGGCTTGACGAGGTGCTCGCCGGAGGTTTTCGCGAGGATCCCCGGCGGCGGCTCGAAGTCACGGTCCCGGAGGGCCCGCACGGCGGCAAGTACCGCGCGTTGAACGACGCCGTCCTGAACAAGGAGGCGATCGGGAGGATCTCGGCGTTCTCGGTCTCGATCGGCGGCCGCACCATCGCCGAGTTCCGGGGCGACGGCGTCATCGTCGCGACGCCAACGGGGTCGACCGCCTACAACCTTTCGGCGGGCGGGCCGATCCTCGATCCCTCTCTCTTTGCCGTCGTCGTTACTCCCATCTGTCCGCACACTCTTTCGCAGCGGCCTCTCGTGGTGCCCGACTCGACCCCCATCGGGCTCACCGTCATCGAGCGCGGGCGCAACGACGGAGTGAACCTCACCCTGGACGGGCAGGAGAGCTTCCGGGTTCCCGTCGGCGCGATGATCGAAGTGCGGCAGAGCCGGTCCGCCGTGACGCTCCTCCGGCCGCCCGAGTCGGATCACTTTCAGAAGCTGGTGGAGAAGTTGAACTGGGGCGTGTGAAGGCGTGACCACGTCCTCCCTCCCCGCGCCGGCGACCGGTCGGCGGCCATGAACCCGTTCCGCCAGACGGAAGGCGTAACGGCGCATCGCCTCTCGGCGAGCCGCCTCCTGGTGATCGTGCTCCTGTTCCTGATCCTGGGCTCGTACGCCGTGTGGAAGTCGGACAGGTTCCAGAGCCTGATCCACGGCGTCTCGCAGTCGCGGCTGGCGGACGCCCTCGGCCGGCCGGTCACGTTCCGCACGGTCGAGCTGCGGGTGTTCCCGCCCGCCGTGCGCCTGGCCGACGTCCGCGTGGGAAACGATCCGAGGCTCTCCGGCCCCCTTTTCTCCGCCGAGGAGGTCTCGATCGGCGGCGGCGTGTCTTTTGTCGGCCAGGAGCTGCGCCTCGGGAGGATTCGCGCGCTGCGCCCTCACATCGCGCTCGTGCAGTTCTCCGACGGAACCTGGAACCTTCCGCCCGGACTGACGCGGTCGGCGAAGGCCGGCGAAGGCGGCGTCACGTTGAAGGTCGCCTCCATCCTCGTGCAGGAAGGGGTCTTCGAGTTCGACGGCCGGAAGATGGCGTTCTCCGGCCGGCTCGAAGACTTCGCGGCCGAGCTGAACGCGTTGCCCGGCGGCGGTTACCGCGGCGGGATGGTCGCGCAGCGCGCCACGGTCCGCGTCACCGACTCGGAGCCGATCGTCGCCTCGCTCCGCACCCGGTTCGTACTCGATCCCGAACGAGGCCTGACCTTCGACGACATCCGGCTGGAGGGACCCTTCGGGACGCTCAGGGCCAGCGGCGCGCTCGAGAACCTGAATAACCCGAACGCGGTGTTCGCGGCGAATGGGGACATCTCGATCGAGGAAGTCCAGCGGGTCTTTCACCAGAACCTCGGCTTCGCGGGCCGCGCGGCCTTCCGCGTGCGCCTCCAGATCCCGCCGGCGGGCGGCTTTCGGCTGGCCGGGACGTTGAAGTCCGCCCGCGTGCGCGCCGATCCCTTCACGCTGGACGATCTCGCCGCGACTGTCACCGCGACGCCGGACACTCTGGTGGCCGAGATCGTGCGCGCCGGCTATTCGGGCGGGACGGCGTCGGGAACATTCCACATCGGCAATCTCGGAGGGGACCCCCAGCCGATGACGCTGGCTCTCGAAGCCGGCGGTTTTTCCATCGAGCGATTCTTCGGAGACATCGGCCTGCCGGGCACGGGCCTGTCCGGCTCCGGGGCCGTTTCGGTCGCGCTGCGCTGGGGCGCGGCGGGCATCCTGCGGGCCGACGGAGGCGGCACGCTGCGGTTGGAGCCGGGTCCCGCCGCCTCCCTCGTCCACGGGCGCTTCGGCATTCCGACCGGAGGAGGCGGGCCGTTTTCGGTGGTCCGCGGTCGGATCGGTTTCGAAGGGGCATCCTTCCGCTTTCCGCAAACCACGATCGATCTCACAGGCGGGCTGGTCATCGGAAAGTGGCAGCCTGATTTCGACTTCAAGATGCGCTCGAAGGATTTTTCGGAAGTGGACCGGATCTTCCAGAACTTTCTCGCGGCCGGAGGGAGCAGGCCGGAGGCTCTGGGGCTCGGAGGATCCGGCGAAGTCTCCGGACACCTGGGCGGCCGCTGGACCGAGCCGGAGGCAGTCGCGCAGGTCACCGCCGAAGAGGCCCGCTACGCGGGAGTCCTCTTCGGCAGCGTCCGCGGGAGCGTCGACATGCGGGACGGCGCGTTTTTCTTTCGCCCGCTGCGCGTCTACGACGGAGACGCGACTCTGTCGCTCGAAGGAATGGCGCGCTACCGGGTGATCCCGGGCCGTCCGCGGTTCGATCTTTCGCTCGCCGCGAACCGCTACCCGCTCTCGAGGCTCCTCGAGTATCTCGACCTGAAGTTCCCGGTCGACGGCCGCGTGACGGGCTCGTTTCCGGTGTCGGGCACGCCCGACGCTCTGACCGGCGGAGGGGCCATCACTCTGGCGGACGCGACGATCTGGGGACAGAAATTCGCGCAGATGACGGGCAGCGTGCTCTTCACGCCGGGCCGCCTCGGGCTCGAAGACCTTCGCGCTTCGCTCGGGCAGGGAATGCTCGGCGGGCGCGGGGCGCTCTCTCTGCGAGACCGCACGTTCGAAGCCCGCCTCGCCGGAGACAACATTCCCGTGGACGCGATCAACGCCCTCGCGTCGAGCGCGAAGGACGTCTCGGGCCGGCTGTCGTTCCAGCTCTCCGGAGGAGGGTCGCTGGATCGTCCGGACCTGAAGGTGACGGCGTCCCTGGCCGACGGCACGTTCTTCGGGCACGCTCTGCCCGAGGGCCGCGAGCCGCGCCTGGAAGCGACCGTCGCGGCGGGGGTTCTCGACGCGGTCGCCGAGGTCCCGTCGCACTGGAGCCTGAAGGCCCACGGAGACGTGTTCGGACAGCCCGCGCGCGTCGACGTCTCGGTCGACGCTCCGGACCTCGCCTCGTTTCTGCTGATGACGCCGTTCGCCCTTCCGGCGGGACGCGGGGGGTCGGTGGCGGTCGAGGGATCGCTGACGCTGCCCGTCAAATCGGGAGATCTGCCGACGGGAGAGTTCCGAATGACGCGGGCCCGCCTCGATCTTCCGGAGCGCCCCGGCGTCCTCTCGACGTCGGGCGTGGTTCGGATGTCGCTCGCCAACGGGCGGCTCTCCTTCCAGGACTTTCAGGCGTCCGGCGAAGGAACGGAGCTGCGGGCGGGCGGCTGGATGGACCTCGCCGGGAGCCCGGGCGGCATGAATCTCACCCTTTCGGGAAGCGTCGATGCGTCTCTCCTCGCGCTCGAGTTCCCGAACCTCGGACTGTCGGGCCGCCTGGTGCTGGACGTCCGCGCCGGCGGAACGCTGTCGGCCCCCAGCCTCTCCGGCTCGCTGCGGGTGGAGAACGGAAAATACCGGCTGACGAGCCTTTCGCAAATCGTCGACGACGTCGATGCCACCGTCACGCTGCAGGGATCCCGGGCCGACCTCGAGGGGATCTCGTGGCGACCGGCAACGGCCGGCGCAACGACCTCCGCGGCGAAGTCACCCTTCTGAGGGGCACGTATTCGCGCGATTTCGAAGTCACGTTGTCCGATCTGCTCGCGCGGAGCCGGCCCGCCGACGCAATCGTCGCCCAGGACGCGTGGAAAGAGCAGACGTCGCTCGACGTTCGGATCGTGTCGTCGGCCGCCCTCGAGGTCCGGAACAACCTCGCCCGACTGACCGCGACGGTCGACCTGCTCGCGAGAGGAACGGTCGCGGACCCGACGGTGACGGGGCAGATCGTGCTCGACGAAGGCGGGCGCGTCACGTTCCGGGACGTGCGGTACAACATCGAGTCGGGCACCATCACCTTCGCGAGCGCGCGGGGCTTCACTCCGATCCTCGACATCCACGCACGCGCGGAAGTGAGGGGCTACGACCTGGTGGTCAACCTGGTCGGGACCTGGCCGCGGATCCAGACGAGCTTCTCCTCCGACCCGCCGCTGCCCGACGAGCAGATCTTCGGTCTTCTGCTGACAGGATCGGCGCCGACCTCCCGCGCGACCGCGTCGACCGACACGACGAGCCAGTCGATCGTCTCCGCCGGCGCGTCCATCGCGGCGGGCGCGGCCGCGAGCACCATCACGCGGCCGACTCAGCGGCTCTTCAAACTGGACCGCTTCGAGATCGACCCGGTCTTCTCGGGAGGGCAGCTCTCCGACATCCGGTCGACGATCGGAAAGCAGATCGCGCCGAACGTCCTCGCGACGTATTCCCAGTCGTTCGACACGAGCAAGCCGCCCGTTTACGGCCTCGAGTGGCAGATTACCAACAGCGTCGTCCTGCGCGCGCAGCACGACGAGAACGGCGTCTACCTGATCGACGTGCGGCGCCGGACGAGGTACTGACCTGATCCTCCCCGTCCTTTGCGCCCCCGGCAGGAGGCCTTCTCCCTCGGGACGGCTTCTCGTCCTGGCGGCCGCTCTTCTCGCCGCCGCGTCGTGGACCGCGGCGCAGCCCGCCACGCCGGAGCCGGCGGCCGCGGTCGTTTCCCTCGCGTACACGTCCGACGGGCCCGTGGACCCGGCGGAGATCGCGCGTCTCGTGGACATCCGGATCGGGCCGCCACTCACGGAGAAAGCGACCGGGAACTCGATCCGGAATCTCTTCGCCACCGGCCAGTTCGCCGACGTGCAGGTCGAAACGCAGGCGGCGCCCGGCGGAGTCGCGGTCGTCATCCACCTCGCGCGGTCCTACCGCGTGCGGCCGCTGCGCTTCGTGCACGGAACCCTGGCCCGCGACGAGCTCCTCCGCGCTCTGGCGTTCTCCGAGGGCTCGGTCTTTCAGGCCCCCGAGGTCGAGGAGGGAGCGGCGAGCGTTCGACGCCGGCTGGAAGCGGAGGGATACCTTCACGCGGAAGTCACTCCGGAGGTGACCCTCGACCGGGACCGATTTCGAGCCCGCGTCGTCTACCGGATCGAGCCCGGCAAGCCGGCGCGCGTTGCGCCCGCGTTCTTCGACGGAGACACGAAGCCGTTTACGGCCGAGGAGCTGCGGACGAAGCTCCACCTGGATCCCGGCGACCGGTATCGGGAGTCGAAGGCGCGCGCCGATGGGACCCGCTTGACGGAATTTCTCCACAAGAACTCCCGCCTGAAGGGCTCGGTTGAGCTCATCGCGGCGCAGCCGACCGACGACGGGCGCATCATGCCGGTGTACCGGATCGCCGTCGGCCCCCGCGTCGTGTTCGAGGCGGTCGGGATGAAGACGAAGAAACTCCAGTCCGAGGTCCACACGCTTCTCGAGGGGCAGATCTTCGACGAGGACCTGGTCCTTCAGTACGTCGAGAACAAGCGGCGCGAGCTCCAGGGGAAGGGCTTCTACCGCGCCCGGGTGGAGTACACGTTCACAAACTCGCCCGACACGTACACGGTGCGCGTCACCGTCAATCCCGGTCCCCACCAGGAGGTCGAGAAGATCGCGATCCGCGGAAACGTCTCGATTCCCGAGAAGACCCTCCTCGGGCTGATGGTGACGAGGAAGAAGGGACTTCCGTTCCTGCGACCGGGACACCTGGTCGAGGAAGACCTTCGCGACGACGTCTCCGCGATCCGCGGGTACTACCAGACGAGGGGGTGGGTCGCGGCGAAGATCGCGCCACCGCAGGTGACGGAAGGCTCGAAGCCCGATCGGCTGATTTTGACGGTCGCCATCGAAGAGGGGCCTCGCGCCAGAATCCGCAGCCGGACGATCGAGGGAGTCGAGCACATGGACCGCGTGCCCCTGGAGAAAAAGCTCCTCGTGCACGCCGGCGAGCCCTACAACCCCAACCTCGTCCGTCAGGACGTGACGAATCTTCAGGGGGAGTACCGGGACCGGGGCTGGGGAGAGGCCGCCGTCCACGCCGAAACGAGCCTGGCCGCGGACGGTACGGCGGCGGACGTCCTGTACCGGGTCGACGAAGGGTCGCGCTCCTTTTTCGGAAAAACCATCCTCCGCGGAAACAGCCGCACGGACACGGACCGGGTCCGGCGGCTGGTCACGTGGGAAGAGGGGAAGCCCTTCTCCGAGACGGAGCTCTTAAACACCCAGCGGAACCTGAGCCGGGCGGGGGTCTTCCGGCGCGTCGAGATGAAGCCGGAGCCCGCCGACCCGCAGACCGCGGCGCGGAACGTGGAGATCTCGGTTAAGGAGGGGAAGCCGCTGTCGCTGCTCTACGGCGTCGGATACCAGTACGCCCCCGACGCACCGTCCAACCAGAACGATCCCTTCCTCGTGCTCGGCGTCTCGTACAACAACCTCTTCGGGCGGATGCTCTCCGCGGGAATCGAGGGGCAGGTGTCCATCTCCGGGCGCTACCGGGCCCAGCTCTCGTTTAGAAACCCGTATTTCTTCGATCGCGACCTGACGTTCACATCGTTCTTCTTCGCGACCCGCGAGCCGATCCAGAACCTCGACATCGACCGCCTCGGGTTCGCCAACGAGCTGTCGCATTACTTCGGGAAGAACCTGAGGGTCGCGCTGCGAGGCGAGTACCAGCGGATCCGGCCCGTCAATCCGGAGAATCTCTCGCAGATCGAGGCCAGCGACTTTCCGCGATTCGACCAGCCGATAGAGGAAACCACGATCGGGCCGACGGCCTTCTACGATCGGCGCGACGACGTCATCGATCCCCACACCGGCTACTACGTCAGCGGCGCCGTGAAATACGCGTTTCCCCTCCTGGCGGACGCGCGGTACACGAAATTCTCGACGCAGGTCGCCTGGTTCCGGCCGGTCCGTACATCGGTCGTCGCGCTCTCGACGCGTCTCGGCGGGATCTTTCCCTACGGCCCGTCGAACATCCAGGTGCCGATCGCGGAGAGGTTCTTCGGGGGTGGGGAGTCGACCGCTCGCGGCTTTCCGCGCGACCTGCTCGGCATCCCGGGGCAGACGGTCGACTACGACACGCGGGCCACTCCGCACACGGGCTCGGGCACCGGATCCTGCGCGGGCGCGTTCCCGACGCTGGCCGCCTTCGACTGCTCCGCCGGGCCGCACATTCGCGGCGGCAACGGGTTTTTCGCCTTCAACGCCGAATACCGCTTTCCCATCCTGGGAGCGCTCGGAGGAAGTCTCTTCTACGACCTCGGCCAGGTGTGGGAGAGCTTCTCGGACCTGAACCTGCGACTGGAGGGCGACTCGGGGCTGCGGCAGACAGTGGGCTTCGGCCTGCACTACATGACGCCGATCGGTCCTCTCCGGGCCGAGGTGGGTCTGCCCCTGCACCCCCGGACGATCACTTTCGACGTCCGCGATCCGGAGGGGAACAGCCTCATTTCGGGCGCCGGGTCGGTCCGGGAGAAGGGGCGGTTTCTGTTGACGATCGGGTATCCGTTCTGAGGAGCGTTCAGCGTTCAGCGTTCACAAGGCGTTAGTCAGGCGTAATTCAAAACTGTCGCAAGAGGAGAGTGGTTGAGGGTTCAGCGTTGAGCGTCCGGAAACTGGACGGCGGCAGGAGCGTTACCTGAGAGATCTGAAACGCTGATCGCTCAACGCATAACGCTCACTCCGGCCTTCAAAGGCAACGTCCTCTCCCTCGCCGCGAGGCGGATTCGCAGCGTCTCCGTCTCCTCGTCCTCCGGCGCGCTCACGAGGTCGGTGAACGGCGCCTCGGCGAGCGCCTGGCGCCACGGGAGAGAGGGGAAGCCTTCGTCCCGGAGCGCGTGCACGAGCTTCAAGGTGCGGAAGGCGTCGAACCACGTGTGAAGGCGACGCTGGAGCGCGGCCGGTTCGCGAGCCTCGGCGGCCGCCAATCGAACCGCTTCGAAGGCGCCCATCTCCCCGAGCGTTTTTTCCAGGAGATCCGCCCGGAAGAAGAGGTTCGATTCCGGCAGCTCGCGGAATCCCGCGGCGAGATCTCCCCCGGAGGCGGCCACGGCGGAGAGGACGCGAAGCCAGGCGGCGAGATGTCCGAAGACCAGCGGGTGATACAGCTTGAATCCGTCGAGAGCCCGTTTCTTCGCGACGAGGTCGCGGAGGGCCCTGCCGGTGCCGAAGGGAACGCGGTCCGAAGGGCGGCCCTCGAGGAGGAGCGCGGTGCCGGAAAGGCGCAGGATGGTCCCCGCCTTCGCGAGCTTGTCGAGGACGTAGAAATCCTCGGCCGCGTTCTTTCTGGGGAAACCGCGCACCGCCGTGTAGGCCGCGGCCGGGATCGCGAGGCAGCTTCCCATGCTCTGGTACGCGTAGGGAGACTCCGCCCAGGCGAGGCCGAGGACGTAATACCGCAGCGAGATCTCGTAGAGGCGCGCCGCCTCCGCGAGCGCCGGATCCTCTTCGAAGCGGTGGTCGTAGAAATAGATCGCGCAGCCGGCGCCGGCCGGATCGAGCGCATCCGTCTGATCGAAGTAGTCGGGCGGGAGCAGGACGTCGGCGTCCGTGTTGTGGATCCAGGGCGACGTGACGGTTCCGGCGGCCTGAAGGGCGAGGACGACGTCGCTGCCGATCTTGCGCGCGAGACCGACGCCCTGGCTTTCCGGGAGGTAGTGCCCCGGGACCGCCCGGTCGATGACGAGGAGCGTCCCGGCCGGCAGGCGGTGCGCCCGGATGGGAGGGGACGCCGAGAGGTCTTCCCCCTCCGGAAGCTCGCGCGACAGCCTCTCGCGAACGGCGGCGTTGGCCTCGTGAATCCGCTGAGGCGAATCGGCCCGGCTATTGACGACCACCACGATGAGCACGTCGCCCTTCGGCCCGGCCGGCACGGATCCCAGAAGCGGAAACAAGCTCTCGCGCTCTCCGTAGGCGGGGATGACGAGCGCGTGCCCGAACCGGCCCGGCAGCCGCGCCGCGATCGCCGCCTCCGGCTCCGCGTGGCGCGAGAGGTACTGCGTCGACGCCCTGTCCCTCTGGATTTTCGTCTTCACGACGGGACCGTCTCTTCGACGACTTCGACGCCCGCGGAAAAGAGGGCGGGAACGGCGGGAAGCGACGCGACGAGGCGCCCCTCGACCGCCAGGAGCTCCGCCAGGCGCGACTGGACGTCGCCGAGCGGGAAATAGCGTCCGGCCAGCTCGGCATAGAGGTCCTGGTGGCGCGCCTCCGAGCGGGCCAGGTCCCGGTAAAAGTCGCGCAGCTCCGCGTCCGGATGCGCGGACGCGACGAGCGCCAGGCGCTCGCATCCGCGCGCTTCCACGATCGACGCGATGAGCAGGCGATCCAGAAAATAGGCGGCCGCCCCGGGGCGGCATTCGCGGGTCAGCCGCCGGACGTACGCGTCGCGCCGGTCGGCGGGAAGCGTCAGCCCTCGGCGCAGGACCCAGCCCACGACCTGGCGGAAGTGTCCGAGCTCCTCGACCGCGAGCTCGGCGCATGCGGCGACGAGATCCGGGCGGTCGGGGTAATGCGACAGGAACGCCATCGCGGTCCCGGACGCCTTGCGCTCGCACGCCGCGTGGTCCACCAGGAAGGCGTCGAAGTCGCCGAGCACGGTTTCGAGCCAGAGCGGAGAGGTGGGCACGATGAGCCGCATGCGGCGGGCAGGGTAGCAGAGTACGGGGCCGGGAAACGGAAGCCGAGCGACCAAAGGGAGCGAGACGGCCGCGGTATTCCGCGGTCAACGAGATCGGGAATCGAGGAGAAGGAAAACGGGAAATCGGAAACGAAAAACGAGTCGAGCCGATCCGGGAGTTCGACTCGGCCTCTCCCGTACACTCGACGCCGCATGTCCCCTTCCGAGATTCCTGGCCTTCGACCCGCGAGCGGGGTTCCGTGGCGTCTGGCCGCGGTAGCGCTCGCGGGCTTCGTGCTGCTCGCCGTCCTGGCCGCTTCGTCTTCGCCGGAGCCTTTCGATCTCGTCATCCGGCGCGCGCGGGTGGTGGACGGCAGCGGAAGCGCGTGGTTCCGGGCCGACGTCGGTGTGAAGGACGGGCGGATCGCGGCGGTGGGAATGCTGACGGACGCCCCGGCGGCGCGCACGATCGACGCTGGCGACCGCGTGCTGTCTCCCGGCTTCATCGACGTCCACATGCACGTCGAGGGCAACCTCCCCGCGCGCCCGGACGCGGCCAATCTCGTCGCCGACGGAGTGACGACGGTCGTCACGGGAAACTGCGGCGCCTCTGAGCTCGACCTCGACGCCTGGTTCACGGCTCTCGAGCGGGACGGAATCGCTGTCAACGTCGCGAGCCTGATCGGCCACAACTCGGTGCGCAGCGACGTGATGGGATACGCGGATCGCCCGCCGACGGCCGCGGAGCAGGCGCGGATGGAATGGCTCGTCGAGCGCGCGATGGGCGCGGGAGCGGCCGGCCTGTCGAGCGGCCTGATCTATTCGCCCGGGACGTTCGCGCGGATGGAGGAAGTGATCGCGCTCGCGAGAGTCGCCGGCGGCCACGGCGGGATCTATGCGACGCACATGAGGTCCGAGAACGACGGGCTCTTCCCGGCCATCGATGAGGCGCTCGAAACCGCCCGCGCGGCGGGCATTCCCCTGCAGATCTCTCACTACAAGGTAACGGCGAGGAAGCTCTGGGGATCGAGCGCGAGAATGCTCGCGCTCATAGAGGCGGCGCGCCGGGAGGGCCAGGACGTCACGGTCGACGAGTATCCCTACGCGGCCTCCTCGAGCGGGCTCGACGTTCTCCTTCCGGAGCGGATCCTCCAGGCGGAGGGTTCCGTCCGGCACGCCCTGGTGCGAAGGCTCGCGGACCCGGCCGATCGCGCGGCCATCGCGGGCGACATGCGCCGCCGGCTTGGAGACGAGCTCGGCCGCGATCACCTCGACTACGGGGTCGTCGCTTCCGCGCCGTGGCGGCCCTCGATCGAAGGAAAAAACCTCCGCTCCCTGAACCGGGAGATGGGACGGACGGACGCCCTGGAGAGCGAGATCGAAACGGTTCTCGATCTCTGCCGGGAGGGCGCGGCCTCGGGCCGGGGCAGCGTCTGCGGAACGCAGATGGTGTACCACACGATGGAGGAGTCGGACGTCGAGAGGATCTTCGCGCATCCGCTGACGATGGTGGCGCGGGACGGAGGCGTCGCGACGCCGGGCACCGGCGCTCCCCACCCCCGAAGCTATGGCACGTGCGCGCGCGTCCTCTCTCGCTTCGTGCGGGAGCGCGGGCTCGTCACGCTCGAGGAGGCGGTCCGCAAGATGACGTCCCTGCCCGCCGCCCGATTTCGCTTCGCGGACCGGGGGCTCCTCAAGGAAGGATTCCGGGCGGACCTCGTCCTGTTCGATCCCGACACCGTCGCGGACCTCTCCCGCTTCGAGGATCCCCACCACTTATCCCGGGGCTTCGACCTCGTCGTCGTGAACGGGAGGATCGTCCGCGAGGAAGGGGTGGCGACCTGCGAGAGGCCGGGGATGGTGCTGAGGAGGAAAAGCTATCAGCGTTCAGCTGTCAGCTCTCAGCCGGTCACGCGACCGGAGTCTTCTCCGTTCCCGGTCACAGCAGTTTTTTTTGCAGCGACGATGCAAGAGGCGCTCCGGTCTCTTCGCTGAGACCGGCAGCTGAGAGCGGTCGGCTACTTCCTCACCCACTCCCTGTACACAGCATCGACCTTCGACTCGAGGTCCTCGAGCGTCCCGTCGTTGACGATCACGTCCGAAGCGCGATCGACCGCGACCGGCGGCGCGATCTGGGAGGCGATACGACGGCGGGCGTCCTCCGCGTCGCCGCCCTTTTTCTCCCACCGGGAGACGCGCTCGGCTTCCGGAGCGATGACGAGAAGGACGCGGTCGTAGCGGGATTCCGTCCGCGCTTCCAGCAGCTGCGAGGCCTCCGAGACGGCGACCGCCGCTCCCGCCGCGCTCGCTTCTTCGAATTTCCGGGCGATCTCGCGCCCGACGAGCGGGTGGATCCGCTCCTCGAGCGCGTGGCGCGCCGCAGGATCCGAGAAGACGCGCTCGGCGATCCTCGACCGGTCGACTCCCCCTTCGGCGTTCAGGATGGACTCCCCGAACAACTCGCGAGCGGCCCGGGCCCCTTCGGCGTCACGCTCGTAGAGGGCTCGGACGATCCCGTCCGCGTCGAACACGACGGCGCCACGATCCGCCAGGAGGCGGGCGACGGTGGATTTTCCGGAGGCGAGCCCGCCCGTCAGGCCGATGCGGAGCATCCGGGGCGGCTACCGCGAGGGCAGCGCGCGCGCGACCTCGCCGCCCTTCATGACGAACTCGACGCGCGAGAGGACCGAGACGTCCTTCAGCGGGTCGCCGGAGACCGCGATCAGGTCGGCGAAGGCGCCCTTCTCCAGGACTCCGATCTTTCCCGACATGCCGAGGAGATCCGCGGCCACGGTCGTCGCGCTGCGGATCGCCTCGATCGGGCTCATGCCGATCGCGACCTCGAGCTCGAACTCGCGCGCCTGCTGGATGTCGGTCCACGGAAATCCGCCCGCGTCGGTTCCGAACACGATCTTGACGCCGGCCTTCCGGCAGTTCTCGACGGACCGGCGGTGGATCTTCGGAAGCTCGGCGCAGACCGCGCACCCTTCGGCGGCCCGCGGGCCGGCCACGTACTCGGCGACCGTGAGCGTCGGCGAGAGCGCGATGCCTTTTCGCGCCATCTCGGCGGCGACCTCCGGCCGGATCGAGTCGCCATGCTCGATCGAATCGACGCCCGCGGCGACGGCGATGCGAACTCCCGTATCGGAACGCGCGTGAGCGGCAACCTTCACGCGGTGGGCGTGGGCCTCGGAGACGACCGCCTCGATCTCCTCCTTCGTCCAGTTGGGAGGGGAGTCGACCCAGCCGTCCGCCGTCAGGGCGAGGCCGCCGGTGTTCGCGTAGATCTTGACCCAGTCCGTTCCGTAGGAGAGCTGCTCCCGTACCGCCCGGCGGCACCCGTCGGCCCCGTCGCAGATCTGAACGCCCACCGGGAACTTCCAGTCCGGGCGGAAGCGGGTGATGGGGTAGCTCCCCGTCGTCGAAAGCGCGGGTCCGACCACCTTCATCCGCGGTCCCGGCACGACACCTTCGTTCACCGCGTCCCGGAGGGCGACGTCGTCGTATCCGGCGCCTTCCGTCTCCAGGTCCCGGATCGTCGTGAAGCCGTGCTCGAGCGAGATCTTCATCGCTCGCACGGCCCGGACGACCCGATGCGCCGGATACTCCTGGAGGATCTGGACGTTGTACTCGGCCGAGGTGGCGTCGCCCTGGAGCAGAACGTGGGTGTGCGCATCGACCAGGCCCGGGAGCAGCGTGCGGTCTCCCAGGTCGACGACCGCGACGCCCTCGGGGACGCTCGCGCCGACGCTTTCGATCCGGTCCCCCGAAACGATCACGACCGGTCGCTCCACGTAGCGGCCCGCTCGCACGTCGAGCAACCGGCCGGCTCGAATCGCGACGCGCCGGGGCGCCGGCGTCGGTTCGGCCGCGGCCAGAGGAAGAGTCGAGATCGGGACAAGAAGCGCGGTGAACGCGAGGATCGTGCGGCCGGCGAGGCGGCGTCTCTTCATGTCCTTCTCCTCCCCGCCGCAGGCCGTGGCGGCGCGCGCTCCGACGACGAATGTCGGAGGAGAAGGATACGTCAGGGACCGAGAGGAGGGTTAGACCCGGCGCTGCGCCATCTCGCCTGTGTCGGCTTCGTCGAATCTCTGAGAGAGAGCGTGAAGATGAGACGACCCGCGCTCGTACCCCCGGCGGAACGCCGGATGCCCGGCGACGTCGGCGTGCCGTGTCGCCAGAGTTTCCCGGGCGGCCTCGAAGCTCTTCCCGCGATGCTCCGGGTGCAGCGCCGCCTGGAATCCCCGGCGGTAGACGGGCTCGTCCTCCGTGAAATGGCCGCCGGAACGCTCGTAGTCCGCGGCTTCGCCGGAGCGCAGCCCGACCCACCAGTCCTCGCGGGCGGCGTCCAGCGTTTCGGCGCCCGCCACCGCCAGCCTGTCCCGGACGCTCTTCGCCTGGGCGTCGTCGTCCGCGAACGCGAACACGACCGAGTGGCCCTTTCGAAGAGCGTCCTCATAGAGGTGGAGCTCGTCCCTGGGCAGGCCGTGCGACATGGCGTTCTCGAGCGCTCCGCCCGCGGCGGCTCCGCCGATTGCGCCCCCGACGCCGAAGAGCGCGGCCGCGGCGAGACCGACGGCGGCGACCGGCCCGATGCCCGGTATCAGAAGACTGGCGGCCGCCGCACCGAGCCCCATGCCCGCCGTGGCGCCGGCGACGCCCCCGACGACGCCTCCGACGGCTTTCCCCATCCCCGGCTGCTCGGTGTCCGACGTCGAAACCCGCGCGAGGGCCGCTCCTTCCGGGTCGCCGGGCGTCAGGAGATTGACCCGATCCGGGGGAAGGCCAGAGGCCCGAAGAGTCTCCGCCGCCTTCTGCGCGCTCTGCCAGTCCCGAAAGATCCCGACGATGGCTTCCATGGTGCTTCCTCCGCCTGTTTCAAGGGCGCAGGCCGGGATGGGCCCGTCCGCGACCTCCCGTTTAGAGCTCCTCCTCTTCCTCGACGCGCGGCCGGTCGCGGTCGCCCGCCATCTGCCGCGGCTCGCGCCGGGCTTCGCCTTCGCCGGTCGCGCTGCGTGCCTCGGGGCTCGAGCCGTAGCCCTTCGTCCCTCCGGAAAGGCTGTCGTCGGGTTCGGCGCCCTCGCCCTCCTCGCGGTCGAATGCCGACCGGGCTTCCGCGGCGAGCCCCTTCGCGCGGTTGGCGAGATCCCGCGAGCGCCTCGAGACGGCGTCCCCGGTCTTGTTGGCGAAGGCGACGGCTTTGTCGCGCGCCAGAGCCCGGCGGCGGCGGCCCCGCTCCGGGTCGAGCACGTACATCAGCGCGGCGCCGACCCCCAATCCCGACAGCAACGCGACAGCCTTGCCGCCCGTCTTCTTTTCCACGAAAAATCCCATGGTCCACCCCCAAAAGAAAAGAGAAGAAATCAGCAAGAAACGAGCCAGAGAATTGACCCTCAGCTCTCAGCGGTCAGCTGTCAGCGACTGGTTCGAAGTCGGACACACATCGGTCGTCCGGCTCGTGGTTGCCTCTCCGGCGCGGGGCGATGTTGAGGTGCGCGCGATCGTCCGCGACCCACCCCGAAAGCGGAGAGCCGGGAGCTGACAGCTTCCTCCCCGTCATCTCACGGGCAGTATCAGCTTCGCGATGCAGCCCGTCGCCTCCCGCCGGTTCTCCAGAGACAGCGTGCCGCCGTGCGCCTCGGCGATCTGCCGCGAGAGGACCAGGCCGATCCCGGAGCCGGAGGCTTTCGTCGTGAAGAACGGCACGAACAGGTTGGCGCTGTTGGGAAGGCCGGGTCCGCCGTCGGCCACCCAGATCTCCGCGCGCCCGGGGCCGCGCGACCATCCCGCCTGGACGGCGCCCGAAGTCTCCAGGGCGGCGTCGACGGCGTTTCGAAGCAGGTTGATCAACAGCTGCTCGAGCTGGTCCGCGTCCGCGCGCACGACGATGGGCGGGCCCGTGGCGACCTGAACGGGGAGCCGGGTCTCGAGCGCGGCGACGCGCGCCACGAGGGCCCCGACCTCGACGGGCGTTTTCCGGGGCTGCGGGAGGCGCGCCAGCTTCGCGTACGCGCCGGTGAACCGCGAGAGCGCTTCGGCGCGCGCCGAGATGATCGTGAGCCCGCGGCGCATGTCTTCGCGCCAGTCGGAGGGCCGGTCCTCGCGCGACACGAGGCTCTCGAGGCTTCCCGCCAGCGACTGGATCGGAGCGAGGGAGTTGTTGAGCTCGTGACCCAGCACGCGGATCAGGCGCTGCCACGCCTGCCGCTCCTGTTCCCGCAGAGGCTCGCTCACGTCCGCGAGAACGAGAAGGTGGTGCGGCAGCCCGCCCTGCCGGAATGCGCTCTGACGGATCTCCCAGCGCCCGGTCCCGCCCGGAAAGGATGCGTCCGCGACGCGCGGGGCGTCCGCGCGCAGAAACGCGTCGAGCCCGAGCTCGTCCGCGCGCGCCCCGAGAAGCCGCGGCTCGGGCTGCCCGAGCAGGTGCTCTCCGAAGCGGTTCGTGAGCTTGAGCCGCCCGGAGGCGTCGAAGGCAAAAACCGCCACGTCAATCTCCGCCATGACCTTCCGCAGGAGAGCCGTCGCCTCGAGCGCGCCGAGGCGCTGCTGCCGGAGCGTCTCCGTCAGCGCGTTGACCTCGATCAGCACCTCGCCCAGGGCGTCGTCGGGCCGCGCGCCGCGGGCGCGGATCGAGAAGTCCCCCTCCCGCATCGCCCCGAGGAGGTTCGAGACCGTCTGCAGAGGGACGATGACGCGCTCGCGGAGGGCGGTCGAGAAGAGAAGCCACCCGGCGGCGATCACGACCGTGAGCGTCCACTGAACACGGGGCGGAAAGCTGCCGGTCCAGAGGAGGATCAGGCCGGTGACGGAGCCGGGCAGGGCCGCCAGGAGGGCCAGGAGGAAGACGCGCCGCTCGTGGGACAGCCGGTGAGGTCCCACGGCGGTCTCAGTGGCCGTGCTTCTCGAGCCGGCGGTACAGCGCGCTGCGGGAAAGGCCGAGCGCGCGGGCGGCGTGGCTGACGTTGCCCGCGTAGCGCGACATGGCCTTCTGGATCAACACGCCCTCGACGTCCTCGAGGCTCATCTGGTCGAGCGGAAGCGCGGAGCTCTCTTCCCGGCGGAGCCCGAGGTCGAAGGCCTGAACCGTCTCGCTCCTCGCGAGAAGGGCGCCCCGCTCGATCGCGTGATCCAGCTCGCGGACGTTTCCCGGCCAGGGGTGCTCGAGAAGCGCGCGAAGCGCGGGCGCGTCGAAAGCCAGAGACCCTTTCCGGTAACGCCGAGCGTGCGACCGCAGGAAGTATTGCGCGAGCGCCGGGATGTCCTCGTGCCGCTCCCGAAGAGAGGGGACGCGGATCTCGATGGTGTTCAGGCGGAAGAGCAGGTCCTGCCGGAATCTCCCGGCCGCCACTTCCGCGTGGAGGTTCGCGTTGGTCGCCGTCAGGATCCTCACGTCCACCTTGCGCGTGCGCGAGGAGCCGAGCCGCTCGAACTCTCCCGTCTCGAGGACGCGGAGGAGCTTCGCCTGCTGGCTCGCCGGAACGTTCGCGATCTCATCCAAGAAAAGCGTTCCGCCGTCGGCGAGCTCGAAGCGGCCGACGCGGTCCGCGCGGGCGTCCGTGAAGGCGCCCTTGACGTGCCCGAAGAGCTCGCTTTCGAAGACGCCCTCCGAAATGCCGCCGGCGTTGAGGGAGACCAGGGGGCGGGACGAGCGGCGCGAGGCGGCGTGAAGGGCGCGCGCGATCACCCCCTTGCCCGTCCCGTTTTCCCCGGTGATCAGGACGTTGGCGTCCGAAGGCCCCACGCGGGCGACGAGCTCCAGCACCGGACGCATCGCGGCGGACTCCGCGATCACGGAGGGATCCGCCGTCTCATGGCGCAGGATCCGGTTCTCCGCCTCGAGCCGCTGCCCCTTACGGAGCGCCCGCCCCAGAGCGATCTGCGTCCTCAGGGTCGCGATGAGACGCGTGTTCTCCCACGGCTTCTGGACGAAATCGCGCGCCCCGCGCCGCATCGCCTGCACCGCGATGTCGACGGTCCCCCACGCCGTCATGACGACGACCGGCAGCGTGGCGTCGATTTCCTGGATGCGCGCCAGAAGATCGAAGCCCTCCTGGCCGGACGTCGTGTCCCGCGCATAGTTCAGATCCATCAGGACCGCGTCGAATTCCCCGGCGTCGAGCGCGGCGATCAGCGCGGACGGAGACGAGACCGTTTCGCTGTCCACGCCCTCGCCTTTCAGGAGCAGCCGGAGGGCCTCCAGCACGTCCGGCTGGTCGTCCGCGATCAGAACGCGGGAGTTGGAGGGGCGCATGGCGGGAGCTTAACCGAGCGACCCGCCGGCCTCCTCCTCGGAGCGAAGCGCTTCGACGGGGTCGACCTGGATCGCCCGTCTCGCCGGCAGCACGCACGCCGCAAGCACGAGGAGAGCCAGGAGAGAACCGCCGCGATCCAGACGGTCAGTCCGTGCGCATCGCGATCACGGGATCGACCCGCGTCGCGCGCCGGGCGGGAATCGCGGTGGCGAAGAAGGAGACGCCCGCCATCAGGGCCACGAGCGCGGCGAAGGTCGCCGGATCCGTCGGGCTGATGTCGAAGAGAAGAGCGCCGAGGCTCCGCGTGACGAGAAAGGCTCCGACGACGCCGAGGATGATTCCCGTCGCCGTCAGCGCGAAGCCACGCCGGGCCACCAGCGCGAAGACGTCCGAGCGCTGGGCGCCGAGCGTCATGCGAATTCCGAACTCCCGCCGCCGTTCGGAGACGAGCTGCGAGAGGACGCCGTAGACGCCGAGCGAGGCGAGCAGGAGGGCCGTCGCGCCGAATACCGTGAGCAGAAGCGTCGAGAAACGGCGGCGGACGAACGTGCGCGAGACGATGTCGGACATCCGGGTCAGGGAAGGAACGGGAAGGTCCGCGTCCAGAGACCAGATCGCCTTCTGGACGGGGCGGAGAGCCGTCTCGGGAGGCAGCGTCGTGCGTATCAGCAGCGACAGGATCGGACGCGGATGCTGCGCGAAGGGAAAATAGATCTCGGGGATCGGGACCTTGTCGAGCCGGTTCGCCCGCACATCCGCGACCACGCCGACGATGGCGCGCCACTCCCGGTCGGAGTCCCACTCGACGCGGATGCGGCGCCCGAGCGGACTCTCACCGGGCCAGAAGCGCCGCGCCATGGTCTCGTTGATCAGCGCGACGGGCGTCGCGTTCTCCCGGTCCGCGTCGTTCAACGCCCGACCCGCGCGCAGCGGTATCTCGAGCGTCTTCCAGTACCCGGGCGAGACGACCCGGTAGTCCGCGATCGGGTCCTGGCCGGGCGGCCAGTCGGGCCGCCCCTCGATATCGAAATTGCCATTCGTGCTGTTGTTATCGAGCGGAGGAGCGTTGACGGCGGCGACGGCCGATACTCCCGGGACCGCGGCGACGCGATCCGCCGCCTCGCGGACGAACCGCCGCGTCGCGTCATCGCCGGCGTACCGGGATCCCGGAAGGGCGAGCCGGAGCGCCAGGACGTTTCGCGCCGCGAATCCGGGGTCCACTCCGGAGAGGCGGGCGGCGCTTCGCACCATCAACCCCGCGCCGATCAAGATCGCGAGGGCGATCGCGATCTGGGCGACCGCCAGAACCGCGCGCGCCGGGCCTCGCCCGACTCCGGACGTCGTGCGTTTGCTCGTTTGAAGGGCGGCCGTCAGATTCCTGCTCGAGAGGGTGAGGGCGGGAACGAGGCCGAAGATCATGGAGGTCAGGACGGAAGCGGCGAGGGTGAAGAGCAGGACCCGGCCGTCCATGCGCGCTGCGCTCGCCGGTCCGAGATTCCACGGCGCCGCCTTCGACAGGAGCTCGATGCCCCACGCCGCGAGGGCGACGCCGGCGAGCCCTCCCGTCAGGCCGAGAAGAACGCTTTCCGTCAGCAGCTGGCGGACGAGACGCAGGCGTCCGGCACCGAGCGCGGACCGGACCGCCAGCTCGCGGCCCCGCGCGGTGTTCTTGGCGAGGAGGAGATTGCCGAGGTTGACGCATGCGAGGAGCAGGACCAGCGCGACGGCGCCGAGGAGCACGACGAGCGTCCGGCGGAGCGGCCCGACGAGCTCTTCCCGGAGGGGAACGATCCGGGCTCCGTGGCCCGAGTTGGTCTTAGGGTAGGCGGCGGCAAGACGCGCTTCGAGGGAGGCCATCTCGGCCTGCGCGGTGTCGATCGAGGCGGCGGGCGCCAGGCGGCCGATGATCTGAAGGAAGTGCGACTCGCGATTGGCCCGGACCTCGGGAGTCAGCGCGAGCGGCACCCACGCCTGAGTGCCCTGCGGATAATCGAAGGTCGCGGGCATGACACCCGCTATGGCGTAGACCTCTCCGTCCAGCCGAACCGTCGAGCCCGGCTTCGGCCTTCCGAGACGCCTCCAGAACGAGTCGCTCAGGACGGTCCGGCGGTCTCCACCGGTCGAGGCTTCCGAGCCCGCGAGTCCCGGGCCGAGACGCGGCGGAGTGCGCAGAAGGGAGAACAGGTTCTCGGTGACCCCGGCGGCGACGACGCGCTCGGGCGCCCCGCGGCCCGTCATGGTCACGATGCGGTACTCGCTCGCCGCCAGCGCCTCGAAGCTCTTCGTTCCGGCGCGCCAGTCCAGAAAATCCGCTGGGCTCGCCGGCGCGTCCTCGATGACGGGCTGGGTCTCGCGCACCCAGACCAGCCGGTGCTCCGACGGGTAGGGGAGCGGGCGGAGAAGCACGCCGTCGACGAGGGAAAAGATGGCGGTGTTGGCTCCGATACCGAGCGCCAGCGTCGCGACGGCGATCGCCGTGAACGCGGGCGCCTTCGCGAGCGTGCGGAGGGCGTGGCGGAGATCCTGAAGAAGTCCGGTCATGGTTCCTCCGCCGTGTTCGCTCCGATCTCGAGGGCGTGAGTCGCGATCGCGACGAAGGCGAAGCCCGGGCTTCTCGACAGGGTCCGGAGCGCATACCGCACGTCGCGCAGGAGTCCGTTCATTCGATCCTCCCTCAATCCGCGCGCAGGGCGTCGGAAGGAGAAATCCGCGCCGCTCTCCAGGCCGGCAGCGCGCTCGCGGCCAGGGACACGACGATCAGGAGACACGCGGCCGATCCGAGCACAAGCGCGTCGCGCGGACCGACGCCGAAGAGCAAGCCGCCATTCGCGCTCGAGGCGTGGAGACATCACGGCGAGCGCGCGGGAAACCATCGGGAGCGAGACCCCGGCGCGCCGCCGGCCGACGAGCTCCAGCCAGTGCCGGTCGGGGGACTCGGCGTTCACGCCCGCGATCGGACCCGCTCCTCCGATGGTCAGCCAGACGTCGAAAGGCTGTCGGAGAAACGTTCCCGTGAATCCGGGGGCCGGGACGCCCACGATGGAATACGGGCGGCCGTTGACCAGGACCGTTCTCCCGATCGCCGCCGGGTCGGCGCCGAAGCGGTCTCTCCACGCCGCCTCGCTGACGACGGCGGCCGGGGGCGCTCCCGCTGAGCCGTCGGCCGGCGTCAGGAGGCGGCCGAGCGAGGGTTTCGCGCCCAGCACCTGGAAGTAATTCCCGGTGACGACCTGGGCGATCGCGAGGCGTGGCTCTCCTCCCGTCCCGACGCTCACGAGCCTCGAGGAGAACGCGGTTAGCCCGGAGAACGGCCCGCCGTCCGCGGCGAGCTCGCGCCACGTCGGGTAGGACACCGAGTGGAACGTCGACCCGTCGGGGCTGGTCGCATGCACGTTGACGAGCTCCGCCGGGCGGTCGACTCCGGGGAGGGGACGCAGATACAGCGCGTCGACGACCGCGAAGATCGTGGCGGTCGCCGCGACACCGATCGCGACGACGAGGATCACGGCGGCCGCCGCCCCCGGCGCGCGGCGGACGTTTCGAGGCGCCATCTTCCAGTCGCTGCTGCTCATTCGGGATCCTCGGGAATCGCCGCGCGCTCCAGCTCGAGAGCCTTCATTCGGAGCGAATCGCGATCATCGGATCGACGCGGGTGGCGCGCCGCGCGGGCACCGCGCACGCGAGGAGCGCCGTGACCACGACCACGAGCGCCGCGATCCCGTAGGTTCCCGGGTCCGACGCCGTGATTCCGTAGAGGAGGCCTGACAGCAGGCGCGTGAGCGCGAGCGCTCCGAGAAGACCGACGGCGAGCCCCGCCACGGTCAACCGCAGCGCGCGGCGCAGGACCGAGCCGAACACGTCGCGCGCCGACGCGCCGAGGGCGATACGGATTCCGAACTCCCTGCGCCGCTGAGCCACCGAGTACGACAGCACGCCGGCGATGCCCTGGAGGGCGAGCAGCAGGGCGGCAATGCCGAACGCCGTCAGCAGGTGTGAGCTGAATCGGCGCGAGGCCAGCGCTGCCGCCTTGTTCTCTTCCATCGTCCTGATGTCCGAGAGCGTCAGGGTGGGGTCCACGGCCCAGACGGCCTTCTGCAGGCTCCGGCCGTACGCCGCCGGATCGCCCGACGTGCGAAGCACGAGGGTGCCGAATCGCTGCCAGCTCGCTGGCCGCTGCGAATAGGGCGTGTAGACCGCCGACTCGTCGGGCGAGGCGATGTCCGCCGTTTTGACGTCCTCGGCGACCCCGACGATCGTCATCCAGATGTCGGCTCCCCAGCCGTTCCAGAGGATGCGGCGCCCGATCGGATCCTCCGAGGGAAAGTTCTCCCGGACGAACTGCCGGTTCACGACCGCCACCGGAAGCGCTCCCTCGCGGTCCGCCGACGTCAGCGGGCGGCCCTTCACCACCCCGAGGCGCATCGTCGCAAAGTAATCGCCGGCGACGGGGCGCGAGCGCGCGGATGGCCGGTCTTTGGGCGGCGGCTCGGGCCGGTTGTCGATTTTGAGGCTCCCGCCGATTCCGCCGCTCTCGAGCGGCGCCCCGATGACGGAGGCGGCGGAGATGACGCCGGGAATCCGGCGCATCTGTTCCACGACCCCTTCGAAGGCGCGGGTCTGCGGATCCTTCTTCGAGTAGCGCGACTCCGGAAGCACGATGCGGGCGGTCAGCACGTGGCTCGGCACGAAGCCGAGCGGGGCGCCCGCGAGGCGCCGGAAGCTTCCGAGCAGAAGGCCCGCGCCAACTAAGAGCAGGCACGCGAGAGCGACTTCCGCCGACGCGACGAACCCGAGCGTCCGGTAGCGCGCCGGCCCTCCCTCGCCGCCGCGTCCGCCGCCGGCCAGCGCGAGCGCCGGGTCCGTCCGTCCGATCGAGATCGCCGGCGCGAGCCCGAAGGCGACTCCGGTGACGAGCGCCAGCAGAACGCCGAACCCGACGACCGGAACGTCGAGCCCGATCTCCGACGCCCGCGGAAGCGCGCCGGGAGCGACGGAGAGAAGGGCGTCCTTCGCGAGCGACGCGATCGCGACGCCGAGCGCTCCCCCGATCGAGGAGAGCAGAAGGCCTTCGGTGACGAGCTGGCGCAGGATCCGCGCGCCGCTCGCCCCGAGCGCCACGCGCAGGGCGATCTCCGGCTGCCGGACCGAGGCTCGGGCGAGCAGCAGGCTCGCGAGATTGAGGCACGCGAGCAGGAGCACGAATCCCACGGCCGCCAGCAGGACGAGCAGGGCGGGGCGGATCGACCGCACGAGGAAATCGAGCAGGAGGATCGGCCTGACGATCTTGTGCGCGTTGGTCCCGGGGTATTGCCGCGAGAGATCCGTGGTGATGGCGATTATTTCGGAGCGCGCCGCGGCGATGGACACGCCGGGCTTCAGGCGACCGATCGCGTCGAAGTTGTTGGTGCCGCGCTCCTGGAGCGCCCAGGGGACTTCGACCGCGGCGGGGACATAGAGGTCGACGCCGTCGTGCAGGAAGTCCGCTTCGGGCGGGGCAACGCCGACGATCGTCGCGTCATGGTCGGAGAGGCGGATCTTCTTTCCGACAACGCTCCGGTCCGCGCCGAACGCCCTCTTCCAGAATCCGTTGCCGATCACGATCACGCGGTCGGCGCCGGGCTGGTCGTCGCGCGGCTCGATCAGGCGGCCGATCACCGGGCGAAGGCCGAGAACCCGGAAGAACTGCGAGTCGGCGACCGTGCCCATCAGGCGCTCGGGCTCGCCGCTGCCGCTCCAGTCGAAGGCCCAGGTCCGGAGAAAAAGGGAGATGGACTCGAAGGTCCGGCTTCGCGCGCGCCAGTCGACCCCGTCCGGAATCGAAACGTCGCCGGAGCGCGTCAGGAACGCAATCCTCTCGCCGGAGGGGAGCGGAAGCGGATGCAGGAGCACGCCGTTGACGATCGTGAAGATCGCCGCGTTGGCGCCGATCCCGAACGCGAGGGTTCCCACCGCGAGCAGAAAGAAGCCCGGGCTCTTCCGGAAGAACCGGAGCGCGTAGAGGAGATCCTGGATCACGTTGGACATGTTTCCTCCTGTTAATCGCGTCTCATTCGTTCCGGAGCGCGCCGGCGACGTCCCGGATCAGGATCGACATGTGCGGCCTTCGATCATCGGCGTCACGATTCTCCAAGAGCGGTCCGCGGCTCGAGCCGGGACGCGCGGCGGGCCGGCAGAAACGAGGCCAAACCGGCGAGCAGGAAGACGGCGAGTCCGATCGACGCGGTGGCCCACGGGCTCGACGGCAGGTCGGGCAGGGCCCGCGAGAGGAGGGCGTGTGCCTCGACGCACGCCGCGAGCCCGATGCGCGCGCCCGATGACGCCCGTGTCCGCGGAAAAGCGCCTCTTCCACAGCCGGTCCGAAATGAGCGCGACCCCGGCGGCGGATCCGAGCCGCTCCTGATCCCGGGTGAAGGCGCGGCCGATCGCCGGGGCGACGCCGAAGAGCGCGAGAGTTCCGGGAGAGACGCTCGTCCCGTCCAGCATCGCCGGCGCGTCGGATCCGACGAGCGTCAGGTTCTCGGGGCGCTGAGCCGTGATCCGGTCGAAGGACCGCGCGCGGCGCGCGATCGCGTCCCAGCGCGGAGGCAGAAGGTTTCCGCGATAGACCTGGCCTCCCGGGGCCAGAGTCGCGTCGTAGAGCCGGACGAGCCGCTGCTCGTCCGGAAAAGGAAGGGGCCGGAAGAAGACGGCGTGAACCACGCTGAAGATGGCGAAGTTGCCGCCAATCCCGAGCGCGAGCGTCAGGATCGCGGCAGCCGTAAACCCGAGGTTCTTCGCGAGCGTGCGGACCGCGTCTCGTACGTCGTTCAAGACGGACTCCAACGCCTAGGTCTCCACGATCCAGCCGTCGCGCAGCCGGACGATGCGGTTGCCGTACTTCGCGTTCTCCTCGCGATCGAGCGTGTCGGCGACCGCCGCTGCCCTCTCGCTCCCCTTCATGTTGCGGTAGGAGAGCGGGATGTCGAGGTTCTCCTGGACCGTCAGGTTGTCGAGGAGGTGGTACTGCTGGAAGACGAACCCGATGAGCTTCTTGTTGAGCTCGATCCGATCCTTCGGCTTGAGCGAGCGCACGGGCGTCCCGAAGAGCTCGTACTCTCCGGCCCAGCTCTGGTCGAGCAGTCCCAGGATGGAGAGCAGCGTGCTCTTGCCGGCGCCCGACGGGCCCATGATCGAGACGAACTCGCCTTCCTCGATCTCCAAGTCGATGCGGCGCAGCACCCACGTCTGCCCCGCCCGGGTCGAAAAGCTCTTCTCGAGATTGCGCGTCTTGACCACGATGTGTCCTTCTCTGAATTCGGCGGTGGCGCTCCCGGCGCCGCGGCTCTGACTGACCGGCATTTGCATCGTGTGACTCACTTCCTCCGGTTCGTAGCGCTTCGTCGGGCGGGGCGCGGCCATCGGACGTCCGCGCGCGCCCCCGGCTCTTCAGACGGCGTCATTCCTGACTCAGGGCGGCGATGGGGTCGGTCCTCATCGCGCGGCGCGCGGGAATCCACGCGGCCACAAGCGCGATCGCGACCACGACCGCGGCTCCGGCGCCCACGGAAACGGGATCGCCCGGAGCGACCTGGAAGAGAAGGGTCCGCATCGGACGTCGCGCGGCGCCGCGCCGAGCGCGATCCGCACGCCGATCTCCCGCCGCCGCTGGCGCACCGCCAGGGAGATGACCGTACGCGCCGACGGCGGCGAGCAGGAGCGCCGTGACGGAAAACGGCGCGAGGAAGTACATCGGAAAACGCCGGGGCCCGAGCGAATCCGCGATCTGCGTCTCGAGATCCGCGACTCCGCCTGCCGGAACGTCCGGATGCATACGGCGCAGCTCCTCGCGGATGGCGGGAAGCACGCCGCTCGCGCGGACGGGCGACCGCCATGGAGCCCGCGCTCGTCTGCTGGAGCGGGTAAGGGGAGGGGCCCCAGAAGCACGGTGTTGACGAGGCTGAGATGGCGGGTTCGCTCCGATCCCGAGCGCGAGGCTGACGACGGCGGCGGCGGTGAAGCCGGGGCTCTTCGCGAGCGCGCGCAGCGCGATCCGGATGTCGCTCATGGTCGTCGTCGTCGTCACTCCTCGCGCAGGGGATCGACGCGCGTCGCCCGGCGCGCCGGGACCGCGCTCGCCAGAAGAGAGACGGCTCCCATCGCCGCCGCGCCGAAGACGATCACCCAGGGGTCCGCCGGGAGGTGTTCGAGGCGGTCGCGCTCGTCCACCGCCACGAGCCGCTCGGTGCTGGTGAACGCGAGCGGCCGGAGGAGGACGGCGTGGACTACGGAAAAGATCGCGGTGTTCGCCCCGATTCCGAGCGCGAGGCTCAGAACGGCGATGCCAGCCAGCCCGGGGTTGCGGGCGAGCACGCGGGCCGCGTGGCGGAAATCCTGGAGGATGTTCAACAACCCATCACCTCATTCGTTTCGAAGAGAGACCATCGGGTCGACACGCGAGGCGCGCCGGGCGGGGAGACAGCTCGCCGCCGGAGCGACCAGCGCCGCCCGATGCCGAGCGCGAGCGTGAGGATCGCGATCGCGCCGAATCCCGGGCTGCGGCGGAAGGCGCGGAAGGCGTAGCGGAGGTCCTGCAGAAGGATTCTCAAGGTCACTCCTGTCTCAGGGCGATTCCGGGATCGATCCGCGCCGCCCTGCGGGCGGGCAGATAACAGGCGATCGCGGCGACCGCGAGGAGCACGACGCCGGCCCCGGCAAAGGTGAGCGGATCGGTGGGAGAGACTCCGAAGAGAAAAGACGAGAGCAGCCGCGTCGTCGCGAACGCGGCCACCGCTCCGGCGGACAGCCCGATGCCGGCGAGGACGAGTCCCTGCGAGAGCACCATGCGCACGACCCGGCCGGATCCCGCTCCGAGCGCCATCCGGATCCCGATCTCCCGCCGGCGCCGGGACACGCCGTAGGAGAGCACGCCGTAGAGACCGATCGCGGCCAGGGCGAGCGCGAGGACGCCGAAGAACCCGACCAGCGCGGCGCGGAACCGCGGCTGCGCCACCGACCGCCGGGTGACGTCGTCGAGCGTGCGGACCGCGGCGACCGCCTGCGCGGGGTCGAGCGCCGCGACTTCCTCGCGCACGCGCGGGCCCAGCGCGGCCGGATCCCCGGCCGTGCGGACCACCAGCCGCGCTGTCGGCCAGAAGGGAGCCTGGGAGAAGAGCACGTAGACCTCTTCGCCCGCGGGCTTCTCCAGGCTGACCTGCTTGACGTCGCCGACGACGCCCACGACGGCGCCCTCGAAATTGTTGACTCCGACGGTGAGCCGGCGGCCGATCGGATCCTGGCCGGGGAAGTACCTGGCGGCGAGAGCCTCGTTGATCACCATCACGTGGGGCGACTCGGGGCCGTCGGCGGCGGAAAAGAGGCGCCCGCCGCGCAGGGGGATCCGGAGAGCGGCGAAGTATCCGGAGTCGACGGCGCGCAGGTCCGCGGAGGGGAACTCGCCCGATCGCTTCGGCCGGCCCGCGACCTCGAGGGCGAAGTTCATGTTTTCGCCGGACAGAGGCAGCGCGGTCGTCATCCCGGCCGAAACCACGCCCGGGGCGGCGCGAAGGCGCTCGACCAGCGATGTGAAGAAGCGCGCGCGGTCGACTCGGGTTGCGTACGGCGACTTCGGCAGGGTGAGCTCGGCCGTCATGACGCCGCGGGAATCGAATCCCGACGAGACGCTCTCGAGCCGGAGAAGGCTGCGGGTCATCAGCGCCGCGCCCACCGAAAGGAGGAGCGCGAGCGCCATCTGTCCCACCACGAGCGCATCCCGCAGCCGGCGCCCGCGCCGTCCGTCGGCGCCGCTGCGGCCTCCTTCGGCGAGCGCGTCGCCCAGATTGGGCCGCGCGAGATTGAGCGCCGGCGCGAGACCGAAGAGCAGACCGGTCGCGAGCGACACCAGAAGGGTGAACGCGAGGACCGCCGCGTCCACGCGGATCGATTCGATGCCCGGCAGCTCCGGCGGCAGGAGCGGACGGAGTGCCGCGAGCGCCCAGGTGGCGAGCACGACCCCCGCGACGGCTCCCGTCAGGGCGAGGGACCCGCTCTCGATCGCAAGCTGCCGGAAGATCCGCCCCCGCGCCGCTCCGAGCGCCGTGCGGATCGCCATCTCCTTCTGGCGGGAGGCGGCGCGGGCAAGCAGCAGATGAGCGATGTTCGCGCACGCGATCAGCAGAACGAACGCCACCGCCGCGAGCAGCATCCAGAGAACCGGGCGCAGGGCGCCGACCGCCTGCGTATGCACGGGAACGGCGCGGACCTCGGACCCGACGTAATCGTCCGGATGATCCCGCTCGATTCGCGCCTGAAGGGAGGTCATCTCGCGGGCGGCCGCCGGAAGCGCGACGCCCGGGCGGAGTCGTCCCACCGCCCGCAGAAAATGGCTCGACCGCTGGCTCCATTCGGACGGCGAGAGGGCGAGGGGCACCCAGAGCTTCGCGTCCGGCGGAGGCGCGCCGCCGCCGATCGCGCCGCTCTCGCCCGGAAACACAAAACCGGGGGGCATGACGCCGACGACGGTGCGCGGCCGACCGTCGATCGAGAGGTCCCGTCCAACGATCGCGGGATCGGCATGGAAGCGGCTGCGCCAGAGAGCGTCGCCGAGGACGACGACGCCGTCCTTTCCGGGCGTCTCTTCCGACCCGTCGAAGGCGCGGCCGAGAGCTGGCGCGACGCGCAGGACGCGGAAGAGATCCGCGCCCGCGGCGGCGCCGGCGACCCGCTCCGGGCGGCCGTTCTCGGCGAGATTGAACTGGCGCTGGCCGTCGACGAGGGCGAGGCTTTCAAACGCGCGCGCGCCCCGGCGCCAGTCCTGGAAATTCGCCGCCGACGGAGGGTTGTCCTCGTAACCCTGCTTCGGGTTCTTCTCCCAGAGCAGGACCACGCGGTCCGGCTCCGGGAAGCCGGGCGGTCGCAGCAGGACGGCCCGCACGATGCTGAACACCGCCGTGTTCGCTCCGATTCCGAGAGCCAGGGTCGCGATCGCGGCGATCGCGAATCCGGGGCTGCGCGCCAGGGTCCGGACCGCGTAACGGAAGTCCTGTTTCATTTTTCAGTCCTGTCGCAAGGCGATCGCCGGATCGACGCGGGATGCAGAGCGCGCGGGAAGGAAGCTCGCTCCCGCGCCGACCGCCAGCAGGAACACCACGACGCAGATCAGCACCAGCGGATCCTGGGGCGCGACGTCGAACAGCAGGCTGCCGAGCAGGCGCGACGCCGCGAGCGATGCCGGGATCGCGAGCACGACTCCGAGAAGAGCGAGCGACGTCCCCTCTTCGAGGACGAGCCGCACGACGTCCCGGCGCTGAGCTCCGAGCGCCAGGCGGATGCCCATCTCACGGCGGCGCTGCCGCGTGCCATAACTCAACGTGCCGTAGAGCCCGATGGCGGCGAGGGCGAGCGCCGCCGCGCCGAACGCGACCAGGAGCAGCATGAAGAACTTCGGGCGCGCGACCGATCGGGAGACCACGTCCGGCAGGGTGGCGATCTCCGCGATCGGCTGGTCCCGGTCCACGCTCCACACGGCCTTGCGGGCCGCCGAGGCCGTGGAGGCCGGATCGCCGGAGAACCGCAGGAAGATCTTCATGCTCGATCGCGGGAAGAGAGACACCGGAACATAGGCCGCTCCGCCGGCCGGGCGCGCGAGACCCGCGTGGCGGATGTTTCCGACGACGCCGATCACTTCCAGGCGCGCGGTCTTGCCGAGACTCAGCACTTTTCCGACGGCGCTCCGGCCCGGCCAGAGCTGCTTCGCCCACGCTTCGTTCACGACGATCACGCGCCGTTTCTGTTCCATGTCGTCGCGGGAGAAGGGCCGCCCGGCGAGGATGGGAACGCCGAGGGCGGCGAAATAGCCGGTCGTCACGATGATCGCCCCGGCTTCGGGGCGGATCCGGCCTTCGCTCTCGGGACGCCCTTCGACGAAGAATCCGTAGGGCTCGCCCCCGCCGGCGAGAGGCATCGTCTTGCTCGCGCCGACCGCCTTTACCCCGGGAAGCGCGCGGAGCCGGTCGAGAATGCGGTCCCGGTAGGCGTCCTGCTCCGGCGGGCTCGAGTACCGTTCCATGGGGATCGAGAGGGAGATCGCCAGGACCTGCGCGGCCCGGATGCCCGGGTCCGACTGCGCCAGCCGCCAGAAGCTCTTTCCCAGGAGTCCCGCGCCGGTCAGGAGAACGCCGGCGAGGAGGCACTCGCAGACGACCAGGGTCCGAAGAAGCGTGCGGCGGTTTCGATCGGGGCTACCGCCGCGGCCTCCCGACTGCAGCGCGCTCGCGAGGCTGGCGCGCGCCGCCTGGACGGCCGGAGCGAGGCCGAACAGGAGCCCGGTCAGGATCGAAAGAGCCAGAGTGAAACCCACGAGCGCCGGATCGAGGCGGATGTCGACCGCGCGCGGGAGTTCGCCCGCCGTGGCCGGGAGAAGGGTGACGGCCCAGAACGCGACAGCCAGCCCGAGCGTTCCGCCGATCGCGCAGAGCACCGCGGTCTCCATCAGGAGGTGCCGGATCACCCGCGCGCGAGACGCTCCGAGCGCGACGCGGATCGCGATCTCACGGCGCCGGGCGCTTCCGCGCGCCAGCAGGAGACCGCCGAGATTGGCGCACAGGATCAGCAGGACCATCCCGACCGCCGCGAGGAGAACCGTGAGCGGCCGCCGCAGATCTCCGAAGATGGAATCGGACAGGGGCTCCAGGCTGGCGTGCTCGAAGCCAGCATTGCTGTCTGGATAGGTGGCCGCCAGCCGCTGGAAGAGGCCATCCGTCGCGGCGCGTGCCGCCGCGAGCGAGACGCCGGGGGACAGACGAGCGACGACGGCGAACCATCGCACGTGCCGCTTGTGGGGCACGTCGTCCTCGCCGACGAGGGAGAGCGGGACCCAGGCGTCGACGGCCCGGGAGGGGAACGCGAAATCTTCGGGCATCACACCCGCCACCGTGAACGGCTTGCCGTCGAGCCGGACCGTCCGCCCGACGATCCCCCGATCGGCGCCGAAGCGGGACGCCCAGAGCCCGCGCGAGAGGACGACCACGCGGTCCCGCCCGGACACGTCCTCCTCCGACGCGAGTGTCCGGCCGAGGGCCGCCGGGGCGCCGAGAGTCGAAAAGAAGCTTCCGGAGACGAAGGCGGTCTGGATTCGCGCCGGCTCTCCCGATCCCGTCAGGTTCATCCCCGTCAGGCCGGGGACGAAGTTGAACGCGGCGACCCTCGAGAAGCCCGCCGGCGTGCGCACGAGGTCGTCGAAATCCTGGGGCGAGAACGTGTCGTCCGGCCGCACCGAGGACGGGCGGACGTGTCCGACGCGGACCAGCCGCTCGCTGTCGGCGAAGGGGAGCGGCCGCCACAGCACGGATCGGACGATCGAGAAGATCGCGGTATTCGCGCCGATGCCGAGCGCGAGCGTCGCGATCGCCGCGGCGGCGAAACCCGGGCTCCGGGCCAGAGTGCGCAGAGCGTGCCGCAGGTCCTGGATCATGGTCTCTCCGTTTCCCGCGCGCGAGCCGGTTCGCGGCGCGCCCCCTCACTCATGGCGAAGCGCGCTCATCGGGTCGAGCCTCGCGGCGCGCCGCGCTGGAAGGTACGTGGCGAGAAGCGCGATCGAGAGCACGATCCCGGATCCGCCGGCGAAAGTGATCGGGTCGGTCGGAGAGATCTCGAACAACAGCCGCGAAAGGAACCGCGTCACCAGATACGACGCGAGGATCCCGGCGGCCGCGCCGGCGAGGCCGAGGAGCAGGCCCTGTCGCAGAACCAGGCGGACGATGTCGGCCCGCAGGGCTCCGAGCGCGGAACGGATTCCGATCTCGCGGGTCCGTTGCGCCACGGAATAGGAGACGAGACCGTAGAGGCCGATGGCCGCGAGGAGGATCGCGCTGAGCCCGAACACGGAGATCAGGGAGATGCTGAACCGCCGCTCCGCGCGCGAGTCGGCCCGGAGGTCCTCGAGAAGCGCGACGGCGGCGATCGGCTGCTGGGGGTCGATCGATCGGATGGTTCCGCGGATCGACCCCGTCAGGCCGAGCGGATCTCCGCCGGAGCGCACCGCGAAGAACATCGTCCGGCCGAGGACGGGCACGAGGCGGGGCGCGAGCTGGCGAAAGGGCAGATAAATCTCGGGGAAGGAGCGGGCCTCCGGATTTTCCCGGATGGTTCCCACGACGCCGACGACCGTCATCCATGCGGGGTCGCTTCCGCCGGACCCCAGCCGGACGCGCTTCCCGACGGCGTTCTGACCCGGGAAAAACTGGCGAGCGGCGGTCTCGTCGAGCAGTGCGGCCGGAAGCGTCCCGGCGTCGTCGCGGGACGTGAAGAGGCGTCCGCCGCGCAGCGGAATGCCCATGGCTTCGAAGTAGCCCGGCGTGACGGGAGAGATGGTGGCGAGCGGCGCCTGCGCCGCGCTCGCCGGCTCGCGGCCCTCCGCCGTGACGGGATTGCGCCACCGGTTGCGGTAGGGAAAATGCGTCGAGCCTCCGACGGCTCGCACGCCGGGAATCGCGGAGATCCTCTCCCTCGCGTCCGCGAAGAACGCCTGAATGGATTCTCCGGTCGCATACCGGGAGTCGGGCAGCGCGACCTCGAGAGTGAGCACGCCTGCGGCGTCGAAACCGGGATCGGACGCGCGGAGCCGCAGGAAGCTCCTCGTCAGAAGGCCCGTGCCGACGACCAGCAGGCAGGCGAGCGCCATTTCGGACACGACGAGCCACGAGCGCAGCCGGCCGCCGGTGCGGTCCGACGTGCCGCCGCGGGCCGAATCCTGAAGAGGGCCCTGAATTCTCGAGCGGGACATTTGAATCGCGGGGATGACCCCGAAGAGCAGGCCGGTGACGAGGGACGAGAGCAGAGAAATGCCGAGGACTCCCGCGCCGAGCCGGATCTCTTCGAGCCGGGGGATGTCGGGCGGCGCGATCGAGACGAACACCCGCACCCCCCATACCGCGATCACGGAGGCGAACACGCCGCCGAGCATCCAGAGCGCGAGACTCTCGGTGACGAGCTGCCGGATCAGCCGCGGTCGGCTCGCTCCGAGGGCAGTGCGCGTGGCCATCTCGCGGCGGCGCCCGACCCCGCGCGCGAGCAGGAGACTGGCGACGTTCGCGCACGCGATCAACATGACGGCCCCGACGCCCCCGAGCAGCAGAAGAAGCGCCGGTCGAGCGTCGCCGACGACTCGTTCGCGCAGAGGGATGGCGAGCAGTCCCAATCCGGCGTTGTCGTCGGGCCGGGCCTCGCGGAGACGCGCCGCGAGACCGGCGAGCTCCGCGCGGGCCTCCCCGGATCCCGGCGCTGGCCGCAGCCGGCCGATCACCTTGAGAACGCGCGCGTCCCGCATCTCGCCCGAAGACAGAGCCGTCACGTTTAAGGGGACCCAGATCTCGGGGGAGTCCGGCTGGATCGGAAAACGAAACCCGCGCGGCATCACGGCGGCGACGGTGTAGGGCTTCGCGTCGAGGGTGATGCTGCGGCCGACGATGCCGGGATCGGCGTCGAAGACGCGGGACCAGAGGCCGTGGGTGATCACGGCGACGCCGGCGTCGCCGTCGCGGAAGAAGCGCCCGCGGGCAGGGGGCACGCCCAGGAGGCCGAACAGCCCGCCGCTGACGCGCGCGGCACGGAGGCGCACCGGCTCCCCGCGGCCGGTGAGATTCAGCGACGCCAGGTCCCAGCACTCGAGACTCTCGAAGCTCCGGGCAGCGGCGCGCACCGACTCGAAGTTCGCCGGCGTCAGGTTGATGCCGACCGGTCCCGTGCGCGGATGGGTCTCGCGCAGCATGACGAGCGCGCCCGGGTCCGCGAAGGGAAGCGGCCGGAGCAGGACGCTCCGGACGATGGAGAAAATGGCGGTGTTGGCGCCGATCCCGAGCGCCAGGGTGGCGACCGCCGCCGAGGCGAATCCCGGGCTCCGCACGAGACCGCGGATCGCTTGGCGGAGATCCTGGATCATCTGTTTCTAGACGGTGCCGCGCTGACGATCCCCGTGTTCCGCGACGAACCCGCTCTCGACCAGGTCCCGCTCGGCGCGTCCGGCTTCCTCTTCCTCGACCACGTGGCCGTCGAAGAGACGGATCGTCCGGTCCGCGTGGCGCGCGAAACGGGGATCGTGGGTCACCATGCAGATCGTCGCGCCGTTTCTATGCAGCTCCTGAAGCAGCGACATGACCGCTTCGCCGTTGACCGAGTCGAGGTTCCCGGTGGGCTCGTCGGCGAGAAGGATCAGCGGCTGGCCGACGATGGCGCGCGCCACGGCGACGCGCTGCTGCTGGCCTCCCGAAAGCTGCGAGGGGAAATGCCGCATCCGGTGCGCCATCCCGACGCGCTCCAGGGCCTCCTGCACCCGCTTCTTGCGCTCCGCCGCTCCCATCCCCCGGTACGTGAGGGGCAGCTCGACGTTCTCGAACACCGAGAGGTCCCCGATCAGGTTGAAACTCTGGAAGATGAATCCGATCTCGCGGTTGCGGATCCGGGCCCGCTCGGCCAGGTTCAGGTTCTGCGCGGGCTTGCCGTTTAAGATGTAGCTGCCGCCTGACGGCGAATCGAGCAGCCCCAGGATCGAGAGCAGCGTCGACTTCCCGCAGCCCGAGGGGCCGGCGATCGAGACGAACTCGCCGTTGCGGATGTCGAGGTGCACGCCGGCGAGCGCGTGGGTCTCGACTTCGTCGGTGAAGAAGACCTTCGTGACGCCTTCGAGGCGGATGACCGGCGTTCCGTTGGCGCTCATGATTCTCCTTTTCAGGCCCCTACTTCAACCGGACGCGGTCGTACGCGTCCCACGCGCTCATGTCCGACAGAATCACGCGATCTCCGGGCTTCAATCCGTCGAGGATCTGAACCGTGTTCACCGAGCTCTTTCCGAGACGCACCTTCACGCGCTGCGCTTCGTCTCCTTCCGGGGTGACGCGGAACAGGGTGACGAGGTTCTGCTCCTGACCGAAAGCGGGGCGTCCGACCGACACGACGTCGGGAAGAAGATCGAGCTCGATCGTCCCGTCGACGGACAGATCCGGCCGGGCACCCTTCGGAAGCTCGCCTTTCAGCGCGACGTCGACGGTCACGGTCCCGTTCTGAACGGACGGGTCGACGCGGGAGACCTTGCCCTTCACGATGCCGTTGCGCGTGTCGATCGAGGACGGCTGACCGATGCCGATGTCCTTCGCCTGCGTCTCCGCGATCTTCAGCTGGGCCTTGAGCTTGTTCGGCTGGACGACCTTCGCCAGGGTCGTGCCCGGGACGACTCGCTGGCCGACCTGGAGGGGGAGCTCCTGCAGCACGCCGGCGATCCCGGCGCGCACGTGGAGGGCGTCGAGCTGCGAGCGCTTCAGATCCGCGAGCGCGCGGAGCTGTTCGACCTTCGCCCGCTGCACGTCCTCCTGAGCCTTCGCGGAGTCCGAGTACACGGCGAGACGCTTGTGCTCGATCTCGTTGCGGGTGGCGAGCTCCTCCGCCCGCACCCGCGAGAGCTTCAACGTCAGGTTGGCGACGAGACCGTCCTTGAAGAGACCCTCGTTGGTCTCCGCCGTCAGCTGGGCCTGGTGATAGTCGGACTGGACCGTCGCGGCCGCCGCCTGCTGGTCCATGAGCTCCTTCTGGAGGCGGACCCGCGTGTTGGTCATCTCGGCCTGCGCCGCCTTCAGCTGCCAGTCCGCGTCGAGCGCGTCCCGCTGGAGCTCCGAGTTCGACATCTCGAGCAGGATCGCGGTTGGCGCGACCGTGCTGCCCGGCTGGATCAGGAGACGCTCCACCCTCGCATCGGTCGACGCGGAGATCTGGAGGATGCCCTCCGACTCCGGCACCAGCGATCCGGGTCCCCGGACCTCGCGGCGCATGGGGCCGCGCTTGACGGTGTCCATCCACACGGCGCTTTTCTCGACCGTGGGCGCTGCGGGCTTCAAGCGGGACAGCCCCAGAGTGATGAGCAGGACGACGGCGACGCCGGCGCCCGCGAGGACGATCCGCTTGCGCTTGCGCTTCTGAGAGAGGTCTTCTCGAACGATATCCATCGCACTCGACAAGGGCGAAGCGCGTGCCAGAGCGGATCGCACGCATCCTCCTGAAACGAAAGGCGTCGATGGCGCGGGAGAAGGCGTCGATGGCCGCTGGCGGGACTCGGATGTCCGGATGCGGACAGTCGCGAGTCCGTCGTCAGTCGTCGGTTTTCATTTTTCGGTTCCGGCTGGCGCCGGTTGCGAGAGCGCTCAGTCCCTGCGTCCGTGGATGCGGCGCGAGACGAGCTCGTCCACCGACACGTTGCGGTCGCGGGCCTGGACTCTCCGCACGAAATCGATCGTGACGTTGTGGATCCGCATCGAGACGAGGTCATCGACGGGAACGCGACGGAAGCCGAGCTCCGAAAGGTTCCGGACGAATCCCGGGTCGACTCCGTGAATCTTCATCGACACGAGCTGGTCGGGCGAGATGCCCTCGTAACCGAGCGTGCGAAGCTCGCGGACGTATTCGGGCGTAGCGCCGTGGATGCGCAATGACACGAGCTGGTCGGGCGAGATGCGCTCGTAGCCGAGCGCGCGCAGCTCGCGGACGTACTCGGGTGTGGCGCCGTGAATCCGCATCGACACGAGCTGGTCCGCCGGAAGGCGCTCGTAGCCCTGCGACGAAAGCTCGCGGATCATCGCCGGCGAGACGCCATGGATTCGAAACGCGACCAGCTGGTCCGCCAGCAGACGACGGTATCCGAGCGTCTGGAGGTCGCGAACGAATTCCACGCTGACGCCGTGGATGCGCATCGCGATCAGCTTGTCCGCCGACAGGTCCTCGTAGCCGAGGCCGCGGAGGTCCTGGATGAAGGCGCGGCTCACGTCGTGCATCGCCATCGCGTAGACCTGCTCCGACGAAAGAGATCCGCGGCCGGACGAGCTCCACGAGCGCTCGAAGTCGGGGTTGGCGGCGAAGCGGAAGCGTCCGGCACCGCCTTTGGAATCGAGATGCCCCTCGAAGGTGAAAGTGCCCGCGTCGCGGACGAGAGAGAAGCGCGCCGGGACCTCGTCGCGGCCGGCGGGACGTCGCAGATCCCGGAGCTCTTCCAGCCGGAATCCGGACGAACTCTGCGAATGGTGGCTGCCGGAATGCCGTTCCATGGAGAGCTGCACCAGGCCGTCGTCCCGGTCGAAGTCCAGAAACCAGCGTCCCTCGAGACTGTTGCCGGCCTTGCCCTCGCCCGGGTCCGGCGGCGCCCCGGCGGAGCGGGCGGGAGAATCCGAAGCGGCGGAGAAGAGAAGAACCGCGAGGCCTGCCGCAAAGAGAGCGCGGAGAGCGCGAGTCGAGATCATCGGGAGCTCCTTCTTTGGAACCGGGCGTCGAGCAGATCGTCGACCGACAGGTGGCCTCGCGCGTCCTGGTTCAGCCGGCGGATCTCGTCCGCCGTCATGCCGTGAATCCGCAGCGACGTGAGGTCTTCCGCCGAGAGGCTGGTGTAGCCCTCGCGGGCCAGCGAACGGACGAAGTC
>JAIVJS010000018.1 GCA_020199905.1 Acidobacteriota bacterium
TCCTTCGACAGGAAGAGACCGCTGCCGGGTCCTCCGCTCTTGCGCCCCCACGTCTTGATTTCGATCTGCCAGGCGCCGGCGAGGAGCACGCGCGGATTGGAAGGATCCATCGCGAGATCCGAAACGCCGGTGTTCTCGTCGACGAAGAGCACGCGCTCCCAGCTCTTTCCGGCGTCCGTCGTCCGGTACACTCCGCGCTCCTGCTGCGGGCCATAGCCGGTGCCGATGGCGGCCGCAAAAGCGACGTCGGGGTTTCTGGGGTCCACGATCATCCGGCCTATGCGGCCGGTTTTCTCGAGCCCGAGGTGCTTCCACGTCTTTCCGGCGTCCGTAGACCGATAAACGCCGTTTCCAAGGGAGACGTTGCTGCGAATGAAGGACTCGCCCGTTCCGACCCAGACCACATTGGGATCCGACGGCGCGATCGCGATTGATCCAATCGACTGCGCGGGCTGCTCGTCGAAAACGGGCTTCCAGTGGATGCCCGCGTCCGTCGATTTCCAGACGCCTCCGGAGGCCGCGCCGGCGTAATAGATGTTCGGGTCGCCGGGAACACCCACGACCGCCGCGACGCGGTTGCCGGGAGGGCCGATGAACCGGTACTTCATCTCCTCGAAGGGCCCGGGCGATTTCGGCGCCGTCGGCGTGGGCGGGGGAGCCGGCTTCGCGTTCTCTTTCCGTTCCTGCCCGCTCAAGGCTCCACCGAAGGTGACCAGCGCCGCGAGCGCCATCGCAACCAGCCGGCACGAGTACGGGGATTCCCTCTTCGTCATCGTGGATGGCTCCTTCTGAGCGCGCGTAACGCGCGTCACCCTGATTGCATCCTGTTTGTCGGGAATGATACCGAACGGTTCGAGCTCAGAGCGCAGAGACACGACCTCCTAGCCAGTTATCGACCGCATCTCATCGACCGCATCGCCAACTCCGACGACGACGAACTCGATTGAGCCCCGCGGGTTTCGTTGCCCTCGGTGGAGCAGCATCTTCGTGTGAACGCGCCCGCGGGTGCGTGTCCTGCGCCCGATACTCCCGCACTGACGCGTCTCGAGCCTACGGAGCACGGTCACGGGTCGGCCGATCGCATCAATTCTTTCTGACCTCCGCGGGCCAGTTGACCGCGACCGTCAGGGGCTGGGCGTCGCCTGAGACCTCGTTGACGATCGCGAGGATCCGCCCGTCCGGCGCGAGGTCGAAATCCTTCCAGTCCCTTCCCTCGGGGAGGCGAAAGAGCGTCGTGGGACGACCCACCTCGAGCGGCGGAGTCGTTCGAACGGGAACGGCGACGAGCTTCCGGTCCGAGGCAAGGTAGACGACCTCCCTGCCGTCCCGGCTCCAACAGAGAGTCTGTGCCCCGTCCGGCGAGAGGCCGATTCGTTCCCCCGGCCTCCCGAAAGGAGCGACGTACGCTTCCTCGCGGCCGGATTCGGTGGACAGGTACGCCATCGCCTTTCCGTCCGGGGAGAAGCGCAATCGTTCCGATCTGACGATGCTTGGCCGCGTGAGCTTTACCGCGGGAACGCCTCCGGACAGCGGCACGGTGAAGACCTCGAAGGCGCCGCCCGCAGGCCGGACTGCGATTGCGACCGTGCGGCCATCCGGCGACACGGACAGGGCCTCCTGGAAGTCTCCTTCCGGAAGAAGCGTCGATTCCCGGCCGGTCGCGAGATCCCGGAGGAAAACGCGCGGCGACGCTTTATGTGCCGCCGAATACAGGATCGAGTTTCCGTCCGGAAGCCACACTCCGGCGAACTCGCTTTCCGGATCCGAAGTCACGGCGGTCTCGACGCCCCGCTCGAGGTCGAAAACCCAGACGTCGTAGGTGCCGATGCCAGCCCGCCTTCGCGTAAAGAGAACCCGCTTTGCGTCGGGGGAGATCGCGAGATCGAGGTACTCTCCCGGGGTTCCGATCTCGCCCCCCGGCCGGCCAGCGCGGTCGAACCAGACGAGCCGGTCCGTGTCCCCCTTCGTCTGGTAGGCGATTGTTCCGTTGCGCGATGTCGCAAAACCCGCCCAGCCGGTGGACAGGAAATAGGCGACCTGGGGGGCGATCGCGAAGGGAGCACCCGCCATTTGGCCCTTCACCGGATCGAAGCGTTGCCCGAGAAGCGCTCCCTCGCGCGCGAAAACCAGGTAGCCCGGATCGACGTACTGGGCGAGCGATCGGACAGCGGCGAGTCCCCGCGGTTTCTTCCCGGGCTCCGAGAGCATCAGCCCGTCTTCTCCATTGCGGCGGACCGCCATGTAGAGAAACCGCTCTCCGTCGGCGAGAAACCACGGCCACACGACGCGGGTTTCACCGCGAGCCGGGTCGCGCGCGATGGCGATCTCCGGCTTTCCGCCGTCGGCGGAGACTCGAAAGATCGCGGCGCCCTGCACGTCCGCGAAGAGGATCTGGCCTCGGCTGCTCCAGGAGCCCGCGCGTCCGATGCCACGTGTTCCGCTGCCTTTCCCGAGGTCACAGATTTCCACCGGCGCGCCGCCCGATAGGTCGAGGCGTTTCAATTTTCCCTCGGCAAAGAAGCCGATCGAGCGGCCGTCCGGCGACCAGAAGAGCGACCACCGGCGAGCGGGGCCGCAGCAGGAGCGAGAAGCCGAAGAGGATGACTCCCGCAAAAGCGGCCCACTTCCAGCGTCTGGAAGAGGCGGCCGTGGCGCTCGCCGTTTCGGGTTCCTGCGTTTCACCCGGTCCATCGCCGATCGCGTCGAGCTGCAGTCCGACGTCCCACGCGCTCTGCCACCGATTGCCGGGATCTTTTGCCAGAGCGGTCCGCAGTATCCGATCGAGGGCGGGCGGGGCGGTCGGGACCGCGACAGAGACCGGCTCCGGCTGCCGTTCGAGGATCGCCGCGATCAGGCTCGCGCGGCTCGTCCCGGAAAACGCCTTCTTCCCCGTTGTCATCTCGTAGAGGACGCATCCCAGCGCAAAAATGTCCGTGCGCGGGTCGGCGTCCTTCCCCTCGAGCTGTTCGGGGGCCATGTACTGCAGGGTCCCGAGGATTGTTCCCTCCCGGGTGAGATCTCTGGCCGCGGTTTCGACCGAGGTGAAGCCCTCTCCGGAAACGGCGGAGGCGAAGGCCTTCGCGAGGCCGAAGTCGAGAAGCTTCACGCCCTCTTTCGTGAGCATCACGTTTCCGGGCTTCAGGTCCCGGTGCACGATGCCCTGTCGGTGAGCGCAGTCGAGAGCGTCCGCAATCTCGCGCGCGAACCGAAGCGCCAGCGGAAAGGGGAGCGCTCCCTTCGACAGCCGGTCGGCGAGCGTCTCGCCTTCCAGGGAGGCGCGAGGATCTCGTAGGGTCCTAGCCGGCTTCCGGGCGAGAGGGGCAAGCGGGAAGGGTACACGCACTCTTCATGACGCGGCGACCTTTCCGCGCTACGCGCGGGGCGCCGTACGGAAGGCTTCGAGGGGCGTTCGGGCTCGAGGGCGCTGGGTCAGCATTACCGCTCGGTTATGAGGCGCTGCTTTTTAGCATTTTTGGCCGCGCGTGGGGCGCGCGCGACCAAAAGGACGCGGCGGCCTTTCCGCGCTCGCGCGCGGCGCCGCTGGGGATTCCTTCGAGCGGCATTCTGGATCTATGGCTCCGGCCGCCATACAGGCACGCGGCCGGGCGTCCACGGAGCGCCAGACGTTTCCATCGCGTCCTCCACTTTCTTCAGATCGACAGTGACGAGCCGGCGCAGCTTCTCGAGCTCGCCTTGGAACGCGCCCGCGGCGAACGCATATGCCTGCTCGCTCGTGGCGGTCGGGGCGGAGCTGGCGTTCCACTGCGTGTTCACGACGGAGTCCACGCGGTCCACGATCGCCGGAGGGGTCGGCTCGTTGTGCGACGCGACCGCCGAATCGCCCTTCAAGGCGACTTCGATGTCCGCGAGCCGGACGTCGATCGACCGGATCTCTGCCCCGAGCGCGGCCGTGTCGGACGGAGTGTCGAGCAGAGCCTGCTTGATGTGGGTGATGCGATTGCGCGCCTCGGTCACCGACTCGACGGCGCCCGTGACGGCGCGCTGGAGCCGGGCCACTTTCCTCTCGAACTGGAGGAGCTTCGCGCGATCTGCCGCCGCGATCTCGTACGCGCCGCGCGCCTCGAAGGCCTGAGGCTCCGAAAGCGGGGTGACCCGCCCCTGGACCCACCTCTCCATCGAGACCGTGTAGCGTCCGGGCGCGACCATGGGCCCCGAAGGCGGATCGTTGAACGGGTCGGGGACCGGCGGCTTCAACGACGTCGGAGTCGCCGGCGGGTATCGGAGGTCCCAGGCGACGCGGTGCATCCCGGCCGTGACTGGCGCCTTCAATCGCCGGATGACGTGCCCCTCCGAGTCCGAGATCGTCAGGACGATCGCGGGATCCTCCTCGCGCGCCTCGGCGCGGAAGTCCTGGGGCGTCGGGTAGTCGGGGTCCTTTCCCTGCTTGACCAGGTCCTTTTCCTTCTCCTGACGCGTCTTCCGCAGGGTCTTCAGCTCGTCCTTGAGGTAGTAGGTGAAGACCGCGCCGAAGGGAGGATTGGGAGCGGTGAACCACGACTCGCCCTGAAAGGCCTTTCCGCGGATCCCGAGCGGCGCCGAAGGCATCAGCACGAGAGGCCGGCGCACTGGAAAGAGAATCGCATCGCGGTCGAGCGCCTCCGGCCTCGCGTTTCGCAGCGGCGTCAGGTCGTCCAGCACGTAGAACCCTCGCCCGAAGGTCGCGACCGCGAGGTCGCCCTCCCGCTTCTGAACGGCGAGATCGCGAATGGCGACATTTGGAAGCCCGCCGGTCATCTTCAGCCACCGCTTCCCGCCGTCGCGGGTGAAGTAGAGACCGAACTCCGTGCCCGCGAAGAGCAGGTCGCGCTGACCCGGGTCCTCGAGAACCGCCCAGACGGTCCCGCGCGCCGGAAGGTCGCCGGCGATCGAGGTCCAGGTGCGGCCGCGGTCCGAGCTCTTTGCGAGGTAAGCCTTGAAGTCCGCGTTCTTGTGGTTGTCGAAGGACGCATAGACCGTCGCCTTGTCGTGCGCGGAGGCCGCGACGCGGCTCACGTAGGCAAACTCCGGAACGCCCGGGACCGCGGACGCCTTGCGCCACGTCGCGCCGCCGTCCTCCGTGATGTGGATGAGCCCGTCGTCGGTGCCCGCGTACAGCAGTCCTTCCTGGAGCTCCGATTCCGAGAGCGAAACGATGTTGCCGTAGAACGAGGTGGAGGAGTTTTTCGCGACGGACTCCGCGGGCCAGACTCGGCCCATCACCTTCAGCTTGTTGCGGTCGAGCTGCCGGGTCAGGTCTCCGCTGATCGGTTTCCACGTGTTGCCGCGGTCGTCGCTTCGGAAGATCCGCTGCGCCGCGAAATACAGCCGGGTGTGGTTGTGAGGGCTGATGATGAGGGGCGAGTCCCAGTTCCACCGGAGCGGCGGCTCGCCCGGCCGGCCCTGCGGCTGGATGACGAGGCTCTCTCCCGTCCGGCGGTCGAACCGCGTCAGCACGCCGTACTGCGCTTCCGCGTAAACGGTGTTCGGGTCTTCCGGGTCGATCTGGCTCTGGAACCCGTCGCCGCCCTCGGTCACGAACCAGTCGGAGTTCGCGACCCCGTGGATGTTCGACGTGCGCGAGGGGCCGCCGAGGCTGAAGTTGTCCTGCGTTCCTCCGAACACGTTGTAGATCGGCGTCGCGTTGTCGACGCTGACCCGATAGAACTGCGTGACCGGCAGGTTCGGAAAGAAGCGCCATGTGGACGCCCGATCGAACGTCTCGTAGATCCCCCCATCGCATCCCACGACCAGGTGGTCGGTCTTGTCGGGGTCGATCCACATTGCGTGGTTGTCCGGGTGCTTCGACGGCTCGCCGAGCTTGTGGAAAGTCTTGCCGCCGTCCTCGGTCACCTGGATCCAGACGTCCATTGAGTAAACGCGCTCCGCATTCTTCGGGTCTGCGAAAATCTCGTTGTAGTACTGCGGCCCTCCGGGCACGTATTCGCTGCGCTTCTCCCACGTCTCGCCGCGGGTGGTGGAGCGGAAGAATCCTCCCGCCTTGTTCGCCGCTTCGATGACGGCATAGACGACGTCGGGCGCGGCCGGGGAGATCGCGAGCCCGATGCGGCCCATCTCCTCCTTGGGAAGTCCTGTCGTCACCTTTTTCCAGCTCCCCCCGGCGTTGACGGATTTGTAGATGGCGGATTCCGGTCCGCCGTCGATCAGCGTGTAGACGTGCCGCCGCCTCTGGTACGCGGTCGCGTAGAGCACGTCGGGGTCCCGCGGATCCATCACGAGGTCCGAGGCGCCGGTGTTCTCGCTGATCGTGAGCGACGGCTTCCAGCTCTTTCCGCCGTCCGTCGTCTTGTACACGCCCCGCTCGCCGCCCGGGCCCCAGAGCGGTCCCTGCGCGGCGACGTACACCACGTTCGAATCGCGTGGATCGACGACGATTTTGCCGATGTGCTCCGACGTCTTCAGCCCCATGTTCTTCCAGGACGCGCCGCCGTCTTCGGAGCGGTACACCCCGTCTCCGTAACCGACGACCCGCTGGCTGTTGTTCTCTCCCGAGCCGACCCAGACCACGAACGGATCCTTCGGGTCGATCGTCACGCAGCCGATCGAATGCGACGCTTCCCCGTCGAACACCGGAGTGAACGTCACGCCCCCGTTGACGGTCCGCCAGACGCCGCCGTCGGCGGAGGCCACGAACCAGCGATGCGTGTTTTTCGGATCGACGGCAATGTCGACGACGCGCCCGGAGGTCAGCGCGGGGCCGAGGGAGCGCAGCTCGAGGCCCGCGAAGGTCTCCGATTTGTAACCGCCCTTGCGTCCGGCGGCGTCCTTCTCCGCGTTGGCGCCCTTGCCGGTCTTCTCGCGCGCCTTTTCCTCCCGCGACGGCTCCTTCCGGGAGCGAACGATCGGGTCCGCGCCTTCTCCGCGTTCGCGAGACGCGGCGCCGGGAGTCGGCGCCGGGGTCGGTGCCGGAGTCGGCTCCTGGCCCGTGGCCGGGCTGGAACAGGCAATGGCGAAGAGCAAGGCAAAGCCACGTCGGGAAATCGATCTCACGGGTCCTCCCTTCGAGCGCGGTCGGGAGAACTCTACGGCAAGGGACGCGGAGGGTTCGAGGGAGGGACGTTTTCGAGCAAAAAAAACTTCGCCGCACGGATTCAGGCGTAGGGATACGATTGCGCCTGTCAGCTCGGGCGAAGGCGTTTTCGGGCCGCTTCGTGCGGCCGGAGCAGGGGGATTCGCTCGATGCGGTGCATCAGTATCTTGCCCACAATCTGGGCGGTGTCGGTCAGTGCGCTTGCGCAGGCCCCGCCCGAAGTGCGGCCCGACCAGATGGCGGACCTCGCCGCGCTCGAACTGCGCACCGAGCCGGAATATCCAAAGCCCGGCGAAGACGTGCGCGTGCGGCTGACGATGCGCAATCGCGCAACACACGCCGAGAAGCGCGTCCCCGTGACCCTGTTCGCGGGATCGGCGCGTGTCGCCACGATCCACGTGAGCGTGCCGGCAGGCGTGACGCAAACCGCCACGCTGCCATGGAAGGCGCCCGAAGCCGGCACGTACGTCCTGACCGGCCGGATCGATCCTGACGGCACGGTGGCCGAACCCGACCGGACGGACAACGACGCAGCCCTTACCGTCGCCGTCGCGGCGACGAGCGCGGCGAATGCGGACTTCGCGATCTCGAGCATCGACGTCGGCCCTGACATTGCGCCGGACGGCACCGTGGCGCGGATTGCGATCGTGAACAACGGCCGTGAAGCGTCGCGCGCACCACTGAGCGTCACCATCGATGGCCGGCGGATCGCGCTGCAGTTGGTGCAGCTCGCACCGGGTGAATCGAAGACAATCGAGGTTCCCCTGCCGCACCGGCCCGGCAGGATCTCGGCGGAGATCATCGCGCGATCGCTCCGCGGCGCGATCTCACGTGACCTCCGGCCACCATTCGATCTGAGCGTCGAACAGCTGTCTGTGGCGACGGCACAATTCGATGAACGGCGGCCACGTCAAGTCACCATCAGTTTCCGCATCGTGAACAACGGCCGTGAAGCGATACGGACGCCGTTCACTGTGTCGATTTTTCCGGGGACAGTCCGGCCAGGGCCACCGCTGGCACTGGCCGGCGACCAGGTCGTGGTCCGCGAGTTGCCTTCCGGTGCGAGCGCCTATATCTCGCGCACGATCGTCTCCCCGGTCGGAGAGTTCGACGTCCGCATCGAGGCAGACGTCAACCGCGCGGTGACCGGCGATGACCGGGCCAATAACGTTGCGACCTGGCATTTCAAGAATCCTGCCGCGGAGGTCGGGCGCTGGGTATCGATTGGACCGCGGCTGATCACCGGCGGTCTCGGCGCCGTCGGCCGCTTGTCGGCGATTGCCATGGACCGCAGCGCGCCCGAAACAATTTACGTAGGCGCGGCTGGTGCCGGCATCTGGAAAACGCTCGACGCCGGCGCGACCTGGCAGCCGATCGCCGACAGTTTCCCGACGCTCGCGATCGCAGCGCTGGCGATCGCGCCCACCAACCCGTCAACGGTCTTTGCGGCGACCGCCGGCTCCGGCGTGTTTCGCTCCGATGACGGTGGCGGAACGTGGCAAGGCCTTCCGAACAGTCGCCGACAGTTTCCCGAATGCCTGGCGGCCTGCAGCTGTTCCGCAGCGACGACGGCGGCGCGACGTGGACGCAGAAATCGACCCCCGCCGATACGACGCTCTACAACGACGTCATCGGCGTCGATCCGGTGGATCCGAACTTCGTCTACGTCACGGGCATCAATCTGTGGCGATCGGCGGATGGAGGGATGACGTTCACCAGAGCCACCGGTCCCCATGTGGACTATCACGCGTTCCTCAACGACCCGGTCGCGCCCGAGACGATCTACGGATTGAGTGACGGCGGGATTTTTAGATCGGTCGATCGTGGCCAGACGTGGACGTTTGTCGGTGCCGGGCTGACGAACGTCGAGTTCTACGACCACGGCGTCGCACCGAGCGATCCGATCCTGACATTCGGCGGAACGCAGGACAACGGCACGCTCAAGTTCGCCGGCAACGCCGACTGGAGCGGGATTCTCGGCGGTGATGGCGCCACCGTCGCGATCGATCCGACCGATCCAAATATCATCTACGCGATGAACCAGGGGGCCGACAGCGTTCAGCGCACCGCCAACGGCGCATCGTTCGCCAACTTCGCGAAGAACCTGCCAACCGGCGCCGTCTGTAACAACCTGCACTTCCAAATCCATCCGAGGACACGCACCACGCTCCTGGCGTCGTGCCTGTCGCTGTGGCGCACCACAACGACGACGCCGCCGGGCGACTGGCAGCAGATCCTGCCGCAACCGGCGCCCGCCTCGATCGTTCGATCCGCGGTCGATTCGAGCATCGACCTGTACTACGCGGGCACCACCGACGGCCGAATCATGGCCGGACCGGGCGGCGCGAACTGGCAGACGGTCTTCGTTCATCCGACTGGAGCGGGCGCCACCGACATTGATGTCGATGCCGTGGACCCGCGCGTGGTGTTCGTTTCGTTCAAGGCCGCCGGCGTCGATCGCATCTATCGGCTGACCCGCTCGTCGGGGGCGCCGGTCACGGTCGCCGCGCAAGCCATTGGGGTCGGACTTCCCGCGGGGCTCACGGTGCAGACGCTGGCCGTGGATCTGTCACTGAACTTCACGGTCTACGCCGGTACGACCCGCGGCGTCTATCGCGGCCGCGCCTCGAGCCCCACCGGCGGATGGCTCTGGACCCCGTACACCATGGGCATGCCGTTCGCAGACGTGCGCGATCTCGAAGCGCATCCGACAACCGGCGTGCTGCGCGCCGCCACGTTCGGGCGCAGCGCGTTTGAAGTGAATACGGTCGACCCGCTCGGATCCGTGCTCGGCGCCGAGGGCCGGATCACGCTTCTGCGCGCCCACGACGTCGGCACTGGCTATGGCCCGCCCAATGATTTCCTCGACACCGAAGCGATCGTCTGGCTCGACACCGCGCCCGGTAGCGCCTTCGGCTTGCAGTTGCGCGAGGACGCGTCGAAGGCGGCGCGTCGCGGCATGTTCGGCCTGCTCCGCAAGGCGTTCGTGACCAACCGCCGTGTCCGCATCGACTACGAACGCACCGGCCTCCGGTCCGGCCGGATCATCCGCGTGATGCTCATTCCCTAACTGTTTTGAAAGGATCAGAGACCATGAAACGGTTCGCTGCTCTCTCTCTTGGCTTTGCGATCCTGACGCTGCTGCCCACCGTAGCCAGCGCCCAGGTCACCGCCCGCGGCAGAATCACGCTCCTTCGGGTCCACGATGTCGCGACCGCGTACGGCCCACCGACCGACCGGATTGACGTTGAGGTCGTGACCACGCTCGACACGGAGCCGGGCAAGGCCTTCGGCTTCCAGCTGCGGGCGGACACGAAGCTGGCAGCGCGCCAGGCGATGCTCGACCTGCTGCGAGATGCCTATGCGAACAACTGGATCGTCACGCTCGACCACATCACGCCGGCCGGTAAGAAAAACGGGACGATCATCCGCGTTTGGCTGGCGCGTTAGGCGACGCAGCCGATGGAGTGAGAAGTTTCTCTGTCGAAACCGGCGTGAAGGTGACTCCCCCGGCGGCGGGCGTCGGCGCCGGAGTCGGCTCCTGACTCGCGGCCCCGCTGGAACGGGCAATGATGAAGAGCAGGGCACAGCCAGGTCGAGAATCGATCTCACGGGATCCTCCCTTTCAGCCCTTCAGCGTCTCGGGAGAACTCTACGGCAGGCGCTCGCAGGGTTCGAACGGCGGACGATTTCGGGCAAAAAAATCCCCGCCGGGCGGCGGGGATTCTGGAACCTCGAAGGGAAGCCGTGATCAGTTCGAAGCGGGTCCGGGCGTCGTCGTGGTCGAGGCCCCGGGAGTCCGCGTCCGGGCGGTCCGGGTACCGGTGCCGGTGCCCGTGCCTGTCCCCGAGCCGGTTCCCATCGAGCCCGATCCCGTTCCGGAGGGCGTCGAGCTGTAGGTCGAGCCCGAGGTGCCGGACCCCATCGAGCCTGAGCCCGAGCCGGAAGGCGTCGCGCTGTACGTCGAACCGGAGGTCCCGGAGCCCATGGAGCCCGAACCGGCCGAAGGTGTCGCGCTGTAAGTCGAGCCTGTCGAGCCCGTCGAGCCAGATCCCGTCGAGCCGTAAGTCGAGCCGGAACCCGTGGTCCCGGTTCCCATAGAGCCCGATCCCGACGGAGATCCCATTGCGCCCTTGTTGGGGTGCTGCTTGACCCAGGTCTCACACCGCTTCTGGCTCTTGAACTTCGGGCTGGAGTAGCTCTTCCAGCCGCCGTTGCGGCAGTCCGTGGCGGTCATCGGCCCGTTCGCGCTGGCGCCCATCGACCCCATCGTCCCGGAAGTCCCCGTCTGACCCATGCTGGAGCCCGTCGAACCCGTCGAACCGGTTGTGCCCGTCGTGCCCGAACCCGTCGAACCGTAACTGGAACCGGAACCCGTGGTCCCCGAGCCCGTCGAGCCGTAGCTGGAACCCGAACCTGTCGACCCCGTGCCCGTCCCCGTCCCCGGGGTCGTCTGGGCGCCCGGTGTCCGGCTCATCGTGGATCCCTGGGTGGAAGACCCGGGGGTGGTCGACTGAGCGGACAGGGAGGGCGAGATTGCCAGCGCGACCGCGGCGCCGAGGACGCTTGTCATCCATTTCTTCATGAGGCCTGTCTCCTTTCGGCGGCGCCTATCGCCGCGTCAGGAGGGCTATTGCAAGGGTCCTACCGTCCGAACCGTCGCTGCGGGACGTGCGGCCGCCGTTGGCGACGCACCGGCGAGCGGCTCGCCCGGAGGCTCGACCGCTCGCCTCGTCCCTCCGCTCCCGCAGCGTCAGCCTCCTCCCTTCCTTCAGTCGGGAGACTTCTCACGCTGCGAGCTCATCTGCCACGGACACGAAAAAGCCCTCTGCTCCCTCTCCCCGCGCGCCGGGGAGCGGGCTGGGGTGAGGGTCTGCCCTCTGAACGCTCAACTCTGAACGCTCAACGATCAACCATCTCCCATCCCCCTCACGCCGCCGGGCGGCAGTCCTCGCACGGCAGGAAACCCGCCTCGAGGGCCTGACGGGCGGATCGAAATGGGACGCGGTTGGACTGGCGCAATGACTCGAATCCGCCGCAGCTCGGCAGGCAGAAGTAGCGCCCGGACTCGCTTCCCAGATAGCGGATCCCCGAAGCGGCCAGCTCTTCCAGGCCCTCCGGCGACGCGCCCTCGGACCGGAGCAGCGCGCGTTTAAAAGCGCTGCCGAAGATGTAGTCGCCGATTTTCCCGTCGGTCCGGACGACGCGGTGGCAGGGGATCAGGATCGGAAGAGGGTTCTTCGCGAGCGCGCTGCCCGCGGCGCGGCCCGCCTCGGGCCGTCCGATCTCGCGGGCGATCCAGCCGTAGGGCCGCACCTGTCCCGCGGGGATCTCGAGCGCCTTGCGGAGGACGGCGCTCTCGAAATCCGTCAGCCTGCGCAGGTCGAAGCGAACCCGCCGGTCTTCGCGAAGTCCCTTCCCGGAAACGGCGCGGCGCAGGGCGGCGGAAGGCGGCCGGCTCGCCGGATAGACCGGCCGGCCGAGCCGCCGCTGAAAGTCGCGCTCGAACCCGCTCGCCGGCCCGTATCCGGCGCGGCGGACCAAGGAGATTCCGGCCGGTCCCTGCGCGACGTGCAGCGCGCCGATCGGTGAGTCGAGCCTCCAGTAGACGTCAGCCAGGCCGACCCGCCGCAGGACCGCCGGGGCCAGAGAGGCCGGAGCGCGGACAGTGGTCTGGCGGCGCAGCGCGCGGGTGATGACCAGGGTGTCGGAGATCGCGGCGGGACGTTTCATCGGCTCACCTCCACGGGGCGCAGGCGGACGGTCCGAGATCGGGAGAGAGAAACCCGCAGCGCGTTGACCGCGCGATGCAGATTCGACTTGGCCGTCCCCACCGGCTGTTTCAGCACGGCGGCGACCTCGTCGACGGGCAGCCCCTCGACGTATCTCAGGACGAGGGGCGCGCGGAAACGGTCCGGGAGCGCGCGGACCAGCGTCGCGATGTCGGCCCTCTCGCGCCGCCTCTCGAGCCGGCGGTCGGGCCGGCGTTCCGGATCGTCGGCGGGGTCGATCGGCGCCGAGCGCTCCCTCGTCCCGCCCGTCTCCAGGGAGACGAACCGGTGCCGCTTGCGCCGGAACCGGTTGCGCGCGACGTTCAGCGCGATCTGGTAGAGCCAGGCGCGCAGCGCGAGACTCCGGACGCGTTCGGGCGGGTAGCCTTTGAGAGCCCGGTAGGCGCGAACGAACGCGTCCTGGGCGATCTCCTCCGCATCCTCGCGGCTGGCGCACAGCCGGAACGCGAACCCGTACAGGCGGTCCTGATACTCGAGCACGAGCCGGTCGAAGGCGCTGTCGACGTCGTGAGCGAGGGCGTCCTCGAGACTCGTCGCGGGAGTTTTTTCGTGTTGCGCCATGACCGTCGCTGTCTCACCTTCCGCGGGGCGCTGGACCAGGAGCCGGAGCCAGGCGCCCCGAAAAGGAACCGCCCGACCGCGCTGCTTTGGGGCCGGCGTCTTTGGCTTCGACTCGCGGGTGTCGGGGGACCATCGTCGCATGACTTCCTCCGCGGGCAGAAACACGGGATCGCCTTCCCGGGTTGCAGGTTTTTTCTGCCGGGAGAATCAGCGGAGAGAGAGAAACACGCGGGTGCCTTCGCCTTCGAGCTCGACGCGGTTTTCTTCGATCGCGACGACCGTCATGCCGCCGACGACACCGCCCACGGGGAGGACCCGCCCGTTCAGGAGGGCGACGGGATTGGCCTCGGAAAAGACGATTCCGCCGAGCTCGATGCGGGTCCCGTCGGGGGCAACGAAGACCCCCGCGGCCGTCTTCGTGCCGGGGGGCACCGGCCGGCGGACGGCGCCGGGAGGCGTCTCCCCCGGCAGCAGGGTCCGGGACCGGCTCGGCGCCGGAAGGCGCGGCGAAGAGGACGCGACGGCCGCCGGCAGCGCGACGGGCGGCGAAAACCCCGACGCGCCTCGCTCACGCGGTGGCGCGCTTCCTCCGGGCTCGACGGAGCCGACGTCGGGCCGGACGGCGCGGGCCCGATCGGCATCCGCGGAGCTTCCGGAGGACGGGGCCTTTCGCGTCGCCGCCGCCGGCGTCCCCGTGGAGCGGGGGAGAGAGACCGCCGCGGCGGGCGCCTCTCCCGGCGCGGAAGAGGGAATCGGCTCCCGCCGGGGCGACCGCAGGATCCAGACGGCGGCGGCGAGAGCCGCGACGGCGCCGGCGAGCGCCGCCAGCGTCCGGACCGCCGGCCGCGCCCTTCGCCTCTCGGGAAGGGGGGCGTACGCCCACTGGTCTTCCGTCGAAGGGGACGGCGCCGGCGCCGCCGGATCGCCCGGGTTCGTCGTCTGCTCCCGCGCCCGCTTCAGAGCCTCGTCGATCAGGCTCACGAGGCGTCCCCTTCGAGCTCGCGGATCGCCTGCCGGATCCCGCGCGGCGTCAGGACGTCGACTCCGTTGACGAAGCCGTAGAGAAGCGCCTTGTCGCAGACCGCGTTGACGAGACGCGGAATTCCGCGGGCGTACCGGTGCACGGCGCGCACCGCGGCCCGCGTGAAGTCCGGGCGACCGTTCGCGCCTGCGACGCGGAGGCGATGCGCCATGTATCTCTCCGTATCGTCCAGGGAGAGTGGCCGCAGGTGATACCGCACGGTGATGCGCTGGCGCAGCTGGCGAAGGCCGGGATCGTTCATCTTTTCGCGCAGCTCCGGCTGACCGAGAAGGACGATCTGGAGAAGCTTGCGCTCGTAGGTCTCGATGTTCGAGAGCAGCCGGATTTCCTCGAGCAACCCCGCATCCAGATCCTGCGCTTCGTCGATGAACAGAACCACGTCGTTGCCCTGCGAGACCTGGCCGAAGAGAAACGCGTTTAAGAGATCGTGGTATTCGACCCGATCGAGCTTGCCGGGGTTGAGACCGAGCTCCACCAGCACGCTGCGGAGGAGTTGCTCGATCGTCATGATCGGGTTCAGGATGAGCGCCGTCTTGACCTTCGGCCCGAGCTCTTCCAGCACCGCGCGGCAGACGGTGGTCTTGCCCGCTCCGACCTCGCCGGTAATCTGGATGAAGCCTTTCCTCTCCCGGATGCCGAACAGGATGTGGTGGAACGCCTCCCGGTGCTGGTCGCTGAAAAAGAGAAATCGCGGGTCCGGCGTGATGTGGAACGGCGCCTCCCGAAGACCGTAGAAGCCCATGTACATCGCCCGGACAACTTAGCACCGACGCGCACGCCCGGCTGCGCCCGGAAGGCGCCTCGGCGGGAGAAGCGGAGAAAGCCCGCCGTCTGCGATCTCCTGGCACAGCGATACGAGCCGACGGGGGGGACATCCGCGGCGTCGGTCACCTGCCGCACCTGGAGGCTGCGGAGGCGTTCCAGTCCGCCTTACTCGACTTCCTCGGCTCCGGAGCGGCGGGTTCTTTTCGCAAATACGACGCAGCGGCCCTTCCGCGAGTACGCGGGGCGCCGCCAGGGAACTAGAATCCCCAGAGGGCGAGCTCGTTCAAGAGGTTCGAGACGTCGGGATGCTCGGCGAGCTCCCGGTACAGCCAGCCGTGGCGTTGCTGCACGTCAGTGAGTCCGCTTCGGAGCTGGTCCTTGTCGCGCGACGCTGCCGCCGTGCGAAGCCCCTCGACCGAGCGCCGCGCGTCGTCGTCCATGCGCTCCCCGACGTTGCGGTGCAGCGAGTCGAAGGCGTCGCGGACCCGCTTCTCGTGATCGTCCGAAGTGGAGTCGGCCATCACCCCTCCCGGATCCCATTCTCCCACCCCGGAGGGCGCGTGCGCGCACCGGGTCCCGAGCAGGAATCTGATAGCAGGCGGCGGTCCTTGCTCCTCCGCTTCCCCGCGGAGGTCGTATGAAAGAAACATGGGCCGCTCTCGCGCTGGCGTTGGTTCTCGGGGCGGCGACCGCGCGGGCCGCGTGGGCGCAGTCCTCGACGCCGCCACCCGCGCCGAAGCCGGCCGCGAAGCCTTGCGCTTCGTTCGAGTCCCGGCAGTTCAATTTCTGGGCCGGCCGGTGGGAGGTGAGGAAGCCGGACGGCAAGCCGGCGGGGACGAACGAAATTCGCCTTCTTTTCGATGGCTGCGCTCTTCAGGAGAACTGGGTCGGAACGGACGGGAGTGCCGGAACGAGCTTGAACGTCTACGACGCATCGAGGAAGGTGTGGCACCAGACCTGGGTGGACCGGAGGTGCGGGCCGCTCGTTCTGGAGGGTTGCCTCGGGGAAGGAAAGATGGTGCTCTCAGGCACCTCGGTGAAGAAGGACGGTCCCGTCGAAAACCGGATCACGTGTAACCGGCAGGAGGAAACGTCCGCCAGCTCTGGGAGGCGTCGCGAGACTCGGGGAAGACGTGGTCGGTCGCTCTTCGATGGAACCTACGTGAGGCGGTCAGGGGCGGCCCCCGCCCGCGCGGCGGAAGGCGTGACGCCGAACTCGCGGCGGAAAGAGGCGGAGAAGTGGCTGTGGCTCTAATCCCGAGATCGAGCGCGATGCCGTCAATCCCGCTCGCGAATCCCGCACGAGCTCGAGCGCCGCGGCGAGCCGCAGCCGCTCGCGAAACCCGTGGAGGTCGATCGCGTCTCGCGCCGGAAGATCCGGCAGAGCTGAAACGGCGTCCGTCGGGCGCTCGGGCGAGCTCGGCGATGCCGCCCGAGCGGCGGAACGACCTCTCTCGAACAGAAGCGTATCGAAGGGCCTCGCGGCCTCAGCGATCGGGATCATTTCCCGGCGAGGTGCGAAACGAGGGAAAAGAAGTTGCGGCGGCCGTGACGGCGCCGGCGCGGGCGGCGATCGCGTCGGCGATCATCGCGGCGTGATGGCGGCTGTTCTCGATGAAGATACGCCCGATTTCGGCACCCCCGAGAAGCGCGCCGGCGAGAAAGATGCCCGGCACGTTCGACTCCAGGGTGCCGGGATCGTGGGCGGGAGCGCGATTGGCTCCCTCGAGGCGGATTCCACACCGGTCGAAGAACGCGAAGTCCGGCTCGTACCCGATCAGGGGGAAGACCGCGTCGGTCGAGACGGTCCGCTCTCCGGCCGGCGTCGAAAGAAGCACCGAGTGCCGCCCGATCTCGAGGACGCGGCTCTCGAAGTACGCCGCGATGCTGCCGGCGCGAATGCGATTCTCGAGATCCGGCTTGATCCAGTACTTGACGCGATCCGAGATGGCCGCCGCCCGCACGACGAGCGTCACCCGCGCGCCGTGGCGGTAGAGGTCGAGCGCGGCCTCGGCCGCCGAGTTCTTCCCGCCCACGACGAGGACGTCGCGGCCGTGAAAAGGATATCCGGAGACGTAGCGGCGATGAACGAGGGGGAGATCGTCGCCGGGGACGCCGAGCGACTTCGGATTTCCGAAGAAGCCTGTCGCGATCACGGCGGCCGCCGCCGGAAATTCGGATCGCTCCTGATCCCGGACCGCGGAAACCCGGACGCCGCCGCCCTCGCGCGGAACGATCGACTCGATTTTCGTCTCCGGGACCACCTTTACGTCGAACGCATCGGCGACCGCCCGGTAGTAGGCGAGCGTTTCGAGACGGGTCGGGTGGGGCTCCGGCCCCGCGAACGGAACGCCGGCGATCCCCAGGAGCTCGCGGGTGGAGAACCAGCGCATTTCTTCCGGCATGCGGGAGAGGGTGTCGAGAATGCCGCCCCGTTCGTAGCAGACCGCGGAAACGCCGCGCCTTCCGAGCTCGACGGCGCACGCGATTCCCGTCGGTCCGGCGCCGACCACCGCCACCGGATGCTCGGTCCTCATGGGGTGATTCTAGACGCGGACCTCGCAGGATCCGGCGCCCTCCCCCTCGCGCGTGAGAACGCTTAGGATCCGGCCGTGGAGAAAGTCGTCCTCGGCGGAGCCGAGCAGTGGATTTCGGTGAGGGGAGAGACGGCGAGCCGGCCAAAGCCGGTGCTGCTGTTCGTCCACGGCGGCCCGGGGGCCGCCATGACTCCGTGGCTCGGCCGCTTCGGCGCGGGCCTTCGCGGGCGGTTCACGGTCGTCTCGTGGGATCAGCGCGGCGCCGGCCGGTCCTGGCGAGCGATCGAGCCCCGGGAGCAGATGACCGTCGCGCGCCTCGTCGAGGACACGGTGGAGCTGGCGCGCCTGATGGCGTCGCGGGCGGATTCGGGAAAGGTCCTCCTCGTCGGGCACAGCTTCGGCGCGATGCTCGCGATCCTGGCGGCGAGCCGGGACCCGGGCCCGCTCCGCGCGCTGGTTCCCGTCGCGCCCGTCATCGCAGGCCTGGAAAACGACCGCATCTCCTGGGAGCGGACGATGGAAACGGCTCGGCAGCGCAGGGTGAGGCGCGCGGTCGCGGACCTGGAAGAGTCGGGGCCGCCGCCCTACGCCGGAAATCGTCTCTTCGAGAGGGCGTTCGTCCTCATGGCCTGGGCGGAGCGGTTCTCGAGCGAAGAGACGGGCGCCAGTCCCTTCCGCTCCGAGTCTCTCGCGGCTCTCTCCGAATCGCCCGAATACGATCCGGAGGTCCGCGCGAAGTACTGGGAGGCTTATCAGTCGAGCTACGAGATCCTTCAGCCTCAACTCTCCGCGATCGATCTGCGGCGCGAGATCCGGGGACTCGAAGTGCCGGTTCATCTGGCTCTGGGACGGCACGATCGAAACACGGTCCCGGAGCTCGCCGAAAGCTGGCTTCACCACCTGTCGGCGCCCCGCAAGGAGCTCGTCTGGTTCGAGCGCTCCGGGCACGCGCCGCTGTTCGAGGAGCCGGAGAAATTCGAAGAGTTTTTGTGGAGCGCAGCGAACGGGAAGGGAGGCGGTAGGCGGAACCGACGTTAATCGTTAAGCGTTGAGCCCTTTCCCTCTCGCGCTCGGGGAGACAGGGCCGGGACGAGAGGTCCGGTCGCGCCCTCCGCCGTTCGTGTTCCCATTTCCCGACCGAGGTCCGACTGCCCCCTTCCCCTTCCGCCTCCCGTCTTAAAGAGCGCGAATCCGGACCGAGCCTCCGCTCGTGCGCAGGCGCAAGGTCTCGCCTCCGCCTCCGAGCAATCCCTGCAGGTGCCGGCGCGAGATCTCGCCCCGAACCGTGATGGGGACGTCGGCCTGCACGGAGTTGCCGGACGCGTCGATCGAAAGGCCGACGGCGGGATCCACGCTCACGGTGACGCCTCCGCCCGACGAGGCGATCGAACCGCCGCGCGCGTTCGCCCGCTTGAAAGCGACCTGCACGGAACCGCCGGAGGTGTCGGCTTCCACACGGCCGCCCGCCTCGTTGATCGAGATTCCGCCGCCGGAGGAGTGCGCGTGGATGTCTCCGGAGACGCCGTCGAACCGAATCGACCCGCCGCTCGTCTCCGCGTCCATGGCGCCGTCGACCTCCTCCGCGCGGATCCCTCCGCCGGAGGTGTCGACCCGGCAGCGCCCCCGGACGTGAGACAGGGTGATGGCCCCGCCGGAGGTATGGGCGTCGAGCTCTCCCGCCACGTCGCGGACGTCGATGCCGCCGCCGGACGTCTCGAGCTTCGTGTTGCCCTGGAGAGAGGCGACCTTGATCGCTCCGCCGGACGTGTCGACCGTCACGCGCGTCTTCGCGGGAACTTCGATCTCGAACCGCACCGCTTTGCCCCGGAAGTGGAAGAGGGTGGACAACGGATGGCGCTTCACCGCAACGATGGAGGCGGACCCGGCGCCCTCGTCATAGCGGAAGCTCAGGAGGTCGTTCAAGTCTTCGCGGTCCGAAGTCGCCACCATCCGGACGTCCGGGCGGTCGCTCCCGAGGACCCGCACGCTCCCGAAGTCGGTGCGGATCGAAAAGCTTCCGCCGGGGGAGAGTCTCAGAGTCTTCTCGACCCTCGATTCCGCGCCGGCGACCCAGGCCGCGGCGGCGAGCGCGGCCGCGATCGTGACGGTTCTCACGCTGTGCATCGGTCCTCCTCCGGACGCCGGGACTTCCGGCCCCCGAGCCTTCGAGTGTTGAGACGTGTCCGGGGGAGGAAATGTTCTGTTCTCAGGAGGAAATCTCCGCCAGAAAAGCGTCGAGCTCGCGGTCGAACGCCTCCGGCTGGTCCATCATCAGCCAGTGGCTGGCGCCGTCGATCCGCCGGACCGGCGTTTTCGGGGCGGTCCTGTGGATCGCCACCGGGTTGTCGAAGAGCATCGAGACGATCGAGAGGCGTGGACCGGTGTAGCGCGCCAGGGCCGCGTCCATATCGAAGCGGTAGAGGGCTTCGGTGGCGCCGACGAAGACGTCCGGTCGCGTCCTCTGGAGCGCGTCCAGCACGGCCGCGCGCGTGTCCGGGCGGGCGCCGGCGAGGATCTCTTCGAACCATTTGCGCGTGAACCCGGGATAGTCGTCGCGAAGACCGCGCCGAAGGGGTCCGAGGCTCTCCGCCGGGGTGCGGTGCAGGTCGCCCGCGCAGTCGGCGAACACCAGGCCCGAAAGACGTTCCGGATGTTCGCCGGCGTAGGCGGCGGCGACGGCGCCTCCATAGCTGTGGGCGACGAGGACGAACCGGTGATATCCGAGCGCATCCGCGACCGCCGCGACATCGCTGGCGAAACCCTCGACGGAGATCCCGGCGCCCGCGGGAAGCTCCGACTCGCCCATGCCCGCGAGGTCGAATACAGCGGCCCTTCGGCTCTTCTGCAGGTGGGCCAGCGTCGCGGCCCACGAGCCGCGGTTGCCTCCGTTCCCATGCACCAGGAGGACCGGCACCGCGCTGCCGGATCCGCCGGCGTCGACGCGGAGACGCCCCCTCGGCCCGGCCACCCAGACCGGTGAGGCCGGTCCGGTCCGCGCCGTCGAGCAGCCGAGGACCGAGGCCGCGAGAAGCGTCAGAAGGACTGTCGGACCGCGCATTCGACGATGATAGACGCGCCTCCGTTCCTCCCTCGCTGCCGGCGACGAGAACACCGGCGACTGCCCCTCCCAGCGGCCTCTCCCCCGGCGCGGGAGAGGGGGGTGGGGCTTGCGAGCCATCCTCGCCCTGGACGGACAAAAGTCCTTCCGTTGCCCCGGACACTCGTCCGCGGCGGACACGGCGAGACGCGTTTCCTGGCCTGTTTTCGCGTTTTTCGCTCCGTTTTTCCTGGCAGCGGCATTGCTCCATGGCGATTGAGTGATCGACAATCTTCTGGCGACGGACAAAGTGGTGGAGAAGCCGCGCGGGCTCTCGCGGCGGATGCTCATTGCCGCGGCCGGCGCCGGCATTCTGCTCGTTCTCGTGGTGCTTCTCATCCCGACGGTGAGGCGCTGGTCCCGCGCGGACCGATCGGTGGAAGCGTCCCGGATCCGGATCGCCGCCGTCAGCCGGGGCGACCTCGTGCGGGACGCCTCCGCGGAAGGCCGGATCGTCGCCGCTCTCCATCCGACGCTCTTCGCGCCCTCGCAGGGCATCGTCTCGCTCACGATCAAGGCCGGCGCGTCGGTGACCAGGGGTGCCGTGCTCGCGCGCATCGAGAGCCCGGAGCTGAAGAGCCGCCTGCTTCAGGAGCGCGCGACGCTGCAGTCGCTCGAGTCCGCGTGGCAGCGCCAGAAGATCGACGCCCGCCAGGACGGCATCAAGAACGCGCATGCGATCGATCTCCTCGAAGTCCGGTTCACCGCCGCGAAGCGGCTCCTCGAGCGCGCCCAATCGGCGTTCGACCAGGGGATCCTGAACAAGACCGACTACGAGAAGGCGAAGGACGACGTGCGGATCGCCGAGCTCGAGTTGAAGAACCTGCAGGAGACCGCGAAGCTCCAGACCGAGACGGCCGATTTCGACATCCAGAGCCGCAGGTCCCTCGCGGAGCGGCAGGCATCCGCCGTCGGCGAGCTCCAGAGGCAGGTGGACCTCCTCACGATCACGGCCCCTTTCGACGGGCTCGTGGCTTCGGTGGCGGTCCAGGACCGCGACGCGGTCGCGGCCAACGCGCCGGTGCTGACGGTCGTCAACCTCTCGGCTTTCGAGATCGAGATCACCCTCCCGGAGAACTATTCGACCGACGTGATCCCGAACACGGAGGCGCAGATCCTCTACGAGGGGCGCGAGTACAAGGGGCACGTCACCGCGATGTCGCCCGAGATCAAGGAGAGCCAGGTGCGCGGCACCGTGGTCTTCGACGGCGCGCCGCCGGCGGGGCTGCGTCAGAGCCAGCGCGTCAGCGTGCGCATGGTGATGGAGACCAGGCGGAACGTCCTCAAGGTGCCGCGCGGGCCGTTTCTCGAGAGCGGCGGCGGGCGCCAGATTTACGTCGTCGAGAACGGCGTCGCCACGAAGCGCGACATCCACGTGGGAGCGGTGAGCGTCTCCGAGGTCGAGATCAAGAGCGGGCTCTCGGAGGGCGACAAGGTGATTCTGTCAGACACGTCGGAGTTCGCGGGCGCGAAGAACGTGCTCATCCGCAGTTGACCGGAGAAAGGAGCGCCATGCTGTCGATGAAAAAGATTCAGAAGGTTTACCGGACGGACCTGATCGAGACCCATGCCCTCCACGACTTCTCGATCGACGTCCGCACGGGCGAGTTCGTGGCGGTGATGGGCCGGTCCGGTTCGGGCAAGACGACGTTCCTGAACATCGCGGGCCTGCTCGACACCTTCGACCAGGGAACCTACCACCTGGATGGTCAGGACGTGAGCCGGCTGTCCGACAACGAGATGTCGAAGATCCGGAATCAGAAGATCGGGTTCATCTTCCAGAGCTTCAACCTCATTCCCGACCTCGACGTCTTCGACAACATCGACGTGCCGCTGAGGTACAGGCGTCTTCCGGCCGCGGAGCGGCGCGAGCGCATCGAAAAGGCCGTCCGCACCGTGGGCCTGCTTTCCCGCATCCACCATCTTCCGTCGCAGCTCTCGGGCGGACAGCAGCAGAGGGTCGCGATCGCGCGCGTCCTCGCGGGAGATCCCCGCTTCATCCTGGCCGACGAGCCGACCGGAAACCTCGACACGATGATGTCTCGCGAGGTGATGGACCTCCTCGAGAAGATCAACGAGGCCGGGACGACGATCGTCATGGTCACGCACACGCCGGAGTGCGCGTCCCGCGCCTCGCGCCAGATACATCTCTTGGACGGCGAGGTCGTGGACTTGAACGCGCTGCCTCCGGAAGATGCGGACCGCTCGTCCGCCAGCCTCGCCTCGACGCTGCAGTAAGGAGGCCCCGATGCTGCTGCACAACCTCCGCATCGCCTGGAAGAGCCTCCGGCGCAACATCACCCTCTCGATCCTGATCGTGAGCGGCATCGCGCTCGGGATCGCGGTGTCGACGACGTTCGCCGCGTTCCGCCACGCCTTCTCCAAGGACCCGATCCCGCAGAAAAGCGACGTCCTGCGGTACGTCCGCCTCGACAGCTGGGATCCGCTGAAGCCCTACCCCGGAGACGACCCGACGCGCCCGCCGACGCAGATCACGTTTCGCGACATGCAGGGCATCATGAAATCCACGATCCCTCTGCGGCAGAGCGGAATGTTCGTCTCGAACATGTACGTCTATCCCGATCCGAAGGTCGGCCGGCCCTTCCGCGAGCTGACGCGGCTCTGCTTCTCCGACTTTTTCCCGATGTTCGACGTGCCCTTTCGTTACGGATCCGGCTGGGACCGCAAGGCGGACGCCGGGCCCGACCCCGTCGTCGTTCTGTCATCGGAAATGAACCAGAAGCTCTTCGGAGGGAAGAACAGCGTGGGCAGGACCGTCCGGCTCGCCGACCGGGATTTCCGGGTGGTGGGGGTTCTCGCGGGATGGCGCCCCAATGTGCGGTTCTACGATCTCACCCAGAACCAGATCGCGACTCCCGAGAACATCTACATCCCCTTCAATTTCCTCCGGCCGATGCAGATCCGGACGAACGGGAACACGGACGGTTGGGGCACCAGCGGCGCGCCCGGATTCGAGGGATTTCTCCAGTCCGAGACCTGCTGGGTCCAGTTCTGGGCCGAGCTGCCGAACGAGAAGTCCGCGGCCGCGTACCGCGATTTCCTGACGGCCTACGTGCTCGAGCAGAAGAAGATGGGGCGCTTTCAGCGGCCGTTGAACAACCGGCTTTCGACGGTCTCGGAAATGATGGCGGACGCGGGCGTCGTGCCGAAGCAGGCGACGGCGATGCTCATCGTCTCGCTTCTGTTTCTCGCCGTGTGCGCGGTGAACCTGGTGGGCCTTCTGCTCGGCAAGTTTCTGGCGAGGGGCGGGGAAGTCGGAGTGCGGCGCGCTCTGGGCGCGAGCCGCGCGGACATCTTTCTGCAGCACATCGTCGAATGCGAGCTGATCGCGGTCCTCGGGGGACTCGTCGGCATCCTTCTGTCCTTGGGCGCGCTCGCGGGGATGAACGCGTGGTTGAAGACGACGATGGCCCGGGGAGACTTCTTCAAGCTGGACCTCTCGATGATCCTTCTCTCGGTGGGCCTCTCTCTCGCGGCGGGATTCATCGCGGGCGTCTACCCCGCCTGGCGCACGTGCCGGCTCGCGCCTGCGATGCATCTGAAGGTGTAGTTGTCAGTCATGAGTCATCAGTCACCGGTTCGGAACGGAGCTCAGAACTGAAACTGAGAACTGAAGGAGTCTTCTCATGGAATTCGGGCCGATCCTGCGGTCGATGGGCCGGAACAAGGTCCGCTACGGGCTGATCGTGGTGGAGGTGGCGTTGACGCTCGCGATCGTCGCGAACTGCGTCAACATGATCGGCGACGCGCGCCGCGAGATGGCGCGCCCCTCCGGGTTCGACGACGACAACATCCTCTCCGTCCGGAGCGCGCCGTTCGCTCCCGCGTTCAAGGAAGACGGGTATCTCGACGCGGCCCTCCGCAAGGACATCGAGGTCCTGAGGGCGATCCCGGGCGTCCATGCGGTCTCGAACACCCGGTTTCTTCCGTGGCAGGGGGGCGGAAGCTCGACGACGACGCGGGTGCTGGGCTCGAAGGGCGAGATGCTGCGCAACCAGGTCTACAACGCCGACGAATCGACGCTCGAGACCCTCGGGTCGCGGCTGGTCGAGGGCCGCAACTTCACGCGGGAGGAAGTGGAGTCGGACACGAAGCGGCTGCGCGAGGTGACGAACTCCAATCGCCCCCGGGGCGCGGACGGGCAGCCCATCGACAAGATCAGCCAGGACGTCATCATCAGCCGCGCGTTTGGCGACCTCCTCTTCAAGGATGGAAAGTCGCTGGGGAAGAGCCTCGAGGACGATGACGGCGACCAGTACCGGATCGTCGGCGTGATCGACCACTTCTACAACCCGTATGGCTGGCCGATCCACGAGTACGTGATGTTCTTTCCGAACTACTCCCGAAGTTTCCAGGGCGGCTCCGCTTACCTCCTTCGCGTCGACCCGGGGAAGATGAAGACCGTTCGCCCTCAGGTCGAGAAGGCTCTGCTCGCGGCGAACGCCGGCCGGAACGTGCAGTTGAAGGAGCTGACGGAGATCAAGGAGCGGTTCCAGTCTCAGTCCGCGCTGCTGGTGAAGATTCTCTCGCTCGTGATTTTCCTGCTCCTGTTCGTGACGTCGCTCGGGATCGTCGGCCTGACAGTGTTCTCGGTGGCGGAGCGGACGAGGCAGATCGGCACCCGCCGGGCCCTCGGCGCGCGAAAGCTCGACATCTTGGGCTACTTCCTTCTCGAGAACTGGCTCGTGACGACCATGGGGCTGGTCATCGGCGTCGCGCTCGCCTACGGACTGAACGTCGCGCTCGTCACCCGCCTGAACGGGACGCGGATGGACGCCGGTCTCGTGATCATCGGCGTCGCCCTGCTCTGGATCTTCGGCCTGGGAGCGACCTACTTCCCGGCCCGCAAGGGGGCGGCCGTCGCGCCGGCGGTCGCGACGAGGAATGTGTGATGGGGGAGGGTTGAGCGTCCAGCGTTCAGCGTTGAGCGTCAGCGAGGAGTTCGACGCTTAACGCATAACGCTCAACGCTCACCCGTAAGACCCGAACGCCGTTTTTTGCCGAACACGGAAACTCCGGGGCCGAAACCCGCACTCCGGTAACCTTGGCCATGCGCCGCCGTCTCCCGGGGAGATGCCCTCTCGAACCCTCCGGCGCGCCCGCGGGTCCCCCGCGCCAGGCGAACTGATGTCGCGCGTCCTGATCGTCGAAGATCAGACGGCGGTGGCCCGGGCTCTCGGCGTGCTCTTCGAGGTGCACGACATTCCCTATCTGTACGCGCGCGGGCCGTCGGAGGCTCTCTCCGCGGTCGCGGGCGGGGCGGTCGGGCTCGTGATGCAGGACATGAATTTCTCTCCCGGGGCTACCTCCGGCGAGGAAGGGGTCGCCCTCTTTCGAGCCATCCGGCGGCTCGACGCCGCCATGCCCGTCCTCCTGATGACCGCATGGACCTCTCTCGAGACGGCGGTCGCTCTCGTTCGCGAAGGCGCCAACGACTACCTGGCGAAGCCCTGGGACGACGAGAAGCTTCTCGCCTCGGTGCGCACGCTTCTTCGGCTGCGCGCGCTCGAGGCCGAGAACTCGCGCCTGCGATCCGCGCGCGCGAAGCCGCGGGAGGAGCTCGCTCGCCGTTACGATCTGTGCGGGATCGTCTATGAGAGCGACGCGATGCACCGCGTCGTTTCGCTCTCGGTGCAGGTAGCGCGATCGGATCTGCCCGTGTTGATCACGGGGCCGAACGGGTCGGGCAAGGAAAAAGTCGCGGAGATCCTGCAGGCGAATTCTCTCCGACGCGCGAAGCCGTTCATCCGCGTCAACGCCGGCGGGCTTCCGGACGAGCTTCTCGAGAGCGAGCTCTTCGGCGCGGAGGCCGGGGCGTACACGGGATCCCGCCGCCTCCGGATCGGACGCTTCGAGGCCGCCGACGGCGGCACGCTCTTTCTCGACGAGATTGGAAACCTCTCCGCGGCGGGCCAGATGAAGCTCCTTCGAGTCCTGCAGAGCTCGGAATTCGAGCGGCTCGGCTCGAGCGAGACCCGCCGCGTCGACGTGCGGGTCCTGTGCGCCACGAATGCCGACCTCCCGGCGGCCATTGCGGCCGGCCGTTTCCGCGAAGACCTGTTTTTCCGGTTGAACGTGATCGAGCTGGCGGTCCCCTCCCTGAAGGACCGCCCCGATGACGTGCGTCCGCTCGCGGAAAGCGTCCTGGCCGGCCTTCCTCCGGCGCCCTCGGGTCACCGCTGGACGCTCTCGGCGGAAGCGGAGCGAGCCATGGAGGACCACCCCTGGCCGGGCAACGTCCGCGAGCTCATGAACCGGATCCAGCGGGGGGCCCTCGTCGCCGCCGGGGAGTCCCTCACTCCCTCCGACCTCGGGCTCGAGGGAGGGGAGGGCGCGCCCGGTCCGCTGCCGGCGGGGGAAAAGGCGGCGTTCGAGGAGTTGTTGCGGCGGCATGGCGGCAGCGTGTCGCGCGCCGCGCAGGAGCTCGGCCTGAGCCGGCAGGCGCTCTACCGCCGCATGGAACGGCTCGGCATCGTGCTCGAACGGCGGCCCCGATAGGCGCGACACCCGAGCACGCGCGCGCGGGCCGGAGACGCACGCGGTTCTCCCTGGCGGGGAAGCTCGCGGCGGTGGTGGCGCTCGACATGGCGGCCGTCGCGGCCGTCGCGGCGGCCGTCTCCTCGATCGGCGCCTCTCCTGCGATCGTGTTCGTGAGCGCCCTCGCCGCGGCCCTTCCCCTGGCCGCCTGGACGCTGTCGCGAGTCTGGGGCCCGGTCCGGAGGACCTTGCAAGCCTTGACGGACGGGGTCGGGAGCTTCCAGGAAAACGACTTCAGTCTCCGCCTGGCGGTCGGTCGCGACGATGAGCTCGGTGAGCTGGTGACGCTCTACAACCGGATGGGCGACGCCCTTCGGCTCGAAAGAAACGAGATCTACCAGCGGGAGCTTCTCCTCGACACGCTCCTCCAGGGCGCGCCGATGGCGATCCTTCTGGTCAACGAGCTCGACCGGATCGTCTACGCCAATGCCGCCGCGCGCCAGCTCTTCGGAGGCTCGCGCCGCCTCCAGGGGAGGGGCTTGAGCGAGGTGATCGCCGCGGCGCCGGAAGGAGGCCGCGAGGCGCTGGCATCCGGACGGGACGCGCTGTTCACCTGGCCGCGGCAGGGGGATGACGGCGAGGAGGAGACCTATCGGATCGTCCAGCGCCGGTTCACGCTCAACACGCAGGAGAACCGGCTGATCGTCGTCGAGCGCATCACTCCGGAGCTGAGGCGGCAGGAAGTCGAAGTGTGGAAGAAGGTCCTTCGCGTGTTGTCGCACGAGCTCAACAACTCGCTGGCGCCCGTCAGCTCGCTGCTCCACTCGGCACGGCACGTCGCCAGCCGCGCCGAGGCGGGCCCCCGGCTGGAAGACATTCTCGGGACGATCGACGAGCGTGTGCGCCACCTGTCCGATTTCCTGGAGGGGTATGCGCGATTCGCCCGGCTTCCCCAGCCTCTCAAGAAGCCGGTCCAGTGGCGGGACCTGTTCGACGCGGTGAGAGGCCTTTTCCCGTTCCGGCAGATCGGAACGATTCCGGAAGATCCCGCGCCGCTCGACGCGGGACAGATGCAGCAGGTTCTGATCAATCTCCTGAAGAACGCGGCGGAATCGGGCGGCCCCGCGGACGAGATCGGGGTGTCGGTCGAGCGCTCCCGCGACGGTTCGTGGAAGCTGCAGGTCCTCGATCGCGGATCCGGCATGGACGAAGAGACGATGAAAAAGGCGCTCCTCCCGTTCTACTCGTCCAAGCAGACCGGCAGCGGCCTCGGTCTCCCTCTCTGCACGGAGATCGTGCGCGCGCATGGAGGAACCCTGCGCCTCGAGCGGCGCCCGGGCGGGGGGATGGTCGTGACGTGCCGACTGCCTGGGGAGGACGTTCGAACGTGAGAGAACGAGCGAGGTCAGGACCGGAGAGGTGGCGAACGGTGTGGAGGGCCTGTTCGGCGGTGAGGACCGGGGCCTCGGCAGCCGTCAGCCTGCCGCACGACGGCGCGGCTCACGCGGATTTGTCCGCAACCTCTTCGTGCCCCTCGCTCACCCTCATGGCGCCACGCGACGTATCCGGGCGGGAGCCCAGAACGATCTTCGAGTGGGCGCGAGTGAACTCGGCGCCGAGGAGAAGGATCGAAGTGGCGTAATACACCCACAGCAAAATGACGACGAGAGCGCCCGCCGTGCCGTAAGGGGACGCGACGGCGGTACGCCCGACGTACAGCTCGAAAAGCCACTTCCCGACCTGAAATGCGATCGACGCGATCACGGCGCCGAGACCTACGTCCTTCCAGGCTAGCTCGCGATCGGGCAGGATGCGGTAGATCATCGCGAACAGGGCGGAGAAGATGATCAGGCTCATGAACAGGTTCAGCGACTGGAGCATCGCGGGCGACAGGGCGTAGTGCAGACTGACCCAGTCCTGAAGGGCCCCGATGGCGGCGGACAGAGCGAGTGAGACGAGCAGGAGAAACCCGAGCCCGAGCAGGACCGCGAAGGAGACGAGCCGCTTTCTCAGCAGCGTCCGGAGGACGTGCCCTTTCTGCGGAGCGACGTCCCACACCCGGTTCAAGGAGCTCTGGAGCTGGACGAGCAGGGCGGTCGCCCCCGCGAGAACCGAGACTCCGCCGAGGACCGCCGCAACCCCCCGCTTCTCGTCTCGGGCGACGCGCCGCAGGATGGTCTGAATCATCTCTGCCTGCTCGGCTCCCATTACGCTGCCGAGCTGACGCACCACCTGGCCGCGCACCGCGTCTTCGCCGAAGACGGCGCTGGCCACCGCGATTATGACGACGAGGACCGGCGCGAGCGAGAAAAGGGTGTAGAAGGAGAGCGCCGCGCTTTCCGTCAGCGATCGATGTTCCTTCCAGGCCTTCCAGGTTTCAGCGAGGACCTTGAGCCAGCGCGACAGAAGAGACTTCATTTCGAAGCCGAAAGAACAGGTCTTGCCGGCGCCTGCCCCCCGTCCCGGCGTGCGACCATCATTCCCCCGAGGGCGCGTCCACTTCGACGAGCTTCTGACGGCCGACCGCGGGTCGATGGATCTCCTGCTCGAGGCCCGGCCGCACGGGCTTGGAAAATCGAGGCAGCTTCACGGATCGGCCCGTTTTCGCGGAGCGATACAGCGCCCGGATGACGCGGACGTCGGCAAGTCCTTCGCGGCCGGAGGGCTCCGGGTCGCGGCCCGTCCTGACGCAGTCGGAGAACGTCAGGATTTCCGGCGCCACCTGATCCCGCTTCTGAAACTTCTTCTCGCGGGTCTTCTCGCCGATCTTCACACGATGCGTCATCCCCTCGGCGAATTCGAAGGCGGGCTCCAGGCGCAGGCTGCCCTTCGTGCCGAAGACGTCGTAGTGATGAGACGAGGCCGCGCCGAAGCTCGACGTGAACGTCGCGAGCCGCTCGCCCGGAAACTTCAGGACCGCGCTCGTCATTTCGTCGATTTTCTGGAAGCGCGGATCGCGGTTCCGCGCCGACATCGCGACGACTTCTTCCGGCTCGCTCCGGAAGAGGTACCTGGCGGCGTTCAGGCAGTAAATCCCGATGTCGTACAGGGTCCCGCCCCCTTCCTCGATCGGGTTCAAGCGGATGTTGTCGGGGTCAGAGACGTCGTTGCAGAAGACCGAGTTGTAAATGCGAGGCTCGCCGAGCCTGCCCGACTGCACGATCTCGACCGCTTCGAGGTTCGCCCGTTCGAAGTGGAGGCGGTACGCGATCATCAGCTTGACGCCGTTGTCCGCGCAGGTCCGAATCATCGCCTCGCACTCCCTTTCGGTGACGGCCATCGGCTTTTCGCAGAGGACGTGAACTCCGGCGCGCGCCGCGCGGACCGTGTAGTCCTTGTGCAGGTGGTTCGGGACGGCGATGTAAACCGCGTCGATCCCGCCGGAGCGCAGGGCCTTCTCATACCGGTCGTAGGCGTAGAGCCGTTCGCGGTCGATCCCGTACTTGCGCCCCAGCTTCCGGAGCTTCTCGGGCTCGTCAGAGAAGAGCGCCGCGAGCTCCGAGTTGCGTCCCGCATGCGCGAAGGCGGGCAGGATCGCCACCTGCGCGAACCAGCCGAGCCCGACGACGCCGTAACGGACCTTTTTCGATCCACGCCCGCGGGCGGGCGGCCGTTTCGGCGCCGTCCTTCTCTGACCTTCGACTCTTTTCCCGCCGGTCCGCGTCGCCATTTCCCCTGCTCCTTTCGAGTCCTCCGTCCCGGCAATCGGGCGCAAAGAAGGTGCCACTCCGCGAAAAAGGGGAGGAGTCGGAAGCAACGCAGGGGGCTCTCTGTTGGTCCCTACCCGCGCCGCCTCTCACGAAGGCTCAACGCTTACCGCTCAACGCTCAACCCGTCGCCCGCATCACTTCACTCCCTCCGGAAAGCTACCGCGCGGGTCGAAGTCGACCGGAATCGCCGAAGTGGCCTTCAGGGCCTCGGCGAGCTCGGGAGGCATCGCTTCGTATTTCTTGAACCACCCTTCCGCGCGGGCGCGGTCGCCGGTCGCCTCGATCTCGAGGAGCTCCCTGGCCAGAGCCGCGATCGCCACCGGCATCCTCGCGAAGTCGATCACGTAGCGGCCGGATTGCGGGTCCCGCGCGATCGCGCCTTTCTCGGAAAGGAAGTTGAACTCCATCATCTCGGCGCGGGCGTGCGCTTCTCCGGTCCCGAAGCGGATCGTTCGAAAGATTCCACCGACGAACGAGGCGTAGTACTCCTCCGCGCGCTCCTTCGGCAGAGCGCCGTGGCGGATCAGCCAGTCGAGACCGAAGAGGCCGCCCACATCCGCCTTCGCCTCTTCGAGACCCGAGAACGCGGGTCCGATGGCTTCGCGAATGTCCCGCTTCTGACCCCCCTGGCGCGCGAACGCCGGCCCGATCCCGTGGCTGATCTCGTGCATCAGCGTTCCGACGAGATAGCCCTCGCCCGTGACCTTCGCCGCCTGGTCTTCCCGGAGAAGCACGTGAGAGACCGGGATGATGACCTCTTTGACGCGGGCGTCCATGTAGTTCTTGAAGAAGATCCGCTTGCTGCCCTTCAGCTCGTGAATGCGCGGATCGTTGGGGAGATTGTCCGCGACGGCCTGGTACCCGTGCCGCAGGTCTCCGGCGCGGAAGGGAGTGTCCATGACCTCCATCGGCGCGAGGCGGCCACGCTTGGACGGACGGTCCTCGGGCGGAAGCGGCAGGGCGTCCTGAATGTCGGGGACGTATTTCTGAAACAGCGCCAGCTTGCGGCTTTCGCCATCGTTGCGGACCATGACCGCCGCGCCGTACGACGTCTTCACGCCGAGCAGGCCGTCCAGGTACGTTTCGTACGGGGCGAAGATGATGTCGAACTTCGGATCGACCAGATCGAGCCACGCGAGATCGCTCTCGTAGTAGTCGTCGGTGAGAAGGGCTTTCGCCCGCAGACGCAGAAACTTCGCGAAAGCCGGTTCGGCCGAGAGATCCGCCGCTTCCCGCAGAAGGGCCGCGGCCCGGTCGAGCCACGGCTTGTACTGCACGTGGTACGGAATGGCCTTCAGGCGATCGCCGTCGCGGACGATCACGGTCCGTTCTCCGTAGATCGCCGCCTTCTCGGCCGGATGCGCCTTCACGTACGCCTCGATGTCGGCGCGCGTCATGCCGGCCGGGTAGAGGGCGCGGCCCGCGGGGGTCGCGCCGCCTCCCACGAAAGGACGGTTGTCATCGAGGAGGTCGTACCGGCCCCCGTTGATCCAGAGGTAGCGGCGCAGCGCAACGTCGGCAGGCGCGGTTGAACGGGCGAGGGACTGATAGAGGGCCATTCCCTGCGGGTCCACCTGTCGCCAGTAGATGTTCTCGAGCTCGCGGCTGGCCGCGACGAGCTTCTCGACCAGCTGGCGTTCGCGGGCAGAGAGAGAGTCGGAGCGAAACGGCAGGTCCACCGACTTCCACCTCGCGAGCCGCTGCTCGAGATCGGCAACCACCGGAGCCTTCACGGGACTCGATTGTGCCGCGAGGAGACCGAAGGAGATCGAGAACGCCGCCGCCAGAACCATCATGGGGATCTTTTTCATGCGGGAAGAATAGCGGAGGACCCCCGCCCGGGGGCAATCGGGTTCGCGCGACCTGCTGCGCGCAATTCCGGGCGCGGCGCGGCCCCTGGAATTCCGAAGCGGCGCGCTCCTCGTTGCTTGAGTCCGGAAGCGGCGCGCGGTTGCAGAAGCGGCGCGCTCGTTGCAAAGAGAAGCGGCGCGCTCGTTGCAAGGATTAGCGCGCGCGACGGTGGGCGCGCGGGTGGTAGAGGCCACCGTGATATCCTTGAATGTCGGTCAAACGGCCCTTTTACGCCGCGCTATGCGGCGATGGTCTCCCGGAGAAACAGATGGACGCGCAGCCCAAGCAGAAGGACTG
>JAIVJS010000019.1:0-24702 GCA_020199905.1 Acidobacteriota bacterium
GAGGAGCACGCCGGGTCTCTCACCCGCCGCGGGCGAGGGTTCTCGCCTCACCCCCACCCTTCCCGCCTCCCGCCTCCCGCCTGCCGCCTTCCGCCCCACCGCGGCGGCGCTCTCGCCCTTCGTTTCCGTGAAGAGAAAGGAGAGCTCGTCTGTCAGGTCGTCGATCTGCTTCGGAATCGGTGTCGACGCCCGGGAGTGTCCCGCCTTCGTGTCGTAATGGAGAAGAACCGGCCGCCGTGACCCGGAGGCCTGCAGGAGAGCCGCCATCTTCCGCGCGTGCAGGGGTGCGACGCGCGTGTCCGAGTCTCCGGTGATGAAGAGCACCGCGGGATATTCCGTTCCCGGCTTCACGTGGTGATACGGCGAATAGGCGTAGAGGAACGGGAACTGATCCGGATCGTCGCCCGAGCCGTACTCGGGCACCCAGTATCCGGCGACGAGAAACTTGTGGTAGCGCACCATGTCGAGAAGCGGATAGGAGCAGACGACGGCGGCAAAGAGATCGGGACGCTGCGTCATCGCGGCGCCGACGAGGAGACCCCCGTTGGACGCTCCCGAGATCGCCAGGTGCGACGGGGACGTGTACTTCTCGCGGATCAGCCATTCGGCCGCCGCGATGAAATCGTCGAAGACGTTCTGCTTGCGGGCCAGCATGCCGGCGCGGTGCCACTCCTCCCCGAACTCGTTTCCCCCGCGCAGGTTCGCGAGCGCGTAGACGCCGCCGTTCTCGACCCACACCGCCGCGCGCGCGGCAAACTCCGGTGTCTGCGCGAGATTGAAGCCCCCGTATCCGGTCAGGAGAGCGGGGTGGGAGCCGTCGGGCTTCAGGCCCCGGCGGTGAACCAGAAACATCGGGACGGAGGTGCCGTCCTTCGACGGATACCGGACCTGCCGGACCTCGAAGTCCGCGCTCACGATCGGGACCGACTCCTTCGCCCAGACGCTCCGCGTTCCCTTCGCCACGTCGTACCGGTAGATCGTCTGCGGAGTGACGAACGACTGAAAGCTGAAGAACGCGTCCGAAGACGTCCATCTTCCCCGCATACTCGACAGTCTGCCGATCTCGGGGAAGGCGACTTCGCCACGAGGCTTTCCGGCGGGATCGAAGATGCGGACTTTCGACATCACGTTCTCGAGGTAAGTCACGAAGAGCCGGCCCCCCGCGGCCGCGAAGCCGTCGATGGCCGAATCGCGCGCGGGCACGATTTCTTTCCAGCGGTCCCGCTCCGGAGACGCGAGGTTTACCGCGAGGACTCGCCCGTTGGGCGCTTTCCAGTTGGTCTCCAGAAAGAGCCGGTTGCCCGCGAACCTGGGCGCGAAACGGGCGTCGACGTCGTTGACGATCGGGACGACGGGCCCGCTGCCGGCCGGAGTCTGCGCGTAGATCTCCGTCTTCACGGCGGCCGAGCCGTGGGAGACGACCAGCAGCAGCGTCCGGCCGTCGTCGGAGAGACCGAGACCGAGCCCCTTCTCGGGCCCGTACCCGTCGCCGAAGATCTTCCGATCGGCGGCGCGCTCGGATCCGAAGGCGTGCCAGTAGACGCGCGGCCCGTCCTTTTCGAGCCGCGAGAAATAGACGCCCTTCCGGTCGGGCGTCAGCTCGATCCCGAGGTAGCGCGCGCGGGGGAGCACGTCCGGCAGGTCCCGCCCGGTGTCCACCTCGCGGAATCGGACGGTGTTCTCGTCCTCACCCCCGAGCTGCGCGCCCCAGGCGATCAGCCCGCCGCCTCTCGCGATGCCGAGGAGATTGACGGAGGTGCGGTGGTCCGGCGAGAGGGGATGGGGATCCACGAGCGGCTCGTCTTTTCCTCGCGCTCCGCGGCGCACGTAGAGGATCGCGAGATCTTCAGCGGCCCGGCGCTTGAAAAAGAAGTAGCGGCCGCCCTCCTCGTAGGGCGTGCGGACGGTGTCGACCTTGAGCAGCTCGTCCAACCTCCGGCGCAGGGCATCGCGGCCGGGCAGCGCCTGGAGGACGGCCTCGGCGTATCGGTTCTGCGATTCGATCCAGGCGCGGGTCTCCGGTGCGTTCTGGTCCTCCAGCCAACGATAGGGATCGGTGACGGTCACGGCGCCGTACACGTCGCGCGCCTCATCGACCCGCGTCTGCGGCGGCGGCAGGGAGGACCCGCTCGCGGTCGGAAAGGGCTGGGCCGCGGCGAGGCGCGCGATGGCCGCCAGGAACACGCCCGACAAGAGAAAAACGCGCGAAAGGCGAGCCATGCCATCTCTCCTTGATTGTCGCGAGGAGGGGACCCGCTCGCGATGGATCAGCGAATCGAGACGGCAACTCCGTTCTCGAACACCACGGTCTTTCCGGCCGGCGAGTAGATCCAGATCTCGCGGAGCACCCCGGCGTCGGTCGTCTCCGTACGCGTTTCCGACGGGGGGCCAAGCAGCGCCCTCACCTGGCCGGGGGTCATGTTCTCGGTGACTCCCGCAGCAGATGGCCCCGCGTCCGCCTCCGTCTGCGCGCCCGTGGTTTCCCCGGCGCGGCTGTTGTTCTTTTCGGCGGCGGCCTTCGCGCGATCGATGGGGCCCGGAGCCTCGCGGCTGAATCCCCGGAACAGATTCGTTGACGGACCCTGGAAGAGCCAGAGGCCGGCGGCCACGGCCATCAACAGGAGGACCCACCGTCCCAGTCGCATTCCGGAATTCTATGACGCCGGGGAAGGCGGAGGGTCCTTCAGCGGTTGTCAGCATCGATGCGACTGCCCGTCCGCGTTTCTTGCCTCTTCGTCCTCGCCGCCGTCCTGGCCGGGGCTTCCGCCTGTGTTTTTTTTCGCCGGCCAGAGGTGGTCTTCCGCGGGATCTCTGTCCGTTCGTTGAACGCCGACGGCGCCAACGTGGAAGCGGCCCTGGACGTCTACAACCCGAACTCCTATCGGATCTCGGTGCAGCGGCTCACTTACCGGGCGACGGTCGAAGGCCGCGAGGCCGGTGGCGGGGTGGTGGACGCCGAGACCGTCCTCGAATCGAAGCAGACGACGCCCGTGACGCTGCCGTTGACCCTCGACTGGAACAAGATCAAGGCAGCGGGATTCGAGGCGCTGCTGATGCGCTCGGTCGACTACGCCGTCGAGGGGGAGATCACGTTCTCGACCCCCGTGGGAACGTTCCACAGGCCCTATCGCCACGCGGGCAGGTACGCGCCGTTTGGGACGGAAGGCGGGAGGCGGTAGGCGGTCCGGGTTGAAGTGAGGCGAGAACCCTCGCCCGGGTCGGGTGAGAGACTCAGCGCAGCTCCTCTTTTCGATTCCCGATTTCCGATCTTGTTGACCGCGGAGTACCGCGGCCGTCTCGCTCCCGTTGGTCGCGCGGCTCCCGCTTCCCGACCCGTTCTAGGCGCGGTGCTCCAGCACAGGAAGCCGCGGCGACCTGGCCGTCGCCCACATGTTCATCTCCCGCTCGCTCTGCAGCAGTTCCTTCAAGGACAGCTGCGCGAGCACTCCGTCGATCGCGCTCTGGATGGTCTGCCACACCGCTCGGATCGAGCAATCCCCCATGTGGGCACAGGAGAGATTCCCCGTCCCGGCGTGGCTGCCGCAGAAGTTCGAGTCGAAGATCCTCCCGCCGAGAACCGCCAGCACGTGGCCGACGGCGATCTGCTCCGGAGTCCGCGCCAGGCTGTAGCCGCCGGACTGTCCGCGCGTCGAGCGGACGAACCCGCCGCGCCGCAGGACGCGCATCATCTTGGCGACGTTCGGCTCCGACATGCCCTCGGCGCGCGCGAGCTCGGGGATCGTCACGCTTCCTTCGACGCCGGCGCGGCCGACGTGGAGCAGGCAACGCAGCCCGTACTCCTCCTGCGTGGAGAGTTTCATGGGTCCCGCCTTTCGCCGTCCGCGCGTCGTCCGACCGCGCCTCTCACATCATCCCCAGCTGCAGCTTGGCGGCATCCGACATCATGCTCATGTTCCACGGCGGATCGAACAGCACCTGCACCTCCGCGTCCTCGATGCCGGGCACGGTCAGGAGCTTGTTGCGGATGTCTTCCTTCAGGACGTCGCCCATGCCGCAGCCCGGCGCCGTCAGCGTGAAGCTGACCTCGGCGCGGCTGCCGCCCTGCTCCTTGGGAATCACCTCGCACTTGTAGACGAGGCCGAGGTCCACGATGTTGACCGGGATCTCCGGGTCGTAGCAGGTGCGGAGCTGATCCCAGGCGAGCTCGCCCGGCGTCTTGTCGGAGGCCCCCGCGTCCTGCGACGACACGATCTCTTCGCCGATTGCGTCCGCGTCGGAACCGTCGACACGGGCCATGTAGCCGTAAGGCGTCATGACGGTGTAGCTGCCGCCGAGAGACTGCGTGATCGCGAGCGGCGTTCCCTCCGGGATCCGTATCTTCATCCCGCTCGGGATCTCCGTCGCTTCGAACTCGCGGGTGGTAGTGACTTCTTTCTGCATGCGCATGGAAAAACTCCTCAGCAGGCGACCGGCGGGACGGGACCGGCGGAAGGTTCGTCTTTGGGGGAAGCCTCCGCGCCGCTCTCGGTGGAAACGGTCTGTCCCGCTCCGTTCAAAGCCGACCGCATGGTGTGCCACGGAAGCGTCGCGCACTTGATGCGGACGGGATACTCCCGGACGCCGGAGAAGACTTCGAGCTTTCCGAGGGGCGGCGCGTCGGCGGGAGCGCTCGAGCCCCCCGTGATCAGGTCGTGGAACCGCTGGAACAGGGCCTCGGCCTCGGGCCGGCTCTTGCCCTTGAGCGACTCGGTCATCATCGATGCCGACGCGGTCGAGATGGCGCAGCCGGCGCCCTGGAACGAGATGTCCCGGACGAGATCGCCCTCGAGCTCCAGGAAGACCGTCTCCCGGTCGCCGCAGAGAGGGTTGTACCCCTCGGCCTTCCGGTTGGCGGCCGCGAGCTCGCAAAAATTCCGCGGCCTCTTGCCGTGGTCGAGAATCGTCTCCTGGTACAGGTCGCGAAGATCGGAAGACATAGGGTCGGAAGACATGGGGGTTACCGGAACATCCGGATGACCTGGCGAATGCCCCCGGCCAGGACGTCCACCTCCTGCCGCGTGTTGTAGAGGCCGAAGGAGGCGCGGGCCGTCGCCGGCACCCGGAAAAAGTCCATGACGGGCTGCGCGCAGTGATGGCCGGTGCGCACCGCGATGCCTTCGCGGTCGAGCACCGTTCCGATGTCGTGCGGATGGACGCCTTCGATCGTGAAAGACAGGACCGCCGCCTTTTTCGCCGCGGTTCCGATGAGACGCACGTCCGGGATGGACTGGACGCATTCCGTCGCGTAGGCCAGCAGATCGTCCTCGTGCGCCTCGATACGATCGAGCCCGAGAGATGTCACGTAGTCGATCGCCGCGCCGAGGGCGATGACTCCGGCGATGTTCGGCGTTCCGGCTTCGAACTTATAGGGCAGCACGTTCCAGGTCGTCTTCTCGAACGTGACGGAGCTGATCATGTCGCCGCCGCCCTGCCAGGGAGGCATGGCTTCGAGAAGGGCGGCGCGGCCCCAGAGAACGCCGGTGCCCGAAGGCCCGTACACCTTGTGCCCCGAGAAGGCGTAAAAGTCGCACCCGAGCTCCTGCACGTCCACGGGCAGCCGCGGCACCGCCTGCGCGCCGTCGACCAAGAGCGGAATGCCGCGGGCGTGCGTGATATCCGCCATTTCCCGGATCGGGTTGACCGTTCCGAGCGCGTTGGAGACGTGCGCCACGGCGGCAATCTTCGTCCGATCGGTGACGAGCGCCCGGAACGTGTCGAGAGGGACCTCCCCCTTCTGGTTGATGGGAGCGACGCGCAGAGTGGCGCCCTTTTCCTCGCAGAGCATCTGCCAGGGCACGATGTTCGAGTGATGCTCGAGCGCCGTGATCAGGACTTCGTCTCCGGGCCCTACGTTGCGCCGCCCGTACGTCTGCGCGACCAGGTTGACGGCCTCCGTGGTGCCGCGCAGAAAAATGATCTCCCGCGCGTCGGGAGCGTTGACGAGAGCCCGGACCTTCCCGCGCACCGCGTCGTACGCGTCGGTCGACTCGACGGAGAGCAGGTGAACGCCGCGGTGGATGTTCGCGTAGATGCGCTCGTAGACGTCCCGTTCGGCGTCCAGGACCGGGACGGGCTTCTGGGTCGTCGCGGCATTGTCGAGATAGACGAGCGGCTTGCCGTGGACGCGCCGCGAGAGGATCGGGAAATCACGTCGGACCGCTTCCACGTCGTACGGGGAGCGGGCCGCGGCGGTGCGACGCGAGGCGGCGGCGCCGGCCGGCGGGGCGAGCGTTTCGGCGCTGCTCATCGAGGCCGTCCCGGCAGGCGGGTCGAGAGAGCGCGTTCCACTTCCTCACGCACGATCTGCGGCTTGAACCGGGCGACGACGTCCGAGGCAAACGCCCAGGTCAAGAGCGCGCGCGCTTCCTGCTCTCCGATGCCGCGTGAGCGCAGATAGAAAAGCGCCGCCGCGTCGAGCTGTCCGATCGTCGAACCGTGCTTGCATTTCACGTCGTCGGCGAAGATCTCGAGCGCCGGAGTCGAGTGAACGAGCGCGTCGCGCGAGAGGAGCAGGTTCTTGTTCGACTGGATCGCGTCCGTCTTCTGGGCGTCCTTCCGGACCAGAACGGTCCCGTGGAACACGCCGCGGGAACGCCCGTCCAGAATGCCCTTGTAGACCTGCCGGCTCGTGCAGTGCGGCGTTGCGTGATCCACCGTCGTGTGCGTGTCGAGCAGCGCGGACCCCTCCCCGACGAACAGGCCATTCAAGGTGCAGTCGCCGCCCTCTCCCGCGAAGAGGACGCCGATGTCGGTGCGCGCGATCGACCCGCCAAAAGAGGCGCTGCTCGACGTGAACTGGCTCGACCGCTGCGAGGTGACGGCGATCGACTGCACGTGAAACGCGTCCGGCGATTCGCGCTGGATCTTCGCGTGGTCGAGAAAGGCCCCGTCGCCGACGGAGATCTCCGTAACCGCGTTCGTGAGCGTCGTGCCCTCTCCGACGTAGGTCTCGACGACGGTGGCCTGCGCTCCGCTCTCGAGGAGGATGAGATTTCTGGGATGAGCCACGGTCGGCGCGCCGGTGCCTTCCGAGAGGAACAGGAGATGGATGGGACCCGACGCGGCGCCCCGCGACACGCGAATGAACGCGCCGTCCTCCGCGAGAGCGGTGTTCCACGCGGTGAACGGGTTCTTCTCCCAGGCGGCATGGCGGCCGAAATGGGGCTCCAGCCACTCCGGGTGGTCGCGGAGCACGTCCGCGATGGGAAGCACGTCGATCCCCGCGAAGTCCGCCGGCGCCGAGGACAGGGCCCGGGACCAGCGGCCGTTCGAGAACCCCAGCTGGACTCCCGCCGCGTCCCCTCGCCGGACCGAGACGGGCAGCGGGCGGGCCGCGTCGGGATCCGACGGCACCGGCTCCCACGGGATGCGCGCGATCGGAGCGACGTTGGTGTGCTTCCAGCTCTCATCGGCGGACGTCGGAAATCCCAGCTCCTGGAAGCGGGCGAAGGCGCGCTCCCGCAGGCCGCCGAGCCAGGCCGGATACCCACCCGTCCGGCGCCGCAGATCGGCGAAGGCCGCGGCCAGATCGGTGTCGGCCGAGAGGACCGGAGAGGGCACTTAGGCGCCCGCTCCGACCGGGGCCGGAGGGGCGGGCTCCTTCTCGAGCCAGGCGTAGCCGCGCTCCTCGAGCTCGAGCGCGAGGTCCTTGCCCCCCGAGCGGACGATCTGCCCGTCGACGAGCACGTGGAGATAGTCGGGAACGATGTAGTTCAAGAGGCGCTGGTAGTGCGTGACGACGATCATCGAGCGTTGTGGCGTGCGCAGCGCGTTCACGCCGGACGCGACGATGCGGAGCGCGTCGATGTCGAGGCCCGAATCGGTCTCGTCGAGAATGGCGAGAGTCGGATCGAGCACCGCCATCTGGAAGATCTCGTTGCGCTTCTTCTCGCCTCCGGAGAACCCTTCGTTCACCGGGCGCCGGACGAGCTCCTCGTCGATCTGGACGAGCTTCGCCTTTTCCTTCGTGAGCGCGAGCAGATCCATGGCGTCGAGCTCCGGAAGTCCCCGATGCCTGCGGACCGCGTTCAGGGCATTCTTGAGAAAATAGACGTTCGAGACGCCCGGCACTTCGACCGGGTACTGGAACGCCAGAAACACGCCCTCCCTCGCCCGGATCTCGGGAGCCATCGCGAGCAGGTCCCGCCCCTTGTAGAGGACGCGCCCGGCGGTGACTTCGTACCCGGGCCGACCGGCGAGGACGTGCGCGAGCGTCGACTTGCCCGAACCGTTGGGCCCCATGACCGCGTGGACCGTTCCCGCATCCACGGTCAGGTTCACGCCGCGCAGGATCTCGTTGCCTCCCACCGAGGCGTGAAGATTCTCGATCTGAAGGAGAGGAGACGAAGAGTGTTCAGTCATCAGTTTTCAGTTCTCAGTTCTTTTGTGGGGCTGACAGCTGACAGCTGACAGCTGAAAGCTTTTATCCAACCGACCCTTCCAGGCTCACGCCCAGCAGCTTCTGGGCCTCGACGGCGAACTCCATCGGAAGCTCCTTGAAGACCTGCTTGCAGAACCCGTTGACGATCATGGAGACGGCGTCCTCCGTCGAAATCCCGCGCTGCTGGAAGTAGAAAATCTGGTCCTCGCCGATCTTCGACGTCGACGCCTCGTGCTCCATCTGCGCGGTCGAATTGTTCACCTCGATGTAAGGGAACGTGTGCGCGCCGCACTTGTCGCCGATCAGGAGCGAGTCACACTGGGAGTAGTTGCGCGCGTTGTCGGCCTTGCCGTTGATCCGGACGAGACCCCGGTACGTGTTCTGCCCGTGGCCGGCGGAGATCCCCTTGGATACGATCGTCGACTTCGTGTTTTTGCCGACGTGGATCATCTTGGTGCCGGTGTCCGCCTGCTGGTAGTTGTTGGTCACAGCGACCGAGTAGAACTCGCCGACGGAGTCGTCGCCGAGGAGGATGCAGCTCGGATACTTCCAGGTGATCGCGGAGCCGGTCTCCACCTGCGTCCAGGAGATCTTCGAGCGGCGGCCCTGGCACTTGCCGCGCTTCGTGACGAAGTTGTAGATGCCGCCCTTGCCGTTCTCGTCCCCGGGATACCAGTTCTGCACGGTCGAGTACTTGATGTGCGCGTCGTCGAGCGCCACGAGCTCGACCACCGCCGCATGGAGCTGGTTCTCGTCGCGGATGGGCGCCGTGCACCCCTCCAGGTAGGAAACGGACGCGCCTTCATCCGCGATGATGAGCGTGCGCTCGAACTGGCCCGTGTTCGCAGAGTTGATGCGGAAGTACGTCGAGAGCTCCATCGGGCAGCGGACGCCCTTCGGGATGTAGCAGAAGGAGCCGTCCGAGAAGACGGCGGAGTTCAGCGTGGCGAAGAAGTTGTCGGAGTAGGGGACGACGGATCCGAGATACTTGCGGACGAGCTCCGGGTGGTTCTGGACCGCTTCCGAGAAGGAGCAGAAGATGACTCCCACCTTCGAGAGTTGCTCGCGGAACGTGGTCGCCACCGAGACCGAATCGAAGACGGCGTCGACGGCGACGCCGGCGAGCTTGCCGCGCTCGCGCAGGGGAATGCCGAGCTTCTCGTAGGTCTCGAGGAGCTTCGGGTCGACGTCTTCCAGGCTCTTGGGGGCGTTCTTCTTCGACTTCGGCGCGGAGTAGTAGGACGCCGCCTGGTAGTCGATCGGCGGATAGTGGACGTTCTGCCACGCCGGCTCTTTCATCGTCGTCCAGAACCGGTAGGCCTTCAGGCGCCAGTCGAGCAGCCACTCGGGCTCGTTCTTCTTGGAGGAGATGAGGCGGACGACGTCCTCGTTCAGGCCGACGGGGATCGACTCCGACTCGATGTCGGTGACGAATCCCGCGGTGTACTCCCGGTTGGTGATCTCGAGAACGGAGCTGTTATCGGCAACCATCGTGTCCCCTCACACGAGAGAACATAATGAAACTATACAACAATGTCAACTTTGTTTGAGGCGGTAACTGCTGGAAGGAAGCGGTTTACAAGTGGTTGGCGCCGGCTGACCGCACCTAACGCTCCTTCACGCCCCGTCCGGGGCGTCAGTCTTTCTTGTCGGGCTTCTCGTCCTTCTTCGGAGTGGGTTTTTCGGCAGGCGCGGGCCTGGCGGGCTTTTCCTCCCCGCGTGCCTCCGGGGCCGGGCGACCGCGGTCGGGCGGCGCGGGCGCCGCAGGAGCCGCGGCGGGCGGGGGCGGGGGCGGGGGGGCGCGGTCGGAGCGGGCACGGCCCGCTCCCTCTCGGGCGCGCGAGCCGGCGGAGCGTTCTCGGGCGGCGGCAGGTCGCGGCGGCGTCCGCGGTCGGGGGGAGCGGGCGCGGGAGGAGGAGTCACCGGACGCTCGACGTCTCTGGACGCGGGCGCGTTCGGCGCCGGCGCGGCGGTCGGAGGAGCCGCGGGGCGCTCGCGCTCGATGGCGCGCGGCGGAGGCGGAGCGGTGTCCGGGCGCGGCGGGGGCGCTTCACCGACCCGGCCCCGAGCGGGCGGACCAGCGGGAGTCGGAGGCGGAATCTCGCCGCTCCGGTCGCGCTCCCGGCCGCGCTGGCGCCAGTCTTCGTTGGGCCTGGAGGGGGGCGGCGCGGGGGCGGGCGGCGCGGGCTCGATCGCGCGCGGTCTCTCCGAAGGAGGCTCGGGAGCCGCGGGCATGGGCTGAGTCTGAGGCGGGAAGACCTGGCGTCCCCGAGCGGGGGGAGCCGGTGCGGAGTCCGCGTGGCCAGGCGCCGGAGCATTCGGGGCGGCATAGGGCCGGTCGGCGGTGGCCAGGGGCCGGCCGCGCGCGGGAGCGACGGGAACCGGCTGAGCCGCCGCGGGCCTTTCGGTCGCGCCGGCGGACCCGCCGGGAGAGAGGGTGATGCGGCCGGGCTCGGCCACTACGGGGCGAACGGCGACGATCGGCGCGGGCGCCCGCCGTTCCACGATCCGCGCGGCGGCGTCCGCCGTCACCGGCGCTCCATGGTTCTCACGGATCGATTCGACCTTCGCCGAAAAGGCCGGCGGCGGAGGAGGAGGGGCGATCCGCGCCACGACCGCGCGGTCGAGGATCGCCGCGGGCGGGCGCTGGGGGGCCTGCACGTCGGTGCGCACCGCGACGCGAAGCGAGGCGGCGGTCGGAACGACGGGCAACGGTCCGCGCAGCACGGGCGCCGAGATGACGTCGCGGAGAACGCCGCGATCGGTCACGACGTTCCGCGCGACGAAGCCACCGGAGACGAACGTGTTCTGGTTTACGACGGTGACATATGTCCGGTTCACGTACCGGACGTTTTCCGCCCGGACGCTCGATCGACGCCCCCACCACGGATTGTAAGGATCGCGGGGCGCGAGCGGGAACCAGCCCACGAACCCCGGGTTTCCAATGCCCACGGTCGCGGAGAATCCCGGGCCGCCGCCGACGAACGCGACGAGCGCGGGGGAGTAACGAACGGCCACACGCGGCGCGGCCGGCACCCAGAACCACCGCGATGACAATGTCACCCAGCGGCCGTAGTGATAAGGGGCCCAGCCCCACGGCTCGCCCGAAACCCAGGTCCATCCCCAGGGGTCCTGCCAGACCCAGTGCCCGACGCGGTACGGGGCCCAGCCGGCCTCGACCGATGCCGGCGACCACACATGGCCGTACTCCGGAATGTCTTCCCACCGGCCGTATTCGTCGAGGTCTGCGACACCGACGATTTCGTCGTTCACATACTGGCGGGAACGCGAACGCTCGATCCGGTTCTCGCGGTCCGTCACCCACCGGTCGAACCGGTCGAAGGAGGCAAGCGCCGCCACGTCGTAGCGTGGATCGTCGATGCCGTCGATGCTCATCTCGTCGCCCGCGCTCAACGAGACCTGCCCGCCGCCGGCCGCCACGATGGCGCGTCCGCGGCGGACCGCGACGCGCGTGTACCCGTCGCGGTCGACGTCGACACGATAGTCGCCGGTCCGTTCGAAGGTGATGGCGGAGTTCGGCGTGTCGACTTCGAAAATCTCATCGGAGGCGAGACGGCGGACAAGAAAGGCGGCGGTACCGGATTTCACCGAGAGCTGTTTGGTGTCATCTGTCAGATTGAGAGCCGCGAAATCGGTCCCGGAGTCCAGGCGGATGGAGACTCCGCCGTGGATCTGAAGCTCCGCGCGCCCCCCGCGTCCCGTATAGAGCCGATCGCCAAGCGTGACCGGCACGTTCAAATCGGGAGCCTGCCAGTTGTCCGGCTCGTCTCCTCTGGCGTAAGAAACCGGGCCGGACAGGAAGGAGATGCGCGCGACCGTCTGCCGGATCTCCTCCCCGTTGAAGTCCCGTGAGTCGGTGTCGGGGTAACGATCGCGGGAATCGCGGTATTGCGCCGCCGCGATTCCGATGGAAAGCAGACCGAGCAACAGCGAGCCCGCGAGAGTCGTGACCGTCCTGCGTGGTGTGTGCATGGGGCTTCCTCCGCTTCTGGCCGACCTACTGCAACGTCCGTTCCCGGTCCGGGGCTCCGTGAAAGGCCGCCAGGCGCGTCTTTCCGAGCCCGGCGGTTCGGCGCACCCGTGGAATGGAGACAACCCGACCTCTCCGCAGGACGGAACGCTCAACGCTCAACGCCGAACGCTCAACGTCCCTTTCAAACCCCGAACCGCTCCGCCTCCCAGACCAGGCCGAGCTCTTCCGGCCCGGCCATGTAGCCAATCAGGGCGGACGACGCGACCACGGCCGGGCTCGCGAGATAACCCTCGCCGCCGAGGCCCATCCTGTTCTGCCAGTTGCGATTGAAGGACGTGATGGCGCGCTGCCCGCGGTTCAACGCGTCGGGGCCCTGGCCAAAGCAGGGACCGCACCACGACTGGCGGATCTGTCCGCCCGCGGAACGGAAGACCTCCGCGATCGATTCGCCGCCGAGTCGGGGATCGCCGGCCTCGATCTGCCGCCCCACGCCTCCCGAGCCGGGGAATACCGTGAACTCGCGCTCGACCTTCGCGAAGCCGCGCTCCCGCGCCGCGCGCAGCACGAGCGCCGCCTGCAGGAGATCGCCGTAGCTGCCGTTGGTGCAGGATCCGATCAGGGCCTTGTCGAAGCCGAGCCGCTCGCGCGCGACCTCGCTCGCGGGAAAGGAATTGCCCGGGGAAAACGGCTTGGCGATCATCGGCGTGATCTCGGAGAGCTCGAGGCTTTCGTCGATCTCGTAGTTCGCGTCGCGGCCCGGGGAGACGCGGGGGTAGGGAAGCTCGAGACCCTTGTCGCGGTACCACGCGTCGGTGATCTCGTCCTGCGCGAAGATGCCGTTCAACGCCTCGGCTTCGGCCATCATGTTGGAGATCGTGTTGCGGTACGCGATTGGAAGCTGCTTCTCCGCGTCGACGAACTCGACCGACATCCCGGAGGACTGCTTCGGACCCCAGCGGCGCAGGAGCTCGAGCACGATGTCCTTGCCGCTGACCCAGGGCTGAAGCTTCCCGCGGAACGCGACGCGCCGCTGCCTTGCGAGCGTGAAGTAGATCGCGCCGGTCGCCCATCCGAAACCGAGCGTCGTCGATCCGACTCCGAACCCCACGGCCCCGTAGGCGCCGTAAGCGCGGCTGTGAGAATCGGCGCCCGGGATGAACATGCCTGGAAGGACGAGCCCCTGCTCGGGAAAGTAGAAGTGGAAGATGCCGTCGCCGGGGTCGGCGTACCGGGGTTTTCCGATGTCGTGGCGCCGGGCGAACTCCCGGCCGATCGATGTCTGCCGTTCGTCCGCGTCCTTCCCGGTGAAGACGAAGTGGTCGTTGGCGATCGCGGCCTGCCGTGGGTAGATCGCGTTTCCTCCGGTGATCCTGTTGAAGGTGTGAATTGCGAACGGGGCGGTGCCGTCGGACGCGGGAAGCAGATCGGCGAACACCTTCAGCGTCGCGCCGGGGCGCACGGCGGCGTCCCTGTCGACGCGATGCGCCCACACGATCTGCTCGGTCGTCGTCATGCCCCGCGCCTGCTCGGGGTCGGGCCAGATGATTTCGGGAGAGCGGCCCACGGACTCGCGAAACTCGCGGCGCCCGACGGCGAAGATTCCGCCGGTGCTCCGGATCTCCTCTTCCTTGGGGGAGAGGGGAACCGGCGTATAAAACTTTCCGGACGTCTCATTGGTCAGCGCCCGCGTCTCGGGGTCGAACGCGAACCGGTCTCCGTCGCGGGCGTCCGCCACGGCCTCGGGGCTCTGCACGACGTGGAGACCCAGGTTGAAGGCGTTCCTGCGGAAGATGTCGCCCATGTTGTTTCCGCAGACGACGACGAGCTCGTGCCCCGCCTCCTCGCCGACGCCTTTCAACCCCGCGGGGCTCATTTCGCGGGAGGAGCCAATCGCGAACCGGTCGCCCGCGATGACGAAATTCTGCCCGGCGTGGACGCGCTGCCGGAAATCCGGCATGAGGTAGCGGAAGGATCCCGCCTTCCAGCGCTCGTCCAGAGTCTCGAGACTCTCGGAGACGCAGTCGGCCGCCGGAGTGATCTGGTCGGTGTCGATGGCGTCGAGCTTCTTCCCCGGTACCTTCGGGTCCCAGAAAATGAGGGCTTCTCCCCGGATCGGGCCCGCCGCCGGTTCGGGTCCCGTCGCGGTCTTTCCGGCCGCGATGTCCTCGATGGCGACACCGGGTTTCCGTCTCGCGCTCTCGATCTTGTGCATTCGCCCTCGGTCTCTCTGGTGTCCGGCGACCCGCCGGCGCGGGCGCGATGGTATCTCCGCCGCGCAACTCGCGCTTTACCCGGCACGGCTTTGCCGGGATGATGGACCGCTTGGATCCCGAGACAGACAACAGAGGCGGGACGGGAGATTCATCCCGCAGGGCCGGAGCGCCCCCTTCGCGGTCGGCCGCCCCGTCTGCGGCGACGGCTCTCCTGGGCGTCCCCTGGCGGGAGGCGCCGGGCCTCCTCCCGGGAGTGGCCCTGGCCGCCGCCGTGATGGTCGCCGCGCACGCGCTCGCCGCGGTCCTCGGACGGGGACTCCTCCGCATCCAGGGCATCGATCCCGCCGGCCGCCCGAGTCCCGTCTCCGGGATCATGGTGGCGATTCTCGTGGGGATGCTCGTCGCCAACACCGCCGGCGTCCCGCGGATTTTCCTTCCGGGCCTGTCCTTTGTGATGAAGAAGCTGCTGCGCCTCGGGATCATCCTCGTGGGGATCCGGCTCTCTCTCGTGGATGTGGCGTCCCTCGGGGCTCTCGCGGTGCCGGTCGTCGCGACGATCGTCGCGGTCGCGCTCCTGGTGACCACGTGGTTTGCGCGGCGGATCGGGGTCTCCGAAAATCTCGGCACGCTCGCCGCCGCCTCCACCGCGATCTGCGGCGTCACCGCGGCGCTCGCCGTCGCTCCGGCGATCGAAGCGGACGAACGCGAGGTGGCGTACACGATCGCGAACGTCACTCTCTTCGGAGCGCTGGCGATGTTCGTCGATCCGTACCTCGCGCACGCGCTCTTTGCGGGAACGTCGACGTCCGTCGGACTGTTTCTCGGGACCGGCATCCACGACACGTCGCAGGTGATGGGCGCGGCCCTCTCGTACAAGGAGCTCTTCCACGACGAGGCCGCCTTGAAAGTCGCGACCGTCACCAAGCTCACGCGGAATCTCTTCCTCGCCGCCGTCGTGCCGCTGCTCGCGTACCGTCACGCCCGCCGAAAGGGCGGGAGCAAGGGAGCGCCCGTCCGGATCCGCGCGCTCTTTCCGCTCTTCGTCGCGGGATTCGTGGGGATGGCTCTTCTCCGGTCCGCCGGAGACGCTTCGCTGGCCAGCGGAGGCATGGCGTGGGGCCTGCTCGACGCCGCGGCCTGGGCGCGGCTCGTCAAGACCCTGGGGGAGACGTGGGCCGGCGCGGCCCTCGCGACCGCGATGGCGGGAGTCGGACTGACGACGCGCTTTTCGGTCTTCCGAGGCCTTGGCGCGAAGCCGCTCTACGTCGGGGCGCTGTCGGCAACGGTCGTGGGCGCCCTCGCGCTGCTGCTCGCGGCGATCGTCGGCCCGTGGATGAGGTAGAAGCCGACAGCGGAGAGCTAGTCCTTCTCCCTCGCCTCGGCGATTTTTTCGGCCTTGCGAAACCGGGGATCGCCGCGCAGCTTGTCGAGATCCTCGTCGTGCCGCAGCGAGTTGGAGTGGAAGCCCGCCGCGAGCGCCCTGAAGAGAAAGTCAAATGCGCGATCCTTCTGGTCGAGCTGGGCGTACGAGCACGCCAGGTTGTAGAGGCTGGCAGGCTTCCGGTATCCCAGGTCGAGCGCCTTCTGGAAGGCTTCCGCGGCCGCGGCGGGGCGCTCGCTGCGAATCTCCGCGTAGCCGAGCGTGAACCAGACCCTTCCCATCTGCGGATGCCGGGACGCGACCTCGCGGGCGCGCCGGGCGGCTCTGGTCCAGTCCGCCCGGGCGGTCGAGCGCAGGAGCTTCGAGCTCCAGTCGATCGACGGCATCGCGAGGTCGTCCGCGAGGGACTCGATCTGACGGAAGCGCGGCTCGTTGCGCACGGCGTCGAGATCGTCGTCCCTGCGGAACATGTCGGGATCATCGAAACCGTTCTCGAGCGCCTTCTGAAGGGAGTCGAGCGCGGCAGCCTTGTCGCCCGCGAGCGCGAAACCGCAGGCCTCGTTGTAATAGGACGTTCCGACCCGATTCCCCAGCTCCGCGGACCTGGCGAACGCCCTGGCGGCGAGCGGGTTCTCGCCGACGTGGAGGAGCTCGCGCCCGACGGAAAACCAGGCGTCGCCGCTGGCTGTGGATCTGGACGCGAGGCTCTCGTAACGGCTCCGGACGTCCTGCCCCTCGTCCCGGTTTTTCTTGAGGCGCGCCTGTCGCGCTTCCTGCTTGAGCGCCGCGAAACGCGGGTCGGATCGGAGGCGGTCCAGGTCGTCGTCGCTGTCGAGGTAGCCCGCGATCTGGAAGTCGGCCCGTTCCGCGCGGCGAAGCCACTCGAACGCCTTCTCCGCATTTCCCTTCAAAGCGTATCCGCAGGCGATGTTGTAGCTCGACGCCCCTTCCTTGTAGCCGAGCTCGATCGCTTTCGCGAAGCCGGCGATGGCGTCGTCGTAGCGTTCATCCCGGTGGGCATCCATGGCCTGCGAGTACCAGCGGCTTCCGGAGCGGTCTCCGTTTCCGGCGAGCACGAATCCGGCGGGCTGCGCGACCGGCGAGCTGGGGACCCTCTCGAACGAGGGCTCGGTCGGCTGCTCCGGCTCGGTCTCTCGCGCGGATGCCGATCGCGCTCCGGTCCGCACGGGCGCCGCCGCGGGCGCCACCTCCCCCGACGATTGCGGGCAGGCGCGCGGCGGCGCGGCGGCCGCATGGGAGCCCGGATCGACGGATCCCGGCAGCTCGCTCGACGCGACGGGGGTGCCGGAGACGGCGGCTTCCGCGGTGGACCGCGGCGTCCAGGGCTCCAGGGACGCCAGGGACAGGACGACCGTAAAAAGGCCGAGGGCCGTCACGCGGATCTGCCCGCGCGTCGGCCCCCGGCGATGGAGGCCCGGAGCCAGGATGGCGCGCATGCGCCCCTCGAACTGGGAGGGACGCGCGATCGCCAGAACGGGGAGGGCGCCGCGGACGCCGGGTGAGAAGGAGCGAACGATCCCCAGAAGATGCGCGGCGTACACCGACGGCTTGGTGCCGGAGTCGAGCACGAGATCGTCGCAGGCGCGCTCGGCGCTCATCCGCGCTTCGCGGCGCGCGAGCCACACGAGAGGATGGAACCAGTAAACAGCGGCGGCCAGCTCGACCAGGAGCAGCGTCAGCCAGTCCGCGCGACGCACATGGGCCAGCTCGTGCAGCAGGACGACCCGCCGGCGGTCTTCCGGCCACTTTCGCGCGTTTTCGTGCAGCAGCAGGACGGGGCGGCGAAGACCGGCCGTCATCGCGACCGGGACCTCCGGGCTCGTGAGAAGCCGCACGGAGCGCCGGAGAGAGAGGCGAAGGGAGAGCGCCCGCGCGGCGTCCGTCCAGGCGGTGTCGGCCATCGGGCTCGCCGCGCGGGAGATGGCGCGGATCCTCATCCATCCGAGCGCGAGGCGCGTGAGCGAGAAGGCGGCTCCCGCTCCCCATATCAGCAGGATCCAGGGCGCCCACAATCCCGGATTCGCCGTGGAGCGGGGGAGCGTTTGCGCGTCGGCCGCGGCCGGAGCCGGGTTTGACGACGATTCCGCGCTGACCGTCATCACGTCTTCCTGATCGGAGGCGCGCATCTCGATGCCGGATTTTTCGAAGCCGCCGGCCGACGAAGTGCCGGTGGATGCGACGGCCGGCTCCGCCGAAACATCGGTGACCGCTGCCGGGAGCAGGCTCGGCACGAGCGGAACGGATATCGAGGGAACGAAGGGCGCCGCAAGGGGCAGCGCGAGCACTCCCGCCAGGCCGAGCACGGCTATCAGGTGCCGCGTGGCCGCGGACAGCGGCCGCCACGCTGCCGCCAGAAGGAGGACGAGGGCGAGGAGGATCGTCGCCTTCAGCGAGGCGTCGAGTCCGAAACGAAGGGCGGAAAGCGCGAAGTGCACCATGTCAGCGCCCCTCCTCCCGGGCGTTCTCGATCAGGCGTGAGATGCGGTCGAGCTCGTCTTCCGAGAGCTCGGAACGCGAGACGTCGAGAAGAGCGGCCACCGCTTTTTCAGGAGAGCCCTCGAAAAACGTGTGGATCACGCTCTGCATGGCGGAGCGCCGCGCGCGGTCGGGAGCGACGGTCGGGAGAAAGACGTAACGGGTCCCGTCCACGACGTGCCGGACATGCCCCTTGGTTTCGAGGATCCGGAGGAGCGCGCGGACGGCCGAGTAGGAGGGGGGATCGGGGAGCCGGTCGAGGATCTCGGTGGCCGTCGCCTGACCGGAGGCGTAGATGAGCTCCATGATCTGCCGTTCCCGGCGACTCAATCTTTCGAGGGCCCGTTTCGCCATGTCGCCTCCGTGGGTGCTAAAAAACTAGCACATGCTAATTTTTTAGCTTCGATGCTGTCAAGTACGGGTCGCCTGACGAAAGGTTCTGGTCGAGCGTCGAGCGTTCGGGGAACGACCCCTTCGCCGCTTCCCCCTGAACCTCCGACTCCCGACTCTGAACTCTCCACTCTCAACCTCTTATGATCTCCTTTAGAGTCAACGTGATGGAACGTGATCGAGGTCTCGACGACTGGGCGAACGTGCCCGTGTTCGGGCGGCGCCCGGAGAGCGAGGTGTCCATCATCCGGCCGAGCGCCTACATCCTCATGGAGGTCGCGGGCGGCCGTCTCGCGGTCGTGCGGACCTGGGAGGGCACCTTTCTGCCGGGGGGCGGGATCGAGGCGGGCGAAGACGTGAGAGACGCCATCCTCCGTGAGGCCGTCGAGGAATGCGGCCTCGTCGTGGTACCGGGCGGCTGGGCCGTCCGCGCGGTCCAGTTGGCGTGGTCGCCGTCGATCGGCGCTCACCTGGAAAAGCGGAGCACGTTCGTGGATGGCAGCGTCATCGGGCCCGCCGCGACGCCGGCCGAGCCGGGACACGAGGTCCTGCGTGTCGAACCGTCGACGGCGTTACGGAGGCTGTCGCACGAGAGCCACTGCTGGGCCGTCGAGCAGTGGTTGAGCGTTAAGCGTTGAGCGTGGGGGGAAAGAGTCGCGAGTCAGCTGGCCGGACCGTCCCCAGGACTCCCACTCTCAGCTCGGAACTTTCGACTCTTAACTTTCTCTCAAAGGCAGCCTCGCCGGGCTGGGACGATCCTCTTCCGGCACGGGCAGCTCGAAGCGTTCGTTGAGCGCGGCCTGGTAGGCGAAGCTGCAGGTCGGATTCGCGCAGGACAGCCTCAGCTCCCGCAGGCTGTCGAGATCGATCGGCGAACCACAGGCGGGACAGACACCCGAGAACATGAGGCGCAGGCGGACCCTGTCGAATTCCTCGCGTGTCATCAGGCCTCCTCGAGGTCGCGGGACGAAGGGACCGCGGCCTCGTCGAGTGCGAAAGCCGGAAGGGCGGACTTCCGTCCCGCCGGCGTCGGCCGCCCGGCAGGTTCGCACTCGGCACGACGCGGCTCACACAAAGGTGGCGGCTGCTCCGGTGTCCATGAATGGGTTGTGAGTCGTCTAAGAGTACGCGAGGCCGGCTGGTTTGTAAATGTTGCCGATCTCATTCCCTTCCCCGGAGTCGGGGGGGCCGTAAGCAAGCCCTCTTCCTGGCGTCTCCTTCCCCATGATTTCCGCCCCTCACCCGGGCCCTCTCCCGTCGCGCGGGGAAAGGGAGAAGGGGTCTTGCGTCTCGTCGATTCCCGATCTACTTTGAGCGCGGAGTACCGCGGCCGTCTCGCTTCCGTTGGTCGCTCGGCTCCCGATTCCGGATTCCCGATCCCGTCATCAGCTGATCGCCCTCGCGATCGCGAACGCGGCGCCGGCGGCCAGCCCTCCGACGATCGTCGTCTGCCAGGCGCTGCGGAGCGGGCGCTTGACGGTGTAATGGCCCTTGACCCATCCGAACACGAAGAGCGCGAGGATGGTGACGGCGACGGACGCGAAGAGGGCGCCGCGAGTCTCCGGGACGAAGAAGTACGGCCCGAGCGGGATCATACCGCCCGCGACGTAGGAGCCCGCGATCGTGAGTGCGCTCGTGCGGGCGCGCGCGGGATCCGGCTTCTCAAGGCCGAGCTCGAACTTCATCATGAAGTCGACCCACCGCTTGTGATCCTTCCGAAGCGCGTGCGCGGCCTCGACCGCGGAGCCGTGCGGAACGCCGTATTCCTCGAAGAGCTCAATCACCTCCCTCGTCTCTTCTTCCGGGATCTCGATCGTCTCGCGTCTTTCGCGCGCGTGCTCTGCCGCGTAGTGCTCCGCGTCGGTCCGCGCGGCGAGGTATCCGCCGAGACCCATCGCGATCGACCCCGCCGCGATCTCGGCGAGCCCCGCGGTGATGACGAGCCGCGTCGAGTTGACCGCGCCCGACAGTCCGGCGGCGAGAGCGAACGGCACGGTGAGCCCGTCCGACATGCCGATCACGATGTCCCGGATCGTCGCGGACGAGGTGAAATGCTTCTCGACGTGAGGGGTCTGGGGCATGGCGCCTCCTGCTCAACCCACTCTATACAGGGCTCGTAAGGTGGTTGTCCGTTGACGTACCGCAATGGAGGTGACCAACTTGTAACGTTCCGTACATCGCAGGCGTCGGGGTAAACCCGCCAGGCACCTGAGAAAGGGTGTCATGGCTAAACCGAGCGTCGTTCCCAGAGGAAAACCCGGCCAGCGAAATCATCTTCTCGCGTCGCTTTCCGCGAAGGATTTCAAGCGCATCGAGCCGCTGCTCCTGCCCATCCATTTCGAGATCCGCATGCCTCTCCACGAGCCGGGAAAGACGATTACCGACGTCTATTTCCCGGTCAGCGGCATAGCCTCTCTCGTCACGACCATGGAAGACGGCGCCACGGTCGAAGCGGCGACGGTCGGCAACGAAGGTATGGTCGGCCTGCCGATGTTCCTCGAGACCGGCACCGTTTCGCTCGAAGCGTTCGTGCAGGTCCCGGGGCAGGCGCTTCGAATGAAGGCCGCCGCCTTCCGCAACGAGATCAAAAACGGGGGCGCCCTCTTCGACATCATTCAGCACTACACGCAGACGCTCCTCCGGCTCATCGCCCAGTCGGCGGCCTGCAATCGCCTCCACACTCTCCGTCAGAGGTGCGCGCGCTGGCTCCTCATGACGCACGACCGTGTGGACGGCGACGACTTTCTGCTGACTCAGGAATTTCTTTCGCAGATGCTCGGGGTGCGGCGCGCGACCGTCACCGTCGCTGCCGGCGAGCTGCGCCAGTCGGGCCTCATCCGTTACCGCCAGGGCCGGATCGAGGTGATCGACCGGGAGGGCCTGGAAGGGGCCGCGTGCGAGTGCTACCTGGTGATCCGGCGGGAATTCGACCGGCTGGCGACCCTCGGAGCCAACTAACCCGAACGGTCCGCGGTTTTCGCGTCTCCCTCGGAGCCCTCGGAAGACTGGTCGGCGAGTATCGGGATCTGCTGCGCGCTGACCGGAGGGCGCGACGCAGTCTTTCTCTCGTCGATCGTTCCCGCCGCCCGATGGATCCGCCACGAGCACACCGTGCAGAAGCGGTTGGTCGCTTCGCGGTTTCGCGCGGGAAGGTCCGCGCCGCATCCATCACAGGTGCGGATTCTTTCAGCGCCGCCGCTCGATTGCGTCCAGTGCAGGCGGCTCGACATGCCATGCGCGGCCGATGAGAGGCTCGCCCCCATTCCCAGGCGTGCGTTCATGACGGCGCGGGCAATGGCGAGCGCGCGCGTCTCCCCGCTTCCGGTCGAGAGGCGCTCGCGGCTGTTCGGGAGAAGGATCCAGAACGTGCAGAACCAGACTCCGTCGATCTCTTCGATCGTGCACGGCATGTCCTGCATCTCGAGGCGCCGCAGCAGACGGTTTGCCGCCTTCTCGCTCGTCGAGTACGGCGGTGTTTTCTTCTTCGCGTCCCCATTCAACTTCCGCTCGATCTGGCGATCGAGCTCCGGCCCGGCCGAATTCATCATGGCCCCGCGAAACTAACGGCGAGTCCGTAGGGCGTCGGTACGTTTTCGTACGCGAGCGGAAGGTTTCATTCGACCGCCGCGTCCGCTCCCGTACGGAGACCTTGGATGTACGCGAGCGTACGCGTCGTCGCGCGTCCTTCCGGATCGTCGCCGGGACGACTCGATGCCATGGAAAGCGTCGTTCAGTTCGAGGGTGACGCGGTCACGCTTCCGCCTCCCCGCCTCACGGGAGCCACCAGCAACGACGGGGCGCGCTCCCTCCTCTCCTCCACCGGCACACCCGGGCGCTTCTTTCACAGATCGCCGTCGGGGGCCGCACAGGCTGCATCCGATCGACCAGAGATGTGCGCGGCGGGGCGAGCGGCGTGCGACCGAGACCACCCCGGCGAGCATCCTCCAGCGCGCCGCGTGCATTCGGTATCGCCGCGGGCACGTTCAGATCGCGGACCGGGAGGGCTGGAAGCCGCCTCGTGCGAGTGCTACCGGCTCATCCGTTCGGAGTACGAAGCGCCTGTTCGGCTGGGGAGCGCTTCGGTTGGCCGGCGTCGCCCGCGCGCGGAGGAAATCATCCGGGAGCGGAGCGAAGGGCCCGCTCCCGCTGTTTCACGTTCGCGGGCCCTTCGTCGCTCCGCTCCTGGGATGAGATCTCTTGCGGGTGGTTGGCCGGATCAGCGCGTGGGGCTGCCGGCGGAGAGGTCGCCGAAGGGGTTCTCCTGGCTGGCGGTCTCGTCCGTTTCGAAATCGATCGACAGGGTCTCGTCCTCGTCGAGCTCCGAGCTTCCGAATCCGAGTCCGGGCCTGAAGCCCCCGAGGGTGTGTCTTCGGGGATCGTCGACGTCGTCGCCTCCGATCTCTCTGTAGTCCTGGATCGCCATCGCGTCCTCCGCTTTGGGCGGGAGAGAGTGCAACCGACGTTCCCTTGCCGGAGCGGGGCGGAACCTCCGGCGTAACTGCTGACTCGTCTCACGTTGTTTTCCTCGGTCGGACCCGTCCAGGAGACCTCACGTCCCATAAGGTGACGCGAATGGGACGCCGGCCGGTGGTGCGGCGACCATCTTTGTCGGTGGGGGGCCACCGGCCTCCGGCGGTCGGGGATTCGATTCGCCGCGGTCTTCTCCGGGGACGCCGGCGGTCCGCTCGTTGCAGGGAGTGGCATCCGGAGGATCCATGGACGAGAAATGCAAGCATTCGCCCTGCACCTGCAGGCCGACCGGCGAGGGAGCGGCCCCCGACTCCTGCTCCGAACCGTGCGCCCTCGAAAAAATCGAGTTTGGCGAGTGCGCCTGCGAGCACGCCGAATGCCGGGGGCATACGTAGGAGAAGCCTGGAACGTCGAGCAGCGGCGGGCGGTCAAGCGGTCTCGAAATCTCTTTTGACTTTCGCGCTTCCGCCTCGCGCCTTCCGCCCCCCCTTTCGCCTGCCCCTCCCGTCTCCAGATGCTGGCCTCCGAATTGCTCCGACGCAGGCATGCTCCGACAACTGCTGACGCTCGGGTCGCGGAGGAATCTCGCCGAGGTGATCGCGCCCCGACGGACCTTCGAGGATGTCGTCCTGCCGCGGCGTACCCGGCAGGCCCTCTCCGAAGCGCTCGTGCAGATCGAGAAGCGCAGTCTTCTCTACGACGAATGGGGCCTCGGCGAGCGGCACGACACCGGGCTCGGCCTCGCCTTTCATTTCGCCGGACCACCCGGAACCGGCAAGACGATCTGCGCGGAAGCGGTTGCTCGCGCTCTCGGCCGCCCGTTGCTCAAGGTTCGTTACGGCGAGATGGAGAGCGCCTGGGCCGGCGAGACGGGAAAGAACGTCGTCGCCGTTTTTCGCGAGGCCCGCTCCGTGGACGCCGTCCTCTTCTTCGACGAGGCTGACGCGATCGCGAGCCGCCGATTTGCGGGGACCTCCCACGGCTACGAGCGCGAGGCCAATCACACGGTCAATATTCTGCTAGAGGAGCTCGAGTCCTTTCCGGGAGTCGTCATCTTCGCCACGAACCTCGCGGCCAATTTCGATCCGGCCTTCGAGCGGCGGATCCGCACGCACATCCTGTTCGAGCTGCCGGGACCGGAGGAGCGCGAGGCCATCTGGCGCGTGCAGGTCCATCCCCGGAAGACACCGCTCGCCGCCGACGTCGACTTCGGCGCGCTCGCGCGACGCTTCGAGCTGTCCGGAGGCGACATCAAGAATGCCGTGCTGAAGGCCGCCCAGGCCGCCGCCGCGGAAGAGGGAGACGACCGGCGCAAGTCGATACGGCAGGCACATCTCGTCGCCGGCTCCGAGAGCGTTCTCGAGTCCCGCCGGGTGAT
>JAIVJS010000019.1:24856-68319 GCA_020199905.1 Acidobacteriota bacterium
GTTCTCAGTCTCTCCGTTTCGGCCTGCCGTCCCAACGAAACCGTCGAAGGGCAGACGCGGGACGCGAAGATAAAGACGGAGATCAAGTCGAAGCTCGCCTCCGACGTGGGTGCGGCGACGTTGACCAGCATTCAGGTGAATGTCACCAACGGAGTCGTGACTCTGGCCGGTCCCGTCCACAACCAGGAAGAAAAAGCGCGGGCCGAGTCCGTCGCGAAAGCCGCCGACGGTGTGGTCAGCGTCAACAACGCGCTTCAGATCACGGGCGACTCGCCGGCCGCCAGCGGGATGACGAGCAGCGCCCCGGCGCCGACTTCGACCACCATGACCATGACCACCGGCACGACGACGACTTCGACGACGACGACGTTCGAAGTCACTCCGGCGCTCACGCCGACCCTGCCGGGCCCGCAGTAGAGGCCGGCAAGGCACATAAGCAGACTCTCGCCCTCCCCGCGCCCGCGGAGGGGCGACGGTCCGGCGCTCTTTTCCCTTCCGTCTCTGAATTTCAGATGCACCTCGCCGAGCCACCGGCTTGACGCCCCACCCCGCGCTGCCTGAGAATTCCCGCGCAATCCGATCGAGACCGCGAGGCCGCTTTCAATCCGCCAGGCTGTGAAGGAGGTTGCCGTGATTCGTCGATTCACCCGCCTTCTGGTTCCCATCGCCGCTCTCTTCGTCGCTCTGCCCGCGGCCGCTGCGAGCGCGCCGTCGGGAGGCGCCGCGGCGCGCGGCAAATATCTCGTCAACATCATGAGCTGCAACGACTGCCACACGCCGTTCAAGATGGGACCCGCGGGACCCGAGCCCGACATGACCCGGATGCTCTCCGGGCATCCGGCGGGCATGACGCTGCCGCCGCCGCCCGCTCCCGTCGGCCCCTGGATCTGGTCGGGCTCCGGAACAAACACGGCGTTTGCGGGCCCCTGGGGCGTCACCTACTCCGCGAATCTCACGCCCGACCAGAACACCGGGCTCGGGATCTGGACCGAGGACATGTTCGTAAAGGCGATGCGAACGGGCAAGCACATGGGAACGTCGCGTCCAATCCAGCCGCCGATGCCGTGGCCCTGGGTCGGGAAAGCGACCGACGCCGATCTGAAGGCGATCTTCGCCTACCTGAAGTCGGTGCCTGCGATCAGCAACCGCGTTCCGGACTGGGTCGAGCCGAAGGCGGCCGATGCGAAGAGCCCCGCGGCCGCCCGGCCGGAGAAAGCCGGGAAGAAGTAGCGGGATGACAGACTCCGGAGCCTGACCGCTCGTATTTCGGAGCGGCAGGTTCCCGGACTCTGTCCGAAAACGGGTTTTCCACCGCTTCCCCGCTCGGCGCGAGAGACGATGCGGAATCCCCCTCGCCGGAATCGAGAAACGGCACCGCCTCTCTCGGGACTTCGGGCTCGGATTCCGGCGTCGCGGAAAACTGCGGCGGAGGCGGGAGCGTCGACGGCGCGGGGGCGGCGTCGAGGGCCGCGGGGCGTCCGTCCAGCCGCTTCAGGACGTTCCAGAACTGTCCCGACATCGCGCGCGCGTAAAACTTCTCGTGAGCCTGCATGAGACGGACTTCCGACGTGACGGCCGGTTGAACCCGGCGGCCGGTCACCGCGGCGACTTCGTCCACCGCCTGGATGTTCGAGGGGTCCCTGAACGCGACTTTGAGAGTCGTCTTCTCGATCGCGTAAGGGATTGCCTCGAGCCGCACGGCGCGCGTCCCGTTCAAGAGGGCAACCACCTCCGGTTTCGCGTGAGAAAGCGTCGACCAGCCAACCGAGGGGCAGTGGTGAAGGCGGGAAAGCGCATCGAGCAGCGCCTCTTCGCTGACGAGACCGCTGCCGAGCAGCACTCCCCCCAGGCGAAGACGATGTCCGACGCGTTTCTGCGCGGCGAGTGCGCGGGTCAGGGCGGGCTCGGTGACGAGCCCCTGGCCGACGAGCATTTCTCCCAACCGTCGGCGCGTGCTGGTAATGACCATGGCAGAGGACATTCTAGTCGGTCCCGGGCGTTTCGCGGTGACCGTTGCGCGTTAAGCGCTGAGGGGATTGGTGTTGTGAAGCTCTCGCTTCCCGGCCGCAGTCAGCTTTTCTCGCCGCCCATCAGCTCGTAAAGTGTCAGGAGCGCCTGGGTTCCCAGATCCCCCCGACCCTGAGCCTCGAGCGCCGAAAGGAGCTGATGGACGAGGGCGGCGCCGGGGAGCGGCACCCCGCCGGCTCGCGCCGTTGCGAGAAGGATCGCGAGGTCTTTCTGCTGATGCTTGATGGCGAACGCGGGCTGAAAGTCCCGGTCGATCATTTTCTTTCCGAGGACCTCGAGTGCCCAGGAGTTCGCCGCCCCGCCCGTCAGAGCCGTGTGGAGCGCCTGGAGCGGCAGCCCGGCCTTCTTCGCGAAAGCGAGCGCTTCCGACACCGCGAGAAGGTTGCAGGCCACCAGGATCTGGTTCGCGGCCTTGCCGAGCTGGCCTGATCCTGAAGGACCGAGGTGGGTCACGCGTTTCCCCATGGCCTCGAAGACGAGTCTCGCTTCTTCGAGCGCGCCGCCGTCTCCGCCGACGAAGAAGGTGAGGGTCCCTTCCGCTGCTCCCTTCTGGCCGCCCGAGACCGGTGCGTCCAGAAACCGGTGGCCGCGCTCCGAGAGCCGCGACGCGATCGACCTCGCGGCCTCCGCGGCCGTGGTCGAGCAATCGATGAGGATCGCACCGGCAGCGGCGCCCCGCGACGTTCCCGCGGCGCCGAGATGGACTTCCTCGACCTGCGGAGAGTCCGGGAGGCAGGACACGACGACGTCCGCTTCGCGGCCGACCTCTTCGGGAGTCGCGAAGGCGCGGACGCGCGGATTGTGAGGAGAGAGCTCCGCCGCCAGAGCGTCGGCCTTGGCCCGGGTGCGGCTGGCGAGCGCGAGGGGAAAACCGGCGCGGCCGAGATTCCGCGCCATTCCGAGTCCCATCGTGCCGAGGCCGACGAAGCCGACTCGGATCTGCGCTCCCGCCATGGGGGGATTGTAGTGAACGCCCGGCGGCGCGGTCCGCCCTGTTCCGGATAGGACTCTGCGGCCCCCCGGACCTCCAGGTTCTCAGGACGAGGGAGAGGAGAGGCGGATTCGCTCGAGTCGCGCCTGCCGGGAATGGTCGCTCGCCTGCCGGAAGGACGCCGCCGCGCGCTCGAATGCCTCGCGCGCCCTGGCGTGATCGCCCGAACGCAACAGGCTCTCTCCCTCGGATTCCTGCCCGCGGCCGGCGCGGAAAGCGTCGGAGGCGAGATTCTGAGCCTCTCCGCGCTCGGCCTCGATCCGCGCCCAGGCCGCCTGGAAACGGGAATCCTCCGCCGCCTTTCGCGCCGCCGCGGCATCGGCCGCCCGGGTCGCGGCGCGCGGGCGTCCGGTCCCGGCGCTCCGCTCCGCGGGAGAAAGGGCGGGGGCGCGATCGGCCCGTGGTGCCCTCTGACCCGCGATCACGATCCCGGGACGCACGGGCGATTCCAGCGAGGGACCGGCCGGCGCCGGCGCCCCGACTCCCTGCCGAGCGGGTCGGACGCTCTCCATCGCACGTCCGGACGCAGACGGACGGGGGCGGGCGGCCTGCGGCGCCGAGGACGAGACGTCGGCCGGCGCGCCGGCGTCGCGCGCGCGCGCCGCGGAATCGCTCGAAGCGGGATGACCCGCCGCGACGGCCGCGCGCTCGCGGTGAATGGCGAGGCCTTCGAAGCCGAGGATGATGGCGGCCGCGACGGCGAAATACGCCGCTCCCGAGGCCCATCGCCGAGCGGTCGGCCGGGGCAGGGGCGCGGACGGCCGGCGCTCGGGAGGTCCGGCGGCCGCCGCGAAGGGCTCCGGCGCGGAAGATTCATCGGGCGCGTGCTCCGCGTCTTCCGACGTGAAGACCGGCGTGAAGGCGCAGTCCTCGGGGTCGTTCCCGCGCCTTCCGAGAAATGCGGTCTCGATCTCGGGCGGCGCCATGTCTTCCGCCGAGACCGGATTCGTCGACTCGTGGTCGCTGGCGGGGACGCCTCGCGACTCGGGGTTCAGGAGCGTGTAGAGAAAATACGCGAGGTCGGCGGAGGACACGGGTGAGGCGCCCGCCGCGAGCTGCTCCTGGAGAGCGCGGTGGAGCTCCAGGATCGACGGGCGTTCCTCCGGCGGAGCGAAACAGCGATCGAGCAGATCGTTCACGCGATCAGAGAAGCCGTCTTCGGACCGGAGTTCCGGGCGCGTCGCGGTCACCACCGGACGCCGGCAGGTGAGCAGCTCGAGCAGGAGCACGCCCGCCGAGTACGTGTCCGTCGCCGGTCCCACCCTCCCGCTCTCCCGGGTTTCCGGGGCGACGTAGGGCGCGAGCTCGCGCGCGAGCCGCCCGCGCATCACCGACGGAAGGACCGCATCCGCGAGGCCGAATCCGCCGAGCCGCACCTCCGCGTCGATCGAGACCGACACGAAGCCGGGCCAGAGAAGGCCGTGGCGGATCGGCTCTCCGTCCTGCGGCGAGAACCACGCGTGCTCGAGCGCGGCGCAGACGCGTTCGGCGATCAGAAGAGCGAACGGAGTCGGCAGAGCGGTCCCCGCGGCGCGCAGGCGAAGGAGGATCGTGTCGAGGGTCCATCCCGCGCCTTCGTACCACGCGCAGTACGGCGAGCCGTCGGCCACGGCGAGCTCCGCCTGCTGAACGATCGCCTTGTGGGCCAGGTGCGCGACCGTCTCTCCGTGCCTCGCGATCGCCGAAAAAACCGCGGGGGGGGAGAGCTCGGGCGACTGAAGGACGCGCAGCCGGACGAAACGCTTCTCGTCGGTGGCGTGCAGCGCGCGGAAGATCGTTCCGAGGCAGTCTTCACCGAGAGCCGCCACCAGCAGGTGGGGACCGATGCGTCGAGGTTGAAAAGATCCTGTTGTCATGACCTCTCCCCGGCCCGGTGGCCGGAACGCTCAGGAGAGATCGGGCTTCGCCCGACGACTCTCGATCGCCCGGAGGGACCGGTCGCGCACGGAATTGTAGGGCATGGCGCCGTAAACCTCAGCCGGGAAAGGGGAAGCGGCCGAGTGCCCGTGCGCCGGACAAAAACGGGATTTCCTGCGCGAAACACTACCTCTGGGGTCCCTGTCCCGAACAGACCGCTATTAGACGCGGAGGGCCGGTACGTTACCCGGACGCGTTCCGCCGCGGCGCCCCGGGTCGTCGCGGGAAAGGTCACCGCGTCGTCTCCGGGGTGCGCGCGTCCGACGCGCGCCCCGGAATGCTCGGGAGAGGAATCTGCCGGCTCACCAGATCTGACACCTCTCCGCCCGGACCATCGTCTCGCCAGGCTTGCAGGAGAACGCGCGCGCGAACTCCGGCATATTCGACGGGGCGCCGATCGCGCGGAACCGGTCGAGCGGATGCGGATTCGTGTTGACGATCAATCGCGCAAACTCGGGCCTGTCGTTGGCGGCCCAGACGCGGGCCCAGTTGATGAAGAAGCGCTGGTCGTCGGTCAGTCCGTCCGTCGGCGCGGGCTTGCTCTTTCCTTCGAGGCTTTTCTGGTAAGCGCGGTACGCGATGCTCAGCCCGCCGAGGTCCGCGATGCTCTCCCCGAGCACCAGCTTTCCGTTCAAATGCTGATCGCCTTCGAACTTGTAGCCTTCGAACTGCTTCTCGACGCAGGTTGCGCGCTCCTGGTAGTTCCTGAGGTCCTGGTCCGTCCACCAGTTCTTCAGGTTCCCCTGCGCGTCGAACTTGCGACCCTGGTCATCGAAGCCGTGCGTCATCTCGTGGCCGATCACGGCTCCCATCCCGCCGTAGTTCACGGCGTCGTCCGCGTTCTTGTTGAAAAAGGGGGGCTGAAGGATCCCGGCGGGAAAGACAATCTCGTTCAGCAGCGGGTTGTAGTACGCGTTGACGGCGGGCGGTGTCATGCCCCAGTCGGTGCGATCCACCGGCTTTCCCACTTTCGCAAGATCACGCGCCCACTCGAACCGCGTCGCGCGCATCGCGTTCACGACATACGGTCCCCGATCGATCTGGAGCGTCGAGTAGTCGCGCCACTTGTCGGGGTATCCGATCTTGGGATTGAAGGCGTCGAGTTTGGCGAGCGCGGCCTTCCGGGTCTCGGGGCCCATCCACGGGAGCGTCGCCAGATCGTCGCGCAGGGCGGCGATCAGATTGCGCACCATCCGGTCCGCACGCTGCTTCGCCTCGGGCGGAAAGTACTCGGCGACGTAGATCTTCCCGAGCGCGAAGCCCAGCTGGCCGTCGGTGGCCCGGACGCAACGCTTCCAGCGGGGCTGGATCTTCTCCGTGCCCTGGAGGATCCGCTGGTTGAAGTCGAAGTCCTCGTTGACGAATTGCGAAGAGAGCGCGGGAGACGCCGTGGCGACAAGCTGCCAGCGCAGATACGTCTTCCACTTCGCGAGGGGCACGGTCGTCAGCTGCTTGTCGAGGGCCTGGAAGAACTTCGGTTGCTGGACGTTCAGCGCCGACAGTGCCGGCGGCGCCTCGATGTCGTGAAAGTAGGCCGTCCAGCTGAAGGAGGGCGTCAGCGACTTCAACGCGGGCGGCTCCATGCGGTTGTAGGTCGCGTCCGGATCGCGCTGCTCGACGTTCGTCATCGACGCCTCGGCGAGGCCCGTCTCGATGGCCATGACCGTCCGGGCGTTGGCCGCGGCGCGGGCCGCGTCGTCGCCGGCGAGCTGGAAGACCTTCGTGACGTGCGCGAGGTACTGCTCGCGGATCTTCTTCGACGCGTCGTCGGTCTTCGTGTAGTAGTCGCGGTCGGGCAGGCCCAGTCCGCCCTGAACCGCCGTCGCGATCACGTCCGTGCTCTTCTTCCGGTCCTGCTCGGAGCCGAACTGGAAGAGCGCGTTGACTCCGGCCACCTGAAGCCTCGCCACTTCGGTCTGGAGGTCTTTGAGGTTCGCGATCTTCGCGATGCGGTCGAGCTCCGGGGCCAGCGGCTTTAAGCCCCGGGACTCGATCGCCGTCTCGTCCATGCAGCTCGCGTAGAAATCGCCGATCTTCTGTTCTTCGGAGCCGGGCTTCGCGTGTTCTTCGGAGCCGGGCTTCGCCGGTTCTTCCGGCCCCGGTTTCGCGGCGGAATTCCTGGCGCTGCGCTCCAGGATCTTGCGCAGGGCATCCCGGTTCTTTTCCGCGAGCTCCTGGAACGTGCCCCACGCCGGGTACTCCGGGGGAATCGGGTATTTCTTCGTCCAGCCGCCGACGGCGTACTGAAAGAAGTTCTGGCAGGCGGCCGCCGTCTTGTCCATGTCCGTGAGGTCCACGCCCGGCACGGGCCTGTCGAGGGGCGGGGGAGCCGCCGTCTGCGCGCCCAGGAAAGTCGCGCCCGCAATCGCGAGGAGGGAGCCGGCCCGGCGAGCTGTTCCAGCGAAAGATGTCGTCACGGTTCCTCCTGTTTGATCCCGCGGCGGGATTGGGCCGGCACGCGCCGGCCGGATCCGTTCAACGTCCCCCTACGCTCCTGCGGGAGAAAAGTTGTCCGGGAAGCATACTTCCGCGTAATCCCGATTTCGATTCGGCCGGCGGTGGCGCGCGCCGTGGCCTGGTATTCCTCCCGCAAACCGGTCCGCCCGACCGCCGCGGAAGTCAGAGGGCGGCGGTGGAAATCGAGGGGCGCGAGTCCGAACGCGTCATGCGCTTCAGGGTCTTCTCGAGCTTGGGCTCGACCGACCCCCCCTGGAGCACGAACATGTAGAGGAGACCCACGACGACGACGAAGATGCCGGCTCCCCGGTTGACCCAGATGAGCTTCGAGTACGTGAAGTGGCGCCGGAACGCATAGACCGTCGCGACGAGCACGGACCACCACAGAGCCGCGCCCGCCGTGACCCCCGCCACCAGGTCGAACGTCAGAATCGAGTGGCCTTTGACGGCGCCGAGCCCCATCGTCGCAAAGATCGCGCCGAACGCCAGGAAGCCCATCGGGTTGGTCAGCGTCAGAAAAAACGTGGAGAGAAAGTGGCTCGCGAGGGTTCGCGCGCTGCGGTTCGTCTCCCCTTCCTTCGGCCGCGTCAGCATGAGACGGATCCCGAGCACGACCAGGATGGCCCCGCCGATTCGCTGCATCCACGAGCCGTGCTCGACCAGAAATTCCGAAATGAAGCTCGCGCCGAACGCCGCCGCGGTGCCGTAGACCGCGTCCGCGGCCGCCGATCCGAAGCCGGAGATGAATCCCGCAAGACGTCCCTGATTCATCGTTCTCTGGACGCAGAGCGCCGCGATCGGTCCGACGGGAGCGGACAGCGCAAAACCGATGATCAGGCCCTTGACGAAGATCGGCACGCGGCGGAAGGCTATACCTACCGTCGCTTCGCTCGTTGCGGGACGTGCGTTCGCCGCGGGCGAACGCACCGGCGAGCGGCTCGCCTGCGGGCTCGACCGCTCGCCTCGTCCCTCCGCTCGCTACGCTCCCGCAGCGTGAGCCTCCTCCCTCCCCTTCGGGCGGGAGACTTCTCACGCTGCGAGGGCATCCGACACCGAGAACAAAACGCCTCTTCCTCCCTCCCCGCGTGCCGGGGCGAGGGGCGGGATTCATGCGGAAGGGGAGGAACCTGAAAAGACCTTGCGTAGGAGGTGCGATGAGGTTCGGCGCTCGATTTGTTTGGATGCTTCCGGCGCTGTGGGGAAGCGCGGCTCCGCAACCGGGAGCGTTACGCGCGGAACCGGCCCAGGATTCCCTTCCAGGCGGACATCGGGATCGGGGCGTCCGTGATGTCCTGAAAGACGACCCGGCCTCCCCGGCAGAGAAAGTGCGGCTCGATGCGCGGGTACGGGACGGGGTCCGCGGCGGGCGACGTCTGCCGCCAGACGAGTGTCCCGATCCTCTCGGAGCCGCAGCCCGCGCAGGATTCCTCGAGGACGAAGGGAGGCGCGCCGATGGGGACGTCCCGAACGGCCGCCCGCCGGGCCCGCCACTCCGAGATCTGCTCGACGATCGCCATGGGGACATGATGCGCCCCGGCCCGGACAAACCGCGTCCGACCGGCGGTCGGGTCAGGAAATCGTTCGAGGCGCGGCGAGGCCGGGCACGACCGAGACCCCGGGGAGGCGCAGGAGCATCGACGGCTCCAGGCGGACCTTCCAGGAGCGGCTGCCCCCTCCGACGACGACGCGCGGAGCGTCCATGACGAGAGAGTCGACGTAGATCGGGACATCCGGCGGGAGCCCGAAAACGGAGACTCCCCCGATCATCATGCCGGTCCGGGCGATCGTTTCTTCCCCCGACGCGAACGAGACCCTCTTCGCTCCCATGAGCCGCCGGACCACGTGGTTGACGTCGAGCCGCGTGTGAGACAGAACGAGAGAGGCGGACCAGAGCTTCGGTTCCTCCCTGGACGCCACGAGAATCGTGTTGGCGCTCTCTTCGGGGGGAATGCCATAGCGCTCGCAGAAGGCCGCGGTATCCGCGAAGGCCGGATCGCATGGCAACGCCTCGTGCGCGATTCCGAGGCGGTCGAGGGCCTCGCGGACGCGCCTCCAGGCGGTATCGGGCTCCTCGTCCGGCGTGCCGGGCGCCTGCGGAATCTCGTCGTTCAAGGCGCTGGAGGATATCGGAAGCCGAGAAACCCGGCGCGCCGCTTCTGTAACCGGTTTACTCAGGGGGGCCTGGCTCTTTTCGTCGCCGGGACGCGGGCGGGCATCTGGAAACGAAGGCGCCTGGCGCTTGCGTCGCGATTCGACGTTGCTTGACACCCCGCGGGAACCGGCGACAGAATGCTGTAAACGATTACAGAAGTGCATGTAAACGATTACAGGTCGCAGCCGATTCCGCAGGATGACGAGTCCGGGGGCGCCCCCTACGCCGGATGAGCGTCACGATCCGCGAGGTCGCACGCGCGGCCCTGGTGTCCGTCGCGACGGTTTCGCGCGTCTTGAACGGCAAGGGGCCCGTGCATGCGGAGACCGAGCGACGCATCCGCAAGGTCGCCAAACGCCTTCACTACGTGCCCCACGGGGGCGCGCGAAGCCTGATCACGCGAAAGACGCACACGATCGGAGTGCTCCTCCCGGACCTGTATGGAGAGTTCTTCTCGGAGGTGATCCGCGGAATCGATCTCTGTGCCCGGAGAAGCGGGTATCACGTGGTCGTTTCGAGCTCCCACAGCGACCGCACGGAAACCGAGTCGATGTTCCGCGCGATGCGCGGGCGCGTGGACGGGTTGATCGTGCTGTATCCCGGAACCCGCCCTCCCGTGCTCAAGGGGAATCTGCCGGACGGTTTCCCGGTCGTTCTCCTGAACGCGCCCCGAAGCCGGTCGTTCGACTCCCTGAACATCGACAACTTCGGGGGGGCCTTCGCGATGGTCCGGCACCTGGTCTCCCTCGGCCACAAAAAAATTGCCTTCGTCACCGGCCCTGCCGAGAACCGCGACGCCTCGGAGCGACTTCGGGGATATCGCGACGCGGTCCGCGCCTGCTCGGCGGACGAGTCGAAGGCACTCGAGGTTCCGGGCGATTTCCGGGAATGGGCCGGGTACGACGCCTGCCGGGCGATTCGAAACATCCGGCCCCGGCCGTCCGCGATTTTCGCGGCGAACGATGCGATGGCGATCGGCCTTCTCTGCGCCTTCCGCGAGAAGGGGATCCGTGTGCCGGAGCAGTACGCGATCGCGGGCTTCGACGACATTCCGATTGCCCGGTACATCACCCCGCCGCTCACCTCGGTGCGGGTGCCGATCTCCGCGTTGGGAGAGAGGGCGACCCTCCGGGTCTTGAAGGCGATCGAAGACGGCCCCCGTCACGAATGGCGGGAGGAGACGCTTCCTACGGCCCTGGTCATTCGGGAGTCCTGCGGCGCAGGCGCCCGGGCGGAAGATCCGCCCGCAGGCGGCGTCCGCCGGGTTCCGTCGGTATCGGAATCGCATATCGGGAAAAACAGGCAGCGCCTTTCAGGTTGAGATCAAACGATTTATCTACGTCGAATGGAGGAAGGTTATGAGGCTCCGAACCGGGTCGCGGCTCCTGATCATCGGGCTCCTGGCAATTCTGGCCGCCGGGGTGGCGCGCGCGCAGACGACGACGGGCACCCTGCGAGGCAACGTGAGCGACGAGACCGGCGGGTATCTCCCGGGGGCCACGGTGACCGCCTCCAACGAAGAGACCGGCTTCTCGCGCTCCGCAACGACCGCGGCCAGCGGCTTCTACAACATCTCCCTGGTGCCGGGGCCGTACACCGTCGTCGTGACGCTGCCGAGCTTCGCGACGGTAACCTCGAAGGTCCAGATCCGGGTCGGAGACACGACCTCTCTCGACGTCAGGCTGAACCTGGAAGCCCGGGCCAGGGAGTCGGTGACGGTGACGGCGGAGGCGCCGGTCATCGAGACGAAGAGCAACGAGATCGCGACGAACGTGAGCGAAGAGCAGATCAAGAACCTGCCCCAGGGCAGCCGCAACTTCTTGAATTTCGCCGCGCTCGCTCCCGGTGTTCGCATTTCAGACAGCGCCGACAACAAGCAGGTCACGGCGGCGGGGGCCGAGGGCTTCAACACGAACGTCTTCATCGACGGCACGAGCTACAAGAACGACGTCCTCTTGGGCGGCGTGGTCGGTCAGGATTCGAGCAAGGGAAATCCCTTCCCGCAGAACGCCGTTCAGGAGTTCCGCGTGATGACGCAGAACTTCAAGGCCGAGTATGAGAAGGCGGGGACCGCCGTGATCACGGCCGTCACAAAGTCCGGGACGAACACGTATTCGGGCGACGTCTTCGCCTACTATCAGAACAAGAACCTGGTCGCTCGTAGCCCCTTCATCGGTCCCCGCCGGAGCTGCAACTCCGCGGGCGTCTGCACGGGCACCGCGGACCCCGACTACACCCGCTGGCAGGGCGGAGTCGACCTCGGCGGGCCGATCCTCAACGATCGGGTACACTTCTACGGGTCCTACGAGCTGAACAACCAGAACCGGGCGAACACGGTCATCCTTGGCGGGCAGCCCCTTCCGCCGGCGATCGCAACGCGGCTCAATACATTTACCGGCACGTTCACGAGCCCGTTCCGCGAGAACCTGGCGTTCGGGAAACTGTCCTGGCAGGCGAGCCAGACCGACCTTCTCGATGTCTCCGGTTTCTACCGGCATGAGACCGACGTGAAGGATTACGGCGGACAGACCAGCTTCCAGTCGGCGAACAACATCGTCCAGAACGTCTACAACGGCCAGGCCAAATACACGCGCTCCGGCGCCTCGTACCTCTCGGAGACGACCCTCTCCTACAACAGCTACCAGTGGCATCCGACCCCGACGAACGGAGATGTGGCGCGTGAGAATTATTTCGGCGCCCTCTTGATCGGCGGCGGCAACAACAATCAGAACTTCCATCAAAAGCGCTTTACGGTGCGCGAGGATTTCTCCTACCTCGGCTTTCACCTCGGTGGCGATCACGTCATCAAGTCGGGCGTCTACGCGAACTTCGCCAAGTATGACGTCCAGAAGTTTCAGGACACTCCGCCCACGTTCAACTTCCGGTCCGACGAGAAGTTTGCGTTCCCGTTCGAGGCGCACTACGGCGTTGGCAACCCCGACCTGTCCGCGAAGAACAACGAGTATGGCGTCTACCTGCAGGACGACTGGACTCCCACTTCGCGCCTCACCGTCAACGTGGGTCTCCGTTGGGACTACGAGACCGACATGCTGAACAACAATTACGTCACCCCCGCCGCGGTGCGGCAAAACCTTTCCGGCTTGATACCGGCCGAGTTCTTCACCGACGGATCGCAGCGGCCCGCCTACAAGAACATGTGGCAGCCCCGGCTGGGAGTCTCCTTCGATGTGACGGGGAAGGGAACGACGGTCGTCTACGCCGGGTACGGCCGCTACTTCGATCGAGACGTCTATAACTTCGTGCTCGACGAGAGGTTTCGGCTGCAGTACGCGGACCGCACATTCCGTTTTTCGGCGGACGGCGCCCCGCGCGACGGCTTCATGACGATCCGGTGGGATCCCTCCTATCTTTCCCAGGCGGGGCTCGACCGCCTGATCGCGAACGGCACCGCCCCCAATCCGGAAGTGTTTCTGATCAACAACAACACGAAGCCGCCCCGCACGGACCAGTTCAGTGTCGGCGTGCGCCAGGCGTTCGGCCCCGTGGCCACGTCGGTATCCTATGCGGCGATGCGCGGGGACAACGGCTTCACGTTTAACTTTGCCCGCGACGCCAATGAGAAGCGGATCATCACGCCCGCTTATCAGAACATTCTGATCTCGGAAGCTTCGAAGAAGTTCTGGTACAACGCGGTCTACGCGACGATCGACAAACCCTACACGGTCGCTTCGCGATGGGGCCTCGGGCTGGCGTACACCTACGGAAAGTCGGACCAGACCGGAAACGACCTTTTCAGCCTCGACTTTCCGCACGCGAATTCTCCGCGCCACCCGACGCCAAACGACGAGCGCCACCGGATCGTCTTCTCGGGTATTGTCGGGCTGCCGTTCGATGTTCGCGCGTCGACGCTCATCACGCTCGGAACCGGCCTTCCCTACACGATTCTGGACGCAAGTCTCGGGTTCGATCGGCCGCAGTTCAAGCTGCGGTTAAACGAGGGCCGGCAGCCGGGGACCTTCCCCTACCAGTCGTGGGACCTGCGGCTTCAGAAGGACTTCCCGGTCGGCCGGGCCCGTATCGGCCTCGTCGCGGAAGGGTTCAACCTCACGAACCACAACAATTTCGGATGCTACGAGGGCTTCATCTCGAAGCTTCCCGAGGTCAATCCCAACTTCGGCAAGCCGAGCTGTCTGGTGACGGACGGACGGCGCGCGCAGTTTGGCGTGAACGTCGGCTTCTGACGCGAATCGAGATTCTCGCGGCGCGCCGGTCATACGGCGCGCCGCTTCGCGTGAGACTGGGGGCGGGTTGAGGCCCGCCCCCCTGCTGAGGGCGGGGTTGGACGGCCTCCGGCGCTCCTCGCGGGCGTTTGGCTTCGCGTTTCTGGCGGCGCTCGCTTCGGGTGTGGCCTGTCGGCCGGCGGCCGTCGCGCCCTCGCCTCCCGCGCCTTCGGTCGTCCCCGCTCTCGATCCCGCCGCCGCTCCGGTCCTCGACGATCTCGAGCGGCGAACGTTCGACTTTTTCTGGGAGCGCGCGAACCCGAAGAACGGCCTCGTTCCCGACCGCTGGCCTTCGCCCTCCTTCTCGAGCATCGCGGCGGTCGGCTTCGCCCTGACGGCGTATCCCATCGGGGTGGAGCGGGGATACGTCACTCGGGAGGCCGCCCGGGACCGCGTGCTCACGACCCTGCGCTTCTTCGCGGCTCCCGCGGGCGGCGCGGCGGGGCAGCACGGTTTTTTCTACCATTTCCTCGACATCGACACGGGGGCCCGGTTCAAGGACGTGGAGCTCTCGACGATCGACACGTCGATCTTCCTCGCGGGCGCGCTCTTCTGCCAGTCCCGGTTCGCTAGAGAAGATCCCGGCGAGGCGGAGATTCGCGCGCTTGCGGACCGGCTCTACCGCGACGCGGACTGGAACTGGGCGCAGTTGAAGCCGCCGCTCGTTTCGATGGGCTGGACGCCGGAGAGCGGGATGAGCCACTGGGACTGGAGGGGCTACAACGAGGCCATGTTCCTTTACGTGCTCGCCCTCGGCTCTCCGACTCACGCGATTCAACCGTCCGCGTGGGAAGAGTACACGCGGACTTACGTGTGGAAGAAGTTCGCCGGCCAGGAGTACGTCGCGTTCGCTCCCCTCTTCGGTCACCAGTACTCTCACGTCTGGATCGATTTCCGGGGGATTCAGGACCGCTACATGCGGAAGAAGGGGATCGACTATTTCGAGAACTCGCGCCGCGCGACGTACGCGCACCGGCAGTACGCCGTCGAAAATCCGCAGGGCTGGCGCGACTACGGGCCGGACGTCTGGGGTCTCTCGGCGTGCGACGGCCCGGTCGACGGCGACTACGATGTCGACGGCCGGCGGCGGCACTTCTACACGTACGCGGCGCGAGGGGCTTCGGCGAAGGAAGTGCGGGACGATGGCACGATCGCTCCGACGGCAGCGGCGAGCTCGCTGCCGTTCGCGCCCGAGATCGTGCTGCCGGCCATTCTCGCGATGAAGGCGCGCGGCGAGTCTCTCTTCTCCCGTTACGGGTTTCTCGACGCGTTCAATCCGACATTCCGTCTGGAGATCCCCGTCCACCACGGCCGCGTCGTGCCGGGCTCCGGCTGGTTCGACACGGACTACCTCGGCATCGACCAGGGACCGATCCTGGCGATGGTCGAGAACGCGCGCTCGGAGCTCGTGTGGAAAACGTTGCGGCGGAATTCGTACTTCCTGACCGGTCTCAAACGAGCGGGGTTCACGGGCGGATGGCTGGACGCCGCTTCGCGCTGAGGGCGGCGCTCCCGCTCGCCGCGCTCTTCCTCGCCTCGGCCGGCTGTCGCGAGCGAGCGGGAGGGCCCCGCGCGCCGTTGCGACTGTGGGCCTTCGGCCGCGAAGGGGAGGTGGTCACCCAGCTCCTGCCGGAGTTCACGCGCCGCAATCCCGGGATCCTCGTCGAAGTGCAGCAGATCCCGTGGACCGCCGCGCACGAGAAGCTCCTGACCGCGTTCGTCGGCGACGCCATGCCGGACCTCGCGCCGATCGGCAACACCTGGGTGCCGGAGTTTCAGGCGATCGGCGCGCTCGAGCCACTCGACGCGCGCGCGGGGGCTTCCGGATTCCTGACGGGCGCCGACGACTTCTCCGGCGTCTGGGAGACGAACGTCCTCGGCGGGAAGCTGTGGGGCGTGCCGTGGTACGTCGACACGCGGGTCGTTTTCTACCGCCGCGATCTCCTCGCGGCGGCCGGGTTCCCGCAGCCCCCCGCGACCTGGTCCGAGTGGCGGCGCGCCATGGAGGGCGTCCGCGCCGCGAGCGGCGGGAAGCAGTACGGAATCCTCCTGCCGTCGGATGAGTGGGCGCAGCCCGTCATCCTGGGAATGGAGCGCGGCTCCTCTCTCCTGAAGGAAAACGGCGGGCGGGGGGCCTTCTCCGATCCGGCGTTTCGCGGTGCGGCGGAGTTTTACGTGTCGCTCTTCCGCGATTCCCTGGCACCGGTGCTCTCGTGGTCCGAGATCGGAAACGTGTACCAGGAGTTTGCCCGCGGAACGTTCGCCATGTGGATCACCGGACCGTGGAACATCGGGGAGTTCCGCCGCAAGATGCCTCCGGATCGGCGCGATGCCTGGGGCACCGCCCCGATTCCCTCTCCCGAGCCGAACACGCCGGGAGTCTCTCTGGCCGGCGGATCGAGCCTCGTCCTCTTCCGATCCTCGCGGCGAAAGGACGACGCGTGGAAGCTGGTGCAGTATCTTTCGGAGCCCGCTCAGCAGGTCCTCTTCTACCGGCTCGTGGGGGACCTCCCCGCCCGGCGCAGCGCCTGGCTCGATCCGGCGCTCGCGCGCGATCCCGCCGTCGCCGCCTTCCGGACCCAGCTCGAGCGCGTGCTCCCGACGCCGAAAGTCCCCGAGTGGGAGCAGATCGCGACGCGGCTGTTCGAGCGCCTCGAGCCGGCGATCCGCGGCCGCGTTTCCGTGCCGGTGGCCCTCGCCGCCCTGGACGCTGACGTGGACGCCATCCTGACGAAACGGCGATGGATGCTCTCCCGCGGGGGCTTCCGGGCGGCTGGAATGGGCGCGCCCGAGGCCCGCGATCTGGCGGCCGGCCTCCGATTTTCGTCGCGATGACCTCTCACCCGAAGAAGTCCTGGCGCAGCGCGGAGGCGCGGGCGGCGCTGCTCTTTCTCGCCCCCGGCCTTTCGGTGGTCGGCGTCTTCTTCCTGATTCCGGTCGCCAGCGCCTTCCTGCTCGCGTTCACCGACTTCGACATCTACGCGCTCGCGGATGCGCACAACGTGCGGATCGTCGGGCTTTCAAACTTCGCCGGCCTTCTGAAGAACCCCGTTTTCTGGACGGCTCTCCGCAACACGCTCTTCTTCGTCCTGGTGGGAGGCCCGCTGACGGTCCTCGTCTCGCTGTCCGCGGCTCTGCTCCTCGACGCAAAGACCGCGCGCTGGAAGGGCTTCTTCCGCACCGTGTATTTCGCTCCGTTCGTGACGACTCTCGTCGCCGTCGCGACCGTCTTCCGGTTTCTCTACCACCCGCGTTTCGGGCTCCTGAACCAGTTCCTGCGCGTTCTCCACGTTCCCGCGGTGGACTGGCTGGGGGACCCTCGCTGGGCGATGCCCGCCATCGTGATTCTCGCCGTCTGGAAGAACTTCGGCTACAACATGATCGTCTTCATCGCCGGCCTCCAGAACATCCCCGAGTCCCTGTACGAAGCGGCGCGGCTGGACGGCGCGGGCGCCTGGCGGCGCTTCCGCCACATCACCGTGCCGATGCTGGCGCCGACGTTTCTCTTCGTCGGGGTCATCACGATGATCGGCTACTTCCAGCTGTTCGCCGAGCCGTACGTCATGACGCGCGGCGGTCCGTTGAACGCCACGCTCTCGATGGCGCTCTTCATGTACCAGCAGGGCTTCCGGTGGTGGAACATGGGGTATTCCGCCGCCATCGCGTTCTGCCTCTTCCTCCTGATCCTCTCCGCGACGATCGTTCAGTTCCTGCTGCAGCGGACGAGGCGCGCATGAGGCGCCGGCCGGGGATCTTCGTGAACCTGGTGCTGGTCGCCGGCGCCGCGGTGACGCTGGTTCCGCTCGTCTGGATGATCTCGGCGTCCTTCATGCCGTCCGGGCAGGCGAACTCGGAGCCGCCGGTGCTTCTGCCGAGCCCCCCGACTCTCGCGAACTACGTGACTCTGTTCACGCGGATGAACGTCGCGCGGAACTTCGGCAACAGTCTCGTACTGGCGCTCACCGTGACGGCCGGCTCGCTCCTCTTCAACTCGATGGCCGGCTACGCGTTTGCGAAGCTCCGGTTCGCCGGCCGCGACCGACTCTTCGGCGTCCTGATCGCCGCGCTCGCGATCCCGGTCCAGATCGCGATGCTGCCTCTCTTTCTGATCGTCAAGAGCCTCGGCCTCGTGAACTCGCTCTGGGGGGTGATCGTGCCGGGGCTGTCGGGAATCTTCGGCATCTTCCTGATCCGGCAGTACGCGCGTTCCATCCCGGACGAGATGCTCGAGGCGGCCCGGCTGGACGGCGCGGGGGAGTTCCGCATCTACAGGAAGATCGTCCTCCCTCTGCTGCGGCCGATCCTCGTGACGCTCGCCCTCTTCACGTTCCTCGGCTCCTGGAACGATTTCCTCTGGCCGCTCGTCGTGCTGACGGACGACTCGCGGTACACGCTGCCGGTCGCGCTGGCAAACCTCGTCGGAGAGCACGTGCAGGATACGGAGCTGATGATGGCGGGCTCGGTCCTTACGGTCCTGCCGGTCCTGATCCTCTTCCTCGTCCTCCAGCGCTACTACGTGCAGGGGATCATGATGGGAAGCGTCAAGGAGTGAAACCGGCGCTTCTTCTCTTCCTGGTCTGGTCCGCCCTTTCCGGGATCTTCGCCGCGGCTCCCCCCGGTCCGGACGACCCGTTCGAGCAGATCGGCGCGTGGCGGGCGGCGCCGGCGGAAGGCGTCTCGCTCGCGTTGTCAAAGACGGAGGGAGCAGGCGGAGGGGCGTTGCGCCTCGACTTCGACTTCCAGGGACACGCCGGCTGGGCGGCGGCGCGGCGGGAGCTGCCGCTGGAGCTTCCCGGGAACTACGAGATTTCGTTCTCGATTCGCGGAGAGTCGGAGTCGAACGATCTCGAGATCAAGCTGATCGACGAGTCGGGCGAGAACGTCTGGTGGGCCGTTCGCCGCGAATTCCGGCCCGGAGCGGCGTGGCGGCGCCTCCGCCTCAGGAAGCGTCACTTCTCCTTCGCGTGGGGACCGGCGGGCGGCGGGGAAATCCGCCGCGTCGCGGCGTTCGAGGTCGCCGTCACGGCGCGCACCGGCGGGCGCGGGTGGATCGCGCTGGACCAGCTTTCGGTCGTGGCTCTTCCGCCCGCGCCGTCCGCCTGGCCCGCCCCCGTGGCCAGCGCCTCGGCTTCGCTGCCCGGGTTCGGACCCGAGCGTGCCGTCGACGGCGATCGCTCGACGTCCTGGCGCACCGGCGCCGGCGCGCCGGCCTCGCTCACCGTCGATCTCGGCGCGAGCCGCGAGTTCGGCGGCCTCACGATTTTCTGGGAGGCGGGAAGGTCCGCGGCGCGCTATACGGTGGAAACGTCGGACGACGGTGCCGCGTGGACCGGAGTGCGGACGGTGTCGTCGGGGAACGGGGGCCGCGACGACCTCTACCTTCCCGAGGCGGAATCGCGATGGATCCGTCTCCGGATCCCGGGACCCTCCGGCCCGCAGGGATATGGAATCGCGGACCTCGCGGTGCGGCCGCTGTCGTGGGGGGAATCGCCGAACGCCTTCTTCACAGGCCTTGCGGCCGATGCCCCGCGGGGGATGTTCCCGCGCTCCTTCTCGGGGGAGCAATCGTACTGGACGGTGGTCGGAGTCAGCGGCGACACGGAGAGCGCGCTGGTTTCGGAGGACGGCGCGGTGGAGCCCGCGGCGGGCTCGTTTTCGGTCGAGCCGTTCGTTTCGGCGGGCGGAGCTCTCTCCACCTGGGCGGACGGAGAGACTCGCCACTCTCTCGCGGACGGAGACCTTCCGATCCCGCGCGTCTCACGAAACGCGGCCGGGCTCACGCTCGACGTCACGGCGGCCGCGATCGGACGGCCCGGGTCCGCGACGCTCCAGGTCCGCTACCGTCTCGGGAACGGAGGAGCGGCCCGCCGGCGCGCGACGCTCTATCTCGCCGTCCGTCCGTTCCAGGTCAATCCTCCCTCGCAGTTCCTGAATCGCGCGGGGGGCGTCGCCCCGATCGGGACCCTCGAATGGGACGGGCGCTCCGTGATCGTCGACGGCGTGCCCAGGATCTTCCCGTTGAGCGCGGCGACGGCTTTTGGTGCCGCCGCGTTCGACGAAGGCGGTGTGATGGAGTTCCTCGCCGCGGGGCGCCTGCCCCCGTCCCGGCGTGTGGATGACCCGGCCCGCTGGGCCTCGGGGGCGCTCGCCTTCGCCTTCGACCTGGCCGCCGGGGCGCGCGGCGAAGTCTCGATCGAGCTTCCGCTCCACGCGTGTCCGAACACCCGGACGCTCCGTTTGCGTTCGCGGGCGGCCGCGGAGCGCCTCGCGCAGACCCGCTTTGCCCGGTCGGCGCGCGCCCGGCGCGCGGATCTCGACCGCGTCGCCTTCACCGGGCCGCCCGCCGCTCAGGAGCTCCTCCGCACGCTGCGGACGAATCTGGCCGAGATCCTGATCGAGCGCGACGGTCCGGCTCTCCGTCCCGGGACGCGCTCCTACGCGCGGTCGTGGATCCGGGACGGCGCGATGATGGCGGCGGCGCTTCTGAGAATGGGGCACCCGGAAGCCGTCCGTTCGTACGCCGACTGGTTCGCGCGGTACCAGTCGGCAGAGGGCCGCGTCCCCTGTTGCGTCGACCGCCGGGGGGCGGACGCCGTCGTCGAGAACGACAGCCACGGCGAGCTCATCTACTTAATCGCCAATGACTGGCGGTTCACGAAAGACACCGCCTGGCTCGGGACAGTCTTTCCGCACGTCGAGAAGGCCGTCGCGTGGATCGATCGAGAGCGAGAGCGGCGCCGGACCGCCGAGTATCGCGCGGGCGGCCGGCAGATTTTTTTCGGGCTGCTGCCGGAGTCGATCAGCCACGAGGGCTACTCCGCGAAGCCGATGCACTCCTACTGGGACGACTTCTGGGCGTTGAAGGGGCTGAAGGACGCGGTTGATCTCGCGGAAGCCCTCGGCCGCGACGGAGAAAAGGCGCGGTGGACGAGGATTCGCGACGAGTTCTCCTCGGACCTGCACGCCTCGATCCGCCGCGTTCGGGAGACGCGGGGAATCGACTTCGTGGCCGGCTCCGCGGATCTCGGGGACTTCGACGCGACGTCGACCACGATCGCTCTCGACCCGGCGGCCGAGCAGGACCATCTGCCGCCCGACGCCCTTCGCGGCACGTTCGAGCGGTACTGGTCCGAGTTCGTCAAGCGCCGCGACGCGAACACGTGGGAGGACTACACGCCGTACGAGATCCGCAACGTCGGCGCCTTCGTGAGGCTCGGGTGGAGGGACCGCGTCCACGAGCTCCTGCCTTTCTTCCTCTCCCACCGCCGGCCGGCGGGCTGGAACGGGTGGTCGGAAGGCGTCGGCCGCGAGGAACGGAAGGTCCGGTTCATCGGCGACATGCCCCACGCGTGGGTGGGGTCCGATTTTATTCGTTCGACTCTCGACCTGTTCGCGTGGGAGCGCGAGTCGGACGGCGCGCTGGTGCTGGCGGCGGGCATACCGGCCGCGTGGCTCGAGGGCGGACAGGGGATATCCGTGCGGGGGCTGCGGACGACGCACGGCGCGCTCGACTACTCTCTCGCGGCGGAAAAGGACGGGTGGCGTCTGCGGGTCGGCGGCCGCGGACTCGCTCTCCCGCGGGGAGGCTTCGCTCTGCGTCCGCCCCTTTCTCCGGGGCGCCACACGGCGCGGGCGGGCGGACGCCGCGTGGAGTTCGACGGGGGGGAGCTCGTGGTCCGGGAGCTGCCCGCGGACGTCTTCTTCGAGCGCTGAGCGGGCCGGCCTCGGCCCTATTCTTCGAAGACGTCCGGCGTCAGCGCGGCGCCGCGGGTCCCGATGACTTTCGTGTAGAACCGGGCGCTCTGCTTGGGCGTCCGCTTCTGAGTCGCGTAATCGACGTGCACGATGCCGAATCGCTTCGAGTAGCCGTGGCTCCATTCGAAGTTGTCGAGCAGCGACCACGCGAAGTAACCGCGCAGATCGACGCCGTCCGCCATGGCTCTCCCGGCGGCGCGCAGATGCTCCCGGAGGTACTGGACACGGAGCGGGTCGCGCGCGGATGCCCCGACGGAAGGCGGGTCGTAGAACGCCGCGCCGTTCTCCGTCACGTAGAGCGGGAAGTTCCCGTAGCTCTTCCGGACCCAGCGCAGGACGTCTGCGAGCCCCTCGGGATAAACCTCCCACTGCGTCTCGGTGTGGGCGTGCTGCTTCTGCCGAACCCGCACGGACCGGAGGGGAACGTACGCCGCGTCGGCCCGCATGACCCCGCGCGTGTAGTAGTTGACTCCGAGGAAGTCCAGGGGCGAGCGAATCGCGTCGAAGTCCGAGGAAGGGAAATCGGGCCAGGCTTGCCCGAAGATTTCGGGAAGCTCCTCCGGGTAGCGCCCGAGGAAGACGGGATCCAGGTACTGCCGGTTCATGTAGGCATCCGCGCGCCGCGTCGCGGCGAGGTCCTCCGGGTTCGACGACGCCGGATACTTGGGCTCGATATTGACGACGATCCCGACGGCCGGCCGGGAGGAAAGCGCGCGATACGCCTGCACGGCCGCGCCGTGCGCCCGCAGCAGGTTGTGGGAGACGAGCGGCATTTCGAAGAGGTTGCGGTGTCCCGGCGCCAGCGCGCCGGACAGGTACCCGCCGTCGGCGACGACCCAGGGCTCGTTCAACGTCGCCCAGGATTCGACGCGGTCGTCCAGGGCGCGATAGGCGACGGCCGCGTAGTCCGCGAACCAGCCGGCCACGTCGCGGTTCAGCCATCCACCCCGGTCGTCGAGCGCCGCCGGAAGGTCCCAGTGGTAGAGCGTCGCGAACGGCCGGATTCCGGCTTCCCGCAACGCGTCCGTCAGCCGGAGGTAGAAATCGAGCCCCGCCTGGTTCACGCGACCGGTCCCTTCCGGAAGGACGCGGCTCCACGAGATGCTGAATCGGTACGCGGTCAGGCCGATGTCCCGCATCAGCGCGACGTCTGATTTCCAGAGCCGGTAGTGGTCGCACGCGACGTCGCCGTTGTCGTCATCGCGCACGAGGCCCGGCGTGTGAGAGAAGCGGTGCCAGATGCTGGGACCGGCGCCGTCGGCGAGAGGAGATCCCTCGATCTGGTAGGCGGACGTCGCGGCTCCCCAGAGAAAGCTCTCCGGGAAAAGGAAGTCGTCCCCCGTCAAGATGCGATCCGCTCCGATGTCGCCGCGTCGAAGAGATGGAGACGGTCGAGATCGATGACCGCGTCGAACGAATCTCCCATGCGGGGCGAATCGCGCGGCCCGAGCTTGCAGATCACCATCGATTCACCGATGCGGGCGTGCACGATGACTTCGTCGCCGAGAGGCTCCACGACTTCCGCCGTCAGCGGAAGAGAAGGAGCGCCGGCCGGGTCCGTGGCGGCGCGGCGGCGCAGACCCTCGGGACGGATGCCCACGATCATTCGGCGCCCGGCGGCGATCCCGGAAACCGTTCGCGCGAGGGGCAGGCGGAAGGAATTCCCCTCGAGGAAGGCGCCATCGCCGGCCACCGTCGCGGGAAGGAAGTTCATCGGGGGCGTGCCGATGAATCCCGCCACGAAGAGGTTGCGGGGGCGGTCATAGATTTCGAGAGGCTCGCCGACCTGCTGGATGCGCCCGTCCTTCATGACGGCGATGCGCGAGCCCATCGTCATGGCCTCGACCTGGTCGTGGGTGACGTACACGGTCGTCGTCTTCAGCCGGTCCTGGAGCTTCTTGATCTCGGAGCGCATCTGCCCCCGGAGCTTGGCGTCGAGATTCGACAGCGGCTCGTCGAAGAGGAACACGGCGGGCTTCCGGACGATCGCGCGGCCGAGCGCTACCCGCTGCCGCTGGCCCCCCGAGAGCTGCGCCGGGCGGCGTTCCAGGACTTCCGCGAGGCCGAGCATCTCGGACGCCTCTGACACGAGCCGGTCGCGGTCGTCCCGCGGGGTGCGGCGCATGCGCAGGCCGAACTCCAGGTTTTCGCGAATCGTCATGTGGGGATAGAGAGCGTAGTTCTGAAACACCATCGCGATGTCGCGGTCCTTCGGAGGGACTTCGTTGACGACGCGGTCGCCGATGGCGATCTCCCCGCTCGAGACGTCTTCGAGGCCGGCGATCATGCGCAGCGCTGTGGATTTGCCGCAGCCGGACGGCCCCACCAGCACCATGAACTCCTGGTCCTCGATCGCCAGATTGAGCGATTCGATCACGGGGACGTCCCCGTACGACTTGGACACTTCGCGGAAACTGACGGTCGCCATGGGTCGCCCGGGGGGCAGTGCGATTCTATCGTCAGCGCTCCGCCGTCCCTTCTCCGCCGTCCTCCTCGAGATAGCCCGAGAGCCGCCGGCGAACCTCGTCCGGAACGGGGATCGGTTGAAAGTCCGCCTGCCGGACGGAGACGAGGACATACCGGCCGTTCGCGACGACTTCGTCCGCGCTGGCGAGACGGCGGACTTCGAAATCGAGGTGCACCGAGGTCCTGCCGATGCGGCTGAACCACGCCTCGACGACCAGGAGCTCGTCCAGCTTCACGGGCTTTCGAAAGTCGCATTCGACCCGGACGCGGGGGAGCCAGATTCCGAGAACCTCGAACAGAAACCGGTAGTTGAGCCCCGCCGACCGCAGCAGCTCGGCTTCGGCGAGCGCGAAGAAGCGCAGATACGCCTGGTAGTTGATGATGCCCGCCGCGTCGATGTCCTCCCAACGGACGTATTCCTCGATGCGATACCGGGACATGGGGCGAAGCTATCAGCTGTCAGCCGTCCGCTCTCGGTTGTCAGTCGCCAGTTTTCAGTTCTCAGTTCCCCGATCGAAACGGGCAATCTCCTGCCGTACCGTCTCGGAGGAGGCCGAATACGCCGATTGATCCTGGCGGTGGGTGTTTTCGTGGCGGCTCGCGACGACGAGGCCGCGCACGTCGGCGCCCGCTCCGAGCTGCTGGCGCATGTCGGACGTCAGCTCCGGCCGCCGTGTCGCGAAAACCGCGGAGCGGCTCTTCCCGCGGCGCGGCCGGAGCGCACCGCGGGAGCCGGGTCTTCGAGGGTTACCGACTGAGGCGATCGGAGCCGGCGACTTTCACGATCTTGTTGTAGACCCCGAAAATCAGAAGCGTCGGCGCCCACTGGCCGATGAAGTTGCTGATCTTCTTTTCGCCGGCGATCTGGAGCCCGAGAGACGTGACCATCGAGGCGACAGCCGCCCAGAGCCACACGTCCGACGGGAGCTTGGATGTCTGTTGCTCGATTGTGCGGGCGACGGGCCCTTCCTTCTGCTGATAGGCATTGCCGGGGCTGTTCACTGCGTCCATGGGATCCTCCTTGCGTGAGTTGTTTTTTTGGTGCGGAATCACCCGCCCCTGAGACCTGACCGGAGGTTGCACCCCTCATGCCATGTGAAATCGGCCGCCCGCAGAGAGCACAGGGGGCCCTCCGATGGTCGTTCCCGCGCTGGCTTCCGGTTGAAAAGGCTATCTTCTTGCATGCAAGCATAACGACCTTCTTGCATGCAAGCGTAACGACCTACTTGCCGAAAGGAGTTTTTCATGCGTTTCCTCGCCCTCCGGTCTCTGCCTCCGGCTGCTCTCGCCCTTCTTTTGCTCGCAGTCGCCCCTCCCGCCACCGCGCAGGACACGTTGGTCTCTGTGGGGAGCCCTTCTTCTCCGTTCTCGCAGAACAAGCAGAACGAGCCGGGGCTCGCCGTGGACTCCAACCATCCGACCATCCTGGCCGCCGGCGCCAACGATCTGATCGACATGGAGGCCTGCAACGCCGGCGACCCGACGAGGTGCCCTTTCACGCAAGGGGTCGGAGTTTCGGGGATCTACTTCTCATTTAACAGCGGCGCGACCTGGACCCAGCCCACGTACACGGGCTGGACGGCCCGCGACTGCCTCGGTCCCGCTGAAGCCTGGCAGCACCCCGTGATCGTCTCGAAACAGAACTCCGCCCTCTTCTCCGACAAGGAGACGATCTGGGCCGACAACGCCTCGTCGAGTCCGTACTTCGGGAACGTCTATATCTGTAACGTGGCGTTCCGGAGCTTCGGCGGTCCCCCCGAGCCGGTGATCTTCTCGCGCTCGACGGACGGCGGGGACACGTGGACGAACCGTCAGATCAGTCAGGCAGCGAACACGGTCTCCGGCCAGGGCCGCTCGGGAGGGCGCCAGGGGTGCACGGTGCGTACCGACAGTCTGGGTACCGTTTACGTCTTCTGGAACGGATCCCTCAAGGGCGGCGGCGTTCAGTACATGGCTCGCTCCTTCGACGGAGGACGCAATTTCGAAAAGGCTCAGCCAGTCGCCTCCGTGGTGGAAGTCGGCGTTTTCGATCCGGTGCAGGGGGACGTCCTCTTTGACGGAGTGGCCGGTTCGCGTACGGACAGCTTCCCGAGTGTCGACATCGCCAATGGCGCACCCACCGGCGGAGACGCCACGAACACGATCGTGATGACGTGGGCAGACGCGCGAAACGGGCTGAATCACGAGGAGGCTCTCGTCCAGTTCTCGACCAATTCCGGGGTCACCTGGTCGACCCCGGCAAACGGCGCCCTCGCGACCGACCGCCCCGACTTTCCCGCGGTCGCGATCTCGCCCGACGGGAAGGACGTTTACCTGACCTACGACAACTTCCAGACCCCATTTCAGACCACGACGTCGGCGCCGCGCTGGATGCAGGGAGTCGTGCGACATGCGGTGTTTCTGACTACTCCGGGGGCCTGGTCCGACCTCCACCGGGGAGCCGTCGGCGATGCGCGAGGCTCGAGCACGAACAGCCTCGTGGAAGAGTTCCTGGGGGACTACAACTCGATCGTGGCGACGAGAACGTACGCCGCGGCGGTCTGGAACGACGTCCGGAACGCGGCGGACTGTCCGGCCATCGACGCGTATCGTCTGTCGCTTTACGGGACTCCGATCACGCGTCCGGCGCCCGGAACCGACTGTCCGCCCACCTTTGGAAACTCGGACATTTTTGGAGGTTCCTACATCAAGCCCTAGGGGTCCGCGAGATTGAGGCGAGGGTTGAGGGACTCGAATTTGCGGATTCGACTCTCAACCCTTGGCCCGCGTCTCTCTTCAATAGCGATTTTCTTCAGCTTTCCCTGCGCAAAAAACTCCGGCGACCCGAAGGCAAAGGTCGCGTCTTCCGTTCCGGCCAGCTTCTGAGCAGCGAGTGGCCGGAGGCGTCATCGGCTGGAGAGTTGAGAGGGTGGGCGGTTCGGAGCTCATCATCGCCGTGATCAGCGACGCCTGTCTCGACGCGGAGAACGCCTTCCTTTCCTTAACCATCTCGTAGAGGACCGCGCCGAACGCGAAGATGTCCGTGCGTCGGCCTGTTTCCCCTTCAGCTGCTCGGGCGCGATGTACTGGAAGGCCGCCGAGCCTGCCGTGAACGCGGTAGTGAGAGACGGTCTCGCCGCTTATCGCGCGGCTCTTCGGCTCACTTCCCCAAAAGCGCGGTCCAATTCTGGACGAGCGTGATGGGCGGCGACGTCACTTCTCCGAGCGGCGCATCGATCAGAAAGCGTTGTCCGTCGGCGGAGACGTCGTAGTGACGGTCCGGGTCCCTACGCATGCGCGCCTCGAAGAGCGCTTTCGGCTCCCCGGACTCAAACAAGGTTCCTGTCTTGACGGCAACTGCCATCAACCTCCGGTCGGGGGCCAGGTAGAAGAGCTCTTTGCCGTCCCGGCGCCAGACCGGCGCACTCCCTCCGGCTGCCGAGACTTGCCACTTGCCTCCCGGCCCTGGAAAGGGCTGGACGTAGATCTCGTTTCGGCCTGACTCGTTGGACACGAAGGCGATCCAGTGGCCGTCGGGAGAAAACACTCCGAGAGTCTCGTCAAACTCGGTCTGGAGAAACGGGGTGATCTTGTGGTCCGCCAGCGAGAGCACCAGAAGATCCCATTTGGTCTTCGGGTTCAGATCGCAAAAGAGCAAATAACGGCCGTCGGAGGAAATGTCGACTGGGACCTTCATATCCTTCGAGGATAAGAGCGTTTGGTCGGCTCCGGTGCCGGACGTCGCCTTCTGAAAGAGATCGTCGACGCCGGTGCGCTGCGAGGAAAAAATGATTCGCGAATCGTCCGGCGACCAGATGGAATGGCCCTCGGGAGCCGGATCGAAGGTCACACGGGTCGAGGCGCGCCGCGCGAGATCTTGAAGCCAGATGTCACCGGGATCGCCCAGTGCAAATACGGTGCGCCGGCCGTCGTGAGAAAGTCGCGGGGCCCAGATGTTTCCGGGCGAGCCGATCGTCTCCAGTCGTTTGCCGCCGCGGTCAAACCACGTCAGCTGATACTGGCCGACGTTGCCGCCCCCCTCCTGATAGGCCAGAACGCCGTTTTCCGAAGCGGAAAAAACCGCCGTGAAGAAGCCCGTGTCTTCTTGGACATTTTCGGCGATCGAAAGGGCGTCGCCCGAGAGCCTCCCGCTCCTGGCATCGAAAGACTGCGCCATGAGCGTCCCCTGCCTCACGAAGAGCAGGTGTCCGGCGGCGTACAGGGGCTTGGAGCGGGCAGCGATGAGAAGCTTCGGTGATTCGCCGTCGAGGGATCCTGAGTAAATCGCATGCACCTCGCTCTCGGTGCCTACCGAATGACTCGCGGCGAGATACAGGAAATGTTTGCCGTCCGGCAGAAAGCTCGGCCAGCGGTGCGTCGTCTCCCGCCTCGATTCGTCGAGCTTCGTGACCGGCGTCACCTTGCCTCCCGTGCCGGCCACGCGAAAGAGCGGTTCGCGGTAATGCGGCTCGAAGAGAATGACGCCGTCGCGGTTCCAGGTCCCGCCTCGCCCGTCCGCCGCGTCGCAGAGCGTGAGAGCAGGGCCGCCCGAGGCCTCGATCTTCTTCAACTTGCCTTCCGAGAAGAACCCGATCTGCCGGCTGTCCGGGGACCAGAACGGGTACGTCGCCCCCTCGGTGCCCACGAGCGCGCGAGCCGTCAAGGTTTCCAGCGGGCGCACCCAAAGCAGAGATTTGCCGGAAGAGTCCGTCGCGACGAAGGCGAGCTGAAGCCCGTCGGGGGAAACAGCGACCGGCCCCGCATTGTCGCCGGTGAAATGGTAAGTGTTCTTTTCAGGCGCCAGGACGGAGCTTCGGACCGGGCGGAACCCGGCGCGCGGACGCTGCCAGACAGCGAGGGCGAGAGCGAGAGCCGCCATGGCGAACACCGCCGCCAGGGACCCGGCGAGGCGTTCGCGGCTCTTGCGCCGAGCCACAAACAGCGCGGGCACCCCCGCCTGCGAACCGCCCTCAGCGATCCATTTCAGCTGCAGCATAACGTCGTGCGCGGTCTGCCAGCGGTCGTCGGGCTCTTTGGCGAGGCAGGTTTTGATGACCCGATCGAGCACGGGCGGCGTCATGGGTTGGATGGTCGAAACCGGTGCCGGCTCCGTGTGCAGAATCGCGCCGATCAACGACGCCTGGCTGCTGCCAGTGAACGCCTTTCGGCCGGTGGTTATCTCGTACAGGACGGCGCCCAGGGCGAAGATGTCCGTCCGCGCGTCGGCCTCCTTTCCTTCGAGTTGCTCCGGCGCCATGTATTGCAAAGTGCCCAGGATCATCCCTTCTTGCGTCAGATTCGCGAGAGCCATCGTTGGAAGATGTGTCACTCCCGACTCTCCCGACTCTTCCGAGAGCGGCGCGACCGCCTTGGCCAGCCCAAAATCGAGCAGCTTCACCCCTGACCTGGTCAGCATCACGTTGCCGGGTTTCAAATCGCGGTGGACGACGCCCTGCCGGTGCGCGCGGTCCAACGCATCCGCAATCTGGATCCCGAAACGCAGAAGCTGTTCGAGCGGGATTGGCCCGTGCGCGAGGCGATCTGCCAGCGTCTCGCCTTCCAGGTACTCCATGACCAGGTACTCGACGTCGTCCTGGTTGCCGACGTCGTAAAGAGCGCAGATGTGAGGGTGGGAGAGCTGAGAAATCGTCTTCGCCTCCCGCTCGAACCGCTGGCGAACGTCCGGCGAGGAGGAGAGGTGCTGGGGGAGCACCTTGACCGCGACGGCGCGATCGAGCCGCGTGTCGCGCGCCTTGTAAACCTCTCCCATCCCGCCCGCGCCCAGAGGGGAGAGAATTTCGTACGGGCCCAGCCGGAAACCACTGGAAAGGGACAAGATGGCGACAGACTACCTCCCACCGAAGATTTTCCGCCCTGTTTGGTAGATTGGAAGCGGCCATGATCACCAGGAAGCGCCACGCCACCGTCGGGGTCCGGGTCGGTCCGGTTCAGGTCGGGGGAGGAGCCCCCGTCGTCGTGCAGTCGATGACCAACACGGACACGGCGGACGTCCTGGGGACGGCGCGGCAGTGTGTCGAGCTCGCCCGCGCGGGATCGGAGCTCGTCCGCATCACGGTCAACGTGCCCGAGGCGGCGGCCGCCGTTCCCGAGATCAAGCGGCGCATGCTCGGCGAAGGCGTGGACGCGCCGCTCATCGGAGACTTCCACTACAACGGCCACGCCCTCCTGACGAAGTTTCCCGAGATGGCGGCGGCGCTCGACAAATACCGGATCAACCCCGGCAACGTCGGGAAGGGCGCGCGGCGCGACGAGCAGTTCGCGACGATCTGCCATATCGCGCGAGATCACGGAAAACCCGTTCGCATCGGGGTCAATGGCGGCTCGCTGAACCAGGAGCTCGTCATGGACCGGATGCAGGAGAACACCGACCGCGACCTCGGCCGGACATCCGAGGAAATCGTCAACGAGTGCATGGTCCTGTCGGCGCTGCAGTCGACGGAGCTTGCGCTCCAGTCCGGGCTGCGCAAGGACCAGATCATCATTTCCTGCAAGGTCTCCCGGCCCCTCGACCTGATCGCCGTCTACCGCGATCTGGCGGCGAAGACGGACCAGCCCCTCCATCTCGGCCTGACGGAGGCGGGGATGGGGATGAAGGGTCTCGTCTGGTCGGCGTCTTCCCTCGGCGTTCTCTTGAATGACGGGATCGGCGACACGATCCGGATCTCGCTGACTCCTCGCCCCGGCGGCGACCGGCGCGAGGAGGTCTACGCCGCATGCGAGCTCCTCCAGTCGCTCGGCATCCGCTCGTTCTCGCCCTCCGTGACGGCGTGTCCGGGGTGCGGCCGCACGACGTCGACCACCTTTCAGGAGCTTGCGGAGCGAATCCAGGGCTACATCCGGGACCAGATGCCGGTGTGGAAGGTGCAGTACGACGGCGTCGAAAACATGACGCTCGCTGTGATGGGCTGCGTGGTCAACGGCCCCGGCGAATCGAAGGCGGCTTCGATCGGGATCTCTCTTCCGGGCACGGGAGAGCAGCCGCGGTGCCCCGTTTACATCGATGGCCAGCATTTCACGACGCTCGCCGGGAACTACGACGAACTCGCCGCGGCGTTTCGGGCGCTCGTCGACGACTACATCGCGACGAAATACCCGCGTCGCGAAGCGGCGCGGCCGGTCCCGGCGTAAGGAATCGGCGGCGCGAACGGCGAAGACGCGCTGGTCGCATCGTCCGCGCGGAATGTGCCGCCTGCTGGTCTCCCGCGGAGGACGTGAACCGGCATCTCACGTCCCGCCCGCAAGGTCATTTCTTTTCGCCGGCCGTCGGAGTCCAGTTGACGATCACGCGGATCGGCGACTCGGGGTTTTTTTCGAGGGGCGTGCGCCGCCACTCCGGCCTCCAGACGCGGGCCGGCCCCGACCGGCACAGCCATGACGGAACCGTCCGGCGCGATGTAGTAGATCTCTCTTCCGTCGGCCCTCCAGCGGGGCAGGCGGCCCCCGGATGGCGAGATCCGCCGTTTGTCCGCCGCGCCGTCTGTCCGCGCCGCATAGATCTCCGGGATGCCCGACTCGTTCGACTCGAAGGCGATCCACCGGCTGTCCGGCGAAAAGCGAGGGCTCGTCTCGTTGAAATGGCTGCCGAGCCAGGCAAAAGGCTTGCGCTCCCCCTGGAGGGGCAGCAACCAGATGTGCCACAGAGCGGACTGGGCCTCGTTCAGGTACGCGAGGAAACGGCCGTCGCGCGAGAAGTCCTCCGGCTGCTGGACGCCGGGCTGCTCGAGCAGAGGCCGGTCGCTGCCGGGCACTCCGGGCGCGATCTCGTAGATGTCGGGAGGGCCGCCGCGGTCCGAGCGGTAGACCACCTTCGAGCCATCCGGAGACCACACCGGCATGATTTCGTCGACCGGATCGGAATGGAGCCGCGTCGAGACCGACCGCGCCAGGTCGAAGACCCACAGGTCAGACGTTCCCGTTCGGCGGTCCTCGATGTCCGCCGCCGCCCGGGCGCCGTCGGGCGAGATCCGCAGGCCTTTGACCACCGCCGGCTCACCGAGCTGCCCGAGCTCCTTGCCCCGGCGATCGAGCCAGACGAGCCGCGACGGGCGCGAGGCCGTCTGGTAAACGAGGACTCCCGTCTGCGAAACGGAGAACGCGGCATGACTCGGTCCGTAGAAATAGTGGACGTTCGAGGCGAGCAGACGGGGCTCGTCCTGAAGCTCGGCCTTGCGCTCGTCGAAGGGCTGCGCGAAAAGAGTGCTCTCCCGCACGTAGATCAGATATCCCGGTGCGACGTACTCGACCCGGGAGTTGATTCGTGCCACGTCTCGGGTCTCCTTCGTGTCCAGAGAGGCGACGCGCAGCTCGTGCTCTCCGACGTCGACGACGCCGGCGACGTACAGGAAGCGGCGGCCGTCGGGCAGGAAGTGCGGCCAGATGGGATTCAGCTGGTGGCGCGAAGCGTCGGGCGCCACAACCCGAACCGCTTCGCCGCCGGTATCGGCGACACGATAGATCCCGGGCGGATTGAAGTTGGAAAAGAGGATCGTCCCTTCGCGATTCCACGTCCCGACCACGGCGAACGGGGCGTCGCAGAGTGTCACGGGCGGCCCTCCCGTCGCCGGAATCTTCTTCAACTTCCCCTCCGCGTAAAACGCGATGAAGCGGCTGTCCGGCGACCAGAAGTGGGAGGTCGCGTCGATCGATCCGTCGAGCTCCGAGAAATCTTCGTTGTCGAGCGTCCGCGAGAAGAGCCGTCGTCGGCCGTTCGAGAATGCCTCGATGACCAGGCGCGTTCCATCCGGCGAAATCGACATTCCGCGGGAAACCTCCGAGGGCGCGTAGGTCTTGCCGGGTGGAATCGGTATGGCGAACTTCACCGCCGGGGCGGCGGGTTCGCGGCGTATCCGACGTCCGGCGAAGATTCCCGCGGCGGCCGCGAGAAAGAGACCGGGTAGGAACAACAGGGCGAGGAGGCGGCGCCGGGGGCGAGCCGCCGCCGTCGCCGCGCTTCGCTCTCCCGAAATCTCGGACGCGTGGTCGCGCAGGTGTGCCAGGTCGAGCGCCAGGTCTTTCGTCGAAAGGTAGCGCTCCTCCGGGTCCTTCTCCAAGCACCGCTCGACGACCCTGCGAAGGGCGGCGGGCGCCTGGGGAGAAAGCGAGCCGAACGGCTCCGGCTCGTCGCGAATGATCGCCGTCAGCGTTTCGACGGTGGTGCCGCGGGAGAAGGCGCGTTTGCCGGTCGCCATCTCGTAGAGGACCGAGCCAAACGAGAACTGATCGGATCGGAAATCCACCGGTCGCCCGCTCGCCTGTTCCGGAGACATATAGCCGACGGTGCCGAGCACCACGCCGGGCCGCGTCGGTTGTCCGACGGTCTCCACCTGCGTGACTTCCGACTCTTCCGCCGCGATGAGCTTGGCGAGGCCGAAGTCGAGGATCTTTGCGAAGCCGTCCCGCGTGACCATCACGTTCTCGGGCTTGAGATCCCGGTGGACGATTCCAGCCGTGTGCGCCTTGGCCAGGGCATCGGCAACCTGGGCGGCGATTCCCATCAGCCGCTTCGGCGCGATCGGTCCGGCCGCGATCAGCTCCCGGAGCGTCGAGCCCTGCACGAGCTCCATGGCGATGTAGGACACGGCATCCGACTTGCCGACTTCGTAGATCGTGACGATGCCCGGGTGGTTGAGCGCGGAAGCGGAACGGGCCTCCTGCTCGAAACGCGCCAGCCGATCGCGATCGGAGGCGAGCTCCGCCGGCAGCACCTTGATGGCGACCTCCCGGTTGAGCCGCGTGTCGCGTGCGCGCCAGACCTCTCCCATTCCGCCGGCGCCGAGCGGCGAAAGGATCTCGTAGGGACCGAGCTTCGACCCGACGGGCAATGTCAGCGGCGAATCCTCCGGTGTCCGTGGCGAATCGAGGGATTGTAGCGGTGGAGGAGGCGCCTCCGGTTCGGAGGGACGGACGGGGCAAGATCCCGCTCGCGGGAGCTGCCGCGCGCGAATGCTCACCGGGACTTCTTCGGGAGCTCCGCTTGCAGGAATGAATCGAGCACGGTGTTGAACCTTCCCGGGTCGTAAGAAGGTGAGTCCGAGTACCTCGTCATGGAGTACCTGGAGGGCGACACGCTCGCGGAGCCGCTCGCCCGCTCGAAGCGCTGCCGCACTTCCGCCGAGGACGAGAGGTTATGGGCCAGCACCTTGATCGCGACGTCACGCTCGAGGCGCGTGTCCCGTGCCTTGTACACGTCGCCCATGCCTCCCGCCCCGAGCGGAACGAGGAATTCGTAGGGGCCGAGGCGCGTGCCCGCGGCGAGCGTCATGGCTTCTTCAGCCCGGCAGTCCAGTCGAGAACGACCGTGATCGGAGGAGACGATGGAGCTTCTGGCTCGGAAACAGCGAGGAAGCGTTGCGCATCGGGAGCGACGGCGTAGAGGCTGCGGAAACTCGGAAACTTCGCACTCGGCGTCCGCGTCTGGAAGAGCGCTCGCGGGGCGGAAATCTCGAAACCGGCGCCCGCCTTAACCTCAACCGACATTAGCTTCCGGTCTACGGCGAGATAGAACATCTCTCGCCCGTCGCGGCGCCACGTCGGCTTGGTTCCTCCCTCCGTCGAAACCTGCCACTTCTCGGCCATCGAAGGGAGCGGTCCGACGTACACCTCGGGCTTGCCGGATTCGTCCGACGTGTAAGCGAGAAACCGGCCGTCCGGCGAGATTCGCGCCTCCCACTCGTTGAACGGACTCTGGAGGAGCGGCTTCGGAGTCCTGGGGCCTTCCAGCGGCAGCATCCAGAGGTCGGCATTCGTCTTCGGGTCGAACACTCCGATGACGAGCAGGCGCCCGTCGGCAGACCAATCCAGAGGATTCGCGTGATTTGGCATCTTCAGCAGCAACTCTCCAGCGCCGCTCCCCGCCGCCTTCAGATAAACGCTGTTCTTTCCCTCTCTGCTCGAGGCAAACGCCAGACGCGTGCCATCGGGAGACCAGACCGGATAGATGTCGTGTCTGGGATCGAACGTGAAGCGCGACAGCGTGCCGCGGGCGAGCTCGATCAGCCAGACGTCTGGCGTCCCCGTTTTGGGGTCGTCGCGGCACACGGCCAGGCGTTTTCCATCCGGCGAGAGGTCGGGGTCGGCGTAGTCTCCCGGCGGACCCACGGTCGACTGAGCCTCGCCGCGCCGGTCGAGCCACAGGAGCTGATTTCTGATCGCTGCGACCGTTCCATAGGCGAGCACGCCGTTGGAAGAGGCCGAGATCGGCGCGTACCAGCTCTGGGCCGCCCCTCCGGTTCTTCCGATGCGCTCGGCGATTGAAATCGGGTCGCCGCGAAGCTCGAGACCCCCCGCATCGAACCCTTGCGCCACAAGGGTGCCCTCCCGCACGAAGAGCAGGTATCCGGGAGACGCGTAGATCGCGCGCGATTCCACGGGAGCGAGGCGCTTGCTGCCCTTCTCTCCCAGGATCGCCGTGTGGATCTCGGCCATTGAGCCTTCGGCGCTCTCCACGAGGAATATGTAGTGTCGGCCATCGGGCAGGAACGAGGGCCAGGCATGCCCCAGCTGCCCGGCCCCGAGGGTCGTCTCGGGCGCCGGTGCGCCGCCGGCGGCGCGGAGCCGAAAAAGGGGCGCGTCCTCGCCCGCACTGAAGAGGATGGTTCCCCCGGGACTCCAGGCCCCGCCGCGGCCGTATGGCGCGTCACACAGCGTCTGCGGGGGGCCTCCCGCGACGTCGATCCGCTCGAGTTTGCCCCCCGCGAAAAAGCCGAGCGAGCGGCCGTCCGGAGACCAGAAGGGCAAGCCCGCGCCCTCCGTGCCGGGCAACGCTCGAGCGGCGAGAGCGTCGAGATCTCGCACCCACAGGGCGCTTCGGCCTCCGGGCGGAATCGCCGTGAATGCGAGGCGGCGCCCATCCGGCGATACGGCGACGGCGCCCGCCTCCGTGAAAGTGCCGAAGACGGTTCCCTCGGGGACCGGGATCGTGAAGCGGACTTCGCGGGGCGGCTGCGCGGCCGGGCGCCGAAGCACGAGCAAGGCGAGACTGCCGGCGGCAAGCAACACGGCAATACCGAGAAGCACGCCTTCTCTCCGGCGCCAGCCTGTCGCCGCCGGGATCGCCGCGGAAGCCGCGAGCCCGCGCTCTTCCGAGATCCACTCGAGCTCGCTGCCCAGGTCCGCCGCGTTCTGCCAGCGCTCGTCGGGGTCCTTCGCGAGAGACTTGCGAATCACCCGATCGAGTACGGGCGGGCTCAGCGGCTGGATCGAAGAGACCGGCGGAGGGTCCGCGGTCATGATCGCGGAGATGAGCGATGCCTGGCTCAGGGCGGAAAACGCCTTCTTCCCGGTCGCCATCTCGTAGAGCACGGCGCCGAAAGCGAAGATGTCAGTGCGCGCGTCCGCGTCTTTTCCCTCCAACTGCTCCGGAGCCATGTACTGGAACGTTCCGAGGATCGTCCCCTTCTCGGTGATTGGACCGACCTCGGTCGGAAGAGCCGTAAAGTCGTTCTTCGCCATGGGGTCTTGATCGGCGGCCGTCTGCCCTCTTCCGGCCGCGTCGCCTTGCCGCTCAAATACCTTCGCCAGGCCGAAGTCGAGGAGCTTCACGCCGGACTTCGTGAGCATCACGTTGCCGGGCTTGAGATCCCGGTGGACGATCCCCTGCCGATGGGCGCCGTCAAGCGCGTCCGCAATCTCGACGCCGCAGCGCAGCGTCTGATCGAGGGGAAGCGGACCCTTTGCCAGACGGTCGAAGAGGGTCTGCCCTTCGATGTACTCCATGACGAGGTACTCGGTCTCGCCTTCGCGTCCGACGTCGTAGATCGCGCAGATGTGTGGGTGAGAGAGCTGCGAGATCGTCTTCGCCTCGCGCTCGAACCGCTGGCGGACCTCGGCGGAATCCGAGAGGTGGGCCGGAAGCACCTTGATGGCGACCGTTCGTTCGAGCCGCGTGTCGCGCGCCGTGTACACCTCGCCCATGCCGCCGGCTCCGATCGAGGCCAGGATCTCGTAGGGGCCGAGGCGCGCGCCGGACGAAAGACTCAAGGGCCGGCCCTCACTTCGTCTTCTCCGGGATCCAGCCGCTGACGACCAGGATCGGGAGCGAGGCGTCTTCCGGCCGGCGCGAGTTGATGACGAAGCGCTGCCCGTCGGCGGCCGCGTCGTAGTGATTGCGCGCTTCGATCGGGGGAAGGATGCGGGTCTGGAAGAGAACGCGCGCAGGTCCGGCCTCGAGAGCCGGCGCGGCTCCGATCGCGGCCGCCATCAGCTTGCTGTCCTGCGAGATGTAGAACAGCTCGCGCCCGTCCGCCCGCCACCGGGCCTGGCTGCCTCCGCCCGATGAGACCTGCCGGCGGTCGCGGGACTCCGGAAAGCTCCGGACGAAGACCTCGGAGATTCCCGACTCCTCGGACTGATACGCGAGCCAGCGGCCGTCGGGAGAAAGACGCGCGCCCGACTGGCTGTATTTCTCCTGCAGCACGGGCCGGCTCTCACCGTTTTTCAAGTCCCGCACCCAGACGTCGTTGTGGAAGGTCCGCCAGTCGATGGCCTCATAGAAGAGGAAACGGCCGTCGCGGGACCAGTCATCGAGAGGAGCGAATGCGCGCGACCGGAAGAGCAATTTCTCGCCGCCCGCTGCCGCCGGATCTCGAATGTAGACCTCACCCGTGGGAAACGCGCTGTAGACGATCTGATGGCCGTCGCCGCTCCAGAGAGGCGTCGCCGTGATGCTCGCCTGCGACGAGAGACGCAGGAAGTCTCCGCGCTCGAGATCGCCGGTCCAGAGGGCGCCTGAGAGTCCCTCGCCATCGATCCGCGGCACCACGATCCGCCGGCCGTCGGGCGAGAGCGTGGGTTCCCAGTACGCCCCGGCGGGACCGATCGTCTGGAGCTCCCGGCCGGCGCGGTCGTACAGCTGGAGGCGGCTCGTGGTCGCGCCGCCCGTCTGGTAAACGAGCAGGCCCGTGTCGGACGCGGTGACGGCCAGCTCCGTGGCCGCAACGCCGTTCCACCGGATCTGCTCGACGACCGGGAACGGTTCCCCCGTGATGATCCGTTTCGCGGCGTCGAATCGCTGGGCCATCAAACGGTCTCCGCTCCGGTAAAGGACGAAACCCGGCGCGGCGTAAAAGCCGCCTCCGTCGGCGGGCGTCAAGCGGGTCGTCTCCCTGGATTCGAGCGAGGTCACGTAGGTTCCCGCCGACTTGGGATCGCCGGCGAGCACGAAGTACAAGAAATTGCTCCCGTCGGGCAGGAAGCTCGGCCAGCGATTCGTCTCCTGCGGGTGGGCAACGAGATGCGGGAGACTCCTCGACTCCCCGCCGTTCTCGCCGACGCGATGGATCTCGCCGCCCGCGTTGATCGAGAAGACGATCGTTCCGCGAGAGCCCCACGATCCGCCCCGGGGATTGGGAGCGTTGCAGAGGATCTGGGGGGATCCTCCCTTGGCATCGATTTTCAGGAGCTTGCCCCTTGCGAAGTAAGCGAGCGAATGGCCGCCCGGCGCCCAGAAGGGGAAGACCGCCCCTTCCGTCCCTTCGAGGCGCCGCGCCTCGAGCGAATCGAGCGGCCGCAGGAAGAGAAGGTCACGGCCGTCCGCCGTCGTGGCGACGAAGGCGAGCTCGCGTCCGTCCGGCGAGATGGCGGGCATTCCCTGAAACGCGGCTCCCGACGGGGGAGGGATCGCGAACCGGAGGCTGGGGGCGGTCCCCGGATGTGTCGCGCGTCCGCGCAGGACGATCGACCCGAGCAGGCCGGTCAGGAGCACCGCCGCGGCCACCCAGCCCGCCGCCTCCGGCAAGCGCCGCCGCGCCGGCGATGCTCCGGCCGCCGGGGCCTCGGTTCTTTCCCGCACGTCCTCGAGCTCCAGCACGAGATCGCGGGCACTCTGCCAGCGCCTCTCCGGCGCCTTGGCGAGACAGCGCTTAACGACGCGCTCGAGCGCCGGCGGCGACATGGGCTGCACGCCCGAGAGCGGCGGCGGCTCCGTGTGCAGGATCGCTCCGATGAGAGACGCCTGGCTGGCTCCGGAGAACGGTTTCCTGCCGGTCGCCATCTCGTAGAGCACCGCTCCCAGCGCGAAGATGTCGGTCCGCGCGTCGGCTTCCTTACCCTCCAACTGCTCCGGCGCCATGTACTGGAGCGTGCCCAGGATCGTTCCCTCGGCGGTCAGGTTCGCCTGCGTCGGCAGGCCGGTCACACTTTCCTGTCCCGTGGTCGGAGAGAAAACCTTCGCGAGACCGAAGTCGAGGAGCTTGACCCCGGAGCTCGTCAGCATGACGTTGCCCGGCTTCAAGTCCCGGTGGACGATCCCCTGGCGGTGGGCGAGATCGAGCGCGTCCGCGATCTCTACCGCGCAGCGCAGCGTGAGGTCGAGATCGAGCGGCCCCCTGGCCAGGCGGTCCGCGAGCGTCTGCCCCTCGATGTACTCCATCACGAGGTACTCGATCTCCCCTTCCCGCCCCACGTCGTAGATCGCGCAGATGTGCGGGTGCGAGAGCTGCGAGATCATCTTCGCTTCGCGCTCGAAGCGCTGGCGGACGGCCGGAGCAGTCGACAGGTGCGCCGGGAGAACCTTGACGGCGACGATCCGGTCCAGCCGGGAGTCGCGCACGCGATAGACCTCTCCCATCCCGCCGGCGCCGACCGCTGCGAGGATCTCGTACGGCCCCAGCCGTGAGCCCGCGGCGAGGGTCATCGGGCGCCGTCGACCAGGAAAAGGTGCGAGTGCATGCGGCGGGTGGCGTAGCCGTAGACCTTCATGTCATCCGAGATCGCAATCGGGATGATCGCGAGGGCGCCGGTCAGGTCCGGGGGGCCGAAGGGCCTGAAGGGTTCCCGGCGGCCCGTCGCGACGTCGAGCTTCGAGATGCTCTGGGGCACCTCCCACGCACGCCCGACGAGAAGAGCTTTTCCGTCGGGAGTCCACCGGACGACGGTGTCCTCTTCCGTGCCTGGAATGAGCTTCCCGTCGCCCCCCTCGGAGGGCAGAACTTCGAGTCCCCGCGGGCTGTTGACCACGATCTGGCGCCCGTCGGGCGAGACAAACCCGTTCGAGGTGCCCTCCGGCGTCACGGGCCGCGGCTTCGGATCTCCGATCCCCTGCACATAGCAGCGCACCCCGCGGCCGCTTTCGTGTCCACAGAGAAGAATCCGGCCGCCGCCTGGAAAGAACCGGGCGCTTTCGTAAGTGACGATCCCTCCGCTCGGGATCGTCCGCGTCTGTCCGGCGCCCGTTGGGTAGATGACGAGCCGGTCGGGGTTCGTCGGAATGACTGCCAGCGCGAACTTCCCGTCGGCCGTGATGTCCGAACCGGTTCCGTCTCCAAGCCGCACGGTCGGAGACCCGTCCGTTCCGCGCACACAGGCCGAGTAGTACGCGCCGGCGGACGGGCTGTCTTCGCTGAAGAGGAGGGTCTTGCCGTCGGCGCTGAACGCGACCGGCCAGGTCAGCTCGAGCCACGAGAGGTCGCGTTCCCGATCGGAGCCGGGAGGCCGGACGGAAAGGTCCTTGAACCGGTCGTCGCGACTCGTCGCCCACTGCCCCTCTTTCGAGACGTCGTGAATCGTCAGCCCGCCGGCGCTCTGGAGGGCGATGCGTCTCCGGCCCGAAAGGTCGACGGCGAAAATCTTGAACATGTTGTAACCGGACCCGGCCGAGAACACGATCTCTCGCCCGTCCTTCGACCACGCGAGGCCTTCTTCGCCCCAGTACCCGTCGGAGAGCGAGGTCTTCTTTCCCGACAGGTCCACGACGCCGACGCCGCCGCGGTCGTCGAACCGGATTGGATGCTCGAAGAACGCGATCCGCTTTCCATCGGGGGAGAATCGGATGTCGGAAAAATAGCCGCCCGTCTCCAGCAGGACTTTTCCGAGCGGAAACTCGAGTCGGTCCTTGCCGCCGACGCTTCGCGTGACGGCGAGCTCGGATCCGTCGGGCGACCAGTCGGCCTCGCGGATACCGTCGGCGAGTTCGCGCGGCGCCCCTCCCTCGAGCGGCATCCGGGCGAGCGTTCCAAGGAACATCTTGTGGCGGACAAATCGGGCGTTCGTCAGCAGGGCCAGCTCGCCGCGTGAGGAGACGGAGAGCAGGTGAACTCGCTGGAGCCCGCGGGAGACCGCGCCCGGAAAGTCGGGCCGCCAGGAGAAGATCTCGGGCGCGTTCCCGGTCGGAGCCGTGCTGAACACCACGGTCTTTCCGTCGGGCGCAAAGCGCGCGTTGAAGATCGGCTGGTTCTTGAACGTGACTTGCCGGAAGGAGATCTCTTCGGTTCGGCCGCTCCGCGCGAAGCGGCTGCCGGCGAAATAGGCGCCACCGGCGACGAGAATGGCCGCTCCGAGCGCTGCCAGAGCGGCGACACGGCGCCTGGCCGTGCCCGCGCGGGCGGCGGCTGCGACCGTGCGCGTTGGCGCGGAGTCGCCGGAAAGCGCCTCGAGGTCGAAGGCGAGATCGCGCGCCGACTGGAATCGCTGCTCGGGATTCTTCTCGAGACAGTGGCGGACGATACGCTCGACGCCGGGAGCGATGTTCCGGTTTGTGACGGAGAGATCCGCCGGGTCTTCTTTCAGGATCGCCGACATCGTGTCGGCCGCCGAGTCGCCCCTGAACGCCCGCTGGCCCGCGAGCATTTCGTAGAGAATCGCCCCGAAGGAGAAGATGTCGCTCCTCGCGTCCGCCGGCCGGCCGCGCACCTGCTCGGGCGACATGTAGCCGAGCGTGCCGAGCACCATCCCCGGCTCGGTCCCCACCGTCGCCGTCGGCAGGTTGGTGGCCTGAGAGCTTTCCTCGAGGTGCGTCAGCTTGGCCAGGCCGAAGTCGAGGATCTTCAACCGGCCGTCCTTCGTGACGAAGACGTTCTCGGGCTTCAAATCGCGGTGGACGATGCCCTTCTCGTGCGCCGCCGCCAGGCCGTGGGCGATCTGGATCGCGTGGTCGATGGCCTTTCGCGGAGAGAGGCCGCCAGCCAGCGCCTGCCGCAGCGTCTCGCCCTCCAGAAGCTCCTGGACCACGTAGGGCGCTCCCTCGTGCTCTCCGATGTCGAGCACGGCGGTGATGTTCGGATGATTCAGGATCCCGGCGGCGCGCGCTTCCTGCTCGAAGCGGCGCAGCCGGTCCGGGTCTGCCGAGAAGGACGCCGGCAGCACCTTGATCGCCACGTCGCGGCCGAGGCGCGGGTCCCGGGCCCGATACACCTCGCCCATCCCGCCCGCACCAATCGGCGCGACGATCTCGTAGGGGCCGAGCCGCGAGCCGCCTGGAATGGTCATGAATCGGTGGCCGGATTCTATGCGGAGCGATCCGACGGGCTCAGCGGGACTTCCTCCGGGCGTTCGAGTCGGCTCGGAGGATGAAGATGTCTCCCGTTCGTCGTCCCCGTGTGTAGAAGAGCTTCGCTCCGTCCGGGGAGATCTTCGGGTCCTCGATGTAGAGGTCTGGTCCCGAGAGTTCCGTCACCTTTTCCGGGGGGCCGGTTGACCAGGCTTGAGCGGGACCCGGCACGCGGAACAGGTTCTTGTGGTCGGGTTGGAAATACAGCCACCGCCCGGACGGCGAGAACGAGGGGTGGTACGCGTCGTACGAACCTGTGTCGACGATGCGGGAAGTGCCCCCGCCCGAAGGGATGGCCGCGATCCGCATTTTCCCCCGATCTGCGATCTGGAAAGCGATCCAGTCGCCGGACCGGTCGACGCTGAAGAGAGTGCGGCCGCTCGCGCCGGCGACCGGTGCTGCGACTTTCGATGCGAGGTCGAGCCGAAGAAGGCCGTCGTCCTTTTGAATCATCATGTGCTTCCCGTCGGGCAACCAGGCGATTCGTCCGGTGACTCCATCCAGGACTCGGCGCGGGCTCGTGCCGTCGGCGCTCATGATCCAGATCGCTGCCTGGATCCCCGAGGCGTTCGAGGTCGTTCGCCCGAAGGCAATCTCCCGGCCATCCGGGGACCACGCGGGGTCATTTTCCGAATAATCGGGATCGATCGTCAACTGGATCGGCGCGGCCGGCGGGTCGATGCGCCAGAGATGGGATCTGTCACCGCGCGCCGCGGCAAAGACAAACGCTTTTCCGTCGGGGGCAGGGTCGAAGAATCCGACGTGGTTGTTGCCCGAAGTCAGCTCCGTCGGGGGCCCCGTCGCCCGGCCCGCCTCCGCATCAAACGGGAGCGCTTCGAGATTGAGGGACTCGTCGACCGCGGAAAAGACGATCGTAGAGCCGTCGCTCGAAGCCCTCGCGTCCACATCGGCGCCTCGCCCGAAGGTCACCGGGCCGGGAGCGCCTTCGAACTCTCCGCGCGCGAGCGAAAAGGGCGCCCTCCACAGCGATCGGCCCTTGCCCGGCGTGCCGTTGGTGAAGAGGACGGTTGTGGAGGCGGGTCCCCAGGCCGGACTCTGACCGACTGCGAGATCGCGCGGCTTGCCACCGTCCGCCGACACCACCTCGATCCGGCCGCCGTTCTGATAGAGCAGCCAGCGGCCGTCCGCGGACAGGCTCGGGTAGAAGTATCGATCGACGGACGGCTCCTGGAT
>JAIVJS010000051.1 GCA_020199905.1 Acidobacteriota bacterium
GGCTCATGCCGGCTTGATCGCCATCCGTCCGCTGTTGTCGATGCGATGGAGCAGCATGGCGACCTTGTGCTTCTCGAGGTACTCGTCGACGGCCTTTCGCTGCCCGGCCCAGTAACCGTAATCGTCCACGATCAGCACGCCGCCCGGCGAGAGCTTCGGGAAGAGATGCCGCAATTCCGACTTCGTCGACTCGTACCAGTCCGTGTCGAGTCTCAGGAGGGCGACCGCCTCCGGCGCGATTTGGGGCAGCGTCTCTTCGACTTTGCCTTCCACGAACGTCACCCGGTCGAAGGGGTATCCGGTCGATCTCATGTTCTCCTGCACCTCGGCGAGAGGGGAGAAGCACCAGTCGTTGTGGGTGGCCCGCTGCTTGTTCCTCCACAGGCCGTGCGCGGGAACATGATCGAGAACGGTGTTGTCTTCGTCCGTCGGGGCGGCCATTCCCTTGAACGTGTCGTAGAGATAGATCTGCCGATCGGAAACCTCGAGAGACTTCAGGGTCTCGGCGATCACCATCGCGCTGCCGCCCCGCCAGACGCCGCATTCCACGAAGTCGCCCGGGACGCCGGCGGCCACGACGTGCCCGACCGCCTTGTAGAGGCCGTACATTCTCTCGAGCGACGTCATCGTGAAGCGCGTGCACTTTCGAAAGATCGGCGCGAACGCCGCGTCCATGTCCGCGGGGATCGGAACGTCCCGGCTGTGGAGAAAGCGGCTGCCTCCATACAGACTTGTGAACTGAACACCCGCAAGGTGCAGCGCGCGGCGGGGAAGCTCTCTCAACAGTCTGCTCATCCCCTGTTTCCTCCAGAGCATGTTCGGCGAATCTGAGTCCTCGGATCATATCGGGCGGCCGGCGTTTTCCGGCGGAAAGTTCCGGCCTTGGCTCCTTCTGAGCGGCAGGCAGGCGGCGGCCGTATACCGGCCATGACCGGAAGGTTCGCCGCTGACATCGTTTTCTGGCTCCTCTCTGGCAGCCTCATCGCCGGTGTGAACGAATGGACTCCCGCAGGCCCGCCGGGAGTATCCGTCGCCGGCTTCGCGGGGGCCTTCTGGTTCTTATCAGCGAACAATCTCGAGCTCGTGGTCAAGGTGGTCGGCGGCCGTTCCGTCAACGGGCGATTCTGGATCTTCGGCGTGGGACTGACGGACGTCGCGTATGACCTGGCCGTCATGGACAGGAAGACGGGGGCCGTGTGGCGCCGCCGCGGAGAATCGGGGCGGCTCGAGAGCTTCGCCGAGACGAATGCGTTCTGAGGGCGTCTCCGGGAATCGGCTCCCGCTCGGAGTGGCACCGTTGTCGCACGGCTCGGGGATCATGAGCGCGACAGCCGACCGGGCGCGGACCGGGAGAAACGACATGTGGAAAGGCGCCTTGGCCGGCCTCGTGGGAGGGCTGGTCGCCTCCTTCGTCATGAACCGATTTCAGGAGCTGCTGACGGCGGCGGCCGTCGGTCGCTCGCGGGCGCGGTTCCATTTCGAACAGGGCGGCCAGATCAAGAAGAGCGCGCGCCACCGTCCCTGGAGTCTCGAAAAATCGGAAAGCGCCACGTCGAAGGCGGCCAATGCGCTTTCGCGGCTGGTGCGGGGACGTTCACTCCACGGCCGCAAACGGCAGCGCGCGGGGAGAGCGTTGCACTACGGGTTCGGAGCGATCTCGGGCGCGGCCTACGGCGCGTTGGCGGAGCATTTCTCCTCCGTCACGGTCGGCCGCGGGACGGCGTTCGGCACGTTGGTGTGGCTCGTCGCGGATGAGATGTTCGTTCCCGTCGCCGGGCTCTCGAAATCCCCCGACAAGTACCCGGGATCCGCGCACGCCCAGTCTCTGGCGGCGCACTTGGTCTATGGCGCCACGACGGAAGCCGTGCGGCGGCCGGTGCGGACCGCGCTCTAGAGGGCGGCGGGGCGCGCAGCACCGGCGGATAATCCGTTTACTTCTTCTTCGAAGACCTTTTCGACGAAGAAGACTTCCTCGGGCTCGAGGACGACGACTTCTTTCCGGGCACCTTCCCGCCTTCCCTGCGCGCTTCGGAGAGGCCGATCGCGATGGCCTGCTTGCGGCTCTTCACCGTCTTTCCGGAGCCGCCGCTCTTCAATTTTCCCGACTTGCGCTCGTGCATCGCCTTTTCAACTTTCTCGGAAGCTTTTTTTCCATAGCGTGCCATGGGACCTCCTTCACGGCGGACGCGTTTCAGCCATTGGGCGTATGAAGCATCAAGCATGCCGGCCGCGAAGAATCAGAGCGTCGTCACAGACCGGCGACGTTTTCCGGCGGGGCGGCCCGTCACAGCCGCGGGCCGACGGCGGCGTCGGCCTCGGCGGACGTGATGACGGGAATGATTTCGAAGCTCACGAGATCCTTCCACTGCGCGGTCCACTCTTCGAGCAGACGCGGCTCCTCGCATTCCATGATTTGAAAGCAGCGCGTCAGATCCGCCGAGACCCAGCTCGCCAGATAACGCAGGCCGTCGGGCGCCAGCCGGCCGCGGCCGCGGAATCGGCGATAGACGGGCGCGGCGCCGTGCCGAAAGTGTTCGACGACCATGTACGTCATCCGGCCTCCTCGAGAGCGGCGCGTCGGCGGCCGCGTGCGCCTCGCCGTCAGAACGCCGCGGTATCCGCGATGCTCGATTGCCGGCCGGCCGCGTTGCGGTACGTGCGCGACTGCCCGGTCGCCGTGTCGGTGACGGTCAGCGTGAACTCGACGTTGGTCAGGGAGGCGGCGAACACCCAGTAGTGCCCGTTGAACGGGCGCCCGTCGACGACCTTGACGGTGAGATCGACGTTGTTCGGCGTGAAGAAAGTGAAGTGGCCTGCGTTCCCCGTCTGCATCAGCGGATTCGCGGCGGCGACATCCGAATTCGGCGCGCGATAATCGACGCGGGCGCGAAATCGGCCGTCGAGGCAGAGCTCGCCGCCGGACGCGCACGTTTCGAGGGTGGCGCGGATCACCTGTCCGTACTGGCCGATCCAGAGCCGGCCGTCAGGCCCCGTGATCACGCTCTGCGCGCTCCGGCCGAACAGGAGCGGAATCGGCTGGAGCTCCGGCCTCGCGGGATGCCCGGGGACGATGCGCACCAGGAAGCCGAGGCGGCCGAACCAGACGGCCCCGTCCGGCCCCGCGCCGATCCCGTAAGACGCGGCGCCGACGGGATTCTCGACGGTCTGGACGTCTCCGAGAGTTCCGATGCTTCCGACGAAGGAAGAGTTCGTCGTGAACCAGACTCGTCCGTCCGCACCCGCCGCGATCGCCCACGGGCCGCCGGCGCGCGCCGGCACTTCGAATTCCTGGATGGATCCCGTCACGTCGATACGCCCGATCCGGCGGGCGCCGTAGTCCGTGAACCACAGCGCGCCATCCGGGCCGTTGGTGATGTGGAACGGAACCGAGCCGGACGCGGGAGTCGGAAAGAGCGTCACCTTACCGGTCGGAGTGATCCTTCCGATCGCCGAATTCGCGTCGGCGAACCAGACGTTTCCATCGGGACCCAGGGCGACGTCCTGGGGCGCGCTTCGAGACGCCGGAACGTCGAAGAGAGTCACGGCTCCCGAGGGCGTCATGCGGCCGATGCGCCCCGGCACGGAGAATCCGTCGCCCGCGCTCGCGTACCAGAGGTTGCCGTCGGAACCCCGGACGATGCCCCCCGTGAAAGGAGCACCGGGGTTGAAGAACGCCTGATCCCCTTCCGGCGTGATCCGTCCGAAGCCGCTCGGGATGGGAAGAGGGAAGAACGTGTTGCCGCCAGACGCCGAAAACCAGACGGTCCCGCCCGGCCCGCTGGTCAGACCTGCGACCCAGCTTCCCGGCACCCGGATCGCCTGCTGGGTCAGGTTCGGCCGCGCGGCGGAGGCGACGGCGTTGCGCGTCATCCGGCCGGCGGTAACCGCTCCCGTAGCCTCGCTTGCAACGAGCGTTTGCGACCCGGGCGTGCGCGCGACGAAGGGGAACCGGTGAATGCCGCGATCGGCCACGGTGAATCGATACGGCGCGGGAAGCGAGGCGGCGGGGTCCGAGCTCGTGAAGACGACCGTGCCGGTGAATTCCTCGTCGATCTGATTCGCGCCGTCAAACGCCGCCACGAGGAAAGGGTGCGGCTCGCCGAGGCGAAGAGGCGGGGGAGGAGGAACGAGCCCGGGGCAGATGGGAAAGCAGTTGTCCGTCACGAAAAGCGAGGTCGCCGGACCGCCCGACGCGGCGGCGGACGAGGCACACGAGAGGACCGCCCAGAGAACCGCGCGCCGAAGATTCGAGAAGGGCAGAGGCGACCTCCTGTCCCTGCCGGATCCTATCGCCGCGTGGCGCCGGGCTCACGAGCGGAAAACGAACCCACCCGCGCTCACCGGGAAGCCGTATGGGTGCGGGACGATCTCGTCCGTTCTCCCCGGGCGATGAGGGCCGCCAGAGTTCGCGATCCCACCCGGCCGATCGTTCGATAGTGCTCGTCTAAATACCGGGCTACGAGCGGAGCCCGGTCGCGGTTCGAGACGCCGTCGAAGGCGTCGTTTCTTCCGCTCGCGATGATCGCGATCGGGGGCCGCTCCCGTTCCAGCGCCTGAATCACTTCGAGCTGCTTTTCCTGCGTTTCGTAGCACGGGACGCTGCTGTAGCGCGTCGGCGGTTTGCGGCGAAGAAGGAAATAAAGTCCGGGCTCGTTGCCGAAATCGAAGAAGGTCCGGTCCGGGAGGATCCCGGCATCCAGGACGCTTCGCAGTTCCTCGAGTTCCAGGACCTGCTCCCGGGGAAGCCGGGACGGCTCATGCCCGGGGACGAGGGCGGCGCCGCGTTCCTCCGTGCGCCGCAGCGCGGCCGCGTTCCCGAGCGACTGGATCTGCCAGGTGACGACCCGATCCGGCCGAAGAAGCAGACACGATCCCGCGGCCGCCAGGACTCCGGCGGCGAGCCGAATCCGCGGCGCGCGAACCCGCGAGATCCTATAGAGAAGCCACGCGGCGGGAAGCCCTGCGAGGACGCCGTACATCATCCGGTGGCCGAAATCGGCGCGGCCCAGGACGCCGCGGAGGCCCAGGATTGCGGCGAGCAGGCAGACCGTGGCGGCGCGGTCGGACGGATCGAAAACGCGCTCCCTGGACCGAAGGAGGAGCACGAACGCGGAGGAAGCCAGGACCAGCAGAAGCGTCAGGAGACCCCGCGAATCCCGCGACCCGAGAAGGAGTCCGTAGGTCTCGACGAGAGAGGTCTCCCGGAGCAATTTCGTCAGCGAGACCGCGGGAACTCCCCACGTCGCCGTGATCGAGGACGGGATCTCGACACAGGACACCCGAAAGAATTCTTCGAGGGCGCCTCGCCTCGCGAGGAGAAAGAGGAAGGGCGCGGCGCCGAGCAGGGCGCCGGTCCCGAACCCGATCGTCCGGCCGAGCGCCTTCCTGGCCGGGTCGCCGGCAAGGATCTTCAGCGCGAGAGGAGCGGCCGTTCCTCCGAGAAGGAAGATGACCCCGAAGTCGAGCGTCGAAAACAAGGTCATCGCGGAAAACACGCCCGCCCAGAGCCAGGGTCCGAGGGAGGGCGATCGCGCGGCGGCGATCAGGACGGCCAACGCGAGAAGGGCGGGCATGTGGCGTTCGGAGAGGAACGGACAGAAGCAGAGGCTCGCGACGAGGCCGGCCATCGCCCACGCGCCGTCCGCGAAGAAGAGCCACGCGGCCGCTCCGAGGCACGCCACCGCCAGCGCGGTCGCCACCGCTCTCAGGAGTCGGAAATTTTCGAGGCTGTTCCGGGCTCCTCGCGAGAAGAGCGTCACCCATCCGCCGTCCGCGCCCCAGCCATGGACGGGATAGACGTCGAGATAGGGCCGCGCTCCATTCGAAAGCGCGGAGGCGCCGAACAGAATCTGACCGTCTTCGAAGAGATCCAGCCGGTTCGCCGGCCGGTAGTACAGGGCGAGTCCGCCTAGAAAAAGGAGGAGTAATCCTGCCAAAACGGCAATGTGGGAGCCGCGGAGAATCGGGCCGGCGAGGATGACCGCCGAGACGATCAGTCCCAGACAGACGGCCGCTCCGGGAGAAAGGCCGCTTCGCCAGAAAAGCACCGACGTTCCGAAACCGATCGACGGAAAGTGAGCGCGTCCAAACGGAACTCCCCGCTTTTCGAGCGCGGCGGGGACGATCCGGCCGAAGAGGAGGGCGGCGGCAGGAATCACGGTCAGCAGCGTCGCGGCCTCGAAGTACGTGGCCTGCTTCACATCCGACATCATCCGCTCCGCGCCGGGGAGCGAGGGCACCCGATACAGCGTCGCGGCCGCGGTCCGCGCCATCGCGACGAAAGGAAGCGCTCCGAAAGCGCCCGCGGCGAAGCTCGAGAACCGCAAGGCTGCCGTCGCCGTCGTGTTCGGCCTCCTGGGGAGGCTTACGGATCGGGCCGATGCCTCGTTTTTCCGGCCCGGGCGACGGCGGCGTCCCCGGGAGGTGGTCAGACCGATGGGCGGCTGACGGCTGGGCTCATCTCCGGTCTTTCGCCGGATCTCTCCGCACCCCGGCACCATCTCCGCGAGCCGCGTGATGCGCTCCCGTGACCACGTCCATCTCGTCGATCTCGATCTTCGGCTTGTCGCCGCGCTTTTCGGTGAGCGCGTTCAGACGGTCCCAGATCTTCCTGACCTCGGGATGGTGGTCGGGGACGCTGTCCGGTGCGTCGCTGTCCTTCCAGGTGAGGATCTCGATGACCACCGGCTTTCCGCCGTCTTCTTTGCCGGAAAGAATGAGGTGGGGCTCCGCGAGCACGAGTCCCAGCTTCCGACAGGCGGGATGATGCTGCTTCAACGCCGAGAGAAACTCGTCGAGCCTGCCCTCCCGCACGTGATACGTCACGTGGACCGTTTCAGGCGGTCCGGCCGCGAAAACAAGCCGCGTCATGAACGAGGCCGCAAGAAAGAGTCCGGTCACGGTGGAACGCACGGCGTTTCTCCTTTCCCTCGGGTCAAAACAATCGTCCGCGCAAACACTACGACGCCAGGGTCCCCGGCACATGTGCCGGAGGTCATGAGTGACCTGGACACTCTCACCGCCCTCGCTCGTGAGAACTCGCGGCTACGGCACGATCGTGATCGTACCCAGCATGCCGTCGTGGCCCACGCCGCAAGCCGAGTTCGTGCAGGCAAACTGAAAGGTCCCCGCCTGGCGCGGCGTGAAGGCCTGGGTAACGCTTTCGCCAGGAGCGACACTCACGGAGTTCAATCCGAGCGCTGAGATTCCACTAAACGTGTGGAACGAGCTATCCTCGGGACCGTCGTTGAAGAACTCGATCCGGTAGGCTTGGCCTAGCGTCAGAGTTATGTTCGAACCTGCGTTTGACACCGATCCTCCGTAGAAATCCCACTGCCAGCTGATTCCGCGTAGCCGGATTGCGACCGGCGCGGAAGGGGTCGGAGCCGGAGTCGCGGTCGGGGTGGGCGGGGCGGTCGGAGAAGGCGTCGCCGAAATCCCACGTCGCCAGCGTCGCCGCGTACTGATCGACCGACGCCGTAGGAATCCAGCGGCCCCGGGTGTCCGTATCGTTCGGACCACTGAGTGCCAGAGTCGGGAAGACCGTGCCGTTGGGGCCAGGCACGCCGTAGAAGTCCCCTCCTATGACGGCACTCCCCATGACGAACTGATGGCTCCCCCACGCGTGATCGGTTCCAACAGTTGCCGCTCCCGAGCCGGCCGGCTGAAGCGTCCGGGCGAAGTCGGACAGGGTGAAGGTCGTTACGCGGGAATCGACCCCGAGCTCGACCGTGGCGTCGAAGAACGCCTTCATCGCCGCCGATAACTGCGAAAGAAGATTCTGCTGCGTCGTGAGCTGGTTCTGGTGAGTGTCGAAGCCGCCGAGCGTGCAGAAGAAAATCTGGCGGTTGAGCCCGAGAGCGGGGGCGGTCTGGTTGAGCTTGATGACCTTGGCGACCTGCTTCAGCTGGTTTCCAAGACCGGTCGCCGGGAATACGGTTGTGAGTGTCGGGTCGGTACCGCTCAACGACGCAATGATGTCGGTCGCCTGCTGCGTCGAGTCGCTCGCCGCCGCTACGAGACTGGCAGTCCGGTCGATCGTACGCAGAAAGCTCATCGAGTTCTTCCGCGCAACGTCGGCGGCCGACGTGCTGAAGCCGTTCAAGACCAGGACCTGATTGAGAGCCGTGGGCGCAGCCGCGATCGCCAGCGGCCGGGTCGCGAGCCCCTGCCCGAAGACCGCCGCTCCCGACACCGAAGTGATCAGGGGAAATCCGCTGCCGCCGTTGAACGAGATCGTCTTGTCCGCCGTAGCGCCGCCCCAACCGATCTGGGTGCGAGTGTCGGACCGCGAAGTCTGCCATTGCGCGACCTGGTCCGAATGAGAGAACAGCTGATACGGGCGCGCTCCGCCACTCTGGTACTGCGTGCGCGTGAGCGGTTGCACAAGAGGTCCGACGTTGGCAACCACCGCGAGTTTGTTCAGGCTCCAGAGCGTTTGAAGCTCAGGGAGTCCCGGGTGGAGCCCGAACTGGGTTCCGATGGAAGACGGAGTGATCGGGAGCAGTTGCGCCTGTCCGAGTGCGAGCCCCGAGGAGTTTCGGACCGCGGAGTAGGCGCCGTACCCTGTCGTGTCGAGCGGCACGACCATGTTGTTCGAATCGTTCCCGCCGCTCAAGAAAATGCATACGAGCGCCCGGTAGTCCGTTGGGGCCGACGTCATCGCATGGGCGCTGATCAAACCGAATTTGTCGAAACCGGCCGAGAACGCCGCCGCGCCGAGCGCCATGCACCCCGTGCGCTTCAAAAAGTCACGCCGCGTCTGCTCCATTTTGTTCATCGTTGCACCTGGTATTGCGACGAGGTCGCGATGAGATAGAGAGCGTGTTGCGCTCTCAGGCGCGGATTCGTTCCCGGAATCGTCGACACGGAATTGACGATGCTGTTCTGCATCGCGGCCGACATCGATCCGTGCATCAACAGCTGATTCATGTACGACACGAGCTGCGCGGGATCCCCCGCGAGGTTTTGAATGGTCGAGAGGTCGAGGGCGGTGCCGTTGGGAGAATTAGTCCCGACGGCGATCGTCGAAAAGACCATGGTGTTCACGAAGTTCGCGCGTCTCAAGGCGCTCGTTGAGTCCATCAGGCCGAACTGCGGGGCCAGAACCGTGGTGCTTCCCGGCAGGAGGTACTCCGCCGGGTAATAGCTGAAGACCGTCTGGGGCCGGAACACGTCCTGGTTCATCGCGCTCGTCTGCGGATTGACGTAACCGTCGCTCAAGGCGGCGAGGTTGGCCGATTTCGCGTTGAACGCGCGAAGCAGATTCAAAGCGTACTGTGCGGGCTCCCGCAAATGGCCGTAGTCCGTCTCCGCGCGAGCGCTTCCCCGCGCTTCGGGGTCGAGCAGGACGGCGCTGACCAGTGCCGCGAGGTTCCCCCGCACTCCGGCGCCGTCGTCGTTGAAGGCCGACGCGACGCGGCTGACGTACGCGGGGCTCGGATTGCTCGTGACCATCTGATGGATGAAGTGCGTCGCCAGAAACGGCCCGACGTTCGGGTGGTTGAAGATGTTGTCGATGGCGGCGTTCAGGTCCTGGAGGCCCGTCTGGCCCGCAGGAAGGACGGTGCCGGACAGAAGCGTTTTCGCTGCGACGTCGTGGTTGGCAGCCGTCAAGACCATCGGCGTGATGTAGTCGGGAACGCCGGGAGCGACGTTCGCCGCCAGCTTCCAACCCGTGAACACGCGTGCGAAGTTCGTCACAGTTGTCTGGTCGTAGCTCGGCCTGGGATCGCCGTTGACGTCGAGCTGGGGCGTTCCGTCCAGATTTAAGAGCTCCGTTCCGATCGAAAAGAGCTGCAGGATTTCCCGCGCGTAGTTCTCGTTGGGATTGTTCTTGGTACTCGTCGACATGTTCAGGTACTGACCCATCGCGGGGTTGAGCGTGACCTCGTACAGAAGCTGGCGGTAGTTCCCGAACGCATTGCGGTCGAGGATCTGGATGTAGGGAAGCATCCAGCCCGGCAGGCTGATGTCGCGGCCGGACGCAACGACGAGCTCGTGCAAAGTCCAGATCACCCGCTGACGAAGCTGGTCGGACCCGTACAACGCGTTCGTGAAGAACCGGATCTGAAGCGGGTACATGCTGTAGTTGTCACGCTGGCACGTGGTGTCGCAGGTGGCCGGCACGACTGTTGGCTGGAGAGGAAGGACGGGCCACCCGGAGGACGGGGCGGAAAGCTGCTCGTTCAGGTAGGTACTAAATCCCATCGCCTGGACCGAACTGATCGAGGCTTCATTCGGACCGAACGTGGCCTGTTCGAGGAACCGGACGACATCCCCGAGAGCCGGACCCGCGCGAACCGGCGTCACCCCGGCTTGCCAGTTGACGTCCGGCACCGTGGGAACCGGAAGCGTTCCCAGAACCGTTGTCCCGTCCAACTGCCAGACGGTGTCGGCACCCGTCCACGCATGCCGCCAGAGGATGTCCGGCTTACCGTCGCCGCTGTAGTCGCCGACTCCCGCGATCTGCCAGCGGACGTCCGGCAGCGTCGGCAATGGAACGAGTGACGCCACCGCCGTCCCGTCCATGATCCAGATCGTGTTTTCACCCGTGGCGAAGTTTCTCCACAGGATGTCCGGCTTCCCGTCGCCGCTGAAATCGGCGACTCCTGCGATCTGCCAGTTCAAGTCCGGGACCGGCGGCACGGGCACAGCAGACGTGACCGAGGGTCCGTTCATAAGCCAAACCGTGTCATCACCCGTCGCCCTGTTGCGCCAGAGGATGTCGAGCTGGGCGTCTCCGTTGAAGTCTCCCAGAGCACGGATCGTCCAGGCGGGGTCCGGTACTGGAGGGAGCGGGAACTGCGAGCTCAACACAGTCCCGTTCATTACCCAGATCGTGTTCTGCCCGTTGGCCTGATTGCGCCAGACGATGTCGCTCTTTCCGTCGCCCGTGAGATCTCCCACCGCTCCAATCGTCCAGTTCTGGTCGGGGATGGTGGGAAGCGGAACCTGCGACGCCACGCTCGCTCCGTTCATCAGCCAGATCGTGTTCTCACCCGTCGCGGCATTGCGCCAGAGGATGTCGACCTTCCCGTCCCCGTCGAAATCGCCCGGCGGGAGGGTCGCAACCTTGGCATGAGGGTGAGAGTTCGCGGCCATTGCCGCCACCGCTGGAATCGTCGTGCAGAAAACGAGCAGCAAGAGAACCCCGGGCCGCCAGTTCTGGCGGCCCGACAGAACTCCGCTGTGACCCTGGGACTGCGGAAGCGCGGGTTTCGAGTGTCGCATGATCGTCCCCAAGTTTCCCGCGAGTCTACAACTCAAGGCTCTTTGGTAAAGACTCGCTCTAAAGCGGTTGGTTCCTCTTTTCCAGACAGACGATTACCTTCTGCAACCGTTTACAAGCGTCATCGCAAATCTGGCGGCGGCCGCCTTCAGGCTATGGCCCCAACTCGGATACCGATGCGGTTCAGATTGATGGAATGTGGCTGCTAACGGTAAAGAGGGGGTCGATTGGACACAGCCTGAGGCTTTCGCCTTCTTACCTATCCAGATGTCCCCATCGCGGGCAGACGTGTCTTTGTGAAGTAGGGGAGAGACTCAGAACGTTCTAGTTTCGGTTGCTTGTGGGGACT
>JAIVJS010000103.1 GCA_020199905.1 Acidobacteriota bacterium
CTTTTCCCTGACGCTCATCATCGGGATCATCATCGGAACCTACTCGTCGATTTACGTGGCCGCGCCGATCGTCGTGATCTGGAAAGACGTCCTCGGCCGCCGCAAGCTCGCCGCCGTCCCGGCGGCGGCCCCGCGGGCGGCCGCCGCGCCCGCTCCGAGACCGGCGCCGGCGTCGCCGGCGCCGAGGCCGAGCGCGCCGGCATCCAACCCGTCGTCGGGGAAGAGGAAGAAGAACCGGAGGTAACTGTCAGCTGTCAGCTCTCAGCTTTCAGCTCTCAGCCGGGAACGACCCCGCGAGAACGGGCGATTCGCGCAGTGACGCGGCAGGGAAAGCCGTCCCTGATTCCTTTGGCTTGTCCCGGCCTGGCTGACAGCTGATCGCTGAGAGCTGACAGCTTTCATCTCTCTAGTACCCTTACCCGTCATGATCCGGTTCGAAGAGATCCTCGAGAGGGTCGAGTCGTACAACCCGCAGAGCGACCAGGATCTGCTGCGGCGGGCGTACGTCTTCTCGGCCCGCGAACACAAGGGGCAGGTCCGCCGCTCGGGCGAGCCCTATCTCGTCCATCCGTTGAACGTCGCGGCTATCCTGGCGGACCTGAGGGCCGACGACGTCTCGATCGTCGTCGGGTTGCTTCATGACGTCCTCGAAGACACGCTGACGACCAAGGACGCGATCGGGCAGCAGTTCGGACAGGAGGTCGCCGACCTCGTCGACGGGCTCACCAAAATCGGCAGGTTTTCCTACGTCTCCCGCGAGGAAGAGCAGGCGGAGACCTTCCGCAAGATGGTCCTGGCCATGGTCTCGGATCTGAGGGTCGTTCTGGTCAAGCTGGCCGACCGCCTGCACAACATGCGCACTCTCCAGTACCTCCCCGAGGCGCGCCGGCGCGAGATCGCGCGGGAGACGATGGACATCTACGCCCCGATCGCGAACCGCCTCGGGATGGGCCTCCTGAAAGGGGAGCTCGAGGACCTGGCGTTCCTGCACCTGGAGCCGGAGGAGTACGTCCGGGTCCAGCGCGAGGTGGAACGCAACCTCGAAGGCTCCGAGGAGATGATCGAGCAGATCCGCCGCGAGCTCTCGGCGAAGATCCTCGAAGCCGGGGTCGCCGGAGAGGTCACCGGCAGACGGAAGCGCTACCACTCGATCTCCTCGAAGATGAAGCGCCGCGGGGTCGACGTCGCGCAGCTCTACGACGTGCTCGCCCTCCGGGTCGTGACACCCGAGACCCGCGACTGCTACGCGGTGCTCGGTCTCGTCCACCAGCGGTGGCGCCCCGTCCCCGGGCGCATCAAGGACTACATCGCGATGCCCAAGCCGAACTTCTACCAGTCGCTGCACACGACGGTCATGAGCGACTCCGCGCAGCCCTTCGAGGTCCAGATCCGGACGCGCGAGATGGATCTGACCGCGGAGCGCGGAATCGCGGCGCACTGGAAGTACAAGGAGGGCCGGCTGGGACCGAAGGAGGACGACGCCCGGTTCCAGTGGCTTCGGCAGCTCGTCGACTGGCAGAGCGAGGTCAAGGACCCGCGGCAGTTCCTCTCCTCGTTGAAGGTCGATCTCTATCCGGACGAGGTGTATACGTTCACGCCGAAAGGCGAGGTGTTCGCGTTTCCCCGGGGCGCGACCGCGGTTGACTTTGCGTATCGCGTGCACACGGACGTGGGCCACCGGTGCGTCGGAGCGCGGGTCAACGGCCGCCACGTCCCCTTGAAGACGCCGCTGTCGAGCGGCGACATCGTGGAGATCCTGACGGCGCCCAACCAGACGCCCTCCCGCGACTGGCTCTCCTTCGTCGCGACGAGCCGGGCCCGCCACAAGATCCGGCACTTCGTCCACACGCAGGAGAACCGGGAGGCGGTGGAGCTCGGGCGGCGGCTCCTGGACAAGGAGCTCAAGAAGTACAAGCGGACGGTCAAGAAGCTCGAACAGCAGGGGGAGATCGCGCCCCAGCTGGCCCAGTGGGGATTCTCCCGGGCCGAGGACCTCTTCGCCGCGCTCGGCTACGGAAAGCTCTCGCCCCGTGCGGTTCTCGAGCGATTCGTCCCGCCGGCCGAGCTCGCGCGTCCCGACGCCGGACGCGAGACCGCGGTCTCACGCGTGGTCCGCAAGATCCTCCCCTTCGGGTCTCCGGACATCGTCGTGGTGGGGCACAACGACCTCCTCGCCTCGCTCGCCCAGTGCTGCACTCCTGTGCCGGGCGAGCGGATCCTGGGCTACATCACCCGCGGGCGCGGAGTCTCCGTGCACTCGGAAAAGTGCCCCAACGTCGAGAACCTTCTCTACGACCCGGAGCGGCGGATCGACGTCGCCTGGGCGGGCGCGAAGGCGAACCGATACGGGATCGACCTGGAGGTCATCTCGGACGACCGGCCCGGACTTCTCGCCGACATCACACAGGCCATCGCGGGGGAGGGCTCGAACATCCGGCGCATCGAAGCGCGGACGGACGAGGCGACCCGGCCGTACATCGCGGTCTCGCTCGAGACCTCCGACCTGAAGCATCTCGAGAAAATCCTCGCGCGCCTCGGAAAAATCGAGGGGGTGAGGGAAGTGATCCGGAAGTACAACGTCCCGGCGGGCGGGACGGGATGAGAAGCTGACCGCTCTCTAGGCCTTCGCCGCCGGCTTCGCGGCGATGCTCGCGGCCGTTCGCGCCGCCGGCTTCATCACCTTTCCCGAGCGCAGGCACCGGGTGCAGACGCGGACGCGCTTGCCGCCCCCGGCCGTTGCGGCGCGGACGGTCTTCAGATTCAGGTTCCATTTGCGATTCGTGACGTTGTGGGCGTGGCTGACCCGGTGCCCCGACTTGGGAGTCTTGCCACAGAATTCGCACTGCTGAGCCATGTCTCTCGCCTCCGGGATCACGATTGAAAAAAACGCCGCATCCTACATGCAAGCGGCTGCCGGAGCAAATCGTCGGACGGGCCCGGCTCGATAAAAATTCGGCCGCGAGGCGATCCGGCCGGAAGGGCCTCGAAACGGCAAACCCGCGAAAAGCCCTAAATCGTTCACCGGCCGTGCTATTTCCCGGTCACCGCCCTTGACTGGGGAAAAACCTTCTGTTATTTTGGTCGGCAGCCGTAACAAAACATTAGTCAGAGCCCTTCACCGCATTAATTTTTTCGGCGGGCCATATTGTGCTTTTCAGGAAGTCAAAGAACCTGGTTGGCCTCGACATAGGCTCGTCGGCGGTCAAACTCGTCGAGCTGAAGGACGCCAAAGGTGGCGGCTATCGGCTCGTCAAAACCGGGATGGAGACCCTGTCCCCCGAGGCGATCGTCGACGGCGCCATCATGGACGCCTCCCTGGTGGTCGACACCGTCAACCGGGTCGTCTCCTCGCTCTCGGTGCGGAACAACGACTTCGGCACGTCCCTCTCCGGCCACTCCGTCATCATCAAGAAGATCTCGCTCCCCACGATGTCCTCCGAGGAGCTGGCCGAGTCGATCCGCTGGGAGGCCGAGCAGTACGTTCCCTTCGACATCAACGACGTGAATCTCGACTACGTCGTGCTGGACGCCGCGGCGGGGGAGACGATGGACGTTCTCTTAGTCGCTGTCAAGAAAGACAAGATCGGCGACTACACGAGCGTCATCACGCAGGTCGGGAAGACCCCGGCGCTGGTCGACGTCGACGCTTTCGCGCTCCAGAACGCGTACGAGGCGAACTACCCGGTGGAGCCGGGGCGCGTGGTCGCCCTGGTGAACATCGGCGCCTCCGTGACCAATGTCAACGTCCTTTCGGGCACGAACACGATCTTCTGGCGGGACATCTCCTTCGGCGGGAACCAGTACACGGACGCCATCCAGAAGCAGCTTTCCCTCGCTTTCGAGCAGGCCGAAGCGCTGAAGAAGGGCGAGGCGTCCGGCGAGCACACGGTCTCCGACATCATCCCGATCCTCCGGTCGGTCTCGGAGGATCTCGCCCAGGAGCTCCAGAAGACCTTCGACTTCTTCATCGCGACGACGTCGACTGAGAAGATCGACCAGCTCTTCATCGCGGGAGGTTCCTCCCGCGTGATGAATCTCGACACGCAGCTCAAGGAGCGCTTCGGGATCCCCGTCGAAGTCATGAACCCCTTCCGCCAGATCGACATCGCCGGGAGCTCCGTCTCCCCGGAGTGGCTGACGGAAAACGCGCCCAGCCTCGCGGTCGCCGTAGGCCTGGCCGTTCGCCACATTGGAGATGAATCCGCGTGATTCGGATCAACCTTCTCACCGAAGCCAAGGCGGCGGCGGCGCGCAAAAAGGCGCCGATGCTCCCGACGGGAGCGAAGCTCAACAACCTCGTGTTCGCGGGCGGAATTGCCCTGGGCGTCCTCTACATCGCGATCATGGGCCTGGCCCTGACCAGCAAGCGCCGGGCGTTGAACGAGGAGATCGGCAAGGCGCGCATCGAGGCCGAGCGCCTGAAGTCGATCATCGAAGAGGTCAAGGGCTACGAGATCAAGAAGGCGAGCCTCGAGGAGAAGATCAACCTCATCAACCAGCTGAAGACCAACCAGAAGGGTCCGGTCCGCCTGATGGACGAGATCTCCCGGGCGCTGCCCGACCTGGTATGGCTCTCGAGCCTCGATGCGACGGGGAATCTCCTCACGATGCGGGGCAAGACGCTGTCGCCGAATGCCGTGGCCACCTACCTCGAGAACCTCAAGAAGAGCCCGTTCTTCGCCGAGCCGGTCTTCAAGAACCTCGGACAGGAAACGGGGACGACGCAGGGAATCTACAACTGGGAAATGACCCTCGTGTTCCGTCCGGCGGGGACCGCCGCGGGTCCCGCGGCCGCTGCCGCGGCGGCGGGCGCGCCCGGCGCGGGGGGAGCCACGGCTCCCACACCGGTTCCGGGGAAGGCGAAGACCTAAGCCATGGCGATCGAACTCAAGCTCGAAGAGAGACGGTGGTGGGTCGCTGCGCTGATCGGCGCCGGAATCGGCCTGGTCCTCGCGGTCGCCATTCATTACTTCTGGTTCCGCGGCATCAACCAGGACATCGCGCGCAAGACCGACGAGTTGAAGGGCCTGCAGGACGAGATCAACAAGGGCCGCGCGGCGGAGCGCAAGCTTTCCCAGTTCCGCGAAGAGGTGAAGCGGCTCGAGCTCGAGCTCGCCAAGCTCCTTCAGATCCTCCCGTCCGCCCGCAACACCGAAGACCTGATCAAGCGGATCGAGACCCTGACCCGCCAGGGTGACTTCAGCCTGAAGAAGTTCACCCCGGGCGAGCCCGTCGGCAAGGACTTCTACTCCGAATATCCCATCGAGATCTCGCTCGACGGGACGTACCACAACCTCGCCCTGTTCTTCGACCGGATGAGCCGCTTCTCGCGGATCATCAACGTCGAGGACATGAAGGTCGGCACGCTCGAGACGGCCGGCGCCGGCAAGTCGATCACCGCCAATTTCACCGCGAAGACCTTCATCTACACGGGCGACGAGACGGCCAAGGCGAACGCCGCCAAACCGAATGCCGCCACGGGCGCCGCCGCCCGTGTCCAGGCCAACCGGAACAAGACGCAGGACGCGGCCGGAAAAATCGAATGAAAACCCTGACATGCCTCTTCGTCGCCCTCCTGCTGGGCGTCGCATCGGCCTCTGCGCAGAGGAAGCCCGCCGCTCCCGCGGCGCCGCCCCTGACGCCTGTCGCCGCCGCGCCGGCCGCCCCCGGGGCGTCCGCCCCCGGAGCCCCTGTCGTCGAAGTCGAGGACCCGAGTCTTTCCGGCCGCGGATACACGTACGACCCCGCCGGCCGCCGCGACCCGTTCCGTTCGCTGCTCGTCCGGTCGGAGAACCGGGGCGGCGGTCCGCGGCCCCCGGGCATCGCGGGCATCTCGATCGACGACGTGACGGTCCAGGGGATCTGGAAGACCCGATCGGGCTATGTCGCTCAGATCCGGGGCACGGACAACAAGAGCTATCTCCTGCGCTCGGGCGATCTCCTCTACGACGGAGAGGTCACCCGGGTCGCGCCCAACGAAGTGGGGTTCCGGCAGAACCTCAACGACCCCCAGAGCGTGAAACCTTTCCGCGACGTGACGAAACAACTGAATGCAATCACCAAGTCCTGACCGACCGAGAATGAAGGCATCCACCGCGACGGGAGGAACGATGCGAATGGCATTGAGAAGGTCCGCGACTCTGCGGGCGGACCGGGCGGAATCAACGGCTGCCCGGCCGTCCGGTTGCGCGCTTGCCGCGCGACTGTTCGTGGCCTTGACGCTGACGGCGGCGATCGGATGCGCCTCGCGCAGCCGGGGAACCGGCCCGCAGGCCGCCGCCGGAACTCCTCCCTCGCCGGCGGCCTCCACCGCCCGGGCCTCGGCGCATGTCCGGGAAGCGGCTTTCATCGAAGACGGCGACGGGGCACGGCTGGTTCTCTCCGCCGACGCTCCGCTTCTCTACACCGCGTACGAACCCCGTCCGGATCTCCTGGTCGTCGATCTGCCCGGCATCGGCCTCTCCGAGAAGTTCTCCGCTCCGACCGCCACGGGCTCGATCGTGCAGTCGATCAAAGTCGAACCGATCACCGAGATGGGCAAGCAGGTCACGCGTCTCACGGTGGCGCACCGCGAGGGCGCTCGTTTCGACATTCGCAGCCTCGGACAGGGGCTCGCGCTCTCCTTCGAGGGATCGGACCCGTCCGCCGCCCCCGCCACTGCCGACGCCGGCATGGCCGCCTCCGCCGCCCCCGCCGCCGCTGTGGCCACGGAAGAATTGAGCCGCGCGCGAGAGACCCGCGGCGAGCCCGCCCATGCCCTGGAAGAGATCCGCGCCGCGTCGGCGAACGGGGAAGTCACCGTCAGCCTTCTCGGCGACGGCGCGTTCTCTCCGAAGACGTTCGCCCTGGAGAATCCCCCGCGCGTCGTGATCGACCTTCCGGGCGTGAAGAACGACGTCCGGCGGCGGGCAATGACCGTCAAGAGCGATCTCGTCACGCGCGTCCGGGTCTCGCAGTTCTCGACCTCTCCCGAGATGATCACCCGCATCGTCCTCGACCTCACGCATCCGGCGCCCCACTCGGTGCGCGCGGACGGCGAGAGGCTCGCGGTCGTGGTCGGCGGTTCCGGATCGGGCGAGACGGTTGCCGCGGCGCTCCCTCCTGCTCCGGCTCCCTCGAAGCGGAGAGCGTCGCGCACTCGCGTCGCGGCGGCCGCGACCGCGCCCGGGAAGGCCGCGGAATCCGCTCCCCCCGTCCTCTCCCCGGAGCCCGCCGCTGCGACCCCGGAGCCGATTCGCGAACCCGTGCAGACCGCGGAGCCGATCCGGGAGGCCGTGAACCCGGAGAGCCGCGCGGAGCCGGCGCGTCCGGCGCCCGTCGAACCCGTCCCGATGCACGAAGTCCCCGTCCCCGCACAGACGGCCGCCCGCAAGGGCCCTGAGC
>JAIVJS010000020.1 GCA_020199905.1 Acidobacteriota bacterium
GCGCGCCGCCGTGTATTTCCTCGGACCGGGACACACGAACGGCGACCTCATCGTGCTGCTGCCGGAAGAAAAGATCCTGTTCTCCGGGGACCTCGTCGTCAACGGCCGCCTCCCGTATCTCCAGTCGGCGGACTCCGACCCGCACGGATGGGAACAGATCCTGACCCGCCTCGCCACGCTCGACGTCGAGAAGATCGTTCCCGGCCATGGCAAGGTCGGCACGCGCCAGAGCGTGGGCGATTCGCTGGCGTATCTGCGGAAGATCAACGAGCTGTCGAAGTTGTTCATCGAGACCCGGGTCCCCGATGAGCTCTACGAGATGAAGCTGCGCGAGCCGGACAACCGGATCACCAACGTGATCGTCGGGCCCGATCACATCGCGAACGTGCGCGCCGCCGTGAAGCTCGAGCGGGCGAGGCTCGAAAAGGCGTCCGCGGCGCCGACTCCGGGCGCGAAGCCCGGCCCGAAGGCGACGCCGGCCCGACCCGCAAAGAAGAGCTGAGGGAGAAGTCGGATGCCGGACGGCGGAATCCGGACGGATCCCTCGCGGGATGGCTTCGTCCGGCTGCGGATCGAACGGCCTCCGGTGAACGTCCTCTCGGGGGCCGACCTCGAAGCGCTGGCGGCGGCCGTCGAAGGGCAACACGCCGCGAGAGTGCTCCTCCTGACGGGACTGCCGCGCGCCTTCTCCGCCGGAGTCGACGTTCCGGAGCACGTCCCCGAGCCCGCCTCGATCGACCGGATGCTTGGCGCCATGCGCCGGGCGCTCTCCGCTTTGCTGGAAACGCCAGCCGTGACGATCGCCGCGGTCTCCGGTGCCTGTCTGGGCGGCGGCGCGGAGATCGCCGCGGCGTGCGACGTCGTCTTCGCGGCCGAAGACGCTAAGATCGGTTTTCCGGAGATCCGGCTCTCGTGTTTTCCGCCGGGCGGATGCGCGCTCCTCCCGACGCGTGTCGGCCCCTCGCGAGCCGCCGACTGGATCCTTTCCGGAGATACATTCTCGGGGCGGGACGCGGTCGAAGCCGGGTTCGCGTCGCGGGGCTTTCCCGCCGCCGAGCTCGAACGGGAGGCGGAGAGGTTCGCGGCCGCCCTTCTCTCCCGAGGCGCTGCCGCCCTTCGCGCCGCGACCGGCCTTCTTCGCGAGGACCGGCGCCGCGTGCTCGCGGGGGGACTCTCGCGCGCCGAAGACGCCTACCGGACTCTGGCCGGCGACCCCGACCTCGCCAAAGCGGTGCGGGAATTCCCGTGATCGTGTATCTGAACGGAGACCTTCTGCCCCGCGAGCAGGCGAAGATCTCCCCGGACGATCGCGGCTTTCTCTTCGGCGACGCGATCTACGAAGTCGCCCGCTTCTGGCGAGGCCGCCCGTTTCACCTGGAGGAGCATCTCGACCGGATGCGCGAGGGCCTCGCGGCTCTCCGGATCCGCGTCGACGCGGGCTTTTATCCTGACGTGGCGCAACGCCTCCTCGCCGCGAACGGCTTTCTCGAGTCCGACGCGATCGTCTATGCGCAGGTCTCCCGGGGGGCGGCGCCGCGCTCCCACTATTTCCCGCCGGCTGAGACTCCCCCGACCGTGTACGCGTTCGCGCGGCTCTCCGATCCGCCTCCCGCGCCGCAGGGCGGCCGGGCGATCCTCGCCGACGATGAGCGATGGAGCCGCTGCGACATCAAGAGCGTGATGCTGCTGCCGAACGTGCTCGCCGCCCAGCGGGCGCGCGACGCGGGCGCCATGGACGCGATCCTCGTCCGAGACGGACTCGCCCTCGAGGGGACCAAGGCGAATCTCTTCTGCGTCTCCGGGGGTGTCATTCGCACGGCTCCCAACGGTCCCCGCATTCTTCCCGGGGTGACGCGGGGGGCGGCGATCGCGGCGGCGCGGGCAATCGGGCGGACGGTCGAGGAGCGTGCGTTCACCGTCGAGGAGATGTTCGGGGCGGACGAGGTGTTCTTCGCCTCCACGACGCTCTGGACTTATTCGCTCGTCCAGATCGAAGGCCGGGCGATCGGGGACGGCCAGCCGGGCCCGGTGGCCGCTCAGCTCTGCGAGGTGTTGTCCTCGGATTTCACCCGAGACCCGGGCTTCACGCGGGGCTAGGGCTTCACGCGGGGATATCTCGCTTCGACGATCGACGAGATTCCTCCGCGCGAGGAGAACGTCCCGACGATCGCCATCCTTTTCGGCCGGCAGGCGGCGACGCAGTCCTCGAGGATCCGGTTCACCGCGTTCTCGTAGAAGATCCCGACGTTCCTGTACGCCACGATGTAGAGCTTCAGCGACTTCAGCTCCAGGCAGAGACGGTCCGGGACGTACCGGATCGTCAGATGCCCGAAGTCGGGGAGCCCCGTCTTGGGGCAGATCGCGTTGTATTCGGGGATCTCGACGGAGATCTCGTAGTCGGGGTACTGGCTGGGCCAGGTCTCGAGCGCGGGAAGATCGGCGTCGATGCCGGCACGAGCGTGCTCGTCGGTGTATTCGGTCATGGGACGCGGATGGTATCGCCGTCGGGGCGGAAGGGCGAAGGGCGAAGGGCGAAGGGTGGAGGATGGGAGCCGGGCTTCTGGCGCGGGCGCGGAGTGAAGGGCCGTCCACGGCTGAGAGCTGAGAGCTGCGAGCCGGGAGCTGACAGCTGAAAGCGGACATGGCTCAGTTAACATGCGCCGGCCATGGAAACCTTGAAGCAGCTCTTTCACCAGCTGACCGACGTCGAAACCCTCGTGCGCGTCGGCGGCCTGACGGCCATGACCCTGATCGTGTTCGCGGAGACGGGGCTGCTCGTCGGCTTCTTTCTGCCGGGCGACTCTCTCCTCGTGACCGCGGGCGTCTTCGCCGCCACAGGCCATCTGAACATCTGGCTGCTGATGGGCGTCCTCGTCCTCGCCGCGATCGTCGGAGACACCGTCGGATACTGGATCGGCCGCCGCACGGGTCCCGCGCTCTTCACCCGCCCGAAATCCTTCCTCTTCAACCCCGATCACCTGCGCCGCGCGCACGATTTCTACGAGAAGCACGGAGGAAAGACGATCATCCTCGCCCGCTTCATGCCGATCGTCCGGACGTTCGCCCCGGTCGTCGCCGGCATGGCCGCGATGAACTACCGCCGATTCGTCTCGTTCAACGTGATCGGCGGTTTCCTGTGGGTCGTCTCGATGAGCCTGATCGGATATTTCCTCGGCCAGTTCGCGTGGGTGCGAAAAAACATCGAGATCGTGATCCTGCTGGTGGTCTTCCTCTCGATCCTCCCCGGACTCGTAGCCTTCGCCCGCGAGTGGCTGAAGAACCGGACGAAGCAGCGGTCGCTTTAGAGGGACAGGGCCCCCTTTGAAGAGTCCGGGTTCAGCATTGTTCTGCCTCCCTGATCCAAAAGCTCGCAGCGTGAGTAGTCTCCCGACCGAAGGGAGGGAGGAGGCTCACGCTGCGGGAGCGGAGCGACGTTAGGCGACCGCGGAGACGCGATGCGGCGTGGGCGGCGCCGTGCCGCGCGGGGCGCTCGTCGAAGACAGCTCCGCGAGGAGAGCGGCCACGTCGCTCGTGTGGGAGCGGTCGTGCTCCGCCATCTTTCGCGGGAGATCGGCGAGAGACAGCGGCCCCACGCCGTCCTGGACGCCCGAGCGATTCCAGTCCGCGGCCGTCAGCGAGCGCAGCGTCTCGATGTTTCGACGCCGGCTCTCGGAAAACGCCTGGAGCCCGGCCTCGACGTCACGCGACTGGTAGGAGCGTTCCCGCGCGATGCGGTCGCCGTCGAAATTCGAAAGGGTGGGCTCGTCCTCGCACAGGATTCTGCGGATCCGGACACCGAATCCCTCACGCTCGAGGTCCGCCAGGTGCCACACGTTTTCCGTGAGGGAAAATCCGCCGGCCGCCGGGCGGCGGCGCGCGTCCGACGCCGGAAGGCCGCGGGCGGCCCGCGCCATCAACGGAGGGGTGGACTCCAGGGTCAGAAGAAGGGTTTCGAGCTCTCGCCGGTTCATGATCAGGTCTCCAGATTGAGGTACGCAGGTTCCGACGGGAAAGTTTCGGAAAGGGCCGAAACATGGCCGATTCTGCCCCCAGACCCTCATCTTTGTCTTAGGCTTGGCCGATGGGAATCGAGGCCCTCCGGGCGTTTCTGGCTGGAAAACCGGCGCGCCAGGACGAACGCGCGCGCCCGGATCCCGTCGTCGTGGCGGCGTGTGCGCTGCTTCTCGAGATCGCGCATGCGGACGACGTCTTTCGTCCCGAGGAGCGGGAGCGCATTGCCCGTCACATCCGGGACGAAATGGGAGTTGCCGATTCCGACCTCCGGGACGTTCTGCGCCTCGCGGAGGAAGAACGGCGGGAGAGCGTCGACCTCTTTCAGTTCACCCGCCTCCTTGCGAATCACCTCTCGCGGGAACAGCGGCTGAAGCTCGTCGAGGCGATCTGGGGCGTCGTGTATTCCGACGGAACCCTTTCCGAGGTCGAGAGCCATCTCGCGCGGCGGATCGCCGAGCTGCTCGGCTTCCAGCACCCGGAGGTGCAGGCGGCAAAAGAGACGGTGCTGGTGAGAGAGACCGCCGCCGCCGCGCCGGAGGACCGCTCCGCTCCGTTTTCCGGGCTCCCGCTCCCGAAGAAAAAGTAGCTCCCGCCGAGCCTCGCGACACTACATATTCGCAGGCCCTTCCCGTCCGGTGACTCACGGCCGAGAGCCGTCTTCGGCAGCGCCAGCGCCATCTCGTCACGCTTCCGGTGCCAGAGTGAGCCGGAACGCTTCGATCTCGGACGAAGGAGGATCCGCGCGCCTCAGCGCATCAACGCCTTCGCGCGCGCGGAGGCTCGTGGCGTTTGTCCTCCGAGCGGCTCGAGGATTCCGGCGAGCTCGCGCAACGCCGGCTCCGCCGACGCTCCGGCCAGCCAGGACAACGCGAGGGGCCGTCCGGATCCGCTGTCGGCCTCGAGCGCCGCCACGTGCCGGCCGAGCTCGGCGAGATGCGCTTCGCGATACGACTTGCCGCCGGATAGGCCATGCTCCTCGTTGGCGAAGAGCACGACGCGAATCGTCCGCGCCGGCCGCATCCTGGAATCGATGATCGCGCGCGCGGCTTCGAGGACGATGCCGCATCCCGCGCCGTCGTCGATCGCCCCCGTGCCCAGGTCCCACGAATCGAGGTGCGCGCCGAGGAGCACGATCTCCGGCTCTTTTCCGCGCCCGGGGATCTCGCCCACGACGTTGGCGGATTCGGCGTCGGCCTGCGGAGCGCAGCCGAGGGTGAACCGCACCCGGACGGGGCGGCCCTCCGCGACGATCCGCTCGAGGAGCTCCGCGTCCGGAATCGAGAGAGCCGCGGCGGGAATCCGCGGAACCCCTTCGGCATAGGTGACGCCGCCCGTGTGCGGCGTCCGGTTGCGGTCGGTTCCGATCGACCGGATGAGAGCCCCGACCGCTCCGGCCTTCGCGGCGGCGGACGCGCCCTGATCTCGCACGTCCACGGCGCGGCTGTATCCGCTCATGTCGAGAGCCCGCGCCATTTTCTTGTCGAAAAAGACGATCCGGCCGCGCGCCGATTCGGCGCGGCTCTCGAGGTCTTCGATCGACGAGACCTCGAGAACCTCGGCTTCGAGCCCGTCGGGCGGGGTCGGGATGCTTCCCCCGAGGGCGGTCAGGACGAGAGGCTGCGGGTAAGGGGAGACGATGCTTCCCGTCTCGACGCCCCGCTTCCAGACGGGGACGATGACCTTTTCCGCCCGGACTCGCGAAAGTCCGGCCGACTTCATGGCGGCGAGGGCCCACGCCACTGCCGCCCGGTCTCCCGCCGAGCCCGCCGGCCGAGGTCCGACTCTGTCGGTCAGCGACCGCGCCCATCCCGAGGCCCCCGTCCGCGCAAACGCCTTGTCTCGCAGGAGAATCGCGGCCCGGCGCGTCTCGGCGGAGAGCGCTCCGTCGGCCGCCGCGGCACGCGGCAGGCGGCCCGAGAGGAGGATCATCGCCGCCGCCGCCGCTCGTATCGCGCTCCGGTACACGGGGAGGATCGTAACAAGGCCCGTGAAGCGGCCTCCCGTTCGCGCGCGCCCTGATCACTCGGGCCCCGACGACCGGCTCTGCGACTAGAATTCCCTTCCTCATGGCCACCCGTACCCCCGACGTCGACCTGTCCGAAGAGCTCGTCGCAGAGTTCGGTGAGAACGCTTCCTACGTGGCGGAGCTGCTCTCGCGATATCGCACGAATCCCGAAGCCGTCGACGAAGAGTGGCGCGCGTTCTTCCGCGAGCGCGTCGGCGAACCGGCGCCGGAGCGCCGGGATCCGTCCGCCGCCCCCGCGGCTCCCGCGCCGACCGCGGCCGCTCCTCCCGCCGCACCCCTGGCGGCGGCGCCCGCGCCGGGGCGTGTCGAGGATGGCGAGCGCGTGCCGATCCGAGGCGCGGCGCTTCGCATCGCCGAGAACATGGAGGCGAGCCTCGGAGTCCCGACCGCGACGTCGCAACGGCAGGTGCCGATCAAGCTGCTGGACGAGAATCGGCGCCTGATCAACGAGCATCGGAGGGCGAACGGGCAGGGCAAGGTCTCCTTCACGCACCTCGTCGCGTGGGCGGTGCTGCGCGCGCTGAAAGCGTTTCCCCGGTTGAACGACGCCTTCGATGCCGGCGCGGGCACTCCGTCCCGGGTGCGCCGGGACCGCGTCGGGTTCGGCCTCGCGGTGGACGTCGAGAAATCGGACGGAAGCCGCACGCTGCTGGTCCCGAGCGTGAAGGGGGCCGAAGAGATGACGTTCGCGCAGTTCGCGGGGGCGGCGGACGACCTCATCGCCCGGGCGCGCAAGGGCAAGCTTCAGCTCTTCGATTTCGAGGGGACGACGATTTCGCTCACCAACCCGGGCACTCTCGGGACGACGGCGTCGGTTCCGCGGTTGATGCCCGGGCAGGGTCTGATCGTCGCGACCGGCGCGATCGAGTACCCGGCGGAGTTTTCCGCGATGAGTCCCGAAGCCCTCGCCAGGCTCGCCGTCAGCAAGGTCGTGACGTTCACCTCGACCTACGACCATCGCATCATCCAGGGCGCGGAGTCGGGGCTCTTCCTGGCGCGGATCGAGGAGCTCCTTCTCGGGGGGCACGACTTCTACGAGGGCGTCTTCTCGGACCTCTCGATCCCCTATGAGCCGCTGCACTGGGCCCGGGACAACAACCCGGGTCTCTTCTCGGACTCGCGCAGCGCCGAGATCGAGAAGCAGGCCCGTGTCCTGGAGCTCATCAACGCGTACCGGGTTCGCGGGCATCTGATTGCCGACATCGACCCTCTCCGGCTGATGCCGGTGCAGCACCATCCCGAGCTCGACCTCGAGACCTACGGGCTGACGATCTGGGATCTCGACCGCCCCTTCTGGACCGGCGGGCTGGCGCAGCGGGAGCACATGCCGCTGCGCGAGATCGTCGGCCTGATGCGCCGGGTGTACTGCGGAAAGGTGGGGATCGAGTACCGCTTCATCTCGAATCCCGTGGAGAAGGAGTGGGTGCGCCGGAAGGTCGGGGCGCCTCCGGAGCCGCTCGACGCCGAGGTCCGCAAGCGGCTTCTCGCGAAGCTGATTGCGGCGGAAACTTTCGAGCGCTTTCTGGGGACCCGCTTTCTCGGCCAGAGGCGTTACTCGATCGAGGGCACCGAGACCGCCATCGCGTTCCTCGACCAGCTCCTCGAGGGCGCCGCGGCGCGCGGCATCGAAGAGGTGTCGATGGGGCTGACCCATCGGGGCCGTCTGAACATTCTCGCCAACGTCGTCGGCAACGCGGCGGAACGCATCTTTTCCGGCTTCCAGGGCACCGTGCACCCCGACTTCCCGGCGGATGAAGGGGATGTCAAGTACCACCAGGGCGCGCGGGCCCGGCGAAAGACCGCGAGCGGCCGCGAGATCGCCGTCTCCGTGCCGTCCAACCCGTCGCACCTCGAAGCGGTCGACCCGATCGTCGAGGGCCTGGTCCGTGCCAAGCAGGACCGCACCGGTCTGCCCCGCGAGGAGGCGTGGTCGAAGATCATGCCCGTTCTCCTGCACGGCGACGCGGCGTTCGCCGGCCAGGGCATCGTCGCCGAGGTCTTCAATCTCGCGCAGCTCCGCGGATATCGCACCGGCGGGACCCTGCACCTCGTCGTCAACAACCAGATCGGATTCACCACCAATCCGACGTCGGGACGCTCCTCCCTCTACTCGACGGACGTTGCCAAGATCAACCAGGTGCCGATCTTCCACGTCAACGGCGACGACCCGGAGGCCGCGTACCGCGTCCTCCAGATCGCGCTCGACTACCGGCAGGAGTTTCACAAGGACGTCGTCGTCGATCTCATCGGATTCCGCCTCCACGGGCACAACGAGGGCGACGAGCCGACGTACACGCAGCCGTTGATGTACCGGCGGATCCAGGAGCATCCCGGCGTGCGGACCCTCTACGCGCGGCGTCTCATCCGCGAGGGCGTGCTCACGGAGGCCGAGGTCACGGAGATGGAAGAGGGCCAGATCGCGGCGTACGAATCCGCCCTGACGGCCGCGAACGACGCCGGCAAGCGCACCGGTCTTCCGGCTCCGCACCCGCACGCCGGTGAGACCGGCCGCGTCGAAGACGTGCCGACGGGCGTCGCGCGGGAGGTCCTCGGCCGCATCGGCCGCGCGCTGACGACCGTGCCTCCGGCCTTCAATCTCAACCCGAAGATGGTGCAGCAGCTCGCGCGCCGCGCGAAGATGGCGGACGGCTCACTTCCCCTCGACTGGGCGACGGCGGAAGGTCTGGCGTTCGGCTCGATTCTTCTCGAAGGTACCCTGATCCGCATGTCGGGTCAGGACACGGCCCGCGGAACGTTCTCGCAGCGCCACGTCGTCTTCCACGACACGCAGACGGACACCGACTGGATTCCCCTCTGCCACCTCGGCGGGGAGCAGGGGGGCCAGGCCCCCTTCCACATCTTTAACAGCCCCCTGTCGGAGATGGGCGTGCTCGGCTTCGAGTACGGCTACAGCGTGGAGCGGCCGGATGCGCTCGTGCTGTGGGAGGCGCAGTACGGCGACTTCGCCAACGGCGCGCAGGTCATCATCGATCAGTTCATCGTCTCCGCCGAAGACAAGTGGCGCGAGAACTCCCGTCTGACGCTGCTCCTGCCGCACGGCTATGAGGGGCAGGGCCCGGAGCACTCGAGCGCGCGCATCGAGCGCTACCTCCAGCTCTGCGCCGACGAGAACATCCAGGTCTGCAACCTGACGACTCCGGCGCAGTACTTTCATCTTCTGAGACGCCAGGTGCGCCAGCCGGGGCCGAAGCCTCTCGTCCTCTTCACGCCCAAGAGCCTGCTGCGGCAGCCGTCATCGTTTTCCCCTCTCGAGGACCTGACGGGCGGGGCGTTCCGAGCGCTGCTCGAGGATCCGTCCGTGAGCGACCGGCAGGCCGTGCGCCGCGTGCTTCTCTGCACGGGGAAAGTGTTCTACGACCTGAAGGCGGCGCGGGACGAGCGGCGAGATGCCGAGACCGCGATCCTGCGTGTCGAACAGCTCTATCCGTTTCCGGCGGACGAGCTGCGCCGCGTCCTGGCCTCGTTTCCCGGAGCGAACGACGTCGCCTGGGTGCAGGAGGAGTCGCGCAACATGGGGCCGTGGACGTTCGTCGCGCTGCGCCTGGCGGAGCTGGTGCCTCCGGGCGTCAAGCTGCGTTACGCGGGCCGCGCCGCCTCCGCGTCCCCCGCGACCGGAAACGCGAACGTGCACAAGAAGGAGCTCGTCGATTTCCTGGGTGAGGCGTTCAGGACGTCGGATGTCCCCGAGATCGCCAGCACCGCGGCGACGCCGCGAATTGGCGATACGGACTAAGGAACTGGACAGTAATGTCTTACGCCTCCTCCATGTGGAACGGTCGCTGCGCCCCGGCGCCAGGGTCGTGTCCTGACGCCGGAGGCGAGCCGATCGGAAGATAACCGCTGAGGCTTTCCGCCTATTTGCCCGCGGCCGCGACGAGTTCCGCCGCCGTGGTCGGGCCGTTGGCGAACGTGTCGGTGTGCCACGAGGCGAAGGCGCGAAACTCGAGGCCGGACGCGAAGCCCGTCTTGCGGCCGTGCTTCTTCGCGATCTCGTCCACCTTTTTCTGCTGCTCCGGGGTCATGTCGGGAGCGATTCCGAGGTAGTCCCAGGCGTCGCCGTCCGTGTGGGCGTAGATCTGGGAAGCTCCCATGCCGGCTTCCTTTGCGTCGGAGTCGGCGTCGGCCAACCACTTCAGAAATTCCAGGTGCTTGCCGGGCGCGATGCGATACAGGGAGACGCGGGCGCGCGCCATCGGCTTCGCGTCCTGTCTGGCCGCCTGAGGTCTCGCGGACGAAGCGGTGAAGAAGACGAGAGCGAAGACCACGGGAGTGAGAATCCAGCGTTTCATGATGCCTCCTCGGGTGAACGTCACCAACGTCGCCGCAGAAACGCCCGCCACGGCCGGCCGTGCCGTCCGGACTGAGGCTCCTTGTTTTCCGAGGCGAGTAATTTTGGCTGACTCTATCCCGTCCTGCGCCCGGAGGCGCCGGGGACCGGCGCGGCCTATTTCTTCGGGCGCATCGCGGCGAGAGCGGCCTTGAAGCTCTCGCGCGGGACCTTGCGATAGTCCGAAAACTCCCCGGCGCCCGCGATCCATTCGCCGCCGTCCATGGTGACGCAGTCGCCCGTCTGGTACGGGCAGAGGTCGGAAAGGAGAAAGACCGCGAGGTTCGCGATCTCCTCTTTCCGCCCGAAGCGGCCGAGAGGAATGCGGGCCAGAGCGTTCTTCTCCGCCTCCGGGCTCGCCATCAGCCGGGAAAACGCGCCCTCGGTGGGGATCGGCCCCGGCGCGATCGCATTGACGCGGATGCCCGCGTGACCCCATTCCACGGCGAGCGACCGCGTCATCGCGAGCACTCCGGCCTTGGCGCACGCGGACGGGAGGGCGAACGCGGTTCCGGTCCAGGCGTAGGTTGTCACGATCGAGAGGATCGCGCCCGGCGCCTTGCGGTCGAGCAGGTGGCGGCCCACCTCGAGCGAGCAGTACACGGAGCCGTGGAGCACCGTACGCACGACCGCGTCGAACCCGTTCGGTGTCAGGTCCTCGGCCGGGACCAGAAAGTTTCCGGCGGCGTTGTTGACGAGTTCGTCCACCTTCCCGAAGCGTTCGACGGCGCGGGCGACCAGCGCCTTGACCTGTTCCGGCTCGCGCACATCCGCGGCGAACGTCTCGACTTCGCCGCCCTCCCGCGCCCCCGCGCGGATCTGCTCTGCCGCCCCGGCCAGGCGGTCCGCGCGGCGCCCCGCAATCGTCACCTTCGCGCCGCAGGCCGCAAACGCGGACGCCATAGCGAGACCGAGCCCGCTTCCTCCGCCGGTGACGAGAATCGAATGTCCAGTCAGAGTGCGCGAGTCGAACATGGGACCTCCAACCGCGGCGTAGACTCTCACGAAACGAGGAGGACACCATGCTCGATCGGCGCGCTGTGCTTCACGCTCTTTTCGCCGCGCCCGCGGCCATTCTCGCCGGCTCCCGCCGGGCCGAGGCGAGCGCCGGTCCCTGCCTTCCGACCGCGTCGGACGTCGCCGGCCCTTTCTACTTGCCGGGCGCGCCTCGCCGGCTGGATCTCGCGGCCGCGGGGGAGTCGGGCGACCGGATCGCGATTCGAGGGCGCGTCCTGTCGTCGGACTGCCGGACCGGCGTCGCCGGCGCGCTCCTGGACGTCTGGCAGGCGGATGCGAAGGGCGAGTATCACGGAAAGGACGAGCAGTACCGGCTGAGGGGCCAGATCCTCACCGGCCCGGACGGCACGTACGAGATCCATTCCATCCGGCCGGGCAATTACAGGCAGGAAAATGGCTGGCGCCCCGCGCACATCCACTTCACCATTTCCGCGCCGGGTCACGAGCCCGTCACGACACAGCTCTACTTCCGAGGCGACCCCTACCTCGCGCCGCACGACTCCTGCGGGAGTGAATGCCATTCCGACGACGCCCACCGCATCGTCGCGCTCGAGCCCGAGAAGGGAAGACTCATGGGGCGCTTCGACGTGACGTTGAAGAAGGGATAAGGGAAAAGGAAGGCGAAGCGTTCCTCGTTCGTTTCCGTTTCCCGATCTCGTGACCGCGGAGTAGCGCGGCCGTCTCGCTCCGGGTGGTCGCTCGGCTCCCGATTTTCGGCCCTCGTCCGCCTCCCGCCTGCCCCCTCCGGCCTACCGTCCCTTGAGGTACTTGTCGAACCAGGCGACGACGCGGGTGTCGCGATCGAGCTGGTGCTTCGGGTCGCGGAGCGAGTGGCCCTCGTTCTCGTAGATGACGAGAGTGGTCGGCACCCCGAGAGTCTTCAGGGCATGCCAGAACTCGTAACCCTGGGGCGTCGGGACTTCCGAGTCGCGGTCGCCGTGGAGGACCAGGGTCGGAGTCTTCACCTTCTTGATGAACGTGATCGGCGAGGACTTCGCGTACGCGTCGGGATCGTCGTAGACCGAGGCTCCAAAGAAAGGGATCAGCCACTGGTCGATGCGGTTCTGCCCGTAATAGCTCTGCCAGCTGACGATCCCCGCGCCCGCGACCGCCGCCGCGTAGCGGTCCGTCTGCGTGACCGCCCACATGGCCATGTATCCGCCGTAGCTCCATCCGCAGATCCCCAGACGCTTCGGGTCTATGGGGGCCGCCTGCAGCGCCACGTCGACGCCGCGCTGGATGTCGCGAAAATCGCCGTATCCGAAGTCCTTCACGTTGGCCGCGGTGAAGGCCTCTCCCTGTCCAAAGCTTCCGCGCGGGTTCGGAAGGAACACGAAATAACCCTGGCTTGGAAGGATGGCGGTCCAGCGCGAAGGCCACCCGGCGAGCGACGCTCCCGACGGGCCGCCGTGGACGATGACGACCATCGGGTACTTTTTCGAAGCGTCGAAGTCGGCCGGGTAGACGAGCCATCCCTGGACGCGGGCGCCGTCGCTGTCCCAGGAGAGGCTGCGCGGCTCTCCCCAAACGGAGAGATTTCCGGCGTTGACGCGGGTGACGGGATCCCAGCTCCCGACGGCGCCCGCGACGACCTCCGGCGGCTGCCTGAAGGAGGAGCGCACCGCCGCCGACGCGGGGCTGGCGGCGGCCATCGTGAAGCTCTTCATGACGGCGGGCGCGCGCCAGGCGGTCGTGATCTTTCCCGAAGGATCGAGCGTGGCGACCCCCTCGTCGCCCTCGACGTACTCCGTGAAGACGATCTCTCCCGAGGGCCGCCAGAAGAGTGAAGAGGCGGACGCTTTCATTCCGGGAGTCCTGTTCTGCGCCGGCCCTCCGGCCGCGGGCACGGTCCAGATGTCGCCGCCGGTCGAGCCCTCGTCGCTCATCAATCCGTGAATCACGGCGATCCTGGACCCGTCCGGCGACCATCGCGGGCAGGCGATCTGAAGCGGGGGCTTCCAGAGCGAGCGCGTTTCGCTCCCGTCGGACTTCACGCTGTACAGCTGGGCCGTCCAGTAGTTGTCGGTCCCGGATCCCTCCGCCGCTTCGGCCGCGAAAGCGGCGCCGTCGGGAGACCAGTCGTAGTCGTACACGTAGAGATTCGCAGGCGACACCTCGCGGATCTTCCCGGTCGCGGCGTCGGCGACCGCGATCCGTCGCTCCTCGATCGTCTCTTCGACGACGCCCGCGTGGGGCTTGTAGGCCGTCAGAGCTCCCGGCTCCTGGGTGGATCCGGCGATGAAGAGAAAGGCGATCGACCGGCCGTCCGGAGACCAGCGCGGGTCGTCGAGCTGCCCCTTCACCTTCGTCACCTGGCGCGCGGGGCCGCCCGCCGCCGGCGCGACCCAGACCTGCGCCTGACCGTCTTTCGCCGCGTCCGACAGGAAGGCGATCCGCTTCCCGTCCGGAGACCAGACGGGATGCTTCTCGTCCCGCGCGCGTCCGTCCGCCACGCCCGTCACCCGCCGGGGCACCGACACCGGCGCCCCGACGTCCGCGACCTCGACGGTCCCGAGCTTCCAGGCGCCCTGCCGGTCCTTGATCTTCCGGACCCACGCCACTCGCTTCCCGTCGGGCGAGATCGCGACCTGCCCGAACTCCTGCACGTCCTGAAGCCGCGCGAGCAGGTTCTCGAGGGCGGGCTTCTTCGCGCCGGCGGCCAGCGGGGAGGCGGCGCTCAGGAGTGCGGCGAGGAGGAAAACCTTCATGACGGGAGGATAGCCGACGGGAAGTTGAGGGTTGAGAGGGTTGAGAGTTGAGGGTTTAGATTTGAGAGTTAAGCGTTCGGCTTTGAGCGTTGATCGTTTCGTTTCCCGTTTCCCGATTCCCGGCTCCCGTCCGCCTCCCGCCTCAACTCAGATCCACCCACACGCTCTTCACCTCGGTGTACGCCTCGAGCGCGTAATGGCCGCGCTCGCGTCCGAAGCCCGACTGCTTGTACCCGCCGAAGGGAAGGCCCGGGTCGTAGAAGTTGTAGGTGTTGATCCAGACGGTGCCGGCCTTCAGGGCCTTCGCGGTGCGCAGCGCCTTCTTGATGTCGCGGGACCAGACGGCGGCGGCGAGTCCGTAGATCGTGCTGTTGCCGACGGTGACCGCGTCGGCCTCGTCCTTGAACGTCAGCGTCGAGAGAACGGGACCGAAGATCTCCTCGCGCGCGATCGTCATTTCCGGCGTGACGCCGTCGAAGACCGTCGCCTCGAAGAAGGCGCCCTTTCCGCCGACGGCCGCGCGGTTTCCGCCGGCCACGAGCTTTGCCCCCTCGGATTTTCCCGACTCGACGTACCGGGCGACGTTGTCGCGCTGCTTCTCCGAAACGAGGGAGCCGAGACGCGTCTTCGGGTCGAGGGGATCGGCGGGGCTCATCTTCCTGGCGCGCTCGACGACTTTTTCGATGAGGGCGTCGTGCACCGACTCCTCGACGAGGAGGCGCGACCCCGCCGAACAGAGCTCGCCCTTACCGTAGAAGATCGCGTTGATCGCGCCCCGCGCCGCCGCCTCGAGGTCCGCGTCGGCGAAGACCACGTTGGGCGACTTTCCTCCGAGCTCCATCGAGACGCGCTTCAGGGTGCCGGCGGCCGCCCGGAGAATCGACTTGCCGGTCTCGGTCTCGCCGGTAAAGGAGATCTTGTCGATGTCCGGGTGCTCCGCCATCGCGGCGCCCACGGTCGCCCCGGGGCCGGGGACGACGTTGAAGGCGCCCGGCGGAAGCCCGGCCTCGGCCAGAACCTCCGCGAAGAGAAGGGCCGTGAGCGGCGTGACGGACGCGGGTTTTAAGACGACGGCGTTGCCGAGGGCGAGCGCGGGCGCGATCTTCCACATCGCCTGCAGCAGGGGGAAGTTCCACGGCGTGATCGCGCCGACGACGCCGATCGGCTCCCGCAGAGTCATCAGGAGCGCGTCGTTGCGCGAGGGAAACGTGTCGCCGTAGAGCTTGTCGGCCGACTCTCCGAAATACGAAAGGCACTCGGCGGCCGCCGGGACGTCGATCTTGGCGGATTCGAAGATGGGCTTCCCGTTGTCCAGGGTCTCGACGCGGCCGAAGGCGTCCGCGCGCGACGCGAGCAGGTCCGCGGCGCGCAGGAGAATCCGCCCGCGCTGCCGGGGTTTCATCGCCGCCCACGGCCCGCTCTCGAACGCCTTGCGCGCGGCCGCGACGGCCCGGTCGAGGTCCTCACGGCCCGCCTCCGCCACGTGAGCCAGAGACTCCCCGGTGGCGGGGTTGGTCGTCTCGAACGTCTTGCCGGAAGCGGCGGACGCAAAGGCCCCGTCGATGAACAGGCCCGTCTTCAGGTTCGACTCGGTCGCGACGGACATGGGAACTCCGGAGCTGTCAGCTTTCAGCCCTCAGCGGTCAGCTCAGCGTGCGACGTGCCGAAGACTGACAACTGAAAACGGATAACTGAAAACTGAAAACTATTTCGCCTTGAACTTCGGGACCCGCTTCTCCTGGTTGGCGGCGATCCCTTCCTTCGCGTCCTCGCTCTGAAAGAGAAGCTGCTGGAGTTCCCGCTCGATCGACAGCGCGGACTCGAGCGGCAGGTCCCACCCGCTCTGAACGGAGCGCTTGATGCGGCCGACGGCCTTCGCGGCCTTGTTCGGCGGCACGAACTGGCGGGCGTAGTCCATGATCAGGCCGATCTTTCCGGCGTCCTTGCGGGCGATCCGAAGGTCCGCCGCCATGGCGATTTCCAGCCCCCCGCCGACCGTGTGACCGTTCAGCGCCGCGATGACCAGCTTGGGCGTGTGCTCCAGCCGGAGAAGCGTCTCGTTGGCGTGGAGACAGAAAAAGTATTTGAAGCCCGGGGTGACGGCGTTCAGCATCCCGATGTTCGCGCCCGCCGAGAAGAAACGGTCGCCCTTGCCGCGCAGGACGATCACGTGGACGTCGTCGTCGAAGCGGGCTTTCAGGAACGCCTCATCGAGCTGCCGCATCATGGCGTACGTGTAGGTGTTGGCGGGCGGATCGTCCATTTCGATGACGGCGATCCCGTCCTCGGCGCGGTAATTCACGACCGGGTGGTCGAGCTCGGCGCTCGTCCAGTCCCGGGTCTTTGCAGGGGTGCTCATGGTTACTCCTATCTCGAACCGGGGAGGATATCAAAGGCCGGGACGAGGCAGGGAATCGGGAAACGGGAATCGAAAGAGGCCCAAACAGGAAACGCCCAGCGCCTACAGCCCCAGGATCGACCTCGCGATGACGAAGTATATGAAGAGGCCGGTCGCGTCGACCAGGGTGGCGATCAGGGGCGCCGACATGATCGTCGGGTCGATCTTGAAGAGGGTGGCCAGCATGGGGATCGTGGCGCCGACCGTGTTGGCCCACGTGATGATGACGAGGATGCTCACCCCGACGGTGATCGCGAGAGGGACGTTGCTCGAGTTCCACAGCATTGCGCGGCCGAAGCCGACGATTCCGAGCAGCACGCCGAGCGCGAAGCCGCTCCCGGCCTCACGCGCGACGACGCGCCAGAAGTCGCGGAGCCGGATCTCGCCGACCGCGAGGCCCCGCACGATGGTCGTCACCGTCTGGGACCCGGAGTTGCCGCCCGTCCCGATCAGGAGCGGGATGAAGAACGCGAGCGCGACGACTTTGGCGAGCTCGCCCTCGAAATGGCGCAGCACGGTGCCGGTGAGGGTCTCGGTGACGAAGAGGAGGAGCAGCCAGTTGAAACGCGCCCTCACGTTGCGCCAGGGCTTGCTCGCGAAATAGCTGTCGGTCGCCTCGTGGGTAACCGGCGCGCCGGCGAGGTGCAGCATGTCCTCGGTCTGCTCCTCGATCAGGACGTCGATGACGTCGTCGACCGTGACGATCCCGAGCGGACGGTTCTGCTCGTCGACGACCGGGATCGCATGCACGTCGTACCGCGACACGAGTCGGGCGACCTCCTCCTGCGGCGTCTCGGGGTGCACGGTCTTCAGAGACTTTTCCATCAGCTCGGAGATCCGGCGCGCCGGCGGAGCGGGCAGGAGCCGCCGCAGAGACACGAATCCGATCAGGTGGTCGTGCTCGTCCACCACGTAGAGGCTCTGGACCGTCTCGACCTCCGGGTCGATGCGCTTCAAGTGCTCGAGGGTGTCGGCGGCGGTCCACTCGGCCCGTATCCGCGGAAACTTCTCCGACATGAGCCGGCCGGCCGTCCGGGGCGCGTAGCGGAGCAGGCGTTCCGCCTCCGCCGCGTCGCGCGGAGACATGCGCGCGAGGAGGGCCTCGCGCTGGCGCTGAGTGAGGTGCTCGAGGAGGAAAGTGACCTCGTCCGCAGGGAGCCGGTCGAGTTCGGGCCCGAGCTTCTCCGTCGACGCCTCGTGGAGGATCAGCCGGAGAGACTCTCCGTGCAGCTCCGACAGGACGGCCGCACCCTGTTCCGCCGGCAGCATCTCGAAGACGAGGACCCGATCCTCCCGGGGAAGGTCCTCGAGCAGCTCCGCGACGTCGACCGGGTGGAGGTCCGCGAGCGCGGCGGGAAGCTCCCGGGGGTTCTCCCGGATCAGCTCCTCGATGTCGGGGCCGATGACCTTCGCGACGGACATTCACGAAAGTTATCAGTTGTCAGTCGTCGGATTTCAGTCATCCCGGGGGAAGCTATGCGGCCGGCTCTGGATGACGGACTATCGATTGTGAGGCTCCGCCGTGGGATCGACCCAGTCGGAGGTTCCGTCCGGGTGGAACTCGCGTTTCCAGATGGGAACGGTCGTCTTTATCCGGTCGATGGCCGCGCGGCACGCCGAAAACGCCTCCGCGCGATGCGGCGAGGATGCGACGATCGCGACGGCGACATCGCCCACCTCGAGCGCGCCCACCCGGTGGCGGACGACGACCCGCGTCTCCGGCCATTCGAGGGAGAGGCTCTCGACGATCTTCCGGATCTCGCCTTCCGCCATCGGGCCGTACGCCTCGTACTGGATGCGCGACGTCGCGCGGCCGAGGTGGTGATCGCGAACGACGCCGAGAAACGTGCAGACTCCGCCGTCGGAAGGGCGCACCGAGCCGAGGAGAGAGGTGGGGTCGATCGGGGCGTCCGTCAGGTACATCGGACGGCGGGAAAAGTCAGCCGCCCGCGACCGGGGGCAGGAAGGCAACCTCGTCGCCCTCGGCGAGCAGGGTCTCCGGACCCGTGTACTCCCGGTTTACCGCGGCGGGCGGCATGAACCCGGTCCGCAAAAGGCCAGGCATCTCGCCCGTGAGCTCCCGCCAGAGGTCCGACACCCTGGAGCCGCCGGCCACCTGCCGCTCCTCGGAATCCCGCCCGGCGACGTCCCGGAACGTGGCGAAATACAGGAGCTGGACGCGCATGGGGGCAGTGTATGCCGGGAGGCGGGAGGCGGGAGGGCGTGGGGCTGGAATCGGGAATCGAAAGACGGGGCCGGGAATCGGGAACGGGCCCCCGTTTGCACGCCCCTGACGCTCGACGCTGAGCGCTCACCTTGCCCTTATCCGACCGGTCAGTTATATTCTACCCATGCGCTCGCCCGCCCACGAGGCAGAGAAGCGGCTGGTTCTCCGGAAGGCGGCGTTCCGGGAGGTCGCGGAGCGCGGGTTTTCGAACGTCACGCTCGAGGACATCGCGGTCCGGGCGGGGGTGTCGAAGGGCGTCACGCTCTATTACTTCGACTCCAAGGACGATCTGTTCCGCGACCTGTTCGCGTGGCTCATCGAGTCCATTCACCTCCGCATGCGCGACGCCGTCGAGGCCGCGCAGGACCCGGTCGAGAAGGTCCGGGCGCTCGTCGCGCTCATCTTCCCGTCGCCTTCGAAGAACCGGGCTTTCTTCCGCGCGTACGTCGATTTCTGCGGCCTGGCGGCGCGCCGCGAGTCCTTCCGCCTGATCGGCGAGCGGTTCTACACGGGTTGTCGCGAGATCGACCGGGCGATCGTCGAGGAGGGCATGCGCCGGGGCGTGTTTCTGCTCCGCGACCCGGCGGAGACCGCCTCGACGCTCCGCGCGATCTTCGACGGCCTCATGCTGCAGTGGCTCACCGAAAAGGAGCCCGAGGCGTGCTTCGAAGCCTACCGGGACCGCTGCGAGCGGGAGCTTCTTCACTACCTGCTTGCGCCGGGAAGACCCGCGTCGCGCGCCGCGAGCAAGACGAAAGCGAGGGCACGATGACCGTCGAAGAGCCGCCTTCCGCCTGCCGTAACGAAGGGTGCGGGCGTCCCGCCGCCAGAGGCGAGCGCCTCTGTGAGTCCTGCGCGATCGAGCGATCGCTCTTCCGCCGCGACGAAAGGCCCGCCGGATCCCGGGCCGCGGCCTCCCCGAAACGGCACGCGGGGGTAGAATCCTTCCCCCGATGAGCCCTGACCCGACGTTCCCGAAAACGGTGGTCCTCGCCGCGCCGCGCGGCTTCTGCGCCGGCGTCGTGCGGGCGATCGACATCGTGGATCTCGCGCTCGAGGCCGCCGGCGCTCCGCTGTACGTGCGTAAGGAGATCGTCCACAACCGTCACGTCGTCGAGAGCTTCGAGAAGCGGGGCGTGCGGTTCGTGGACGAGTTGACCGAGGTGCCGGACGGCCAGACCGTGATCTTTTCCGCGCACGGGGTCTCTCCCGCCGTCCGCACCGAAGCGGCCGCGCGCGGGCTCACGGTCCTGGACGCGACCTGCCCGCTGGTGACGAAGGTCCACCTCGAGGCGATCCGCTACGCGCGGGCCGGCTTCGAGATCATCCTGATCGGCCATCCCAGTCACGAGGAGGTCGAAGGCACCCTCGGGGAAGCGGCCGACCGGATGACGCTCGTCTCGACCGTCGCGGAGGCCGAGGCCGTCCCCGTGAAAAACCCGGACCGGCTGGCGTTCCTCACCCAGACGACGCTTTCGGTCGAAGACACGCGCCCCATCGTGGCCGCCCTCCAGCGCCGATTTCCGGGCATCCGGGGGCCGGCGCGCGCGGACATCTGCTATGCCACCCAGAACCGGCAGCTCGCCGTCCGGGCGATCGCGCGCGAGGCGCCCGTCATCCTGGTCGTCGGATCGAAGAACTCCTCGAATTCCAATCGCCTCGTCGAGGAGGCCGAGCTCGCGGGGGCGCGCGCCTACCTCGTCGACGATGTGTCCGAAATGGACCCGGCGTGGCTCGAGGGAGCGAGCGCGGTGGGAGTCACGTCCGGGGCGTCGGCGCCCGACTTCCTCATCGAGGCGATCCTCGAGACTCTTCGCAAGCTCGGCGCAACCGAAGTGCGGGAGGTTCGCGTCGTCGACGAAGACGTTTTCTTCCCGCTTCCTCCCGAGCTCGCCGCCCTTCGAAAGGCGCGGGAGCGCGCTCTGGCGCCTTCCGTCTAGTCGCAGCCTCAGGCCACCGACGGACGACCCGAAGACAGACGGCCGCAACGGAGACGAGAGCCGCGGATGAGCGAAGAGGACCTCGAAAGCACCGCGCCGTTGCGCGCGACCGAGGAGAAGGGCGCCGTTCCCCGCCGGCTCGTCGAGAAGGTGGCTTTCGTGACCGGGGCGTCGCGCGGCATCGGCGAGGCCATCTCCCGGCGATTCGCCGCCGAGGGCGCCCGGGTGGCGCTCGGCGCCAGAAACCTCGGGGCCTGCGAACGGGTCGCCGCGGAGATCCGCGAGACGGGCGGGGACGCCATCGCGATCGAGTGCGACGTGACGCTCGGCCTCTCGATCAGCAACGCCGTTGCCGAGGTCTCCGCCCGCTGGGGGCGGATCGACATCCTCGTCAACAACGCGGGGCAGGGAGGGCCGACTCCTCTGGACGACCCGGACGACTCGCGGTGGAACTCCATCATCGCGACGAACCTGACGGCGGTGTTCCGCGTGACGCGCGAAGCGGTGCCGTTTCTGTCGCAGGGCGGCCGGATCATCAACCTGTCGTCGGTCGTCGGGCGTTTCGGGGTCGCGGGGCTGGCGGCGTACTCCGCGTCCAAGCATGGCGTGATCGGCCTGACGAGGACACTCGCGCTCGAGCTCGCGCCGCGGCAGATCACGGTCAACGCCGTCTGTCCCGGCTGGGTCGAGAGCGAGATGGCGCGCGAGGGATTCCGCCAGATCGGCCGGATGAAAGGGAAGTCGATCGACGACGGCCGTGAGGCGGCGGCCCGCATGGCTCCGCTCGGCCGGGTGCTCGACCCCGCGGAGGTCGCGGGGCTCGCGGCCTATCTCGCCTCGGACGACGCGAAGTCGATCACGGGCCAGGCCATCGTGATCGACGGCGGACAGGTGATGCCGTGAGGAAGTTGAGAGTTGAGAGTTGATGGTCGGAGAATCGAGAGAATCCTGGGAACTGAAAACTGAGGACGGACAACTGAGAATTCTTCCGGAGGAACCATGACGCGCACCGAATTTCTCGAGGCTCTCGATCGTCTCGTCTCTGAAAAGCATCTTCTGAAGCACCCGTTCTACGTTCTGTGGAGCGAAGGGAAGCTTTCCCGGGAGCAGCTGCGGGAGTACGCCGTCTCGTATTACCCGCATGTAGCTGCGTTTCCCCGGTACGTCTCGGCGGTTCACTCGCATTCCAACGATCCGGTCCTGCGGCAGGAGCTCCTCGAGAACCTGATCGAGGAGGAGCGGGGAAGCGAGAATCATCCGGCCCTCTGGCGCCGGTTCGCGGCGTCTGTCGGCGCGCCGTCCGATCTCGCCGCGCAGCCGCGCACGCCGGAAGTCGCGGCGCTCGTCTCCTGCTTCCTCGACACGACGGGCAAAGGCTCGGTCCCGGAGGGGCTCGCGGCGCTCTACGCCTACGAGTCGCAGATTCCGGAAATCGCGCGGACCAAGCGGGAAGGCCTGGCCGCGTTCTACGGGATCACGGACGCGGACGCCGTCCGCTTCTTCACCGTTCACGAGGCTGCGGACGTCTGGCACCGGCAGATCGAGCGCGAGGCCCTCGGGCGGGTCGCGGACGGCGAGTCCGATCGGGAGAAGGCGCTGGCGTCCGCCGGGCGGTGCCTCGACGCCTTGAACGCCGCGCTCGACGGGATCCTGCGCGAGACGCCGGCCGCCTCCTGAAGCGGGCGTGATCCGCGCGGTCCTGTTCGACGCGGGGTTGACGCTCGTCCACCCGAGTCCCCCGGTCGAGCGGGTTTACGCGCGGGAGCTCGCCGCCGATGGCGCCCGCTTCACGCTCGAGGAGCTCGACGCTGCCCTGACGAAGACGTGGGAGGAGGTCCACGCAGAGGGCGGTGCCAACCGCTACGCAGGCGTGCGGGGAGAGGGCGCGTTCTGGGCCGCGTTCGTGGACCGGGTGCGCCGGCGCCTCGACGGCGGCTCGATTTCGCAGGCGTGCTTCGGTCGCCTCACGGCGCACTTCCGCGAGGCGTCTTCCTGGGCCGTCTATCCCGACGTCGAGGAGACGCTCGCGGGGCTAGAGAGGCGGGGGCTCGCCCTCGCCATCGTGTCGAACTGGGACTCCTCTCTCCCGCCGCTTCTCGAAGCGCTTTCGCTCGCGCCCCGCTTCCGGGCGGTCGCGGTCTCCGCCATCGAAGAGACCGGAAAGCCGGACCCCGAGATCTTCCACCGCGTCTGCGCGCGGCTCGGTCTCGAGCCGCCGGAGTGTCTCCACGTTGGGGACTCGCGGCGCGAAGACTTCGAGGGCGCGCGCGCCGCCGGCCTGCGCGGCGTCCTCCTGGACCGCAATGGCCGTCATCCGGACCTCGGCGCGGAGGATCGGATCGGCTCCTTGACCGAGCTCGCCGCGCTGGTCGAGCGCGGCGGGCGCTAGGCGGGAGGGGGCAGGCGGACCGGGGCCGGGGGCCTAGCCACCAACGCGAGCGAGACGGCCGCAATACTTCGGGGTCAACCAGATCGGAATCAAAAAACGGAATCGGGAAATGACGACACCCCGTAACAACTCTTGCTCTTACCTCTCGACGCTCAACGCTCAACCTCCTTCCACCAACGGTCCGCCTCTTGCAACACCGCCGCCTGTGACCAACGAGACCCCCGGGAACATCACGCCGATCGGTGAGCCGCCGGCTCCCGCGAATCCGAGACCTCCCGTGCAGGATCCGCCGGTTCCGTCAACGCCGCCGGCGGAAGAGCCGCCCGCGCGTCCGCCCGCGGAAGACCCTCCGCGTCCCGGAGATCCTCCCGCCGAACAGCTCCTCTGACGCGGCCGGCTCGCGACAAAACCGCCCGCGAAATCCGGGTCATTTGCTATCCTGCGCGCCAACTTGAGCGTCGTTTCCCAGCTTCTGCGGCGGAAGTCTCTCGACGCGCTCGTCGCGGAGACGGAGGAGCCCGGGCACCGGTTGAAGCGCGCGCTCGGACCCTGGAACGTCGTCGCTCTCGGAGTCGGGGCGATCATCGGCGCCGGCATCTTCGCGACGATCGGAACCGCGGCGGCCGGCGACGCGTCCCGGCCGGGCGCGGGGCCGGCGCTGATCCTCTCCTTCGTGCTGACGGCGGCGGTCTGCGGGTTCACCGCGCTCTGCTACGCGGAATTCGCCTCGATGGTGCCGGTCGCCGGCTCCGCGTACACCTACTCCTACGGCACCCTCGGCGAGCTCGTCGCGTGGATCATCGGATGGGACCTGATGATCGAGTACGCGATCGGCAATGTCGCGGTCGCGATCTCGTGGGCCAACTACTTCAACACCTTCCTGGAGGGGTTCGGCATCCGGATTCCCGCCTGGCTGGCGGTCGACTACCAGACCGCGCTGTCCAAGATGCCGAACGTCGTGGCCGCGGCGCCGCACGTCTTCGGGATCCCGATCATTCTGAACATCTTCGCGGTGATGATCGTGACCATCATCACGATCGTCCTCGTCTGGGGGATCAAGGAGTCGGCGAACTTCAACTTCTGGATGGTCGTGACGAAGCTCCTGGTGCTCGGGTTTTTCGTGATCGTCTGCTTCAAGTACGTCAAGCCCGCCAACTGGCATCCCTTCGCTCCGAACGGCTTCCAAGGGATCGCCTCGGGCGCCGCGATCGTCTTCTTCGCCTACATCGGCTTCGACGCCGTCTCGACGGTCGCCGAGGAATGCCGGAACCCCAAGCGCGACATGCCGATCGGGATCATCGGGTCCCTGATCCTGTGCACGGTCATCTACGCGATCATCGCCGCCGTCTTCACCGGCCTGATCCCCTACTCCGCGCTCACCAGGACGCTCTCGACGGAGCAGGCGGAGCCTCTGACCCTCGCAATGCGGTTCGCCGCGATGCCGAACTGGATGGTCGGGGTGGTGGCGTTCGGGTCGGTCGTGGCGCACACGGCGGTGCTGCTCGTCTTCCAGATGGGCCAGCCTCGGATTTTCTTCGCGATGTCCCGCGACGGCCTGCTTCCGCCGTGGTTCGCGAAGGTGCACCCGCGCTTCAAGACGCCCCACGTGGCGACGATCATCACCGGCGTCTTCGTCGGTATCGCGTCGCTCTTCTCGTCGCTCGACGAAATGGTCAACCTGACGAACATCGGAACGCTCTTCGCGTTTCTGCTCGTGTGCATCGGAATCATCATCCTGCGGGTCCGGGAGCCCAACCGCGAACGGGGCTTCCGGGTGCCGGGCGGGACATGGATGCTCCCGTTGATGGGAGCGGCGTCGTGTGTCTTTCTGGCCCGCTACCTCCCGCGCGAGTCCTGGTGGCGATTCGGAATCTGGCTCGCGATCGGGATCGTCGTCTACTTCTTTTACGGCTACAAACACTCCCGACTGAGAGCACATCCGGAAGAGCGCGGGCGGTAGAGGCGGGAAACAGAAAACGAACGCTCAACGCTCAATGCTCGACCCTCCGACAACTTCACCTTCCCCATCGCAGCTTCACCTGCTACGCTGCGACGCGGAGGTTCTAGATGGTCAAAAGGCTCTCTTCCATTCTCGCCGTGGCCTTCACGCTCGCGCTCGCTTCGCCTGTTTCCGCCGAACTCATGACCAAGAAGTTCGACTGGGCGCCGGTCGGCGGCATTCAGAAGATCGACATGCAGTTGAACGACATTGCGATCTCCGAGATGCGCTTCGACCTGGGCGACACGGTCGCGCCGATTCGCGTCTCGAGCGCGAAGGCCGTCGTCCGCGTCGACAACAATTCCCAGCAGGACCAGCAGGTCGGCGTCGCGATCGCCGTCTTCGACGCAGAAGGCAATCTCGTCGCGGCCGGGGACGGCGGCAACAAGGTGGGCGACTTGAACAGGGGAGACCGGAGCGAGTTCACGGTGCATTTCTCCTACGTCTACCGTAACTTGAAGACCGCGCGGTCTTTCCTCATCACCCTGGAGACTCAGACGAAGTCGGGCAAATCGAAGTGGACGCCGAAGCCGACGCCGACGTCGTAAGTTCTCAATTTCAGTTATTCGTTCTGAAAGCCGGGACTGAAACCAACTACCGGCCGGAGAAGCCGGGGACGTCGCGGCCCGCGTAGCCGGTCAGCTCGGCGTATCCTCTCGCGGAGACAGGACGGCCGCCGCGCCGCCCGGCGGCACGGCATGCCCCCTCCCAATAGGTAACGCCCGTGGAGCGCCCGGTGACGAGCTCCTGGTCGGCGACGAGGGGCTGGACCGTGAGCTCCAGGGCGAGACGTGGGATCGCGACCTCCCACGCCGCCGGGTAGACGCCCCCCGACCGCGGAGACCGCCATTCCCGCGTCGAGCGGAAGCGCACTTCGTCGAAGCGGAGCGGCACGGTCGGTCCGGTTGGAGGAACGAACACGCCCGAGGAGAAGGGCGTCGCGCGACCCTCCTTCGTCCGGATGCGGTAGAGCATCAGCTCGCTGCCGTCGTCGAGCTGGAGCGCGAACCAGTCCCACCCCGCCGCCCCCTGGGGGAGGGCCCCCGGTCCCCACTCGTGGTCGAACCAGGCGGCGCCGGAAAGCGGCGTCCGCCGTCCGTTCTCGACGAGCGCCCCGGCGGCCGAGAGACGGGAGATCGACACGTAGTGCGAGTACTCGCCCTCTCCGGGTCCCTTCCGTGAAAGGCCCTTCTCGCCCTGCAGCACCGGAGGCTTCGAAGCGGTCAGGTCGAGATCCAGCGTCCGGTTCTCCCATCGCAGGCGCAGGCGGTGAATGCCCGCGCGCTCGCTCGCGGACCAGTCTTCGTTGGAGACCTCGAGGCGGCCCTCGGCGAACTCCGCGATGCCGGGCAGAGTCAGGTGCGCCTTCTCCCGGAAGTCGAACGTCTTGCGCGCCCCGTCCGTCCACGCTCCGTGCGCCAGGGCGAAGTCGCCGACGCGGAAAAACGTGAGCTGGAACCCGTACGCGTGTCCCGCCGCGTCCGCGAGGTTGCCGGTGTAGTACCACCACTCGATCGCGGCCGACGGATGCGAGCCGTGGTCGCGGGGAAACGCGAGGGGCCCGGGCGGTGGGGCCGGTGCCGGAGTGGCGAGAGCGAACACGAGGACCAGGGCCGGGAAACGGGAAACGGGAAACGGGAAACGCGAGGTCATTCTTCCGCCAGCGACGCCGCCGGATCCACGGCGGCCGCCAGACGGCCGGGGAACACGCCCGCGAGGATCGATGCGGCGAGGACGAGGGCGGCCGCGCCGGCCAGCGTCGAAACGGGGACGGCGAGCGAGACCGTCCAGCCGAACGACTGCGGGTTGATGACGGCGAGGAGAAGGTACGCGAAGGCGGCGGCGGCGGCCGTGGCGGCGGCGGTGGCGACGAGCCCGGTCAGGGTCGCTTCCACGAGGACCGCGCCGCGGATCTGCTCGCGCGAGGCGCCGATCGCCCGCAGCAGCCCGAAGGCGCGCCGCCTTTCGACCGCGGACGCGAGCAGTGCGTTGGCGATCCCGAGGATGGCCACGGCCACTGCGATCGCTTCGAGCCCGCGCGTCACGGCGAACGTCCCGTCGAAGATCCGGAGTACCTCTCGCCGCAGCTCGCGGTTGGTCGATATCGAGAGCGCATAGCGGCCCCGCGCCGCGATGGCGATCGCCCGCCGGAGGACGGCGGGGTCAACCCCGGCGCCGGCGAGGACCGCCACGCTCGTCACGCGGCGATCCCCGAAAATCGCGAGATACAGGGCGCGGTCGAGCATCACCGTGCCCCGGTCGTTGGAGTAGTCGCGGTACACGCCCGCGACCGGGAACGAACGCGGGCCCGAGGGGGTGGCGACCGTCACCCGCCCTCCGGTCGCGACGCCGAAGCGCCGCGCGTACGGTTCCGAGATCAAGGCCGCGTTCTCCCGGCGGGCGCGCTCGGCCGTCGTGCGCGCGTCGGCGCCGCCGACGAAAGGGAGCCCTCCGATTTTCGCCACCACCCGGAAATCGCCGGAGCCGAGCGTGTACGGCCGGCCGTCGAGATCGGCTTCGCGGGCGCGGAACGGATCGACCGCGGCGACTCCGGGCACGGCGGACAGAAACGCGACGACGTCCTCGGGGAGATCGCCCACGAGGCCGGAGCTTTTTCCGGCCGCCGCCTTCACCCACAGGTCGGAACGCAGCGTCGTCTCGACCCAGACGCGCACCGTCTCCCGGATCGAGGCGACGGTCACGATCATCGCGAGAGTCATTCCGAGCGCCATCGCGAGCGCCGTGACCGCGATTCCATTGCGGGCGAGAGCGCCGCCGAAGAAGCCCGCGCCGAGCGGCCCGGGCGCGCCGAGCAGCCCCCGAAGAGGCCGTCCCGACGCCCGCGCGACCGTGAGCACGAAGAGCGGCGCCGCGAGCGCCAGGGCGGCGACGACCAGGCCGACGCTCGAGAAACCGAAGAACGGGAATCCGTCGAGAGGAGGCAGGAACGATGCCGCCGCCGCCAGCGCGAGGGCTCCAGCGGCCGCGAGAGCGCGGGGAACGAGCCGCGTCCGGCGCACCGCCTCGACGGAGCCGGCGCGCATCGCCGGCGAGGGAGGTACCCGGGTCGCTTCGGCCGCCGGGATCACCGTCGCGAGCAGCGCGGCGCCGAATCCCACGACCGCGGCAAGCAGGGCGGGCGAACCGTAACTCCCGCCCGAGATCCTCGCGGTCGGAAGGTAGATGTTGGAGATCGTCCCTCCGATCGCGTGGAGGGCCGCCCGCGCGAGAAAGATCCCGCCCGCTTCCCCGATAGCCGTCCCGGCGGCGCCGATCGCCGCTCCCTCGATGAGAAAGACGGCGAAGATGAGAGACCGGGACGCACCCACCGCCTTCAACGTCGCGATCTCGGGACGTCGGCGGAGGACGGAGATCGAAACGGCGTTGGCGATCAGGAAGACGCCGACGAGAAGAGTCAGCGATCCGAGCGCGTTCAGATTGAATCGGAAGGCGCGCACCATGCGGTCGGCGGACGCGGCGGATCGATCCGGAGCCTCGATCCGCAGCCCCGGCGCGAGTTGCGAGGCGAGCGTCCGCCTCGCGGAGGCGCGGTCGGCTCCCGGCCGGAGCACGACGTCGACGCGGTCCGCCCGGCCGGACTTTCCGAGGATCCGCTGCGCGGTCGTGAGATCGGTGATGACGAGATCTTCGCCGGCGGCGCGGGCGATACCGGAAAACCGCAGCAGGCCGCCGACGGTCAGCACGCGCGGAACGCCGCCCGCGACGACGCGCATCGGCGAGCCCGGCCGCAGGGCGTGGCGGCGGGCGAAGGTCTCCGACACGAAGACGGTGTTTTGTCCCGACAGCCGCACGAGCGAAGCCCGGTCGGCGGGCGAGACGAGCTCCCAGGACCGCACGGCGCCGTCGCCCGCGATGTCCACGCCGAGAAGGTCGGCGGCCTCGCCCGTCCCGTCCTGAAGGACGACGATGCCGGTCACGGCCGGCGCGAAGGAGCCCACGTCCCAGAGGAACGAGAAGGCGCGCAGGGCCTCGAGCGGCACGCCCGCGGGCCCCGAAACGGTGAAGTCGCTGCGACCCGCGACAGAGGCCGCGGCGGCCCGGAAGGACTCCGTGACGCTGCGGTTGGCGTGATGAATCGCCGCGATCGCGGCGACGCCGATCGCGACGCCGGCCACGGGAAGGACGAGCCGCAGGGGATGCCGGCGGGCGGGTCCGGTCACCAGGGCGCGTACGACGAAGCGGAACGCGAGCATGGCGGACCTCAGCCCGCCACGAGGCGGCCGTCGCGGATCTCGATCCGGCGGTCCGCGCGGCCCGCGGCGGCGTGGGAGTGCGTGGCGAGGATGAGCGTCACGCCGCGCTCGCGGCGGATCTCGTCGAGGAGCGCGAGCACCTGGTCGCCGTTCCGGGTGTCGAGATTCCCTGTGGGCTCGTCGGCGAGAAGAAGCCGCGCGCCGGTGACGAGCGCGCGCGCGATGGCGACGCGCTGCATCTCGCCGCCCGACAGCTCGTAGGGGTGCGCGGCGGCCCGGTGCGCCAGGCCGACGCGGCCGAGCAGGTCGCCGGCGCGCGAGGAGGCGTCCGGGCGGCGGTCGAGCAGGCGGGGGAGCTCGACGTTCTCGCGGACGGTCAAGTGAGGGAGCAGGTTGAAGAACTGGAAGACCATCCCGACGTCGCGCCGCCGGTAGAGCGTGAGCTCGCGTTCGGAGAGCCCGCCGACGTCCCGGCCTCCCACCGAGACCGTCCCGGACGTCGCGCGGTCGATTCCGCCCAGCAGATGGAGGAGCGTCGATTTTCCCCCGCCCGACGGGCCGAGGACGCCCAGGAACTCCCCGGCCGCGACGGCGAGATCGACGCCGGCCAGCGCAATCACCGGCTCCGCGCCCCCATACACCTTTCGAAGTTCCCGGCAGGCGATCGCGGGCGCTTCGGAGACCGACGGCGACCCGGCCGGGACTGAGGAAAGCGGCACGTCCGCGAGGATATCGGATAGATTTCCGGCCATCGATCTCGTGTCGAAGTCGTCCGACGGACGCCCGCGCTTTCTCTCGCCGCTGCTGCGGACCCTCCGGCAGCGGCCCCTCGTCGTCGCGCTGACGAAGCGGGAGCTTTCGGCGCGGTACCGGGGCAGCGCCCTCGGATTTGTCTGGTCGCTGATCAACCCGCTTCTTCTGCTTCTCGTCTACGCGACCGTTTTCCGGTTCGTGTTCACCCCGCGCGCGGACGTGCGGCCCTACGCCCTGTTTCTCTTCGGAGGCGTGCTCGTGTGGGGGTTCGTTTCCGCCGCTCTCCTCGACGCGGCGGAGACATTCCGGACAAACGGGCCGCTGCTCCGAAAGACGACGGTCGCGCCCGAGGTGTTCCCGGCCGTCGCGGTGGGAGCGCGGCTGTCGCACCTCTGTCTGGCGTTACCGGTCCTCGGCGCAGCCATCCTGTTCGCCGCGGTGACGGGGTCTGCCTCGCCCGGCGCCCCGCTGTTCCAGTTCCCGTTCGTCCTTCTGCTGCTCACCGCGACCGTGTTCGGCCTGGCGCTCGCGGTCTCCTCGCTGGCCGTTCATTTCGGCGACGTGCGGGACCTGATCGGCAACCTCCTGACGCTCGCTTTTTTTCTGACCCCGGTCCTGTACCCGGCGGCCTCGGTCCCGCAACGATGGCGTCCGTTTCTGTGGCTGAACCCGTTCGCGATCTTCTTCTCGTCCGTGCACGAGAGCGCGTTCTTCTTCCGGCCGATCTCGGCGTCCGCCTGGGCCGGCATGGCCCTCACCGCGGCGGCGGCGCTCCTGTCCGGCGCGTGGGTCTTCGACCGCCTGCGCGACTCGATCGCGGAGGAAGCCTGAGCGCTCCCGGGGAAGGTCCGCCTGCCGTCTCCGTGCGCGGCGCGACGAAGCTCTACCGCCGATACGGCCGGAAGCGCTCCGTCGGAACGCTGAAGACCGCGCTGCTCTCGCGTCCGGCCGGCGCGGCTCTCGTCCCCGAGGCCGGCGTCGCGGCCCTGACCGATGTCTCGTTTGAGGTCGCCCGCGGGGAGACGGTTGGAATCGTCGGCTCCAACGGGTCGGGCAAATCCACGCTCTTGAAGCTTCTCGCCGGGATCGTGCGGCCCACGCGAGGAGAGGTGGAGGTGCGGGGGCGCCTCGCTGCCCTGCTGGAGCTCGGCGCCGGGTTTCATCCGGAGCTTTCGGGACGCGAGAACGTCGAGATCGCGGGACTTCTGCTCGGCCTCTCGAAGGCGGAAATCGCCCGGCGCTTCGACGACATCGTCCGCTTCGCCGAGCTCGAGGAGTTTCTGGACGCGCCGCTGCGCACCTATTCGTCGGGGATGGCGGTGAGGCTCGGGTTTTCGATCGCGGCGCACAGCGCCCCCGACGTCCTCCTGGTCGACGAGGTGCTCGCCGTCGGCGACGAGGCCTTCGCGCACCGGTCGCTCGAGAAATTCTCGGAGTTCGAGAAGGCGGGCAAGACGATCCTGCTCGTCTCGCACGACCTGTCGCTCGTCGCCGCGCGCTGCCGCCGGGCGATCTGGCTCGACGCGGGGCGTCTCGTCGCCGACGGACCCGCGCCGGACACCGTGGCCCGTTACAGAGAGCGCGTCGCCGAGCGGGAAGGGGAGAAGCGTCTGGCGCCGGGGGCGGCGGCGCCCGCGGGATCGATCGGCTCGGGCCGCGCCCGCGTCGTCGCCGTGCGGGTCCTGGACGGCCGCGGCCGTCCGAGCGGCCGCTTGCGCTCCGGCGAGGCCGCCTCGCTCGAGATGGAGGTGCGCGCCGAGCCGGCGCTTCGCGACTTCGTCTTCGGGTTCGCCCTCTCGACGGTCGCGGGTCAGCCGGTGTTCGGCTCCAACACCGCTCTGGAAGGCCTCGACGGCGAGGCGTTCTCCGGAGAGGCGCGCGTTCGCCTGGAGATCCCCACCCTCTCGCTCGCCCCCGGGGTCTACTCGGTCGATGCCGCGATCCACGCCGCCGACGGCGCACCGTACGATTACCGGCGGGACGTGATCCGCTTCGAGGTCACCGCCGAGACGGCGACGTCCGGCGTGTGGAACCCGCGGCGGCGGTGGCGTACCGAGGGCGGAGTGCGGTGGAAGGAATGACGGCCGCCAGGGACGAGAAGCCTCTCGAGAGCCCTTCGAAGCTCCGGGCGTTCCTGCGCCGCCGGTTCACGCGGGAGGGGACGCTCGGGCTCTATCTCACCGTCGGTTTTCTCGCCTCGGCCGTCCTCGTCATCCTGCTTTCCGTGGTGCTCGACGAGGTGACGGAGCTGCCCGGTCCCCTCGGAATCGACCGGTCCGTGACGATGGCGATGCGGGGCATCCACAGCCCGGCCCGCACGCGCGCCCTTCTCGTCGTGACGAGCCTCGGCGATTACCGCTTTCTGGTGCCGTCCATGCTGATCGCGTCGGCGCTCCTCGCGGCCGCCGGCCGGCGCGTCTCGGCGCTCTTGTTTCTCGGGTCGGTCCTCGGCGGCTGGGCGCTCGAGTCGATCATGAAGATCGCGTTCCACCGACATCGACCCGACCTCTGGCCCGCGCTGGTGACGGAGAAGACCTTCAGCTTCCCGAGCGGGCATGCAACGATGTGCACGCTCTTCTTCGGAGGCGTCGCGGCGCTCGTGTTCCACGTGACGCAGCGCCGCCTCTATCGCGTCCTGGCGGTCGCCGCCGCGATTCCGCTCGCCCTCGCGGTCGACTTCTCCAGGGTGTACCTGGGCGCCCACTGGCTGACAGACGTGATCGCGGGGACTCTGCTCGGCCTGTTCTGGGTCGTGCTCTGCGCCACGGGAACGGAGTATTTCGCGAGGAGGTCGCTCCGCCTCGCCGCCGCGGCGAAACCCGGTAAGCGGCGCGCGCGCGACTAGAATCGCGCCCCATGCGAAAAGAGTTCCTGCCGTTCGCGCGGCCTTCGATCGGCGAGGAAGAGATCGCCGAGCTCATCGACACCCTGAAGTCCGGGTGGATTACGACCGGGCCGAAGGTGGAGCGGTTCACCGCGGAGTTTGCGGCGTACGTCGGCGGGCGATTCGCCGTCCCCGTCTCCTCGGCGACCGGCGGACTGCACGTGGCCCTTCTGGCGCTCGGCATCGGGCCGGGGGACGAGGTCATCACCACGCCGATGACCTTCGTCGCGACGCTGAACACGATCGTGCACTGCGGAGCGGTCCCGGTCCTGGTCGACATCGACCGGGCGACGCTGAACATCCGCGCGGAAGAGATCGAGAAGAAGATCACGCCGCGGACCAAGGCGATCCTCCCCGTGCACTACGTCGGGCAGCCCGCCGATCTGGACCCCATTCTGGAGATCGCCTCCCGGCGCGGAGTCGCCGTTCTCGAGGACGCGGCGCACGCCGTCGGGTCCGAGTACCGGGGGAAGAGAATCGGGTGCTTCCCGACGACGTCGGTCTTTTCGTTTCATCCGAACAAGAACATGACGACGGGCGAGGGCGGCATGGTCGTCACCTCGGACGAGGCGGTGTTCGAAAAGGCGTCGCTGCTGAAATTCCACGGCATGGACCGGGAATCGTGGAAGCGCTTCGCGAAGGCGGGCAGCCCCCGATACGACGTCGCCCTGCCGGGCTTCAAGTACAACATGATGGACATCCAGGCGGCACTCGGCCTGCATCAGCTGAGGCGCCTCGAGGGATTCCTGGTCGAGCGCGAGCGGCTCGCGCGCCGTTACGACGAGGCCCTTGCCGGCGTTGCCGGGCTGATTCTTCCTTCCCGCGTCCCGTACCCCGTGCGCCACGCGTGGCACCTGTACACGCCGCTCGTGGACATCGACCGGCTCACGATCGGCCGCGACCGGTTCATGGCGGAGCTGAAGGCCCGCAACATCGGGACCGGCCTGCATTACACGGCCGCCCACGAGTTCTCGTATTACGCCGACCGCTTCGGCTGGCGCCCGGAGGACTTCCCGGAGGCGCACTTCGTTTCGGAGCGCATCGTCTCGCTGCCGCTCTTTCCGGGACTGACGGATGGCGACCAGGACGACGCAATCGAAGCAATCCGGGACGTGCTGAAGGCCTTCCGGGCTTGAGTCGGGGTGTTCCGGCTGAGAGCTGACAGCTGAGAGCCGACAGCTTAAGATCCAGGCCGCCACATGCGAGACATCCGGAAAATGCCATGAAGGTCTCGGTCGTCGTCCCCGTTTACAACGAGCAGGCGAACCTGGACGAGTTCTGCCGTCGCGTGCTCGCCGTGATGGACGGGCTAGCCGGTCCCTACGAGCTCCTGCTCGTGGACGATGGGAGCCGCGACCGTTCGCTCGAGATCCTGAAGGCCTGGGCGGCCCGCCGGCCGGACGTCGTCCGCGTGCTCGAGCTGTCCCGCAACTTCGGGCAGCATCCCGCGATCCTTGCGGGGTTTCGGGACGTGACGGGAGACGTCGTCGTCACGCTCGACGCCGATCTGCAGAACCCTCCCGAGGAGATTCCGAAACTCCTCTCGAAAGTGGAGGAGGGCTACGACGTGGTCGGCGGGGTTCGGATCTCGCGCCAGGACTCGTTCGCCCGTCGCTTCGCGTCCCGGATCGTGAATCGCGTGACTGTGGCGATCACCCGGATGCGCCTGACCGACTTCGGTTGCATGCTGCGGGCCTACTCCCGCGACGTCGTCGACGAGATCAACCGCACGGAGGAGGCGTCCACGTTCATCCCGGCGCTCGGGCAGAGCTTCGCGCGAAACCCGACCGAGATCGAGGTCGCGCATGCCCCCCGGACGGGCGGCGAGTCGGCGTACTCGCTCTACCGGCTGATCCGCCTCAATTTCGACCTGATGACGGGCTTCTCGGCCGTGCCGCTGCAGCTCTTCGGGATTCTCGGGACGTTCGTCGCCCTCGGCGGGATCGCGTTCGGCATCTTCCTGTTCGTCCGGCGGTTGATCGTCGGCGCGGAGGTCGAGGGGGTCTTCACGCTCTTCGCGATCCTGTTCACGCTGCTCGGCGTCGCCATGGCGGGGCTCGGCATCGTCGGTGAGTACGTCGGACGGATCTACGAACAGGTGCGCGGCCGGCCGCGGTTCTCGGTCCGTCACGCGTGGGGACTGCGCGGCGAGCCGCCCTCGAGTTCGCCCGCGCCGGGATCGGTTTCGACACCCGCAACCGGCCCCTCTCCGGCGGTCCGGCGTTGACACGCATCGCCGTCTTCGCATACTCCGACACCGGGCACGCGTGCCTGAAGGCGCTGCTCGACGCGGGGCGGGAGGTCGTCTTCGTCGGGACTCACGCCGACCGGCCCGATGAGGCGCAGTGGTTTCCGAGCGTCGCGGAGCTCGCGCGGCAGCGCGGGATCGCGCCCGCGATCGTCGAAGACCCGCGATCGCCGGACGTTCTGGAGAGCGTGCGCCGCGCCGCGCCGGATCTCCTCTTCTCTTTCTATTACCGCGGCCTTCTTCCCGACGCGATGCTCCGGCTGCCGCCGCGGGGCGCCTTCAACGTCCACGGGTCGCTGCTGCCCAAGTACCGCGGCCGGGCGCCCGTGAACTGGGCCGTGTTGAAGGGCGAGACCGCGACGGGCGCCACGCTGCACGTGATGACCGCGCGGGCGGACGCCGGGGACATCGTCGACCAGGAAGGGGTGCCGATCGGGCCCGACGACACCGCGCTCGAAGTTCAGCGCCGCGTCACGGCTGCGGCGGTGCGGGTCCTGACGCGCAGGCTTCCCGACCTCGAAGCGGGCCGCGCGCCGCGCGTGACGCAGGACGAGTCTCGCGCGACGAAGTTTCCCCGCCGCACGCCCGAGGACGGGCGGATCGACTGGTCGGCGAGCGCGAAGCAGGTCCACGACCTCGTGCGCGCCGTGACACACCCGTGGCCGGGAGCGTTCACCGACATCTTCGGGGCGAAGACGACGCTCTGGAAGACGAGTGTGCCGAATCTCGGCGCGCACGACAACTTCCCCGGGCAGATCCGGATCGAGGCCGGACGCCTGTACGTCGCGTGCGGCGACGACCGGTACGTCGAGATCCTCGCGTTGCAGCGGGAGGGAGAGGACGAGATGGAAGCCAGGCGGTTCATCGCGCAGGCCGTGACGCCATGAGGGTGCTGATCCTCGGCGTGAACGGGTTCATCGGGAACGCCCTCACCGAGCGCATTCTCGGCACGACGGATTGGGAAGTTTCGGGCCTCGACATCGGAAGCGACAAGATCGCGCCGTTTCTCGGGCACCCCCGATTCACCTACCTCGAAGGCGACATCGCGATCAACAAGGAATGGATCGAGTACCAGGTCAAGAAATGCGACGTCGTGCTCCCGCTGGTCGCGATCGCGACGCCGGCCGCGTACGTGCGCAACCCGATCGCGGTCTTCGAGCTCGACTTCGAGGAGAACCTCCGCATCGTCAAGCAGGCCGTCCGATACAAGAAGAGAGTCGTCTTTCCGTCCACCTCGGAGGTCTACGGGATGTGCCCCGACCCCGAGTTCGACGAAGAGCGCTCGACCCTCGTGTACGGCCCGATCCACAAGCAGCGCTGGATCTACTCCTGCTCGAAGCAGCTGCTCGACCGCGTCATCTGGGCCTACGGCGCGTCGAGCGGGCTGAAGTTCACGCTGTTCCGGCCGTTCAACTGGATGGGCCCGCATCTGGACGACGTGGACTCGCCCAAGGAGGGCTCGAGCCGCGTCCTGACGCAGTTCCTGCACAACATCCTGTACGGCGAGCCGATCAAGCTCGTCGACGGAGGAACACAGCGCCGGTCGTTCACCTACATCTCGGACGGCATCGACTGCCTCATGAGGATCCTCGAGAACGAAAGCGGCGCGGCGGACGGCGGGATCTTCAACATCGGCAATCCCGCCAACGACCTGTCGGTTCGGCAGCTCGCGGAGGCCCTTGTGGCCGCCGTCGCGGCGCATCCCAACTTCGGAGAGAAGGCCCTCCAGACTCCCGTCGTGGAAGTGTCGTCCGGGGAGTATTACGGGGAGGGATACCAGGACATCCTGACCCGCGTGCCTTCGATCGTCCGCGCGAAGAAGATTCTGGGCTGGGAGCCGCGCGTCCCCATGGAAGAGGCGATCCGGAGGACCGTCGCCTTCTACCTCGACAAGCGGCCGGCGAAGGGTTGACCTCGCCGCCGGGCGCCGGTTCCGCCTCCAGGCGCGTCGCGCTCAAGGTGGACGCGGATACCCTCGTGGGAACGCGCGAGGGAATTCCGGCGCTTCTCGACCTCTTCGCCCGGCGGGGCATCCGCGCCACGTTCTACTTCACGTTCGGGCCCGACCGCTCGGGGGTCGCCGCGCGCCGGGTGTTCACACGCAGCGGGTTCCTCCGGAAGATGTGGAAGAGCCGCGCGGCGTCTCTCTACGGGTTCCCCACGATGCTGTACGGGACGCTGCTCCCCGCTCCGCCGGTCGGAGAGAGGTGCGCGCGCGAGATCCGGTCCGTGGCGGAAGCGGGGCATGAGACCGGCGTTCACGGCTGGGACCACGTCGGATGGCACGACGGGCTCGACGGCTGGTCCGACGAAAAGATCCGGGAGCACGTCGATCGCGCGCACGAGGAGTACCGGCGGATATTTGGAGCGCCGGCGCGTTCGAGCGCGGCGCCGGGCTGGACCGCCAACACCCGCTCCCTGGCCATCGAGGCGGAGCGCGGCCTGCTCTTCACGTCGAACTCCCGGGGCGGGTCGCCGTTTTTCCCGCGCGCCGGAGGGCGGGTCTTCGAGACTCTCGAGATCCCTTCGACTCTGCCGACCCTCGACGAGACGCTGGGCTGGGACGACCTGCCGACCGACGCGGCACAGCGCGAGTATTACCGGGGTGCTCCGCGCGGGACGGAGGTCCACACCATCCACACGGAGGTCGAGGGACGGTCCCGCCGCCCGCTCTTCGAGCAGATCCTGGACGACTGGCAGTCGGACGGCGTCACGTTCCCGACGCTCGGGGAACTGGCTCGCGAGGCGCTCGGGAAGAGGGAAGAAATTCCGATCCGCGAGCTCGTCCGGACGACTCTGCCGGGAAGAGGCGGAACCGTGGCGACAGGCGGGTAGCTGAACTATCTCGTGATCAGGATCGAGATCGAGTGATCCTCCGGATTGGCCGTGACCGCGTCGGCCTTCCTGTCCCCGTTGAAATCCGCCAGCAGCACGCGCTCCGGATGGCCGCCCACGCGGACCGTCGCCGTGCGGGACGGCGACAGACCGTCGGGGCCGCCGTACCCGATCGTGAGAGTGTCGTCCACCTGATTGGCCGTCGCGGCGTCGGCGAACCCGTCGCCGTCGATGTCTCCGCCGGCCACGTCCCCCGACGCCCGGCCGGTCGGGATCCGGGGCCCGAGCCGGAACCGCCCCCCTCCCTCGTTCAGCAGGGCAGTGAGACCGTCGCCCGAAGGGTCCGTTCCCTGACCGGAGTAGTTCGCGACCAGGATGTCGGGCCGGCCGTCGCGATTGACGTCGGCGACCGCGACGGCGAAGGGAGACGGCCCTCCCTGGAGCGGCGGCCTTCCGGACGCGGTGAAATGCCCCGCGCCGTCGCCGGTCAGGAAGGTCACCAGCCCGCCGGCGAGGTTCGGGGCGACGAGGTCGCACCGGCCGTCTCCGTCGAGATCCGCCAGGCGAAGATTGCGGTAAGGCTTGCGGCCCGCTTCGATCGAGACGCCCGGCGACGCGAAGCCGCCCTTGCCGTCGCCGCGGAGAAACGTGAAACGGTTTTCGCCCCAGCTGTCGATGACGAGATCCGGCGAGCCATCCCGGTCGGCGTCGCAGACTCCGAGGGTGTGCGGGTGGGGATTGCTCCGGACGCGGAGGGGCGAGCCGGCCGCGGGGCGGAATCCTCCGCGTCCGTCGCCCAGGAGGACGGTGACGAGCGGAACGCCGTGGTTGGCGATGGCCAGATCGAGGCGGCCGTCGCGATTGAGGTCGGCCGCGACGATCTCCGTGGGATCCGGCCCCGCGGGAAACGCGCCCGCGCTCTGGAGCCCGCCCCGGCCGTCGCCGAGAAACACGGCGACGTCCTTCGATCCCGAGCTCCCGACGGCAAGGTCGAGCCGTCCGTCGCCGTTGAAGTCTCCGGACGCGAGAGCGGCGGGGTCGTGATCGGAGCCGACCGCCACGACGCGCGGGGGAAGAAACGGAGAGCCGCGAGTCGCCGGCGGGGCTGGCATCCCGGCCGACGCGGAGAGCGAGAGCAAGGCGGCGGCCGCGACGAGAGCGGTCCTCGAGCGCCCGCGGGGAACAGGGACCGCGAAGGGGAACACCACCGAAGAAATACCAGAACCCGCCGTCGCGCCCAACTCCAGGAGCGGAGCGAGCGTCGTAGAGTGGCGAAATGAGTTCTTCCCGGGAGATCACGGGCAAGACGGTTCTGGTCACGGGAGCGACCTCCGGGATCGGGCTCGAGGCGGCGCGCGCGCTGGCCCGGATGGGAGCGCTCGTCCTCGTGGGCGCCCGTGATCCGGCGCGCGGTCAGGCCGTCGTCGACGAGATCCGGGTGCGCGGCGGCCGGGCAGAGCTGCTCCCGGTGGACATGGCCTCTTTCGTCTCGATCCGCGCCGCGGCGGGACGGCTGCTGTCCGCGCACCCCGTGCTCGACGTCCTCGTCAACAACGCCGGGATGGCGTCGCGGCGGAGGACGCTCTCTCCCGACGGCCACGAGCTCACCTGGGCGACGAACTTTCTGGGCCCCTTCCTGCTGACGCGTCTCCTGCTTCCCGCGCTGCGGAAGGCTCCGGCGGCCCGCGTGGTCAACGTGAGCTCGGTCGGGCACAAGTCCGGCCGGCTCGAGTGGGACAACCTGGAGCTCGAGCGGGGCTTCGCGACGTTTCGCGCTTACGGAAACTCGAAGCTCGCCTTGAACCTCTTCACCCGCGCGCTCGCCCGCCGCGAGCCCGGGATTTCGATCAACGCCGTCCATCCCGGTGGGATCGCCACCAACATCTGGCGCTCCGCGCCCGCGGCGGCGCGGTGGATTCTCGAGCGGGTTCTGCCATCGGCCGAGGTCGGCGCGCGCCCGGTCGTCCGTCTCGCCTCGGACCCGGACGTTTCGCAGGTCACCGGCCGCTACTTCGACAAGCTCCGGGAGGCCGAGCCCTCCGCCGCCGCAAGGGATGATGCAGCATGGCCAGATAGGTGGATGTGCCCTGCTGTGAGCCGCCGTGCGTCAGGAGCTTCTCTCCCTTCCGATCCACGATGGTCCATCCGAAATAGGGAGACTCCTTCCCGTCCTTCGTCTTCATGGGGACCTGCATCTGCCGGAAGGTCTCCGGCTTCAACAGCCTGTTCGTGTGGAGGGCGATGGCGAATCGCGCGAGGTCGACCGCCGTCGAGACGAGACCGCCTCCGGGCACCTTGTTGCTCGTGTCGGCGAGGTCGGCGTTGCGAAGCTCGCCGCTCGGAGCCTTCGCATAGCCGCGCGCCCGGTTGGGCACGATGGACGCCTGGTCGTCGACGCGCGTGCGCTCCATCCGCGCCGGCCGAATCACGCTCTCGCGGATGAACTCCTCGTAAGGCTTTCCCGACGCGCCTTCGACGACACATCCGAGGACGACGTATCCGTAGGTGGAGTACGTGTACGCAGTCCCCGGTTCCTGGAGCAGGGGATCCGATTTGAACGCGTCGAGCGACGCCGGGACGCTCTCGTAATGGCGGGTGCTGTTGAAATTCTCGTCCCGGTTGTAGTGACGGATCCCGCTCAGATGGCCCAGAAGATGCCGCGCCGTGATGGGCTCAGCCCTGGCGGGAAACGCGGGGCACGATCCCTGGATGGGGGCGTCGAGGTCGAGCCGCCCGCTCTCGGCGAGCCGCATCGCGGCCACCGCGGTGATCGGCTTGGAGATGGATCCCAGCCGCCAGACCGTCGTCGCGGTGAACGGCACGAAGTTTTCGAGATCCGCGAATCCGTAGCCGGCTGACCACTTGACCTCGTTGCCGATCACGACGGCGACCGACAGCCCGGAGACGTTCTGGGAGGAGATCGAGGCGGCGATCGCCGCCTGCACGCGTTCCGCCGATTCGCCGAGCGGCGAGGGCGCCGTTTGAGCGGCCGTGGGTGCGGCGGCGATCAGCGCGAGAAACAGGATGCCGGCAGTCCGTCTCACCGGGATCGTCATGCGTGTCCCTCCGTCGGCCTATCGATGGTTAACCGGGGCTTTCGCGTGGGGGTCCGCCCTTCCTGGTGGCGATTCCGATCGCACAGGCAAGGAGCAGCGCCGCGCCTTGCGCGAAGACGCCGCGGTGGAAGGGCTCGCGATTCCACGCGATCTCGAATGTGTGCCGGCCGGCGGGGATCGCCACCGCCAGGTCGCGGGCGTTGGCCACGAGAACGCGGACGGGAGCGCCGTCCACGCGCGCCCGCCACGCCGCGAAGTAAGTCCGGGAGAAGAGCAGGTGCCCCGCACCCGACGCGTCGACGGTTCCGGCCGCGCGGTCGGCCGAGACGTCCGCGGCCGAGAGTGCGGCGGAGCCCGTCGCGGCGGGTGGATCCGGGCCTGCCGGACCGGGAAGGACGACCTCGGTGTCCGGATGGAACGCCTCCGAGCGCACCAGCTCCAGCGCCGCCGACAGGGATGGGCGGCGGAGCGCGCGTGACGCCCACCGGAGCTCGGGCAACGGCGCGTCGGCCTCATGCAGGACCAGGTGCCGGCCGGTCACCACCACTCCGGTCACCGGATGGAAGAGCGGAAAGTCCTCGCCTTCTCCCGCGAGCGCCCACCGCGCTCCGTAGACGCGCAGAAGGCGGCTTCGCTCCGGCGGCTGCGAGGCGCGCGCGGCTTCGTCCGCCAGGCGGTTGAACCATCCGTAGGACCCGTCCGGGTCGCGGTCGAACACGTAGGCGAGCCCGAACGCCTGCGCGGTCGAAGGGATGAGCTCCTGCGCGAGGGCCCGGGCATACGGCTCGAAGCGCGGGAGGCCGGCTCGTCGGGGCAGCGCCGCGAAATCGGGCTGCGGAATCCCCGGCGAGGCGTAGAGCCGTCCGCCTCCGCGGATCGCGCCGAGGAGCTCCGGGCGGCGGCCCACGTCTTTCGCGCTCGCCGAGACGAACAGCGGGAGGGCCCAGGGAAGGGCGAGCGCGGTGCAGAGCAGAGCGAGCGCGAACCCCGGCCGCGCCGGCCGCCGGGCGAAGAAAATCAGCGCGAAGAGGATCACCGCCGCGGCGCCGAAAACAGCGTCTCCGCGCACCGAGCCGCGGAAGGCGGCGAGCATGTCCTCGAGGGGAAGCCCCCCGGGCAGCCGCCCGGACAGGCGCGCGTCGAGCCACCCCCCACGGGACGAGAGCGCGAAGGCGGCGGCGTAGACGAGGACCACGGTCGGGCGGCGCCAGAAATCCCGGCGGAGCCCGGCCGCCGCGACCGCCAGCAGAGGAAGGACGCCGAAGGTGACGCACCAGATGTACACGAGGTCCTGCTCCTGCGTGGCGTGGATCCAGCTCGTGCCGCTTCCGATCGTCGAAGGGTCGCCGCCAAAGCGCGGGAAGAGCCACTCGACCGCGCGAAGCGGGAGGAAGGGCGCCGCCCCGAACGCCGTCTGGGAGTAGAGGTGCTGGCCGCGGTAGGTCAGGGGAAAGATCGCGCGCAGCGGCAGGAGGAGCGCCGCCGCGAAAGGCACGGCGACCAGCAGAGCGCCGGCGCCGGCGAGAGCCGCCGCGAGGAATCGGGGAGCGCGCCGTCCGGAAGGGCCGCCCGCGAGGTCCAGCAACGCCGCGAAAGCGGTGAAGATCCCGGTGAGCAGCGAGATCGCGGGCTCGCCGGCGAGAAGCTGGAGGCCGAAGGCGAGGCCGGTCGCCGCCGCGGCGCGCACCAAGACAGACGCCGATTCGGCCCGCGTCACGCCGAGCGCCGCGGCGGCGCACCAGGGCAGCCACGACGCGGAAGCGCTCGAGTTGAAGAAAGCCGACCCGTACGAAAGCATCATTCCGGAGAAGGCGTAGGCCGCGCCGGAGAAGAGAGCGGCGCCGGGCGAGATCCCGAGCCGGGAGGCGAGAAGCCGGGCGCCGAGAAACGCCCAGAGAACGTGCAGCAGGTAGTGGAGATTGAAGGCGGCGGCCGGGGAGACGGCTCGTTCGAGAAGCACCGTCGGGTAGAGCAGCACGGCGTTGGGATTGGCGAGGAGCGGCTCGCCGCCTGACGCCGCGGTGTTGACGAACGGAACGCGTCCGGCGTCGAGGGACGCCATCGCCACGCGCCGCCACGGCCAGTGGGTGACCTGCGCGTCCCGGAAGACGAGGACCCGCGAGCCGAGGATCTCCGGCAGGAGGGGGAGAGCGAACAGGAGAGCCACGCCCAAAGCCGTCGAGACGGTACGGAAGCGCGGCGACATCGGGGAGAGTGTACGGGACACAGAAGCGCGGGAGAGGAAAAGGCGCGGGAGTGACGGCGGCGGCCCGTGGGGTGCTCTAAAGAGGTCTCGGTTCCCGTCGTCTTCGGTCTTGCCTTTCTCACGTCAACGCTCGACGCACAACGCCTCAACGCACAACGCTCTTAGAATGCCCCATGCACCCCGATGTCCCCGAGCGTCTCGCGCGCCGCGCGGGGCTCGCCGTCGTCGGGGCGTTTCTCCTCGCCTCTCTCTGTTTCACCGGGCAGTTCCCGCCGTTCGCCAATCCCAACGAGGCGTCCCGGTTCGCGACCGTTTTCGCCGCGGTGGAGTCGGGCACCTTCCGGATCGACGACGCGGTGCGATGGGTCGGGCAGACGGAGGACAAGTCGGCCTCCGGCGGACATTTCTACTCGAACAAGGCGCCGGGCCTCGCCTTCGCCGCGATTCCCGTCTATCGCGTGCTGCGCGTCTTTCTGCCGCGGCCCGAAACGCCGTTCGCGCCGATCTGGGTCTGGCTCCGGATCCTGGTCGTGACGTCCGTGTGCTGTGTCGCCTTCGAAAAGCTCCGGCGGCGGATCGCCGCCCGCCACCTCTCCGCGGCTTCGCCTGTCGTGGCCGCGCTGGCGTTCGGAACTCCGCTCCTCTTCTACGGGCGCTCGTTCTTCAGCCACGCCTGGACGGCCTCTCTCCTTTTCCTTTCGTTCGAGGCGATCCGCGACGCGGAGACGGCCTCGGCGCGCCGCCGCGTCGGGGTCCTGCTCTGGGCGGCGGGGCTGCTTGCGGGCTGGGCCGCCATCTCCGAGTATCCCGTGGCCCTCCTCGCAGGGCTCCTTCTCGTCCGGGCCGCGGCGCGCGGCGCCCTGCGGAACGGCGCGCTCTTCGCGGCGGGACTCCTCCTGCCGGTCGCATTGCTTCTCGCCTACAACGCGATCTGCTTCGGCTCTCCGTTCGTCCTGTCGTCGGCGAGAGAGGCGTTGCCGGAATTCTCCGATCTCGCCGGCAAGGGACTCTTCGGCTTCCGCGTTCCGGATCCCCGGGTGGGAGCGAAGCTTCTCTTTCACCCGGCACGCGGGCTCTTTCTCTTCTCGCCCTTTCTCCTCTGGGCGATTCCCGGCTTCGTCCGGTGGCGCCGCAGCGGCGAGCACCGCGCCGACTGGCTCTTCTGCCTGACGGGCTCGGCGGTCTTCTTCGCCGCCATGTGCGCATACCCCAACTGGCACGGCGGGTGGTCGCTCGGGTGCCGCTATCTGATGCCGATCCTCTTTCCTCTCGCGCTGGCGGCGTCGCGCGCGCTCGACTCGCCGCGTTCGCGATGGCTTTTCGGGGCGGCGGCCGCCTTCTCGATCGGGGTGCATTCTCTGGAGGCCCTCGCCTGGCCCTACTATCCGCTGACCCTGCCGTGGCCCCCGCGAACAGGCTCGCTCTGGTTTCTTTCGAAGGGGTGGATGGCGCCCGCGCAGCCCGGGATTCCGCCGGCCATCGCGGTCGGCGTGGCCGTCCTCGCGGGCGCCGTCGCGCTCGCGGCCTGCGCCTCGCGGGAAGAGAGATCGCGGCGGCGCTCCGCTGTCGCGGTGGCCGCGGGTCTCGCCCTTTTCGCCGCGACGCTCGCGCTGGCGCCCGCCCCGCCGGAGGAGGGGAGGCGCTTCCGGGAGGGAATCCTGGTGCGGGCCGTCCGCGGAGGGGCCGTCAGAGATCTCCGCCTCGACCACTGAGGGCGAACAGCTGACAGCTGCGCAGCTCGTCCCTACTCGCTGATCTCGAAGACCTTCCAGCGCGGGATCCATCGTCCGCCCCGGCGGATCCCCGACGCGGAGTGAAACCGCAGACGAAACGACGCGAGCGGCGCGATCGCCTGGGATCCGACTCGGCCGCCCGCGCCGTCGAAGTCGTACAGCCGGGACTGGAGCGTCTGGAAATACGCCGGCGTCGGAACCGCCTGGCCGGCTGCGACTGTCAGGAGGGGAGGGCGCCCCAGATAGCCGGCGTAGTCGTTCATGCGCGGAACGAGATCGGTCACGAGGACCCAGCGCGCCTTCCGGGATCGGGCGAGCGCCATCGCCTCCTCTTCCGTCGGCGCGAGGAAGAAACGGATCGAGTCGAGGAACCCGTAACCGAAGTTATTCGCGACGACCGGCAGCTCGGCGTTGTAAAGAACCAGGTGCCCGAGCGACCACGGCGCCAGCACGGACGAGGCTCGCGCAAGCCCGTCGGGCGGGTGCGCGTCCAGGAGGCGCGGGTCGTACGCATCGATCGGGTGCGGCAGCTCCCGCCGCATCCACTCGAGCGTCGCGAAAAGATCCGATCCGGGAACCCGGACGGCCCGGATCTCTCCGGCGAGCCCGATGAACATGGGCGCCGCGAGGACGAGCGCAATCGCCGCCGGGACGGCGAAGCGGCGGAGCGGGGGCCCTCCGATCCGCCGCTCGGCCCACCGGGAGGCCTCCGCGAGCACGACGGCGGCGAGCAGGGCAGCGTAGTACACGTTCAGGCGCTGCGCGACCGCGAGCAGCAGCGTCACGGCGGCCCAGACCGCGAGCGCGGCGTGGAGTCCCGGCCGGTCTCCGCGGAAGTACCGCCTCGCCCACACGGCGGCCGCGACGGGAGACAGGAAGAAGGCCGCGGAGAGGCTCTTCCACGCCAGACCCGGGCCGTCGGCAAAGAGAGGGCGCGCCTCGAAGATGCCTTTCAGCCAGTCGCGCGGATAGGACACGTAACCCGAGGACCCCGAGACCTCGCTCGTCGTTCCGAGCACGTATCCGACGCCGCGCGCGAGCCCCAGGGTGAGCGCCGGCGCGTACGGGAGAAGCTCCGCGGCGGCCGCTCCGACGGCGAGTCCCCGCGCGAGCGCGTCGCCGCTCTTCCACTCCATCTGGCCGCGGGCGGCTCGCAGCGCCGTGTCGATCGCGACGGTCCCCCCCGCAAGCGCCCCCAGGAACAGAGGCTGAAAAAAGCCGAAGGAGACGTACGTGAGCGGCGGGCGGAACGGTCCGAGCCAGAACGCCGTCGCCGCCGCGACCACGAGGGCAGGAAGCGCGAGAAAAAGCAGCGCCGGGCGCAGGATGCTCTCCCGCGTTCGGACCGCCTCGAGAGCGAGCGCGAGCGCGAAAATGGCCGCCCAGTAGATCGCTCCCTGCCAGGCGAGCACGGCGGCCGCCAGCGCGATGCCGGCCGCCGCCTCCCGCAGCGCGTCGCGGCGCAGGTCCGGTCCCGCCCGGCCGCGCGCGCGCAGAAACAGGAAGAGCGCGAGAGACCCGAAGAACGACTCGCCCGCGTGCTGGTCGGTATGCCCGTACTGGGTCCAGAGGATGTGCCCCGGGCAGACGGCGAGAAAGAGCGCGCAAGTCGCCGCTCCGGCGGGGCCGAAAAGCTCCGCTCCGATCGCGCCGGCGATCAGGATCGTGCCGGCCGCGAGCGCCGGCGGGACCCACGCCGCTTCCCGCTCGATCGTCTCCGGAGGCGCAGCCGCCCCGTGCATCGCGCGCGAGGGAGCCGCGAGCAGGAGGTCGTAGAGCGGCGGCCAGATCGGAACGCCGCCCGACGGAAAGTTCATCAGAGGGTCGAAGACGATCGTGCGCGGAAAGTGCGCGACCGCGAACCGGGCGCGGCGCAGATGGTAGTTGTCATCGGACCCGAGCGCGCGCACGCGAGGTCCCGCCGCGAGCTGCGCGCGCGTCGAGAGCCGGAGACCGAAACCGAGCGAGGCGGCCGCCAGGACGGCCACGACCGCCAGCGCGCGCGAGAATTTCATGTGCGCGCATTATGCCGGGCGGAAGGCGGAAGGCGGAAGGCGGGAAGGAGCGCCGCACACCGCGCGGCTCCGGGCGGAGGCCGCCGTCCGAGCGCCGCCGTGCCGGCCCGCTTCAAATCCGCCGGATTGAGCCGAGGCCGGGAATCGGGAGCCGAGCGACCAACGGGAGCGAGACGGCCGCGGCGCTCCGCGGTCAACGGATCGCAATCGAAAAAAGGGAGCTCGAGGCGAAATCGGAAGCCCGCTGAGAGCGGAAAGCTGCCAGCTGAAAGCGCTCATCCCTTATCATTCCTCCACACCGTGAAATTGTCCGTTCTGATGCCCGTCTACAACGAGGCGCGCACGATCGATGAGGTCCTGCGTCTCGTCTGCGGTGTTCCGATCGAAAAAGAAGTGATCGTCGTCGACGACGGATCGACGGACGGCACGCGGGGCCTGCTCGCGCGCTGGGACGGACGCGCGGGCGTGCGGGTGATCCTCCACGACCGGAATCGGGGAAAGGGAGCCGCGCTCCGCACCGCCCTCTCCGAGGCGCGCGGCGAGATCCTCATCATCCAGGACGCGGACCTCGAGTACGACCCGTCGGAGTACCCGAGCCTCCTGCGGCCGATCGAGATGGGCCGCGCGGACGTCGTGTTCGGCTCGCGATTCCGCGGCAGCGCCGAAAACCGCGTCCAGAATTTCTGGCACACCATCGGCAACCGCGTGCTGACGCTGATTTCGAACGTCGTGACGGATCTGAACCTGACCGACATGGCGACCTGCTACAAGGCCTTCCACCGGCGCGTCGTCCCGGTCCTCGATCTCGAGCAGCCGGGCTTCGGGGTCGACGCCGAGATCACCGTAAAAGTGGCCCGCGCCGGATTCCGTCTCTTTGAGGTCCCGGTGTCCTACTTTGCGCGGTCCCGCGCGGAAGGGAAGAAGATCCGGTTCCGCGACGGCGCCTCCGCGCTTTCGGCCCTCGTCCGCCACCGCTTCGAGCGCCCCGCGCGTTGAAGCGCTTCCTCTTTCCGGCGGCCGCCGTGCTGGTGGCGGCTCTCTCGCTGTTTCTCGTCTGGGACCACACCCGGGGAGACTCGCTCTCGGCGGACGAGCCCGTTCACATCCTGGCGGCCTACCTCCAGGTCTTCGGCCGCACCGCCATCGTGAACATCGAGCATCCCCCGTTGATGAAGGAGCTGGCGGGACTCGGACTGACGGCGGTGCCGGTCCCGAAGCCTCCCGCGCGTGTGCCCCTCGGCGAGGCCTTCACGTCGTGGGGGCATTCGTTCCTGTTCGAAGGCCCGGTGCCTCCCGACACGATCGCCGCGGCCGCCCGCGCTCCGTTCCTGCTGGTGCTTGCCGCGCTTCTCGGCGTCGTCTACGCGGCCGCGCGGTCCCGCTGGGGAGGCGCCGCCGCCCTGTTCGCCGTGGCGCTTCTCGCGTTCGACCCGAACTTCGTGGCGCACGCCGGCGTCGTCCACACGGACCTCGGCGCCGCGCTCGCTTTCATCGCCGCGGTTCTGGCGTGGGACGCCGCGCAGCGCCGGCGCACTCCGGCACGGATCGTCTTCGCGGGAGTCGTTCTCGGGCTTGCGCTCGCGACGAAGTTCTCGGCGGTCTATCTCGGCCCGATCCTCCTCTTGCAGGGCCTCCTCGCCCTGCGGGGCGCTCCGCGGCCGGGGGCCGACGCGCTGAGTCTTTTCGGCCGGCTCGCCGCCGCGGGGGCGGTGGCCGTGGTGGTCCTCGTCGTCGTCTACGCGGCCGCCTCCTCGCGCATGGATCCGGGCGAGCAGCGGCAGGTGATTCACGAAATGGTCGCCGGGCGCGGCGCTCCGCGTCTCTCTCACGCGATCGAGGAGCTCGCCCGGATCTGCCCGCCCCTCGGACACTACGCGGGCGGCCTCGCGTCCGTCTTCCGCCAGAACGCCGAAGGCGGCGGCGTCAATTTTCTCTTTGGACGCGTGGCGATCCGCGGGTTCCCCTCCTATTTCTTCGTCGCCTTTCTCGTCAAGAGCACCCTCGCGTTTCTGGCGGCGGCGGCGATCACCCTGGGAGCGCTGGCCCGGCACCCGGAGGCGAGGCGGGAAGCGGCGCTCTTCCTCCTTCCTCCCGCCGTTCTGTTTCTCGCGTCGATGGGAGCGAGCTACAACATCGGCATCCGCCACATGCTGCCGGTCTATCCGTTCCTGGCGCTCGCCGCGGCGGGCGCCCTTTCCCGCGCGCGAGAGCGGGGGTTCCGGCCGGCCGCTGCCGCGCTCTTGCTCCTGCCGCTCCTCTCGGCCGGAGAGATCCTTCGGATTCATCCGCACGAGCTGTCGTATTTCAATCTCTTCGCGGGCGGGCCGGAGGGGGGACGCCGAATCCTCTCCGACTCCAACGTGGACTGGGGGCTCGATTTGAAGCGCCTCGCCGCCGAGCTCGGCCGCCGCGGCGAGCGGGCCCCGACGGTCGTCTACTTTGGAGGGGATGACGTGCCCTTCCGCGCCGGCGTCCCCGAGTTCGCGGCGGACCCGGTCGTCCGGGGGCGGCTCGTCGCGATTTCCGCCTTCGAGGAGGCGGTGGGGCCGGAGTTTTACGCTTATCATGGCGTCCCAGTGGTCTCAGGCGCGCTCGAGAGGCTCCGCCGGGATCTCGCTCAACGAGGCCGCCCGGTCGGACGCGTCGGCTATTCGATCCACCTTTATCAGCTTCCGCCGAAAGGAACTGCGGGCCCATGAAGCTCACCGTCGTGATCCCGGTTTACAACGAGGCGAAGACGATCCGGGAGCTCGTGCGCCAGGTCCAGGCGGTGGACCTTGACAAGGAGATCGTAATCGTCGACGACGGGTCGACCGACGGGACACGAGACCTCCTGAGCGACATGGACGGGAAGAACGGCGTCCGCGTCTTTCTGCAGCCGAAGAACCAGGGCAAAGGCGCCGCGGTCGCTCTGGGGTTCCAGAAGGCCGCGGGAGACGTGGTGGTGGTCCAGGACGCGGACCTCGAGTACGACCCGCGCGAGCTGCCGAAGCTGCTGCGACCGATCGAAGAGGGGCACGCGGACGTCGTGTACGGCTCGCGGTTTCTCGGGGGAGGGGAGCGGCGGGTCCTCTACTTCTGGCACACGGTGGGCAACCGGATGCTGACGCTCGCTTCCAACATGTTCACCAACCTGAACCTGACCGACATGGAGACCTGCTACAAGATGTTCCGCCGCGAGGTCATCCAGTCGATCTCGATCGAGTCCTGCCGGTTCGGCATCGAGCCCGAAATCACCGCGAAGGTCGCCCGGCGCGGATACAGGATCTACGAAGTGCCCATCTCGTACTACGGACGCACGTACGAGGAGGGCAAGAAGATCGGCTGGAAGGACGGGTTCTCCGCTCTCGCGACGATCGTGTCGATCTCCATCGCCTGAACCTCCGCGCGGACCGACGGCGCGAGAGGGAACTCGTAGGAGGCGACTCGCACGCGCGAGTCTTCGCGGAAAACGCCTTTCAGGTATTCGACTGCCAGGCGATGGAGATCGACACGATCGTCTGCTGCAACGTCCTGGAGCACATCGAGCAGGACCAGGCCACGCTCGCGGACATGCATGCCCTGTTGAGGCCCGGCGGACGCCTGGCTCTCCTGGTCCCCGCGCTGCAGAAGATCTATGGAACGCTCGACGAGCACCTGCTCCATTTCCGCCGGTACGAGAAGGCCGACCTGGAGACGAAGCTGACGAACGCGGGGTTTTCGATCGAGGACTGCCGTTTCGTCAACCGTCCCGGCGTCTTCGGGTGGTGGTTGAACGGGCGGGTCCTGAAGCGCAAGGTCCTCCCGCGCGGGCAGCTTCGCGCGTTTTCGCTGATCCTGCCTCTCCTCCGGAGGGAAGAAAAGTCGCCCCCCGCCTACGGCCTGTCGCTGCTCGCGATCGCGCGGAGGGAGTGAGGAAAGAGTTCTCCATCGTCAGTATTCAGTTTTCAGTTTCGGTCTTCACGAAGAGGATCAGGGAGGCTTCGGGCAGCCGGGTGACGACGCGCGCGGTGCCGTGCGCCGCGAGCATCCGTGCCAGAGCGGGACTCTCCTGGTACGGGTGGAGCAGCAGGTAGGTGCGCCGTCCGGGTGAGGAGGCGAGCAAGGAGCGCTCCAGAGCCGCCACGTCGGCGTCGGCCGGCGCGCGCGGCACGAACCAGCCGGGGTGGAGCGCGATCTCCGCGGGATACGCCTCGACGGCGCTCGGAAGACGGCCGCGGTCGGCGGCCAGCCGCGCCGGGAGATAGAAGCCGGCACCCGCCACGAGGGCGTCGCCCGGCGCGATCTTCGATGCGACCGCGGCGACCGTCTCACCGGGGAGGGAGCGGGGAAGAGGGGACGCGAGGACCAGCGCGGCGGAGACGGCGCCGACGGCGATGATCGCCCGCGCGCACGCGCGCGCCGCGCGTCCGGAGCCCGCCGCCGCGGCGACTCCCCACAGCCAGACGCCGAGCACCGCCATCTCCGTGCGCCCCGCGAACGCAGCGGGTCGGAACAAAGAGAGAACAGTGACCGCCCCGAGCGTCAGGAGCGCGACCGCCGCCGCCGCGCGTGCATCAGGATCAGCCGAGCGGAGCGTGAAGAACGTCGCGGCCACCGCGACCACGGCCCCGGCAGCCACGAGCGCGGCGGGGAGCGCGACCCCGAAATTGGGCGGAAGCCGGCCCGAGCCGCCGAGCGCGGACAGAAACTTTGAGGCCGAGAGAAGGGCGGGCTCGCGGATCCACGCGGTGGCCGCACGCGGCTGCGCCAGCAGCACGGGGATCCACGGCGAAAAGAGGACGCCGGCGGCGGAGAGGGCGGCGGCGGAGCGCCAGCGCCGGCGCGCGACCGCGGCGGCAAACACCGCTCCGAGAAAGAGAATCGCGAGAGAGTGCGTCCAGAGCGCGGCCGCGGCGGCGGCGCCTCCGAGCGCGACCCGCGCGGGCGTCTGCGCGCCTCGCAGCAGGAGCAGGAAAACGAAGAGGTGGAGCAGAGCGAGCAGCGCGTAGGCGCGGGCCTCGGCGCCATAGAGAAGGAAGAGCGGCGCGGCGGCGCAGAGAATCGCGAAGGTCCGGCGGGACGGGCCTCGAGGGAAGGAGAACGCGCAGGCCCCGAGGAGGAGCGCCGCGATCCAGGACGGAAGCCGGGCGGCGGTGTCGGGCCACGCGAAAGCTTCGGCCAGCCGCACGACCGGTTTTTCGAGAAGGTAGAAGAGCGGCGGCCCGGAGTCGCGGCGCAGAACGTCGAGAAGCTCGCGCAGGGAGAGCCGCGAAGCCCACACCGTGAACAGCTCGTCGTGCCAGAGCGGCCGCGCGAGGAGGAGCCAGAACCGGGCGGCGGCCGCCGCTCCCGCGATCGCGAGGACGAGGATCGCCGCGCCCGGAGACCTCGGTTCGTTTGGTCTTTCCTCGTCGATCCTCTATGCTAACTCCATCACGTGAGATCGGAAGAATTGGATCCGCCGCGGGCGGCGCCGCCCTTCGTGCGCGCGCTTCCGATCATCGGGTTCGCGCTCCTTCTTCTCGCGGTTTACGCGGATCCGCTCCTTCAGCACCGGAACTTCACGGGCCGCGACATGCCCGGGTACCACCTTCCGGTGGAGCACGCGATCCACGACGCCTGGTCGCGGGGCCGGGTCCCTGTCTGGTTTTCGGACATTTCGGGCGGGCGTCCCCTGCTGGGCAATCCCAACGCGGGGGCGCTGTACCCGGTGCGGCCCCTTCTCTCCGTGCTTCCGTTTCCTGTGGCGATGCGGATCTACCCGGTGCTGCATCACCTGATTGCCGCGGCGGGCATCATCCTTCTCCTGCAGGGACTCGGCCTCTCCGCCGCCGCCGCGTGGATCGGCGCCGTCACCTATTCGCTTTCGGGGGTGATGGTGTCGGAGGTCATCTTCACCAACATCCAGCCCGGCATGGCGATCCTCCCGTGGTTTCTCTGGACGCTCCATCGCCGCTGCGGGTGGGCGGGACGCGTCCTCGGTCTCTCCCTTCTCTTCGGGCTCGCCTTCTCCATTGGCGACGTCTTCAGCTCGGTGCTCGTCCTCCTGTGCTGCGCGCTGTGGCTCGTGTTCGAGACGGAGGTGCCGCGGCAGAAGGCGGGTCTCGCCGCGGTCGCCGGGGGTCTCGTTCTCGGCGCGCTTCTCGCGGCTCCGCAGATCCTCGCGGCGGCCCTCTGGATTCCGTTCACGAACCGGAGCGTCCTCGGCATGAAGCTCGGTGAGGTGTTTCTCTATTCGATCTCGCCTTTCCGCCTCCTGGAGCTCGTCGTGCCGTTTCCGTTCGGCAACACGTGGGACATGGACCCCAGCTACGTCTGGGGATGGCCGGTGTTCCGCAACAAGCAGATCGGATTCTTCGCCAGCCTCTATCCCGGCGCTCTCGCTCTCGTTGCCCTCGTGCGCCTGCGCCGATCCCGGAGACCCGGCGTGCGCTTCGCCAGGGCGCTGTTTCTGGTGACCCTCGCGATCGCGGTTCCCCCGAGCCTCTGGCCGATGGCGTGGAACCAGATCGGCTCCCCGCTGCCGCTGCGGTATCCGGAGAAGTTCGCGGTCGGGCTCGTGCTGTCGCTCGCCGTGCTGGGGGCCGCGGCGTTCGACGAGTACCGCGTCGGCGCGCGCGCGGAGCGCTGGATCCTCGCGGTAGGGGGCGCGGTCGCCCTGGCCGCGGGCGCGGCGGCTGTCTTCCCCGGGGCCACGGGCCGGCTGGCAGCGGCGGCGGTGGGCGCGGAGAGCCGCTTCGCGCCGGTGGCGGGAGCGCATCTGCCGACGGCGCTCGCCGAGGGCGGCCTGCTCTGGATGGCGACCCTCGTGGCACTGGAAGCCGCGCGGCGGCGTCCGGCGGGGCTCGCGGTGGCGCTTCTTCTTCTGACCGCCGTTCCGATTCTCGCCAGCCGCCGCATCGCGCTGACCACGCGGCAGGAGGAGATTCTCGCGCCGACCGCGTTCGACCGCTGGCTTTCGAAGCGCGATCCCGGCCGGCTCTACGCGACGCTCGGTGAGTCGTCGTACCAGAAGCCTTCCGCCATCGAGAGCAACCAGGTGTCCGCCGATCCCTACCAGCTCGGGTTCACACGCCGCAGCTGGGATCAGTACGCGCACGCCCTCTGGGGGCGCGGGACGATCTTCAACTACGATTTCGACGGCGGGGACCTTTCCCGGCTGGAGACGCTGCGCAAGACGGCGGCGATCGCCGCGAGCTACAAGGACTCGTCGAATTTCTGGGGAGGCCTCGGCCTGCGCTGGGGCATTCGCTATCGCGATCAGGAGGCTTTCTCGGGCTACCGCCCCGCGGGCGGGGACGCCCTCCAGCTGTGGGACGAGCACGAGCGGCCCTTTCCGGCGATCCGCCTGGCCCGCGGCTGGTTCGAGGCCGCGGACGGAGTGTCGGCGCTTGCGCTCCTCGGGCAGCTCGGGCCCGGGGAGATCGTCGTCGAGTCCGGGCGAAAGGCGCGGGGAACCGCAGGAGAAGGATCGATCCGGATCCTGGAGCACAGCCCGGAACGGATGACGCTCGAGGCTCAGTCTCCGGCGCCCGCATGGCTCTTCGTCGTCCGCGGGTTCTTTCCGTTTCGGGAGGTGACGATCGACGGGCGTCCCGCGGACGTCTTTCCGGCCGACGTGGCGTTTTCCGCCGTCGCCGTGCCGGCCGGGTCGCATCGCATCGACTGGCGCGAGCGCGTTCCGGGCGGCCGTCTGTCGCGCTGGGGTCCCGCACTCTCCCTCGCCGGGATCGCGGGCCTGTTCGCCGCGTCGGCCAGACGGAAGGCGGCGGCGTGACACGCCGGCGGTTATCCACGCTCCTTCTGCTTCTGCTTCTGACCGCCCTCGGTCTCTCCGGCTGCCGGAAGGGCCCCCCTCCCGCGATGACACCCGCCGTCGAGGCGGATTTGAAGCGCAAGGCCGAGGACTGGCTCCGCGAGGAACCGGTTCGGCTCCTGCGCGACTACGTCCGGATCGAGACGACGGACGCCAAGGGCGAGGCGGAGGGCGTCGAGTTCCTCCGCCGATTCTTCGAGTGCGACGGGATTCCGACGGAGATCGTCTGTCCGTCGCCCGGCCGCTGCAACATCCTGGCGCGCCTGGCGGGCAGGAGCCGCGAAGGAGCGCTTCTTCTCGTCAACCACGTCGACGTCGCGGACGCCTATCCGACGATCTGGAAGGACGCGCTCCCCTTCGAAGGGAAGATCCGGCAGGGCTTCCTCTACGGCCGCGGCACGTTCGACATGAAGGCTCTCGGCCTCGCCCAGGCTCTCGCGATGCGCCGGTTGAAGCGCAACGGGATCGTTCCCGAGTCCGACATCCTCTTTCTCGGCGAAGCCGACGAGGAGGGCGGGCAGAAGTGGGGGAGCCGGTGGCTGCTCGAGAACCGCCCGGAGTGGTTTGCCGGCGTCGCGGCGGCGTTGAACGAGGGTGGCACGAACGAGATGATCCTCCGCGACGTCCGGTACTGGGGGCTCGAGACCGTCCAGGCGGGATACGGCCTCCTCCAGTTCCAGGCGGCCGGGCCCGAGCCGCTCCAGCAGCTCGCCAGAACGTGGGCGAAGGCGCCGGGGGAGCCGGTGGCCCCGCACGCTCACGTGGTGGAGGCGTTCCAGATCCTCGCGAACCACCTGTCGCACCCCTACACGGATCCGCTGCGCCATCTGGACCGGGTGCGTCGTGACCCGAAGGAGCTCGCGATTCTTCCGGATCGGTACGGGAGCTTTCTCGAGTCCCGCGTTCACTGGTCGGACATCTATCCCTATCCCCCCTCCTCGACGTCGACGGTCCGCGGCTACGTCGTGGTCTCGACGCCTCCCGGCGTCTCCCCGGACCCGTTTCTCGATTCGATTCGAAAAGACGCGCGGGGCCGCGGCGTCGAGATCATCACGGACTTCTCGAGCGGGGCGACGGCGGCGAGCCCCTACCCGACCCCCTTCACCCGGCTTCTCGGCCAGGTGACCGCCGACCGCTACCCCGGCATCCCCTTCGGTCCGATGCCCATGTTCGGCGGGGTGACGACGTCCAACCACTTCCGGCGGGCCGGCATCGCGGCTTACGGGTACTCGCCGATCCCGATGAACATCACCGACATGGCCCGCCGCCACGGCAACGACGAACGCATCTACCTGCGCGATTACCTGAACGGCGTTCTGCTCTTCGGGGAGGTCCTGGAGGAGTTCGCGGCGACGCCCCGCGAAAAATTGTCACCGCCGGGACGGCGTTCCTGACAGTTTGGGGCGTGTCTCCCTCCACACAGCTCTCTTAAATCCCTGCAAGGAAAGCACTTAGTCGGCTCACCGGATGGCCCCGCCCTTGCTCTTCTCAACGTCAAAGCAACAGGTCTGAAAAATAAGGAGCACTCATGAAGAAGCGGGAGTCTGGTTTTACCCTGATCGAGCTGCTGATCGTCATCGCGATCATCGGCATCCTGGCGGCGATTGCGATTCCGAATCTGTTGAATGCGGTGCAGCGTGGCAAGCAGAAGCGGACGATGTCCGACATGCGCGCCCTGGCGACGGCGATCGAGGCGTACGCGGTGGACAACAACGTGTATCCCGATGCGGCCTGCGCCGGCGGT
>JAIVJS010000081.1 GCA_020199905.1 Acidobacteriota bacterium
CCCGCCTCCCGCCTACCGCCTACCGCCTACCGCCTAGTGGCTATACTCGCCCCGGATTCAACCCATGACCTCTCCGACTCCTTACAGCCGTCTCGTCTCGGAAGCGAAAGCGCAGATTCGGGAGACCACGCCGGAAGAGGTCCTCGCGCGCCGCGCGCGGGGCGAGAGCCCGGTGCTGGTCGACGTGAGAGAAGACGACGAATACCGCGAGGACCACGCGGCCGGCGCGCTCCACCTCTCCCGGGGGATTCTCGAGCGAGAGATCGGGAAGGCGATCCCCGATGCGGGGACGCCGGTCGTCGTGTACTGCGGCTCGGGATCCCGTTCGGCGCTCGCCGCCGACACTCTTTGCCGGATGGGGTACACGCAGGTCGCCTCGCTGAAGGGCGGAATAGCGCGCTGGCGCGAGCTCGGCCTTCCTCTCGAAACAGGCACGAAGGCATAGGAGCCGGCATGGCGCTCTCCGTCGGCATCCGGGGACTCGGCCGGATCGGCCGGAATCTCTTCCGTCTCCTCTACGCCCGGCCGGACGTCCGGATCGCGGGCGTGAGCGAGATCGCGGACCCGGCGGGGCTCGAGTACCTTCTCCGATTCGACACGACCCTCGGACGCTTCCCCGATGAGATCTCGATCCGCGAGGGAAACATCTACGTCGCGGGCCGGCAGATCCCGCTGCTCTCCGAGTCCGAAGGCAGGCAGACGCCGTGGGGGGAGCTCGGCGCCCACACGCTCTTCGAAGCGACCTCGCGCCCGCGGGCCCGCCGGGAGCTGGCGCGCCACATCGAGGCCGGCGCGAAACGAGTCATTTCCCTGGCGCCGCCGGACCCGGCCGACCCCCCGGACGCGGTCGCCGTGATGGGATTGAACGACGACGCGCTGTCGAGCGCGCACCGGATCGTTTCGAACGCCTCCTCCACGGTGCACTGCGTGGCCCCGATCGCGCGGATCCTGGCGGAGGCCTTCGGGATCGAGCGCGCGATGTTCACGACGGTGCACTCCTACACCGGCCAGCACCGCCTCGCCGACGTGCCCGCCGAGGACAAACGCCGCGGCCGGGCGGCCGCGGAGAACATCATTCCACAGGCGTCCCGCTCGCCGGCGATGCTCGCCGCTCTCCTTCCCGAGATCGGCGGGCGCATCACCGGGTCGGCGATGAGCGTTCCCGTCCGCAACGGGTCGCTCGTCGATCTGGTCTGCTGGCACGAGAAGAAGATCTCGAAGACCGCGGTCAACGAGGTCGTGCGGACGGCGGCCGCTACCCGCCGATGGAACCGGTACCTCAAGTACGAGGTCGAGCCCATCGTTTCGAGCGACGTCGCCCACAGCCCGTACTCTTCCGTCTACGACTCCCTCGCGACGATGGTGATGGGAGACCGCGTCTCGAAGACGGTCTCCTGGTTCGACTCGGGATTCGGGTACGCGTATCGCGCGATCGACCTGCTCGGGCGGTTTGCGGAGCTCGACGGCGCGGAAAGGTCCTCATGATCCGAGTCGGCATCAACGGTTTCGGCAGGATCGGGCGGTCGGTCTTCCGGATCCTCTCCGACCGCTCCGACGTCGAGGTGGCGGCCATCAACGACCTCTACGACAACGACCAGCTCGCCTATCTCCTCAAGTACGACACGGTGATGCGGGTCTTCGAAAAGGAGGTTCGGTCGGACGAGGACTCGATGACCGTCGGCGGGCGGAGAGTTCGGATGACGGAAGAGCGGGACCCGGCGAAGCTTCCCTGGGGAGAGATGAAAGTCGACGTGGTCGTGGAATCGACGGGCGTTCTGCTGACCCGCGAAAAACTCGAGGGGCATCTCGCCGGAGGCGCGCGCAAGGTGATCCTGACCGTGCCGGCGAAAGACCAGATCGACGCGACGATCGTCATGGGGGTCAACGACGACTCCCTGAAGCCCGAGCACCGCCTCGTCTCGAACGCGTCCTGCACGACGAATTGCCTCGCGCCGCTGGCGAAGATCCTGGACGAGCGGTTTGGGATCGAAGAGGCGTTCATGACGACGGTCCACGCCTACACGAACGACCAGCGGCTGGCCGACGTGCCGCACAAGGACCTGCGCCGGAGCCGCGCGGCCGCTGAGAACATCATTCCGACCACGACGGGCGCCGCGAAGGCCGTCGGAGAAGTGCTGCCCCGGTTGAAGGGCAGGCTCGACGGGATGGCCATGCGCGTTCCGGTGCCGGACGGGTCGATCGTCGATCTCACCTGCCGCGTGTCGAAGCCGGCGACCGCGAGGGAGGTCAACGCCGCCGTGGCGGAGGCGGCCGGCGGACCGATGAAGCGCATCGTTCAATACAGCGAGGCGCCGCTCGTGTCCTCCGACATCATCGGAAATCCCCACTCGTCGATCTTCGACGCGCTCTCGACGGCCGCCTCCGGGGACGGCTGGATCAAAGCCGTCGCCTGGTACGACAACGAATGGGGTTACTCGAACCGCGTCGTCGACTTGATCGAGCGGCTCGCGACGATGGGATAGCTGTCAGCTGTCGGCTCTCCGCCGTCAGGTGTCAGCTCCTGAGGGTCATTTCTTCGGGGCGAAGCGGGCGCGGAGGGTCTTCATGCGCTCCTCCGCGGCCGGCAGCGCGGCGACCTTTTCGACGTTCAGAAGAAGCCGGGGATTCGTCTCACTGCGAATCGCCGGGACGACGTGCTCGAGCTTGGCCCAGACGACGAGCATCTCGCCGCCGGACTCCAGGAAAAGTCCGGAATCGAGGATTCCGTGGACGATGAAGGAAGCCGCCATGTCCCAGTACGTCGTGACCATCCGATAGGACGCGTTTTCAGCGGTGCCGGCCGCCAGTCCGCGGACGTCCTCCGCGGATCGCGGCGAGAACTTCTGCAGGAACCACTCGCGCGCCTCGCGCATCCTGGGCTCGCGGCGCAGGTCGTACAGCTTCAGGATCAACTGGGCATCGTGATGGGTCGCGACCGATTGTTTCGCCATGCGTGCTCCTCCGCGTTCCAGAAAAGTCTCGCGCCTGTTCTATCATCGCCCGCCTGTGGAGGAGCTCCCATGGCGGCGACACGCTTTCCTCGCGGCGCTCCTGGCCCTCTCGACGGTCGGCGGCGGAATCGCCGCGCCGCGGCGGCCCCGGGCGCAAAGGGCGGCGGGAATGTTCGGATGAACGCGATCGCCGAGTCGTATGTCCGGCTCGTTCTGGCGCTCGGCCGGCACGACGCCGACTTCGTGGACTCGTACTACGGGCCCCCGGCCTGGAAGGAAGAGGCCGGGCGAGCCACCCGGCCGATTCCCGGGATCCACGCCGAGGCGGACGCGCTTCTTGCGAAACTCTCCCACATTCCCGAGCCCGAAGAGGAGATGGAGCGGTTGCGGCACCGGTACGTCGTCAAGCAGCTCTCCGCGTTGCGGGCTCGCTCGGAAATGCTCTCCGGCAGGAAGTTCTCCTTCGACGAAGAGGCGCGGGCCCTCTACGACTCCGTGGCGCCGACGCAGACCGAGGAGCATTTCCGGGCCGTGCGCGACGAGCTCGCCCGCCTGCTTCCGGGGACCGGGCCGATGGGAGAGCGCTACGAGGCCTTCCGCCGGGAGTTCGCGATTCCGCCCGGCAAGCTCGACGCCGTCTTTTCCGCCGCGATCGAGGCGGGCCGCGCGCGAACGAAGGCCCACATTCCTCTCCCGCCCGAAGAGCGCTTCCGCGTGGAGCAGGTCACCGGGAAAACCTGGAGCGGCTACAACTGGTATCAGGGCGGGTTTCACAGCCTCATCCAGGTGAACACGGACCTGCCCGTCTACATCGACCGGGCGGTCGACCTCGCCTGTCACGAGGGCTACCCCGGCCACCACGTTTACAACGTCCTGATCGAAAAGAACCTCGTGCGGGACCGCGGCTGGGTCGAGTTCACCGTGTATCCCCTCTTCTCTCCGCAGTCGCTCATCGCGGAGGGCAGCGCGAATTTCGGGATCGAGGTCGCGTTCCCCGGCCCGGAACGGACGCGATTCGAGACGGAAGTGCTCTACCCGCTCGCCGGCCTCGATCCGACCCGGGCGGCGAAGTACGCCGAGGTGCAGAGGCTGGCGGACAGGCTGAGTTACGCGGGGAACGAGGCCGCGCGCCGGTACTTGAACGGGGAGATCGACGCGAAGCAGGCGGCCGACTGGCTCGAGGAGTACGGGCTGATGGCGCGCCCCCGCGCGGAGCAGCGCGTGCGGTTCATCGACCAGTATCGCAGCTACGTCATCAACTACAACCTGGGGAAAGATCTGGTCCGGAAGTGGATCGAGGGGCAGGGAGGAACGGCCGATCAGCCGGAACGGCGCTGGAAGGCGTTCGCGAAACTGCTCTCGTCGCCGAGGTTGCCGTCGGACCTTCAGTCGGGAAGGTGACGGAAAGTCGGGAAACGGGAAACGGGAAACGGGAAACGGGAAACGGGAAACGAAGGTCTCACCCGAACCCGGAAGAAACTCCCCGGACAAAAAAAACCCGGAGCGCAGGTTTCGCCTGCGGCTCCGGGAGTTCGGGCGGCAAGCGGTGCTGCTTCCGGGCCGAGCCTCGATTCTGACTTCTCTTACTTCGATCCGCCGGACGTCGAGCGCGCAGTCCTGCCGGCCATCTTCGCGTTCAGATCCTGGATCATCTTGAGGTGCTCCTGAAGAGTGGGGAGCGTCTTGCTCGCGAAGGCTTTCACGTCCGGGTCCTTGCCGCTGCTCGCTTCCTTCTTGAAATCGGCGACGTCCTTCTTGTGGTCCTTGACCATGTCCGCGACGTACGCCTTGTCGAATGCGGCGCCGGAGAGCTTCGCCATCTTGTCCATCGCGGCCTTGTGCGCCGGATCGACCGCGCTCGGAAGCGTCATCCCCTTCGCGGTCGCGACCTGCTTCAACTCGTCGATGGCCTTCGAGTGATCGTCAACCATCTTCTGGCCGAACTGTTTGACGTCCGCGTTGGACGCCTTGTCGGCCGCCATCCGGCCCATCTCCACCTCGGCCATTCCGCCCTTGGCCGCGTCCATCACGAACTTCGAATCCGCGCTCTTCGCGGAGGATCCGCCCATCGCGCTCGAGCCCATCCCGGCGCTCTTGGCCGGGTCCGGCGTGCCGCTCGTCCCGGTCGTGCCCTGGCTCTGCGCGGCCGCACGAGCCGAGCCCAGAACGAGAGCACCCGCCGCCGCGGCGGCCACGAAAAGTGAAAGTCTCTTCGTCATCTGTTCCCCCTTAATGTTGAATGATTACGGGGCCCCGATCGTCGTGAAAGAGGCTCTGCCGCAGGAGAAAACGGAGCAAGGGCGGTGCCACCCGAACGGAGTTGGGAGTTCTGAATTCAGAGTTCAGAGTTCAGAGTGGAGAGTCTGGAGTTGAGAGTCTCAACGGTCGACGCTCGCCGCTCAACCCTTTCTCATCGGCAGATACCTCGGGCAAGCCACCACCGGCTGGGGCGGGTATCGCCGGAAAATCGGGCAGAAGAGGAAGACCGACCTCGGGGTTCGGATGTACTTCGGGGGCGCCGCGCAGCTGTGACAGAGGCTGTCGGGAAAAGGGAGCGCGTCGGCGTCCGGCGGCTCCGGCCGTCCTTCCTTTCCGCTCACGGGCGCCGGCTCGGCACCGCGGCCGCGGCCACCGCGGCGTCCTCGAGGGCATAGTCAGGAGACGGCGTGCCAACGCCGCTTTCCTTCTCCCACTCGGCGGTCCTCCGGAAGGCGGTGTCCGGAGGGGTGATCTCGCGCCAGTCGAGCTCCCGCCGGATCCGGCCGGTGTCATAGGAGATGGGCTGGTCGAAATTCCCGGGGGTCGCCAGATGCGGGGGCAGCCGCGCTTCGTCGAGCGCGACGACGCGGCCCTCCCATTCGAGCGCCCGGCCGAACGCCTCTACCCTTTCCGCCATCGTCGGCGTCGTCTCCTCTCCCACGTTGTACACGCGGCCGCGCGCCCTCTCGGTCGTGACGGCGAGCACGATCGCCTCGGCCACGTCGTCCACGAAGCCGTGCGTCCAGCGGAAAGCGGCCTGCGCCCTGCCGAAGAGGATCGCGGGACGGCGATCTGCGATCCGGCGACACGTCGCGCCGAAACGGTGCTGACGATCCCCGGGGCCGTAGACCGCCGGGAGGCGAAGGATGGTCCCCGGCATCGCGGGGTCCGACCGGACGATCCGCTCGACGAGGATCTTGTCGTAATCCGCGAGATGGTCCGGCAGGCCCGGCATCCCCCGGTACGGGAAGAGCTTCTCCCGCAGAGCGGAATCTTCGTCCAACGGCCGCGGGTCCGGAGGGCCGGACTCGCTTCCGGAAAAGACGCCGTAAGCGCGGTACACGTCGCCGCTCGAGAGCGCGACCAGGCGGCGCGCGATCCCGAGGAAGGTCCGCATCAGGGCCGAGGAGTCCGCCTCGCCGATCGGCGCCATCGCCAGCACGACGTCCCAGGCGAGCTCGGTCAGCTCGTCGGGAAAGGAGACGATCGGCGGCGCGGCGCCCGCGGCGTGGACGTGCCGGACGCCGAACGGGAGACGGGCCTCGTGCTCGCCGCGGTGGTAGACGGTGACGTGATGTCCGAGGTTGGACAGCCGCGTCACAACCCGCGGCCCGAGAAACCCCGTCCCGCCGACGACGAGGACACGCATCCCCGCGGAGCATAGCGGGCGGGGCGGGAATCGGGAAACGGGAGCCGAGCGACCAGCGGGTGCGAGACGCCGCGGTACTCCGCGGTCAACTCGATCTCGAATCGATGGAGATACGAACGCAAAGACCGGGCGAGGCACCTTCCCGGGATAATGGCGTCTTGAACTCCGAAGAGACGAAGGCCGTGCTGACCGCCTTCTTCGACGCGCTCGCGCGGCGGGACGGCGAGGCGGTGGCCGCCTTCTACGCTCCCGGCGCGCGGTTCGAGGACGAGATCTTCAAACTCGAAGGTGCGGACGTCGGAAAGATGTGGGCAGCGCTTCTTCGAGGATCGAAGACGCTGGAGGTGTCGTATACGATCGCGCGCGCGGGAGCGGGCAGCGGGACCGTCGAGTGGACGGCGCGTTACGTCTACCCGGGCGGGGGCCCGGTCGTGAACGTCATCCTTTCGGAGCTCGAGCTCGCGGAGGGGAAGATCCTTCGTCAGACGGACCGCTTCGACTTCCCTCGCTGGGCCGCTCAGGCTCTGGGGCCCGCCGGCCGCCTCCTGGGAGGATTCGCCTGGTTCCGCCGCGCGGTCTCGCGCAAGGCGGCCGCCCGTTTCGGCGTTCCCCCGAAACCCTGATCCGGTACACCGCGGGGGCCCGTAGCTCCGGCGGATTCTTCAGCGTTTCGCGGCGGCGCTCTTTTCTTCGGCGATGAACCAGTCGACCTTGCGCTCCGCGAGGTCCAGCGGGACGGCGCCGCTCGACAGCAGCATGTCGTGATACCGCCGCATGTCGAAGGCGGGGCCGAGCGCCGAGCGCGCCTTCTCGCGCAGCTCGACGAACTTGCGCATCCCCATCTTGTAGGCGAGGGCCTGCGCGGGCAGGTCGCACGAGTAGCGGAGCGTCTCGGTCGCGATCTCGGTCTCCGACTGGATGGTGTTGTCCCGCATGAACTGCATGGCCTTTTCCCGCGGCCAGCCGAGCAGGTTCATTCCGGTGTCGACGACGAGCCGCGAGGTCAGGAACGCGTCGAAGAGGAGGCGCCCCGCCAGGTCATACGGGTCCTCGTACATTCCCATTTCTCCCGCGAGAAACGAGGAGTACTCGCCCCACCCCTCGATGAACGCCGTGTAGGAGATCGCGGACTCCCGGCGCCACTGGGGAAGCTCCGCATTTTCCTGCTGGAGGCTGATCTGCATGTGGTGCCCCGGCATCAGCTCGTGGGAGATGAGCGATCCCGCGCCGATCAGGCTGCGCCCTTCGAGGTGGGTTCCGTTGTACTTGTAATAGCCCTTCGCGTCCTGCGGCGTCGGAACCTGGTAGTAGCCGAACGTCATCGAGGGCTCGAGTTGCGGCTCCAGCCGCTTGACCCCGAACGGCGCTTTGGGGGTCCGGCCGAAGAACTCGGGGAGCTTTTTCAGGATCCGGTTCTGAGCCGACATCAGCCGCTCGCCGACTTCGTCCGGCGTCTTCGCATAGAAGCGTGGATCGCTCTTGAGCGACTTTCGGAAATCCGCGAGGGTGCCCTCGAATCGCAGCCGCACGCGGATGGCGTCGAGCCGCGCGTTTAACTGGTCCATCGCCTGGAGGCCGATCCGGTGAATCTCTTCCGGCGCGACGTCCAGCGTCGTCGTGCGGCGGACCATCGCGCGGTAAACCTCCGGCCCGCCGGGGTACTGCGCGAGACCGACGGAGGCCGGCGCCTTCGCGGCGTACTCGCCGTTCAGGTACTCGGTGAGCCGCCGGACCGCCGGACGGATCTCCTTCTCGATCCGATCGGCGACCCTGGCGGAAAACGCCTCGCGCTCTGCCGCCGGAAGAGCCGCAAGACGCTCGGCCGCGATGGAGAAGAGGTTGTCCCCCTTTTCGCGCCCGGCCGCTTCGAACGCGCTGGTCACCAGCGGAATCTCCGGTTTCGGCATCACGATCCCGCGCCTGGACTGCTCGCGGAGCTTTCCCTGCAGCGACTCGAGGAACAGCGCGTACTTCGACAGGAGCTTCTCGTAGTGATCGGCGTCTCCCCTGTTGCGGAACGGGTGCGTGGAAAAGGCGCTCTGCGGGATGAGAAACTGCAGCGTGTACGGGGTCGCGGGAAAAGTCAGCCAGTAGCGCGAGGGGCCGTCGGCGAGCCACCGCGCCTCGCGGCGCAGCATCTCGAGCGAGATCTCCTCTTCATGGGAGAGATCCGACACGCGGACCCCGTCGAGCTTTGCGAGAAGCGCGCGTCCGACCGCCGCGTCCCGTTCTGCCTTGTCCGGCGAGAGATCGGGAAGCTCGTCGATGGGAAGGCCCTGGCGGATGCGCAGGCCGATGCTTTCCTTCTGAAGAAACCGGGAGTACTCGAGGGCGGCCCCGTTCAATGCGGTGCCCGAAGCGGCGGGCTTCTCCGGCCGCGCGGCGGCCGTCTTCGCCAGAAAAAGCGACACCGCGATCGCGCATCCCGCCAGGCGCAGAGAGATTTTCACGCGTTCCTCGCTTTCGGTGGAATGGCCGGATTTAAGCGCTGGCGGTCCGGGGCCGGCTCAGGGAAAAGAGGCGATCCGGGGCGCGCTCGCCGAGAACGGCGCGGGCGGCGATCTCCCCCACGGCCGGCCCGTGCTTGAACCCGTGCCCCGATCCTCCGCCCACGATCCACGCGTTTTCCGCGCCGGGGTGGCGGTCGATCACGAAGTGATGGTCGAGGCTGTTCTCGTACTGGCAGACGCGGGTTTCTAGAAGCGGCGCGTTGGCGAGCGCCGGAAACCGCCGCGCGATGTAGTCGCGCGCGGCCTTCAGCCCCTCCGCCGAAGCGATGCGGTCTCCATCGGTCGGATCGAAGGGCGCCCCCCGCCCGTCGTCGGCGATCTTGAACCCGCGGCGCTCGTTGCCGGGGATGCCGTAGAAGAAGCGGGGCACCTCCACCCATACGGGAAAACGGTCCTCGTCGAAGGTGCGTTCTCCGGCGGGCGTTCCGAAGTAGAAGACCTCCTGCCGTGTGGGCTGGATGGTCTCTCGCAGCAGCTCGGGAAAGACCTTGGGCAGCCAGGGACCGCAGGCGAAGACGTACGCGTCCGCAGTCAGCGTCGTCGCGTCGGAGAGCTTTAGCCCGTCCAGGCGCCCGGAGGCGATGGCGCCGGGCGTGACGGCGGCGACCCGGTAGGATCCGCCGTCGGCCGTGAAGCCCTCGACGACCTGCGCGCACGCGCGCCGCGCCAGCAGGTATCCCGCCTCCTTCTCGAACAGCGTCGAAGTGATACCCGAAAAGTCGATCTGGGGAAACCGCTTCGACGCGTCGGCGATCGCGAGCTCCTCGTATGCGAAGCCGTTGTCCCGGAGAATCGGGAGCGAGGAACGCACGTAGGCGCCGTCGTCTCCGATCAGCCACAGCGCGCCGGTCCGCCGGTAGAAGGGGCGCTTCCAGCGGACCTCGTACTCGTGCCACAGGCGGAACGCGCGCGCCGCCATCTCCGTGTAGATCCGGTCCGCGCCGTACACGCCCCGGATGACGCGAGTCTCGCCTCCGGAGCTGGCGCGCGCATTGCCGGGTCCCCAGGCGTCGATCAGGGTCACGCGAGCGCCGCGTCGCAGCAGCTCCGCGGCGGTGAAGCCCCCGAAGGCGCCGGCGCCGACGACTGCCACGTGGATCCTGCTGCCGGTCTTTTTCTTCGAAGGCGCCGCGAACCGCGCGGTCGCCGCGGCTCCCGCCAGGGCGCCGAGAAACGCGCGGCGGGAGAGTGGCCGGCGGGATCGGTTCGACATGGAGGAGAGAAAGTTATCAGTTATCAGTTCAGCCATAGCGACTCTTTCAGACGGAAACGCCCGTCATCGCCGCCTCCTTCGTTTCCCGTTTTCCCGTTTCCCGGCCTGAGAACTGAAAACTCAAAACTCTATAATCCCGCCGCAGCCGAACAAGGAGAGCCCTGATGACGCTGCGACCCCGTCTCGCCCCTCTCGGATTGGCGCTCGGCGCGCTCCTCGTCTTCTCGCCGCCGCCTCTGGCGGCGCAGGCCGAGCGCTCCCCGACTGCCGCCCCCGCCGAGGACGGCAAGGCGCCGGAGAAAGGGCGAACCGCTCCCGAGGAGAAGCCGAAGGAGGAGAAGCCGTCGGTGACGCACCACGAGATGCGGATCGACGGCCGGCCCTTCCGTTACATGGCGACCGCGGGATACATGGCGATGAAAGACGAGGCCGGAAAGCACAAGGCCAACGTCTTCTACGTCGCCTACGCGCGGGAGGGCGGCTCGTCCCGCCGCCCGATCACCTACACGTTCAACGGGGGACCCGGCTCGTCGTCGGTCTGGCTCCACATGGGCGCGGTGGGCCCCAGGCGCGTCGTCATGGCCGACGACGGGCAGCCGCTCCCGCCGCCCTACCGGCTCGTCGACAACGAGGCGAGCTGGCTTGCGTTCACGGACCTGGTGTTCATCGACCCCGTCACGACCGGATACAGCCGGCCGGCGCCGGGCGAGAAGCCCGAGCAGTTCCACGGCGTCGAGGAGGACGTGCAGTGGGTCGGCGACTTCATCCGCCTCTGGACGACGCGCAACGCCCGCTGGGCGTCGCCGAAGTTCCTCGCGGGCGAGAGCTACGGCACGACGCGCGCCGCGGGCCTCTCCGGTTACCTCCAGGAGCGGCACGGGATGTATCTGAACGGGATCGTGCTGATCTCGAGCATCCTGAATTTCCAAACCGCCGACTTCAACATCGGCAACGACCTGCCCTTCGTGACGTTCCTGCCCACGTACACGACGACCGCGTGGTACTACAAGAAGCTGGCGCCCGAGCTGCTCGCCAACTTCCAGAAGACCGTGGACGAGGCGCGGCAGTTCGCCTCGACGGAATACGCGCAGGCCCTGATGAAGGGAGCGCGGCTGCCCGACGCGGAGCGCAAGGCGATCGTCCAGAAGATGGCCCGGCTGACCGGGCTCTCCCCGGCCTTTCTCGAGGCGTGCGATCTGCGCGTGACGCTGCCCCGCTTCACAAAGGAGCTGCTGCGCGACCAGCACCGCACCGTCGGGCGGCTGGACAGCCGTTTCCAGGGAATCGACCGCGACTCGGGAGGAGAGCGGAGCGACTATGACCCGAGCATGGCGGCGATCCGCGGTCCGTATGGCTCGACCGTCAACGACTACATCCGCACGGAGCTCAAGTACGAGAACGACCTGCCTTACGAGCTCCTGACCGGCCGCGTCCGGCCGTGGAACTACGGCAACGCGCAGAACCGATACGTCAACGTGGCCGAGACGCTGCGCGACGCGATGAGCCAGAACCAGGCCCTGAAGGTGTTCGTCGGCGCCGGGTATTACGACTTCGCGACGCCATTCTTCGCGGCCGAGTACACGATCGACCATCTGAGCCTCGATCCCGCGCTGCGGAAGAACGTTACGCTCCAGCACTACGAAGCCGGCCACATGATGTACATCCATAAGCCGTCACTGCTGAAGCTGACGGCGGACGTGGCCGCGTTCTACGGCTCGGCCGGGGGACGAGAGTTGAGCGTTGAGCGTTGAGCGTTCAGCGTAGGAAAATGACGAGGACCGCCAGGAGAGGCGTCTGACTCCGAACTCTCAACTCAATTCTTAACTCTTAACTCTCAACTCTCAACTCTGAACTCCGTCCTCATCACCGACGCGTTCCTCCGGCGCTGGCCTCTTCCGCGGCCCGGAGAGGGAGGGGACAAGGAAGCTCGCGGGCGGGTGCTCGTGGTGGGCGGAGGACGCGAGATGCCGGGCGCCGTGATCCTGGCCGCGACCGCCGCGCTGCGAGCCGGGGCGGGCAAGCTGCAGATCGCGGTCGGAAAGTCCGTCGCCCCCGTCGTCGCGCAGGCCGTGCCGGAGGCTCTGGTCGCTGGACTTCCGGAGACGCCGTCGGGCGGTCTCGCCGGCCGCGGCGCCGCGCGGCTCGCCCGGCTCGCCGAAGGCGCGGGAGCGATCCTGCTGGGCCCCGGAATGGAGGAGGAGCCGGGCACGGCGGCGCTCCTGCGCGCGCTCGTCGGCGCCGCCGAAAAAAAGACGGTCGTCGTGCTGGATGCGGGCGCGCTCGCCCCCCTGCGCGGCAAGGGAGCCCGGCCTCTGGCGTCGCTCGAGGGCCGGGCCGTCCTCACGCCGCACGCGGGCGAAATGGCGATGCTCCTCGGCCGGCAGAAGGGCGCGATTGCCCGCGATCCGGGCGGCGCCGCCCGCCGCGCCGCGAAAGAGTTCGGAGCGGTCATCGTCATGAAAGGCGAGGACACCGTCATCGCCGGACGGCGCGGCGGCCTCTATCGCAATCGCGCCGGAAACGTCGGCCTTGCCATATCGGGCTCGGGCGACACTCTTTCCGGGATCGTCTCGGGGCTGGCCGCCCGCGGCGCGCCGCCCGACCAGGCCGCCGTCTGGGCCGTCGCCCTCCACGCCCGCGCCGGCGACCGCCTCGCGCGGACCATCGGCCCGCTCGGCTTCCTCCCGCGAGAGCTGCTCGCGGAGATCCCGCGGCTGATGGCCGGACTGGGCGGGAGGCGGGAGGGAAAGTAGGAAGGTTGAGCGTTGAGCGTTCGATTCCCGATCCCCATCAAATTGACCGCAGAGTGCCGCGGCCGTCTCGCTCCCGCAGGTTGAAAAGGCGATCGAAGTGGCGTTCTGGCAGGCCGGCGATTTCGCTCGCACCGAGAGAAGTCTCCCGACCGGAGGGAGGGAGGAGGCTCTCGGTGCGGGAGCGAGAGCGAACGTAGTGAGCGGAAGCGACAGTTAATTCACAGTCTCTTCTTCGGTCTCGTCTTCGGGCGACGCGGACGCGTGGTGGTGGATCATCTTCCAGTCTCCCTCCTCCCGCGCGAAGAGATTCGTCGCCTGCATCCGCGCCGCCGCGTCCGGGCGCGTCGATCCGAACGGCCGGATCACCTCGACGCACGACACCCAGGCCATCTCGCCGTCGATGACGATGCGCACGTCTTCGCACGTCACCGTCCAGGGCCGCGAGTTTTCGAAGATGTTCTCCCAGGAGCGGCGGATCTCGCGCCAGCCGTCGAGCCGGTGCCAGCCCGGGTGGATGCAGCACACCGTCTCCGAGTGCGACCAGACGAGGTCGATCGCCGAGATCGCGCGCGCTTCGAGCGCCCGGTAGAACGCCAGGTTCGCGGCGGCGACGGCGGTCTCCTGGGGCGTGTCGGGCAGAGTCACGCGAGCCCCGCGAGAGCGGACAGATCGACGTTTCCTCCGGACACGACGGCTACGACGCGCTCGCCGGGGGCGACACGCACCCGCCCGTCGAGCAGCGCTCCCGTGGCCGCGGCCCCGGATCCCTCGACGAAGAGCTTGGCGCGCGTCGTGAGCAGGCGCATGGCCTCCCGGATCGCCTCTTCCGAGACGGTCACGACTTCGACGGCCGTCTCGAGGACGATCTCGAGCGGCAGCGCGCCGACGAACGGCGGCGTCATGCCGTCGGCGAGGGTGCCGGGCGGACGCGAGACGGGGACCGGGCGCCCCGCGGCGATCGCCGGGCCGAGTCCCGGTCCCGCCTCGAGCTCCACGCCGACGATGCGGACCCCGGGGCGCAGGGAGCGGAGGGCCGACGCCATGCCTCCGAGGAGGCCCCCGCCTCCGACGGGCACCACGACGACGTCGGCCTCCGGGAGATCCTCGAGGATCTCGAGAGCCGTCGTGCCGGCGCCCGCGAGCACCACCGGGTCGTCGAAGGGGTGCACGAAGGTCGAGCCGCGCTCCTCACGCACTTCGTTCAAGCGGTCGAAGAGAGTCGCCCGGTCGTCGTGCAGGATCACCTCGGCGCCGTACCCGACGACCGCCTCGATCTTGGTCCGCGGCGCGCCGCTCGGCATCACGACCGCGCAGGAACAACCGGCGATGCGCGCGGCCCACGCCACGGCCTGTGCGTGATTGCCCGCGGACACCGTGACGAGACCGCGCGCACGCTCCGGGTCCGTCAGGGAGAGGACCTTGTTCAGCGCGCCCCGGGGCTTGAACGAGCCCGTCTTCTGGAAGCTTTCGCATTTCAGGTACAGCGAGGCGCCGATCCGGCGCCCCAGCGTTTCGGACCGCAGCAGCGGCGTGCGGTGCACCTTCCCGAGAATGCGGGCGGCCGCGGCGCGAATGTCGGAGAGCGGAATCATGGGGGCGGAAAAGCTTACGCCAGCTCCCGGCGGCCTTCTCTTTCTCCCCCCGCGCCGGGGAGAGGGCCGAAGATGACCCGTCAGGCGGAGATCGAGAGCCGGACCCCGACCCTTCCCTGGCCCCCGGGCCGGGGGCGAGGGTTGCTCCCTCCCTAGATCCCGTGCAGCCTCAGGCTTCCGCGGCTCGATTCGAACCGCAGCGAAGGGCCGCCTCCGTTCACCGATCCCCGGGAGCGCTCGCCGCCGTGGCGCCCGGTGCGGACCGCCACCGCGAAGTCCGTGTCGACTTCCCCGCGCCGCCCGCCATCCGCATCGAGCTCGAAACGGCTGTCTTTGGGAAGCCGGACTTCGAAGGTCCCCTTGAACGTCTCGAAACGGCTCGCGTGCGAGTAACGGTTGAACGAGATCCGCACGTCGCCCTTGTAGGTATCGACGTGCGCCGCCCCGTCGAGGCCTTCGACCACCACCTCTCCCTTGTAGGTGTGCAGCTTCAGATCCGCCCGCAACCCGGTGACGCGGGTCGTCGACTTGTAGTCGTCGATGTCGAGCCGCGCCGTCGCGGGCATGTGGATCGTGTAATGAACGAGCGGCAGGGTTCCGTGCGAGAACGTGAAAATGCCCAGAAAACCCCTCTCCCGCACCTTGTCGTAGTCGGACTTGACCCGGACCGAATCGCCGCCGCCGTCGATCCGCACCTCGGTTCGAGCGACCTTTTCATCGGCGTCGGAGTCCGTTCCGTCCGGTTCGACGCGGGCGCTGATCTCCGCCTCCGCCCGGTCCCACGGAGTGACGGTAATGCTGCCCTTGTAGGTCGAGATCGAAAGACGCCCGTCTGCGGCAAGAGGCAGGGTCCGGTGGAACTGACGGGTCGGCGCGGGCGAGGCCGGGACGAAAACGGCCGCGAGAACCCCCGCCGCGAACAGCAGGGACCTCCTGGAAAGTGCGTGCATGAGAGCCTCCTGCCCGGTTGTACGAGGATGGCGGGGGGAAGTTCCTGACCGCGCGGTAGGCGGTAGGCGGGAGGGGGAAGGCGGACGGGGGCGGGAGAGCGACCAACGGGAGCGAGACGGCCGCGGTACTCCGCGGTCAACTAGATCGGGAATCGAATCGGGAATCGGCAAACGGGAAAGGAGGGACATGCGACGTCATCCCGTCTTGCCGTTCCCTCGCCTTTCCCGCCCAGCGCCCGGCGCCGAAGCTACTTCTTTTCGGGTCGTTTCCGCGCCCGGATCAGCACGGCGATCTCGTCGGGGCGGCCGTTGACGAATTGGAGCCGGATGCGCCCGTCCTCCGTCTCCGAGACCGTCGCGGGGATCGCGCTCGCGGTCAGGTCTCGGAATCCGGCCGCACGGGCTCGCCGGTCTCGACCTTTTCCTTCGTAATCTCCTCGCCCCGGAGCGTGCGCGTCTCCAGAGAGCCGCCCGTGTCCAAGAGGACCGCGGATGGTTTCGAGACTGTGCTCCCTTTGCGGACCACGTTGACGTACCGGTCCATTCCTTCTTTCGACTCCGTGTAGTCGTGATGGAGAGAGAACGCGTGCGTTTCCGGCGGCTGGAGCGAATAGACGATGTCGCGGTCCTGAGCGGCGCGGTTCGTCAGCCGCGCGGAATCTTCCTGCCCGGAAAGCGATGCCGTGGCCGCCAGTCCCGCGAGGACCCAGCCGGCAACGCCTCCCCTGACTGCCCGCGCTCGAGTTTTCGTTTGATCCCGGAGAAGATGGCGTGGGAGCGTCTGCGTTTGGCTGACAGCTGACAGCTCACAGACGACAGCTCCTGTCGCCTTCACTGCGGAAGCCTCCGGGCGCGGATCGATAGCGCCGCCTGTTCCGGGTTGGAGTTGACGAAGCTGACCGCGATCCGCCCGCCGGGCTCCGTGAGCACCTGCGACGGCACGTTGCAGCGCAGCAGCTCGTACCCCGCGGGGAGAACGATGGTGTTGCGCTTGATGCCGAGGGAGCGCACGAATGCGATCTCGTCGCCCTCCCGGAGGTAGCTCGCGGGATCGCGGTACGTCTTGTCGATGCGCAGCCTGACCTGCCCGCCGGCGGGAACGGGCCGCGGCAGCCGGACGCGGATGTATTGCGTGTCGGCCTCCGCGTCCGCCAGTCCGGTGCGGCGCGCCTCCTCGGCGGAGACGATCTCGAACTTCAACGCGTCGCCGCTCATGCGGTCCGTCACGGACTCCCGCGAGGCCTCGCTCCCCTTTCGAATCGGATTGAAATAATGGGTCGCGCCCGCAGACGTCGCGGTGACGTCGTAGACGACACGGAACTGCGACGTTTCCGGGCCGAGCAGCTCGTAGCGCGTGTATTCATCCGCCTGCATCTGCGCCGGCGGACGCGCGGCCTCCGGGGCCGGACCCGCCAGCAGGAGAAGGGCGAGAGACAGGAGGAGCAAGCCGCCAGTATACGAGCGGCGTCGAACCGGCGCGCCGACCCCATAGAATCCCCTCCTCGATGCGACTTCGTCTCCCCACTTCCGCGCTCGCGATCGCGCTGCTCACCGCGTCCGGCTGTCTCCGGTTGCGGGCCCCGGCGACTCCGATGGGCGCGACCGACGTCTCTCCCGCCCCGGCGCCCTCTGCACCCTGCCTCGTCGTCTTCCTGCCCGGCCGGCGGGACAGCCCGGGAGCGTACCGGCGGCACCGCTTAGCCGAGATGGCCGCGCGGGCCGGGGTGTCGGCGAGATTTCTCGAGGCGGACGCGCACCTCGGCTACTACCAGGCGCAGACCATTTCCGGCCGACTCGAGACGGACATCGTGGGCCCCGCGCGAGCCGCGGGCGCCCGGCGGATCTGGATCGTGGGCATTTCGATGGGCGGGCTCGGCGGGCTTCTCATGGCGAGAGAGCATCCGGATCTTCACGGAGTTCTCGCCCTCGCTCCCTTTCTCGGAGATACGGAGCCGGGCCTCGTCGCCGGCGCGGGAGGGCTCGCGTCGTGGAAGCCGGGCCCCCCGCGGCCGGTCGCCGACTACGAGCGCGAGCTCTGGGGATGGCTGAAGACGTACACCTCGCAGGGCGCGGCGAGGCCGCCCGTCTACGTAGGATTCGGCCTGTCGGACGACCTCGCGCCCGCCAACCGGCTGCTCGGAGACTCTCTGCCCGCCGGCCGCGTCTTCACCGAAAAAGGCGCTCACAACTGGGGAGCCTGGACGGCCCTCTGGAAGCAGTTCCTCGCCGCGGGCGCCCTTCAGCGCGACTGCCCCCTTCAAACGTCTCCCGCCGGGCAGCGGAATCGAGAGTGACCCTCTCCGGGAAGACGGCCCTCGTCACGGGCGGGACGGGCGCGCTCGGATCCGCGGTCGTCGCCGCACTGCTCGCCGAAGGCGCGCGTGTGGCGGTCCCGTTTCGAAAGCCGGGCGAGCTCGAACGGCTGCGGGAGGAGCGCTCGCTCGGCGTGTACGCGAAGGCGCTTTCCGGCGCGCTGCTCGATCTGACGGACGAGACCGCCGTGGCCGCCTACGCGGAATCGGTCGCCGAGGACCGCGGCGGCCTCGATATCCTCGTCAACACGGCCGGCGCCTTCGCGGGAGGAAAGCCGGTGCACGAGACGCCCTGGTCGGTCTGGCAGCAGCAGCTCGACACGAACCTGAAGACCGCGGTGATCGCCTCGAAGGCGGCCGTGCCGCCGATGGTCCGCCGCGGGGGCGGCGCCATCGTCAACGTGTCGAGCCGGCCGGCGGCAGGCTCGGGGCAGGGCATCGGCGCCTACGCGGCGTCCAAACGCGCCATCCTTCAGCTCACCGAAGCGATGGCGGCGGAGCTCGTGGAGTTCCGCATCACGGTGAACGCGATTCTGCCCTCGACGATCGACACTCCGGCAAACCGGCGCGCGAGCCCGGGGACGGACTACTCGAAGTGGGTCTCGCCCGAGGAGATCGCGCGCGTCGTCCTCTTTCTCGCCGGCCCCGACGCCCGCATCGTGAGCGGCGCGCACGTCCCCGTCTACGGACGGGCCTGAGGAACGGGGGAACGGCCGGCTAGACCCCAGGCGCCGCCGGCGGTCCGGCCCGCATTCCCCCCCGATCGACGGGCCACGGATTCAACGCGAGGTACCAGAGCACGATGATGTTCACGAACGGCACGTACATGAGCAAGCTCATTGGTCCCGGGTAACCGAGCCGCTCGGCGATCTTCCACAGCGGATAACCGACGATCGCGAGCACGAAGAGGGTGGCGACGCAGCTGGCGAATCCGGACATCATGCTGTCTCTCCTTTCGACGCGAGCCCTCGACCGTCCTTCAGCGGCCCGTGGGGCGGGTGACGACCGGCTCCCATGGCGCCGCATCGGGACCGAAGTTTTTCACGAGATAGCCGAGGAGCTCCTCGCGGCGGTCGGCCGGGAAGTCCGCCCCCCACCCCGCCATCTTCGTCAGCTCCGCCCCCCACTGCTTTTCGGTCAACCGCTGCTGCGCGACGATGTCGACGGAATGGCACGCGAGACAGGCCTGGTCGGCGACCGCCTTTGCCGGTCCCGGCGGAAACTCGGCCAGCTTCGTGCCGAGGATCGGGAGCCGGGGATCGAACGAGGGGGCCGCCGCGGGGCGGCTGCGCGCGGGCGACTTTTTCTTCCTCGCGCGGCGGGCGGACGCGTCCGTCGGCGACACGAGGAGCGCGGCCAGGGTCAGCGCCACAACGGAGAGGGCGGTCCCGCGCCTCACGCGTCCACCTCGATCGACGCGGAATGCCATCCGTTGTAGAGGTACCCGCTCGGATTCCACGCCGCTTCTCTCGGCTGGACCGCGCCGGCGCTGTCCGTCGCCCGCACGAACAGCGTCCTCCTGCCGGCGGTCTTCGGGCTCCAGCGGAAGGACCAGAGACGCCACGCCCAGGGATCGTGCTGCGGGTCGAGGTCGGCCGGCTGCCACGACTGGCCGTCGTCGTCGGAGATTTCCACGCGGGCCACGTCGGGCGTTCCGGAGAATGCGAATCCGCGGAGCAGCGCCGCGGATCCGACCCGGGCGCGAGGCGGAGCTTCCGTGACGTTCGACTTCACGAACAGCTCGGTGACCGGTCGCGTTTCGGCCGGCGGGACGGCGACGCCCGGAGCTCCAATGACTTTCGGATAGCGGTACGCAGTCTCCATGTAAAAGCCTTTCTGCGACTCGGCGGCGACGGAGAGGCGCTCGAGCCATTTCGTCCAGTGCTCCCCCGCCCAGCCGGGCACCACCAAACGCGCGGGCCCGCCGTGGAGCGCCGGCAGAGGCTCTCCATTCATCTCATCCGCCACGATCGCGTCCGCCATGATCTTTTCGATCTCGACGCTGCGGTGGAACGGCGGCGTGCGAACGGGAGGCTTGTCGCTCCCGAACGTATGCAGGTGATGCCCGGCCCGCTTGAGACCCGCCTGCTCGAGCAGGTCGCGGACCCGCACGCCCGTCCAGCGGGCGTTGCCGACGGCCCCGTATTTCCACTGCACTCCGGGAACGAACGGCTGGTACAGGCCGCGCCCGTTTCCGGCGCACTGGAGAACGCACGTGACGGTTGTCCGCGGCAGCCGACGGAGATCCTGCGCCGTCAGTCGAAGCGGGCGCTCGACCTCGCCGTCGATCGTCAGAAACCATCCCTTGTGCCCCGCGTACTGCGGATTCCAGTGATGGCGCACGAAGAAGAGGTCGTTCGGTGTCAGGTACGTCGAGAGAGCATCGAGCGGCGTCTCCGCGTCGATCGCGTATCCGTTTCGCTGGAGCATCCGCCGGCGCGCGACCGGGATCGAGTCCGTCACGGCGGCCAGAGCGGCGCCGGGGACCACGGCCGCGACGCCCGCCAGCGCGAGGAACCGGCGGCGGTCGATCGAGAGGGCGTCGACGCCTTCGGGGGTGTTCTTCATCGGGCCTCCGCGTCAAGAATAGTCGAGCGTCGAGCGTTCCCTGGAGAAGCAATCGAGTCTCCCGCCCAGCGCCCAGCGCCCGAAGCCGCGTGCTTCAATCAAATACGGCAACCACCGGCGCGTGGTCGCTCGTCCCCGTGTCCCGGCGAACCACGCATTCGAGGGTCCGGCCCGCGAGCGCGGCGCTGGCGAGGACGTAGTCGAGCCTCCATCCGATATTGCGCTGCCGCATGTTGCGCCAGGGCGCCCACCACGTGAAGAGCCCCTCGTTGACGGGATCCTGCGCGCGCCCCACGTCCACGAGGCCGTGCGCGAGGATGTCTTCGAAAAGAGCCCGCTCTTCCGGCAATTGCCCGATCACGGGCCGGCGCTCTTTCGGATGGACGTCGATGTCGGCGCGGGCCACGTTCAGGTCTCCGCACAGGACGAACGTCTCCCCGCCGGCCTGCGCGGCGGCGGCGTAGCGCTCCATCGCCTGGAGGAACCGCATCTTGGCGGGGAAGTCTTTGCCTCCATTCGGGACGTAGATCGACGCCACCGTCACACCGGGCAGACGCGCCGTCACGATCCGGTTTTCGTGATCGAAGTCCGGGTGCACGAAGGCCGGCCTCTCCGGAAAGCGCTCCTTTGACACGTGCAGTCCGACGCCCGAGTAACCGCCCGTCCCGTGCCAGTAACACCAGTAGCCCTCCATCTCGCAGAGGGCCGCCGGGACCTGCGCAGAGGACGCCTTGATTTCCTGAAGACAGACGACGTCGGGCCGCTCCTGCTCGACCCATTCGTGGAACTGAGTCTGACGCGCCCGGATCCCGTTGACGTTCCAGGTGGCGATCTTCATCCGGGGGAGGACTGCAAGGCCGCGAGGCGGTCTCGCAACTCCCGCCGGGCGGATTCGAGAGCGCGGCGGCGAGCGTCGTTGGTCGTCTTCGAGAGCTGGTCCTCGATGCGCGCCAGAGAGAGCCCGATCGAGTGGGCTTCCGTCCGGCGCTCCGAGTCGCGGCGGGCGCCGCTGTCCGGGGCCCGGCGCGCCTCCCGGGCATGCTCCTTCTCCGCCCCCAGGTCTTCCTCGCTGCGCCCCCACCCGCGCGCCATGACGGGAGCATAGTTTAGGCAGGCGGTGGGCGGTAGGCGGGAGGCGGGCCGAACCGGGGCCGGGAATCGGGAATCGGAAGACGGGAGCCGAGCGACCAACGGGAGCGAAACGGCCGCGGTACTCCGCGGTCAACTGGATCGGGAATCGAAACGGGAACGAGCTGATACCTGATAGCTACCCCGTCAGCGTCTTCACGAACTCCACCGCTCGTTCGACTCCCTCTTCCAGATTCTGAGCGAGCGTTCGGCCCGAACGCGCCCGGGGTTTCCACGAGTGGTCTCCCTCCTCGATCCACGAGACCTGGATCGCCGGAGAGAGCGCATACCGCGCCACGTCGTCCGGCGTGCCGAAGGGATCGCGCGTTCCCTGGAGGATCAACGCGGGAGTCCGCAAAGGTCCGAGATGACGCGTGCGCAGCCGCTCCGGCTGGCCCGGAGGATGAAACGGATACCCGAGGCACAGAAGGCCGCGCGCGCCGACTTCGTCCGCGACGAGGCTCGCGATCCGGCCGCCGAGCGACTTGCCTCCGACCACGAGGGCCGCGCCACCGCCGAGGGACTCGACCGCGGCATGCCACGCCGCGCGCAGCACGGGCTCGCGATCGGGCGCCCCGCTCCGGCCGGTCTCCCGCCGCGCGCGCATGTAAGGAAACTCGAATCGCGCCACCCGCAGGCCACGCCCGGCGAGCCCGCGGGCGTAGTCGTTTAAGAAGGGCGAATCCATGGGTCCGCCCGCGCCGTGCGCCAGGACGATCGTCGCGGCGCCTTCCGGGCCGTCGAAGAGGAACGCGGGAGCGATCATGTTCGCGTCAATATCCCTGGAGGAAGCTCGCGACGGCGGCGCGCTGCCCGCCGGAAAGGGCGACGCAGCGGTCGACGGACTCGAGGGTCTGAGCGAGAGGACGGGCGGCGCCTTCGATCTTTCCGGCGCGCCCCGAAAAAAAACGACGGACTTCCTCGCGGTGAGCGGCGTCGCAGAAGTCCGCGCCGGCGCGTGGCAGTACGGGAAGATATTCGCGAGGAAGGCGCGCGGCGATCGTGTCGAAGTGCGTCTTGAAGAACTGCCACGAAGGCTCTCTCGTCTCCCGATGCCCCAGCGCGCGCCAGAGGAGCGCTATCGATTCTCGAGAGTCGAGACCCGGGTCGAGGAGAAGGTCGAGGGCCTTCCGATTCAGGTTGGGCCGCCGGAACTCCCCGAGCGCGGTGAAGATCCTGTCCCGGTCCCGATGTTCCGTCGAGCGCCGGACTTCGGCGACGAGCCGGTCGAAGAAGCCGTCGTCGCCGTCCCGCGCTGCGACGGAGAGGACGGTCGTCACGAGCGCGGGGTCGACCGCGTTGCGATCCGCGAGCCACCGCCGGGCCAGCTCCGCGGCTTCCCTTCCGAGCTCCGGGTCACGCCCCGTTCCGGCGACGAGGGCGAGCAGGCGCGGCCGCAGCATCTGCGCGTCTTCGGTCTCTCCCGGTGACGGCTGCCACCCGAGAGAGCGCGCCCGGTCCCCGAACGAGGCCCGCAGAAACCTTTCGTACCGAGGCCTCACGGAATCGGCGACGAGATGGTCGTCCACGTTGCGGGCGATCTTCATGACGGTCGAGACGACCTCCCGATTCGGGTCGGCCGCGAATCCGGAAACGAGAGCCAGGGCCCTGGCCATCGAGATCCGGCCGGTTTCGGCGAACGCGGCGACGTCTCCGAGGACTCCCACGCGTTCCGCGAGCGTCAGCCGGCTCGCGTCCTTTCGCAGCAGCCGGTCGAGGAGGTCGCCGGCGTAGAGGACCCGGTAGTAACCGACCTCGCGCGCGTTCGCGAGAACCCAGTCGGGGCATCCCTTTGCCGCGGGCAGCGGAAGCTCTGCCGAGGACGCCGTCAGGAGGACGCAGGCGGACCCTTCTCCCGACGCGGCGCCGCCGTAGCGGGCGCAGACGGGAACGTGCCAGAGAGCGCGGGAAGCGGCCGCCCCTTCGGGGAGAAGCCGCTGCTGCCGCAGGCCGACGCGCGGAGGCGCTCCGGGGCCGCATCGCAGATCGGCCGTGACGAGTGGAAAGCCCGGCTGGTCGAGGAACGTCGAGAAGGCGCGCGCGATACCGGGACCGCCGGCCCTTTCCAGCGCGGACAAAAAATCCGCGGACGTCGCGTTGCCGTACGCATGGTCCGCGAGGTACCGCCGAATGCCTTCCCGGAATTTTTCGGGACCCAGCCAGCTCTCAAACATGGCGATGACGGCGCCGCCCTTCCCGTAGCTGATGTCGTCGAAGGCGTTGTCGATGTCGGCCGGCGAGAGAATCGGCTGCCGGATCCGCCGCGCGCTCTTCAAGGTGTCCTTGTCGAGAGTCTCGGACCGTGTCGCGACGTCGGCGACTTCGCTCTCCCATTCCGGCTTCCAGTCCTTGAGCAGGCGCGCGGCCATCCAGGTCGCGAACGACTCGTTCAACCACGTGTCGTCCCACCATCCGAGCGTGACGAGGTCCCCGAACCACTGGTGCGCGGACTCGTGCAGCGAGATGCTCGCGTGGAGACGGCGGAAGCTCGCCGACTCTTCCGAGGGCTTCGCCAGAAAGAGATTCTCGTTCCAGGTGATGAGGCCCGCGTTCTCCATGGCGCCGAACCGCACCGTCTGCGGAATCACGAGCGCGTCGAGCTTCTCGTACGGATAAGGGATGCCGAAATACGATTCCAGCCGGTCGAGGATCTGCCCCGACGTCTCTTTCGCCCACCGGGCTTCTTCACCGCGACCCCGGGGCACGAAGAGGCGCAGGGGAACCGAGCGCCGGCCCGCCCGGCCCGCGTCGACGACGTCGAAGGGGCCAACCCCGAACGCGATGAGATACGCGGGCAGCGGTTTCGTGGCGGCAAAGGCGACCTCACGGACGCCGCCGGACGCGTCGGCTTCCTTCGAGATCGGGGTGTTCGAGACGGCGAGCCGGCCCCGTGGGATGCGCAGCGTGAGCTGCCAGGGGACCTTGTAGGAAGGCTCATCGAAGCACGGAAAGGCGCGTCGGGCGTCGGTCGCCTCGAACTGCGTGAAGGCGTACCAGTCCTCGCCCACGTTCTGCCGGAAGATTCCCGTCGTGCCCGTCGGCTGAATCGCGCCTCGATAGGAGACCCGCAGCCGGGCGGCGCCTGGAGCCGCGGGAGGATCGAGAGCGAAGCCCGCGAAGTCCTCCCCTCCCGCGACGACCACCGCCTTCGATCCTCGCCCGTTCTGCGTGAACTCGGCCGAGTCGATCTCAAGCTCCCGCGCGTTCAACCAGAGGACCGGCATCGGGCGGTCGAAGCGCAGGTCGATCTCGATGTCGCCGTCGAACGAGTCCTTCGACGGGTCTATCGCGAGAATCACGGAGTACCGGAGAGGCCAGGCTCCCGAGGGCAGCCGCAGGGTCGGCAGGGCGCCCGCGCCCGTGGCCGCCTTCCGCGAGGACGCAGCCCCTTTCGCCGGCGGCTGTCCGGCGGCGAAAGTCGCGCCGCTCCAGAGCAGCGCGGCGGCCAGTAAGGCCACGGGGCGAACTCGATTCACGAAATCTCCTGAAGAGCCAGTCATCGGTTTTCTTCGATTTTCGATTCCCGATTCCCGATTTCCGGACCCTTCCCGTCGTCGAATTCCACCTCCACTACCGGGTGGAGCTCGAAGCCGCTGTCCGCGGCCCCGGGCTGAAAGTGCGTGAAGTCGAAGAATCCCACGCCGGTCACGACGACGGGCCATCCGCCCGCGGGCCTCTTCCCGCGGGTCCGAGCGCCGACTTCCGATCGCGCGCGCGCAAAGCGCTCCTCGAATCCGCTCCCCGGCGCCTCCGCCGGGTCCGGTATCTCGACCACAATCGTCTGAGACGGCGCGTCCGGATCGGCGATGACGAGATGGAGGTCGCGGTCGAGCTGCCCGTGCACCGAGATGAGCCGCGCGCGCACGCGGTAGAGCGTGGTCTCCCACGGGGAGATCCGCGTGCTCTCGGGGGCGGACCGCGCGGGCCGCGGCACTCGCCTCAGGGCGGAGACGGTCGTGATGACGGGAGTCAGCACGACCCGCCCTCGCGTGTCGTCCGTCAGCGTCTTCACGGGCCACCTCTTGTGCGCGAAATAGTGCTCCAGCGCGAAAAAGAGGATCAGGAATTCCACGATGAGCAGGGAGATGAACGGTGTCCGCGAGCCCCGGCCAGCCATGCCGCGGCAGTCTGTGTCATCCGGGAGGAATTGTCAGCAGCGGCCCGAAATCGAGGGCCGGGAATCCGGAGCCGAGCGACCAACGGGAGCGAGAGGGCCGCGGTACTCCGCGGTCAACGAGAGCGGGCATCAAAGGGATCCGCCCCGCTGTCGCCTCCGCCGCCGGAGAAGTCGGAGGAAGAGGACGACGACGCGTCCGATGACGAATAGGAGGAGGAGGACGACGGTGTCGGAGATGAAAAAGAGGAGGCGAAGACGGGGTAGAAAAGACGGGACTCGCCGGCACGAACCTCGCTCCAGGCGCTTTCGGGGCGATCGCCAGGCGGCGCCTCCCCGCATCCCGCGCGTGATGGATCAGGCAAAGTATGGGAAAGACGCGCCCGCCGCCAAAACCTTCCTCCGCGCCGCACATACTTCCCCTTTGGCATTCGACAGGAGCGGGTCGACACTGCGGTCGAACCTCAAAAAGGAGACCTCGTGGCCGACCCGAAAACCGACCTTCTCCAGGGGACCCTGGACGTGCTGATCTTGAAGACCCTGTCCGCCGCCCCGATGCACGGATGGGGGATCTCGCAGCGGATCCAGCAGGTCTCCGAAGACGTCCTGCGCGTCAACCAGGGGTCTCTCTATCCGGCTCTCTACCGGCTGGAAAACCAGGGGTGGATCAAGTCGGAGTGGGGCGTCTCCGAAAACAACCGGAAGGCGAAGTTCTACGGGCTGACGCGCGCCGGCCGGCGGCAGCTCGACACCGAGACCGAGAGCTGGGAGCGCTTCTCCTCGGCGGTCGCCCGCGTTCTCCAGACAGCCTGACGCCCCCGACACCAACGAAAAAGGAAACGCCCATGAACGAGAAAATCGCGCCGGGAATCCGGAATTCTTCTCGAAGAAAGCGGAACGCGGGCTCGACGATGAGATGCGCTTCCATCTCGAGATGGAGATCGAGAAAAACGTCGCGCGAGGCCTCTCCCCCGAGGACGCGCGCCGCGAGGCACTCAAGAGCTTCGCTGGCGTCGAGAAGTCGCCTTCGCGACGCGCTTCATGCCCCGCGTGACCGAGATCCGGATCGACGGCCCGGTCCTGATCTTCACGCTCGCCTTGTCTCTCGGCACAGGGATCGGGCTCGGCCTCATTCCCGCTCCTGACGATGCGTGTGGACCTGAACTTCTCGAAGTACGACACGCGGGACAAGCGGCTCGCGTTCCACGAGCAGCTCCTCCGCCGCATGCCGATGGAGCAGGGGGTCGTCTCCGCCGCGACCTCCGGGACCTTCCCGCTGAACGAGGGGGGACCGGGCAACGGGAACCGACAGTTCGAGATCTGATCCGCACCGTCTCGAACCCTGTGAGCCTGGAAAAGCTCGCGAGAGACACCGTGCACGGGATGGATCCGGACCAGCCGGTGGACCATTTCCGCGCGCTCGAGCAGGTCCGCAGCAATAGCCGCGCCTCCCCGCGCCTGACGGCGCTGCTCCCCGCCCTCTTTGCCGTGCTCGCGCTCGTGATCACCGCGACCGGGATCACGGGCGTGCTCGCGTTCTCCGTCAGCCAGCGGTTCCAGGAGTTCGGTATCCGGATGGCTCTCGGCGCCGCGCCAGGGTCCGTGCTGCGGATGGTTCTCAGCCACGGGATCTCTCTGGTCGGCGTGGGCCTCGGGCTCGGCCTCGCCGTGGCTCTCCTGTTCACGCGCCTCCTGTCGGGCCTGCTCTTCGGCGTTCGTCCCACAGATCCCGTGACGTTCGCGTCGGTGGCGCTCGTTCTTCTGGGGGAGGCCGCAGCCGCGTGCTTCTTCCCCGCCCGCCGGGCAACCGGCGCGGACCCGGTGCACGCGCTGCGGAACAGAGAGAGGGTAAAAAAACCGGAGGCGTCCCGGAGGCGCATCCCGGAAAGGCGCCGCCCCGTCAAATTCAGCCGCGCCCCTTGCGGACGGACGCCCCGTCAGCGAGCCGGCGACTCCGAGATCAGCGCCTCCAGCTCGCGCTGCATCCGATCCCGCGTCTCGCGGGCGGCCGCAGCGATCGCCTCTTCTTCGCCGCCGACGGTGATCGGGCCGAGCACCCGGACGGCGAGGCGGCCGCGGCGCGACCGGAAGCGCTCCGTGTCGACGATCGCGTCGAGCGGAGCCGCCACCACGGGAACGACCGGAACGCCCGCAGCCGCCGCGAGGCGGAAGGCCCCCGTCTTGAAAGGCAGGAGCTCCCGGCCGGCATTTCGGGTGCCCTCGGGCATGAACCAGACGGAGACCCCCTCCTCCTTCAGCCTTCGCGCGGCGGCCGCGAGCATCTCGCGGGCCGCCTCCGAGTTGCCGCGCTCGATGACGAGGTTTCCCGAGGCGCGGAAAAACCAGCCGAAGAGCGGGATTTTCGAGATCTCGCGCTTCCCGACCGCGACCGTCCGGCGGGGGACGATCGCGCCGTACACCAGCAGGTCCATGATGCTCTGGTGGTTGGAGACGAAGACGCACGGCCTCGAGCCCGAAAGCTTCGCCGCGTCGACGTCGATCCTCCAGCCCATCAGCCGCACGACGCCGCCGCAGAAGAAGCGCGCGAACAGAAAGACGTTGTTGCGGCTTCCGTGCGTCACGAGGAGGGCGAGCAGGCCGGCCGCCGAGCAGAGAAAGAACCAGATCCCGCCCGCCAGGAAACCGAGGAAGAACGCCAGCCGCTCGAGGAGCGCTCTCAGGCGGGCGGCCCGTGCTTTCGCCGCATCGACTCGTTCCACGCTTCCGACTCCCCGCGGGGGATCGACACGGAGCGCCAGCCCGCGCCCGCAAAATGCTTCGCCAGGAAGACGAGCTGGCCCGCGTGGTACGCGAAATGCGCGACGTGCCGGGTGATCGCCGTCATCACCATATGCGGCTCCGAATTGATACGGATGGTCCGTCCGAGATCCGCGGGGGTCAGCGGCTCGATCGCCGAGAACGCCAGAGCCCACGCCGACTCCCACCGGGCCATCAACGCTTCGCGGGTCTCCCCTTCCGCCAGAAACTCGCGGTCGCGCTGCCGATCAGGCTTGTCGCCGTCCGTCGTCAGGAAGTCGGTGAAGCGGGAGCGCATGTTCCCGCAGAGGTGCTTCACGATGATCGCGATGGAGTTCGACTCGGGATCGATCGTCCGGAAGAAGTCGGCGTCCGACACCTGCTCGAGCGCCCGCTCGACGAGCTTCTTGTGGCCGCGCAGCCGCCGGAGCGCATCCGGCAGGTAGGCGGCGAGCGCGCTGTCGTCCGGCGGGCCCGATGGCACCCTCAGACCCCCGCCCGCGTCTTGTTCGGATAAGGCGGCCGGACCGGGGCCGCCGCGGGATGCTTCTTGAGCTCGTCCAGGACCACGGAGATCGCCTTCTCGAGCTGAGGGTCCCGGCCCGCGATCACGTCGGCCGGCGTCTGCTCGACCGCGATGTCCGGGGCGACGCCCTCGTTCTCGACGATCCACCCTTTCTCGGCGTCCCATATGGCGAGGTTCGGCGCCGTGATGGTCCCGCCGTCCATCAGGACCGGGAATCCCAGGACGCCGACCAGCCCTCCCCACGTAGGCTGCCCGATGAGGGTGCCGACGCCGAACTTTCGCCACATCCAGGGAAGAAGATCGCCTCCGGAGCCGGCGTTCTCGTCGATGATCATCGCCTTCGGGCCCTGGATCGACGCGCTCGGCGTCTTCATGTCCGCGCCGTACCGCATGGCCCAGTACGCGATGAGCGGCTTCTGCAGCAGGTCCACGTAGTAGTCGGCGACGCTGCCGCCGCCGTTGTAGCGCTCATCCAGGATCACCGCGTCCTTGTACGCCTGGGGGAAGAAGTAGCGTTTGAAGTAGGTGTGCCCGAGGCTGCCGGTGTTGGGCACGTAGATGTAGGCAACGCGCCCTGCGGTCGCCGCGTCCACCTTGCGGATGTTTCCCTCGACCCAGTCGCGGTTGCGCAGTGCGGCTTCGGTCGCGACCGGCACGACCGTGACCGTGCGCGCCCCCGAGCCGTCCGGCGCCGGGCCGACGGTGATTTCGGTCAGCTTCCCGGACGTGTTCTCGAAGAAGCTGTAGAGGTTCGCCGGCGGCGCGACGTTGCGCCCGCCGACCGCGAGCAGGTACTCACCGGCGCGCACGTTCACGCCGGGCTCGGTCAACGGGGACCGGAGCTCCGGGTTCCAGTTCAGACCTCCGTAGACTTTCTTGAACCGGTACCGCCCGTTCTCGACGGAGTAATCCGCGCCGAGAAGGCCCCCGGGCACGGCGGTCGGTTCCGCGAAATGATCCCCGCCTCCGCCCCGATGGTGGCCGACGGACAACTCGCTGCACATCCACTGGATGACCCGGTTCAGGTCATCGCGAACGACGACGTGCGGAAGGAAGGCGGCGTACTTCTCGCGCATCGCCTTCCAGTCGACGCCGTGCATCTTCGGATCGTAGAAATAGTCGCGATTGATCCTCCACGCCTCCTGGAAGATCTGCGGCCACTCCGCGCGCGGGTCGATCCGCGCCTCGAGCGCATCCATCTTGACCTTGCCCTCGGAGACGTCGATCTTCTTCACCGACGACGCCGCGATGGCCCACGCCTCCTTGACGCGGTAGAGAATCTTCTTGCCGTCGGCCGAAATCTCGTACCCGTCGGCCTCGGCCAGCAGCGTCTCCGTCTTGCGGTTCTTCAGGTCGAACCTCTGGAGGGCTTTCTTCCCGTCCACTTCCCGCAGGTAGAAGATCTGCCCGGCGGGCCCGGCCTGGAGATTCGAGATCTCGGCGGGAGGGATGGGCAGGTCGAGGATCCGGTACTCGAGGCCTTCGCGGTCGATCGTCACCCGCTCGACGGGAGGGGGCGTCCGGGGCTTCTCCTCCCCGGGCTTGTCCGCCGGAAGAGAGGGGGACTCGGCCGCGGGCTTCTCGTCCTCCGCCGCCACTCCCTTCCTGTTGTCGTCCTTCCCCTTCTCCCGCTCCTTCTCCCGCTTCGCTTCGGGCGTCAGCTTCTCTTCGTCGCTTTCCTTGACGAGCGGCGAGGGCAGGTCCTTGCGGAGCACCGCCATGTAAATCGACCGCGTGACGCGGACGTCCTCGTTCTCGAGGGAAAACCAGTTGCGCGCCGGGCCCGCGTTGGTCGACGCGAGCAGGTAAAGGTACTTTCCGCTGCGGTCGAACACGGGCTCAGAGACGTCCGAGAGGCCGTCCGTGACGGCGAACGCCTTGTCCTGCTCGAGCGAGTAGGCGTAGACCGTCTGGATGTAGGTACGGTTCGCGAGGGTGTACACGATCCAGCGGGAATCCGGCGACCATGCGGGCCACACCGTCTTGAGCGGGCCGTAGAGATATTCCGACCCGATCTTCCTGACCGCGCGGGTCGCGAGATCGATCCAGAAGACGCTCCAGGAGTTGTCCGTGAAGGCGATCTTGCGGCTGTCCGGGGACCAGACGGGGCGGTCGTAGAAGCCCGCGCCCGGCAGCTTGAACCGGGCGACCTCTCCCTTTCCGTCCTGACTCCTCACGCAGAGCTCGTACTCGCCCGACTCGTCGGAGAAGTAGGCGATCCGGCGGGCATCCGGCGACCAGACCGGAGATCGTTCATGCGCTCCCGGGGTGTTCGTCAGATTCCGCACGTCCCCCTTGTCCGCGGGAACGGAGAGGATCTCGCCTCGAAACTCGACGGCGAGGCGCGCGCCCGACGGCGAAAGGGACGTCGATCGGACGTACTTGGCTCCCTTGACGAAGCGAGGCCGGGTCTCCTGGAGGTCCGACGCGGCGCCGATGGCCACCCGCGTCGAGGCCCGCGTCTTCGGGTCGAAGACGTGAACGTATCCGGCCTGCTCGTAGACGACCGCGCCCGCTCCCGCGGAGGCGTTCAGGACGGGGAAGTCCGCGTGCGTCGTCAGGCGGGTGACGGCTTTCGATCGGGAGTCCCAGGAATAGAGGTTGAATTCCCCGTCGCGGTCGGACAGGAAATAGACGGTGTCGCCCAGCCACATCGGAGCGGCGTCGTTGGATCGCCCCGCGGGCTGCGGGACCTTTTCGATCGCGTGCGTCGCCACGTCGTAGATCCAGACGCGAGAGACCCGGCCGCCGCGGTACCGCTTCCACTGCGGGTAGGCGGCTCCCAAAGGGTTGTAAGCGATCCGCCGCCCGTCCGGCGAATACGACGCGCGGTCCGCGTTGGGGATCGGAAGCGGGGTGTCGTTGCCGCCGGCGACCGGGACCGTGAAGAGCTGCCGGTAGCGCAGCGTGTGGACCGCGCGAGGAGACGTGAAGAGCACCGCCGAGCCGTCCGCGGTGAACCCCTGCACGATGTCGGCCGCCGGATGCCAGGTCAGCCGCCGCGGCACGCCGCCCTCCGCGGAGACGAGGTAAACGTCGGTGTTGCCCTCGTATTGCGCCGAAAACGCGATCGACTGTCCGTCCGGAGAAAACGCGGGACTCGACTCCGCGCCGACGTCCGAGGTCAGCCGCCGCACGTTCCCGCCGTCGCGGCCGCAGACCCAGAGATCACCGGCGTAGATGAACGCGATCCGCTCGGCGCTGATCGCGGGCTCCGAAAGAAGCCGCGTGTCGCGAATGTCGACCGCGGGCGCCGGGGCAACGGGGGCACCGTCCGCTCGCAGCATGGAGAACCCGGCGAGGGACAGAAACAGGGCGCAAACCACGGCGCGCGATCGCATGAAGGGTTCCTCTTCCTTTTCGCGCCGCAAAGGCGCAACCGGCCAACTCTGCGCTGGCCGGAATTATATGAAGGGAACCGCGGGGCCAGACCGACTGAGAAACTGCGAACTGACAGCTGAGGGCTACTCGACACTCCTGGCTCGAACCTCTTCCGAAGTGAGTCCGTAAATCGGCGGCGTCGGGATGTCCAGCATGGAGAGATACAGGTAGATCTGTCCGCGGTGGTGGATCTCGTGCTCGACCAGGGCCCGCAGCCACTTGCGTGTCGAGATGGGGGCCCCGGCGGGCGTCACGCTCTTCGCCGCGAAATCCGCGTCGCTCAAATTCCGGAAGATCGCGACGGATTCGGCGTGCGTCCGGTCGAAGAAGGCGCGCACGGATTCGAGGCCGTCGGCGAGATCTCTGCCGTGTCCCGGGTAACGGCTCGGTTTTCCCTGCACGTTCTCGGCGTACATATAACGCTCGATCGCCCCGATGTGGCGGACGAGGTCACCCAGGCTGAACTTGCCTTCGCGCCACGTCCACTCGAGGCGGTCGGCGGGAATGCAGTCCACGACGCGCGACGTGCGACCCCGGACTTTCTCGTAGTGGTCGAGAAAGGCCGCAGCTTCCGGGCCGGCGGCCGGGTGCGGATCGCTCACCGCGCGATCGCCGGAGCGGGCGCGCCGGCGGCCGCGCTGGCGTAGACGGGCCAGCACCACCGGCGGTAGCGCGGAACTTCGCCGCGAACGATCTCCGCATTGAGCTTCCGAAGGCTCGCGGTGACGGGACCCATGCGCCCCGTCCCGACCGGACGGTGGTCGATGCGCGTCACCGACACGATCTGAACGCCCGTGCCCGCGAGGAACACCTCGTCCGCGAGAGAGAGCTCGGTGCGGTCGATCGAACGCTCGATGGCGGGAATGGCGAGCTCTTCGCGGAGCATGTCCAGGATGGAGCGGCGCGTGATCCCTTCCAGGATGTTGTCGGTGACCGGGGGAGTCGCCACCGCTCCGTTCCGGACGATGAACAGGTTTGCCGCGGAGGCCTCCGACACGTGGCCGTTCTGGTCGAGGAAGATCGCGTCGTCGAACCCGCCCCGCTGGGCGTCGGTCTTGGCGAGCGCGGTGTTCACGTAGGCGCCGGAGACTTTTCCCCGCGCGGGAATCATGTTGTCGTCGATGCGGCGCCAGGCCGAGATCTTGACGTGCGCGCCCAGGTCGTTCTCGATGTATTTCGAGAAGGGGATCGCGACGATCGAGACGGCCGACCGCATCCCCTCGAGCCCGAGCGCCCCGATGCGCTCCTCCGCCGCGAACGCGAGGGGGCGGATGTAGCAGTCCGCCCGCAGGCCTTCCTGCCTCAGCAGGCTTCCCAGCGCCGCGACGAGATCGTCGACCGAGTACGGGAGCTCCAGGGAAAGCAGTCGGGCCGACTCGAGAAAGCGTTGAAAGTGGTCATGAGGACGGAAGACGAACAGCTCTTCCTCCGCGCGGTTCCAGAATCCCCGCAACCCTCCGAAGCAACCCGTGCCGTATTGCAGGCCGTGGGTCATCACGCCGACGCGCGCTTCGCGGTAAGGCACGATCCGGCCGTCGAAGAACGCGTACTCCGGCAGGGGCGTCGGGGTCGTCATGACCGATCCTCCTCCAAAAGGTGTGCCTACAGTCCACTTTCGATTCCACTTTGACTCGGTTCCCCGTCCGGTTTACTCTTGCCGCGAATTGGTATGAACACAAGATCCACTTATGCCCCCGAGTGGACTGGCCGGACGGGCTCCGTCGACGCCGACGCGCTGGCCATCCTTCTCGGCGACTGGGCCTCGGGCCCCGGCACGCTCGCCGTCCGGCTGTCCACGGCTCTTTTCCGGCTGCTCGACCGCGAAGAGATCGCCGCGGGCGCCCGCCTTCCCTCCGAGCGCGCCCTCGCCACGGCGCTCGCCGTGAGCCGCACGACGGTCGTGGCTGCGTACGAAAATCTTCGGCAGGAGGAACGCGCCGAGAGCCGCCAGGGCAGCGGCACGCGCGTGCTCCCGCGGGAGGGAGACTCCCGGGGGCGCGGCGATCGCAGAGCCGACGAGCCCGGCCGCGGGATGTTGAACCCGGTCCTGCGAGCCCTGACGGACGAGCACGCCGCGGGATCGGTCTCCTTCGTCGCCGCCCATCTTCCGGGAGCGGCGGAGTTCCTGACGGACGCCTTCGCGAAGAGCCGCCGTCAGCTCGCCGCCCTGTCGAGCCATCACGGTTACATGCCGCTCGGGCTGCCCGCCCTGCGCGCCGCGCTCGCGCGCACCCTCTCGGAGCGGGGACTCCCCACCCGCGAGGACGAGATCCTCGTGACCAACGGAGCGCAGCAGGCGATCGCGCTGGTGACGTCTCTCCTGCTCTCGGCGGGCGACGAGGTCATCCTCGAGGACCCCACCTACCCGGGCGCGATCGACCTGTTCGCTTCGTCGCGGCTGCGCATGACCCCGGTGCCGCCGGCCGGCGAGCCCGGCGCGGTGGAGCGCATCGCGGCGGCCCTGCGGCGGCCCCGGGCGAAACTCCTGTATCTCCAGCCGACCTTCCACAATCCCACCGGCGCGATTCTCCCGGAGCGCCAGAGGCGGGAGATCGCGCGGCTCGCGGAGCAGAGCGGCGTCGCGATCCTCGAAGACCACACCCTGGCGGACCTGTCGCTCGGCGCCCCGACCCCGCCGCCGATCGCCGCGTTCGCGCGGCGCGGAACGGTGCTGACCGTGGCCTCGCTCTCGAAGCTGTACTGGGGCGGCCTGCGCATCGGCTGGGTGCGGGCGCCGGAGGCGATCCTGCACCGGCTCGGGCGGCGCAAGGCGATGGAGGATCTCGGCAGCTCCCTTCCGGGACAGATGATGGCGGTGCAGTTGCTCGAGAGGACCGAGGCCGTCGGAGCGCTGCGCCGGCGGCAGGTCGAGGAGCGCCTCGACGCTCTCGTGAAGGGCCTCACGCGCAGGCTCCCCGAATGGTCCTGGAAGCGGCCCGCCGGCGGACTGACGGTCTGGGTGAAGCTCCCGCGGGGACAGGGCGCCGAGTTCGCGCAGGTGGCGTCGAGGCACGGCGTCTCGGTGCTCCCCGGCCCGGTCTGCTCGCCCACCAACTCCTTCGCCGACCACCTGCGCCTCGCGTTCGTGCCCGAGCCCGAAGAGATCCGGGAAGGAATCGACCGCCTCGCACGCGCCTGGGACAAATACGCCGCCGGACGGGAGGCGGCCCGGGGGCGCGTCCGGGTGATTGTGTAGAGGCGGGAGCGCGGCGCCTTCCTTCAGGGACCCCTTCGCGTTCGTCAACGGCCGCGAGGCGCTCGACGCCCACATCGAAGAGGTCCTGGCCATGTCGCCCCCGGGAGGGCGGCTGGTGCGGTCCCGACCCGTCGAGCCGTGTCACGGGCGTCCGTTTCTCCTGCGGGCGGAAGGACCCGACCGCTCGGCTTTGCGACCGGCACCAGTTTCGGGACCTCGCCTGCGATGGAAGGCTCTCGCGGGTCGTGGGCTTCCGGGATAAGACGTCGTGAGTTGTCAGTTTTCAGTCATCAGTTCCAATTCCGGACGAGAGAAACCGAAACCGAATCTGAAAAACTGAAAACGGATAGCTCTTACGCGACCGAACCGCGGCGGGGACGGGCGCGTCCCATGACCCGGCCGAGCCACACGTTCCACCGGTTGTCCCGGGAGAGAAACGGAATCGGCGGCGGACGGCGCACACCGAGGTCCTCGCGCACTGCCAGGAGGCCGGGATGGCGCGGAGAGAGGGCCAGGCCCCGCTCGATGGCGTCAATCGCTTTCCTGCGCGAGCCCGACATCCCGTAGACCCGGGCGAGCGCCGCGAAGACGTCGGGGTTCTTTCTCTCGTGCGCCAGCGCGGAGAGACAGATCTCGGAGGCCTCCTTGAGGTCCCCCGTGTAGGCGACCGCGAGCGCGTAGTCGGCAAGCAAGGTGCCGGAGATCGGCTGTTCGTCGCGAATCTGCCGGTCGCAATACTCCGACAGACACGCGTTGGCGACCTCGTACTGGCCCGAGCGCAGAGCAATCCGGCCCCGGCGGACCAGATCCTCGAGACTCAGCTCCTTGGGCTCCAGCATCGGCGATGCCTCCCGGGGTTCTGCAAAGAGGATAACCGGAGGCGCCGTCCGGCGGCGTACCAAATGAGTGACGCGCCACACGGGAGCTCGTTTGCCCCCTGCCTGTCAGGGCCTTACGTCGGGGAGCGACTCGAATCGCCTCCAGGATCTGATTGTCGCGAGGGCCCCCGCCTGGCTGCTCGATACCGGTAGACCGCTAGGTCGCCCGCGTAGAGCCCCCCTCGATCGCGATCGCAGCGGCACCGACGCCCACAGCCCGAAGCTCACGTACGGCCCCTTCGGAAAGGGGCACGTCGGCGCGGTGCATCAGCGCATCGAGAAACCAGTGGCTGATCACGCCGGCGAAGAGGAGGAGGGCCGCCCGGCCGTCGCGCCCGCGAAGGCGGCGCCCCAGAGAAACAAAGCCAGGAGCCTGTGACTGATCGGGTAATCGTAGAAATCGTACGGGTTCGTCGGCATCAGCCCCGGCGCCCCGCGCACGTGCTCGAAGCCCGCGATCAGGAAAATCGGCCAGAGGAGGTCCGCGAACTGGAAGGACAGAAAGAGAGTCCCGAGCGAGACGCGGGGCGCGCCAGAGCCGCGCGAGATCGGCGAGAGAGCCATGCGCGCCGATCGCGAGGCCCGCGGCCTGCGCGGCTCCGAGCGCGGTCGTCTCGAGGACTTTCGGCCGGACGACGGGAAGCCCGAGCACGTCGGCCTGCAGCTGCATCAGGAAATTGTTGGCGGTCGCTCCCCCGTCGACCTTCAGCTGCGCGGGCGCACGCCCGGTGTCCGAGAGCATCGCTTCCAGCACCTCCCGGCTCTGGAAGGCGATGGCCTCGAGCGTGGCGCGAACGAGGTGCGCCCGCGTCGCGAACCGGGTCAAGCCGACGATCGCGCCGCGCGCGGTCATGTCCCAGTGAGGCGCGAAGAGGCCCGAGAACGCGGGCACGAAATAGACGCCTCCGGTGTCGGGAACCGAGCGGGCCAGCGGCTCGGTCTCGGCGGCGTTCGCGATCATGCCGAGCCCGTCCCGAAGCCACTGCACGGCCGAGCCGGTGACGGCGACGGAGCCTTCGAGGGCATAGGCGCGCGACCCCGACGGCGCGCCCGCGGCCGTCGTCAGAAGCCCGTGCCGGCTCGCCACCGGAGCGTCTCCGGCGTGCTGCAGAAGAAAGGATCCGGTCCCGTACGTGTTCTTGGCGTCTCCCGGCGCAAAGCACGCCTGACCGAAGAGCGCGGCCTGCTGATCGCCGAGGTCTCCGCAGACGGGAACGCGCGCTCCAAAGGGTCCGGACGGCAGCGTCCACCCGTACGGCTCCGCGGGGATCGACGGCCGGATGCGCGGCAGAGTGCCCGCGGGAATCTCGAACCGGTCGATGAGCTCCGGATCCCACGCCAGTGTCTCCAACGCGCAGAGGAGCGTGCGCGACGCGTTGGTGGGGTCGGTCACGTGCGCGCCGCCGGCCGCGCCGCCCGTCAGATTCCAGATGGTCCAGGCGTCCATCGTTCCGAGGCACAGCTTCCCGGCGCCGGCGAGCTCCTGCGCCGCCGGGACCTGCGACAGGATCCACCGCATCTTCGTCGCCGAGAAGTACGTGCGGATCGGGAGGCCGGTCCGCGCGCGGACGCGATCCTCGATGCCGCTCTCGATCAGGGCCCGGCAGTCCGCCTCGGTCCTCGTGTCCTGCCAGACGATCGCGTTGTGGACCGGCTCCCCCGTCGACCCGTCCCAGGCGACCACGGTCTCGCGCTGGTTCGTGATTCCGACGGCGAGCACGCGGAGGGCGGACGCCCCGCCGAGCGCTTCCGAGACCACCCGGTCGACGTTGTCGCGGATCTCGATCGGGTCGTGCTCGACCCATCCCGGAAACGGAAAGATCTGGCGGTGCTCCCGGTACGCCGAGGACACGACGCGGCCCGAGAGGTCGAACAGGAAACAGCGCGTCCCCGTCGTCCCCTGGTCGATCGCCGCAAGCACGTCGGGCACGGGCCGACGCTATCAGCGGCCGCGGGATTTTTCGACCGAGCCGGCGCCGCTCGGTATAGTGGGAGACACCCATGCGCGCGCGCCGCTGGATCGGAATCCTCCTGGCTGGAATTCTCGCCGTGCCCGCAGTCGGCTCGGCCCGCCGGCGGCCTCAGCACGGAAATCCTCACGAAGAGGTCACCGCGATGGCCCGGGTCGAGACGGCCCCCAGGCGGACGCGGCATCGCAACGGCCGAAGCTTCGAAGAGCTCGATGTTCTTCTTCTCTCCGTGCAATCGGCAGAGCCCCGGCGGGAGTCCGGCATCCCGTTCGAGACGCGGCGGCCCGTGCACGTGGTGCATGACCTGACCTGCGGGGGCACGTGGGTCGATCTCGCGCCTGGAGACCGGGTCGAGCTCAAGGGCGAGTACGTGCATACGCCCTCCGGACGGGACGTCGTTCATTTCACGCATCCCGCCGACTCGTCCTGCGGGCGAGGCACGCACCCCGGCGGTTTCCTGCGCCGGGAGGGGCCCCGCGCCGCGGCCGCCGCCGGGCTCCCGGCAGAAACGGCGTCCGATCAGGCAGCCGCCGCGCCCCCCGCCGCCGCGGCCGTGATCCCGCCCGCCTCCGTCGCGCTCTTCCAGTCGACCGTGCGGCCCGTTCTCGCCGCGCGCTGTACCCCCTGCCACGAGCCGGGCGGCAAGATGTACGGCCGCATGCCGTTCGACAACGCCTCCGTCGTCGCCCTGCACGCCGCCCGGATGGCGGGGCGGCTGTCCGGACCGGACCGCAAGACGATCGAAGAGTGGGCGGCCGGCGTGGCGGCCGCTCCGGCGCATTGACGCCGGTCTTTCTCGCCGCGGCAGCCGCTTTCTTCGCACAGATTCCTGCCTCGCCTCTGGCGGTTTCCGCGTCTTCGCCGGCCGTTGCGGCCGACATCGAGCGCTGCGACGCGATGCTGCTCCCGCGACTCGAGCGGTACGAGCGCTCGCGGTCGGCGGCCAACGCCCGCTCGGCTCTCCGGGCGGCGCGGGCCGCCCGCGAAAGCCTCGAGCGTCTGTCCGTTCCATCCCCGCTCGAAGACGCGCGGCGCGAAGAGCTGACGTTCTTCAACCACGTCATCATCGGGATCTCGGGCTGGCTCGAAGCCCCCGGCCGACCCGGCGCGCGGCAGGCGCTCGACGCGATCCTCCGCCGGGGAAGGGCGCACAGAGAAAGAGCGGTAAGCGGCAGGCGCTAGGCGGCAGGCGGCAGGCGGCAGGCGGCAGGCGGCAGGCGGCAGGGAGCTGGGGCCGGGAATCGGGAGCCGAGCGACCAACGGGAGCGAGACGGCCGGGGTACTCCGCGGTCAACTAGATCGGGAACGGGAAACGGGAAACGGGAAATGAAAAGTCGGGGTGCGATTCGGGTCTAACGCAAAACTCTCAACTCAGCTGTCGAGCTCCGACAGATCGATATTCGTCAGGTCGAGCAGCCGGATTCCCGAGCGCCGGTCGAGCAGACGGCGGCGCTGCGCAACACCGCGCCTCTCATTCACCCGGCGCATGTCTTCGGCGAGCTCCGACGGCGTGTCGCTGGTGCGCCGCTCATTCAAGCGGCGGCCGATCGAGAGCCGGCGCTGCGCCCGTCTGCGTTCCCTGATTTTGGGCGCGGTCGGATCGGACTTCCCTCCGTTCGAAGGCTTGGCTCCGCCCGAAGAGGTCTTCGTCGAAATGACTGTCAGACGCTTGGCCACGCCAAAATCATATAACCCCCCGCCCCGAAATTCTCGGCCCGCACCGACGGTGGCCGGCACGCTCTGACCCCTGCCGCGCCGGGCCAGCCGACCCCGCTGCCGTGCGGGCCGGCGGCGGTCGTGTACCTTGGAGGGATGATCAGATGCTTCGTCATCACACGCTTTTCCCGGGCTCTGATCCTGGCGGCGCTGCTCGCTCCGGGCGCCGCCGCCGGGCAGGCTTCCCCCGGGCCGACGCTTTCCATCGAGGAATACGACCCGAAATCGACCCTGGTCGTCCCCGAGCACCGGGTCCCGAGAGCGCGGTTCCCGTTCGTGGACGTCCACAACCATCAGGAGACGGCCGCCCGTCCGGAAGACATCGACCGGATCGTCCGGGACATGGACGCAATGAACATGCGGGTGATGGTGAACCTGAGCGGCGGCTCGTCCGACGCGCTCGCCGCGGGCGTGGCGAACTGGAGCGGCCGGCATCCCGGACGCTTCGTGACGTTCGCCAACCTCGACTTCTCCGGCATCGACGACGCCGCCTGGGGTGAGCGCGCGGCGGCGCAGTTCGAGCGGGACGTGCGGAAGGGAGGGGCGAAGGGCTTGAAGATCTTCAAGAACTTCGGCCTGACGGTGAAGGACCGGGCCGGCCGGAGGGTCGCCGTCGACGACCCGCGCCTCGACGCCGTTTTCGAGAAGTGCGCCGACCTGAAGGTTCCCGTGCTGATCCACACAGGCGAGCCCCGATCCTTCTTCGAGCCCCAGGACGCGCACAACGAGAGATGGCTGGAGCTGAAGCAGTTTCCTCAGCGCGCCCGACCACCCGACCGGTTCCCGACATGGGATCAGGTCATGGGCGAGCAGCACCGCCTCTTCTCGCGGCATCCGCGCACGCAGTTCATCGACGCGCACCTCGGATGGCTGGGCGGCGACCTCGCCGCCCTCGGAAAGCTTCTCGACCGGCTTCCGAACGTGACGACGGAGATCGGCGCCGTGCTCGCGGAGCTCGGCCGGCAGCCGCGCTTCGCGCGCGAGTGGTTCGTGCGCTACCAGGACCGCGTGATGATGGGCAAGGACACGTGGGCGCCCGAGGAGTATCCCGTCTATTTTCGCGTGCTGGAGACGTCCGACGAGTACTTCGACTACTACCGCAGGCGGCACGCGTTCTGGAAGATGTACGGCCTCGACCTGCCCGACGACGTTCTCAAGAAGCTCTACTACAGGAACGCTCTCCGGGTCATCCCCGGGATCGACCCCTCGCCGTTTCCGAAGTGAGCGGGGCGCGGCGTCAGGATCCGAGCTTCTTCTTGAGAGAGGCGATCGTCCGGTCCGATCGCTGGCCGTCGGGAAGCGCCTCCGCCGTTCGAAGCGCCTCCTCGAGGTAACGGCGCGACGACGCCGCATCTCCGCGGCCCGCCTCGATGTCCGAGCGAACCTGCAGGATGCCGATGCGGCGGGGCCCGTACGCCTTCGCGAGAGCCCGATCGGACGCCTCCGCCGCTTCGTCCCGCTTTTTCATGGCGTTGTAGGCGACCGCCAGCCGGGCGGGCGGGTTGTAGTCGGCGGGAAAGTCCTTCTCCGATAGCTGGAGCATCGGGATGGCGCGTTCGGGCTGCCCGAGGTCGAGGTACGCGCCGAGCCGGTGCGAATCGAAGACCGCCCGCTCCTCGGGTTTTTTCGCGCGCGAGGCGCGCTGTTCCAGAAACGAGGCATGCTCCTCGAGAAGGCTTCGCCGTCCGGCCGCGTCCTTCGCGTCCTCGCGATCCTGTTCGAGAGCCTGGAACACCGAGGACACGTCGTCCGCCGCGACGTCCGAGCGCTTCGATCGCACGACGGAGAGCGCGTCCGCGCGCAGCGCGTCGAGAAGCTCCCGCCTCGCGGGGTTGTCGGGCTTCATCGAGAGAGCGCAGCCGAGGCCGCTCGCCGCCACGTTCGCCGCCGAGGGTGTCGATTTCAGACGGACGAAACCGTCGCGCGCCATCCTCGCGCAACCCTCCGCGTCCTTCGTCGCGTCGAGCGTGGAGAGGAGGGACTCCAGCGCGCGGCCGTACCGCGGCCAGGCCCTGGGCGCCGCGTTCAACGCTTCCCGATAAAGGCGTGCCGCCTCGGCGTTCCGGCCTTCGCCGAACACACGATCCGCGCGCGCCAGAGTTTCATCGACGCCGCGGTTGCCGGCGGCGACCGTCCGACGGGCGTCGTCGAGAAGCTTCTGCATCTGCGGGACCGTCGCGCCGCCCAGCCATTTCAGGACAGGCGTCTCGGTCGCGGAGTCGAGAACGAAAAAGGTCGGGAGCCCTTCGACGGGAAACTTCCGCGTGAATGCGGCGTTACCCGCCTTTTCCGTGTCGATCGAAAGCCAGACGAACTGTCCGGCGCGCCGCCCGAGGGTCTTGTCCGTGAAAACGAACGCCCTCATGGAACGGCACGTGTGTCACCAGGGCGCCCAGGCTTCGACGAAGATCGGGACGTCCCTCGATTTCGCCTCGGCCAGAGCCCGGCCGTAGTCGTCCTCGATGAATGGGAGGCCGGCCGCCTCACGCGCCCCGGACGGCGCGGGAACCGCGAGCAGCGTCCCCGAGACCACAAGCACCGCCGGCAAGGCTCGAAAAAACCTCATGGGGAAATCGTAACAGGTCGCGCTCTCCCGAGGGCATCGCCCCGGAACGGGACTTACAGCCGTGGCCTCCGCCGATCTCAAGCTCGATCCTCTTCAAGGCGATATCCGATGGAGCGGCTCTTCGGGCGACGTGCTGGCCGGCGACATCCGGGGCAGCTGGAAGTCGGATTTCTCGAGCGGCGACGTCATCCTGGACTGCTTTTCGGGCGAGCGCGCCGACTTTCACAGCAGCTCAGGCGACGTGCGGATCGGTTCCATCGACGCAGCCAGCCTGTCTCCCGACACGGGCTCCGGCGACCTCCGGATCACCGACGCGGAAATCGGCGACGTCGCGCGGCGACATGCACGTCGGGTTCACCGACGGGACCGCCACGGTGCGCAGCGGCGATCTGATCGCCTCTCGCCGCGGCGACGGAGCCGCCAAAATCGACGTTCAGGCGGGGAGCGGCATTTTCACCATCGAGCCGCGTTGACCGGGAACTTGAGCGTTGAGCGTTGAGCGTTGAGCGCTAAGACTGAGTCAGCCAGCCTTCCCTTTCCCCTTTCCCGTTTCCCGTTTCCCGGCTCCTGGCACCTTGAACCTCCGCCGCAGCGCGGCGACCCGGCGGTTGTATCCCTCCGCGCTCATCCAGCCGGCGGGAGGCTCGATCCTCTGAAGATCCGCCGCGCCGAACGTCAGCAGCTCGTCCGTCGACTTTCCCTTCCGGCGCACGCGCACGGAAAATTTCCCGGCGCGATGCGCCCGGACCCGCCCGGGCCGCCCGTCGGGCACGCGGACGCATTCCCCCGTTTTCAATGAGCCCATGCGACCTCCCCGGCCCGAAAGAAACGGGCCGCGACTTCTTATTGTCGCGACCCGTTCTCGGCCGACTCGGCCGCGCGACGCGTCAACGCGAGGCGACGTTCGGCGACGCACAGCGGTAGGCGGCGCCGGTCCGGGCGCCTTCTGCGAGCAGAACCGTGTCGGCGCCCCTGTCGCGGGCCTGGTTCGCGATCTCACCGACGACCTCGCGGTCGGCGACCCGGCGGCCGGCGTCGACGTCCGTCACCTTCTGACAGGAGGAGACGTCGGCGGAGCTGCGGGTGACGCGGACCGGGGCGCCGGAGTTGTACTGCGAGCAGCCCACGGCGGCGACCACGAGGAGCGAAGCCGAGAGCGCGAGAGCTTTCATGCGCATCATGAATGTGCCTCCTGAAAAGCGGTTTTCCCTGGCGCGCCCGTCAGCGCGGCGCGCGTCTTCTGTTACGACCCGCTCCGGCAAAGGTTCGACGCGTCGGAAGGTTTCTCGCTCTCCCGGCGCCGTTTACGGCGGCGCTTGCGACGGAATCTCTCAAGGTGGGACAGAACGAATCACGCCATTCGCGGAGCCGCCCGCCCGCGCGGCGCGAAGATTACTCGGAGGCGACGCCGGCCGCGGCGAGTACGAAGGGAGGCGTGGCCGGCTCCCCCGGCAGAACGCGGCCGCCCGCCGACAGGACCCAGCGGTGCAGCCAGGTGATTCCGTTGTTGGCGGTGTATCTGTCCGGAGTCGCGTAGGCGGAATCCTCGAGAGCGCGGTCGAGAGTCACGAGCGAGTATCCGCGGCGCGCGAGCATCGCGAGGACTTCGTCGAAGTGATCGGCGTTCAGGGAGTTCGCATGCACGAGAAGGACCTGGCGAATCTCGCGCCCGAAGAAGGCCGCCGACTGCCGCTCGAAGTAGGCGAACTTCGCCTCCATGTACGGCACGTAAGCGGCCGCGACCCGGTCGGCGAGCGCGCGCGCCGAGGAGTCCAGGGCATTCGAGTAGGCCCTGGCGAAAATCCACTCGGAGTTGTCGATCGTGACGGGGGCGATGCGGCAACCGCGTCCGGCCAGAAATGCCTCAAGCGCCTGCTTGTCGCCGAGGCTCAGGCCCGTGTGCAGGAAAGGATGCCGGAACCAGCGCAGCCGGCCGCCGTCTTCCGCGAGGAGAGCGCGCAGGTCCGGCTCGCCGAGCTCGACGTCGCGTTCGAACGCGGACAGCCCGGCGCGGTGAAGGTCCGGATGGCTGAACGTGTGATTGCCGAGCTCGAGTCCGGCGGCGCGCCAGGACCGGAGGACCGCCAGCCGCTCCGGCGACGGCGAACCGGCCGGCCCGAGCTTTCCCGTGTTGGCGAACCCGACCGCGGGGACATGCCGCTCACCGAGCGTCCGGAGAAGCCTGGAGGTCATCGCGGCGAGCGCGGCCGTCTCGCCGGAGGCGCCCGCCTTCGAAACCGAGACGCCCGGGAGATCGTCGAAGGTCACCGCGACCTCGCGCCCGGGCCGGACGGGGGCGGCCGCCGGACCCGTACGGGGCGCGGACGCCGCGAGCGCGAGGAGAATCCAGGCGATGACGGCGCGCACCTTCTCAGTATAGGTTTCGAAGGAAGCGGCGGGAAGTTCACCCGCGCCGTCGAGGAGGTCACGATGCCGAAGAAGGAACGCCACGAACCCGGAACTTTCTGCTGGGCCGAGCTTGCGACGAGCGACGGAAACGACGCGAAACGTTTCTACGCCGGACTTTTCGGATGGGAAGCCGTCGACAACCCGATGGGTCCCGACATGGTCTACACGATGCTGCGGCTGCGCGGGTCGGAGATCGGCGCTCTGTACAAGATGCAACCGGAAGAGGCCGGCCGCGGCATCCCTCCGCACTGGAACTGCTACGTGTCCGTCGAGAGCGCGGACGAAACGGCACGGAGGGTCAAAGAGCACGGCGGGATGGTCCACGCCGAGCCGTTCGACGTCATGGAGTTCGGCCGGATGGCGGTCCTGCAGGATTCCGCCGGCGCGGCTTTCGGCGCGTGGCAGCCGAAGCAGCACGTCGGCGCGACACTCGTCGATGACCCGGGCGCGCCGTGCTGGTACGAGAACCTGACGCGCGACCCCGCCGCCGCGGCGGCGTTCTACCGCAACGTTTTCGGCTGGTCGACGAAGCAGGATCCCGTCAAGAGCGACTACACCGAGCTGTATCTCGGAAAGACGGCGGTCGGCGGCATGATGCCGATCTCGCCGGAGATGGGGCCGATGCCGTCGAACTGGGGCGTGTATTTCGCCGTGGCCGACTGCGCCGCCTCCGCCGAAAAAGCGCGCTCGCTCGGCGGGAAGGTCCACAAGCCTCCGGCCGACATCCCCGACGTCGGGAGATTCGCCGTCCTGGCGGACCCGCAGGGGGCCTCGTTCTCGATCATCCGGCTCGATCCCCGCGCGCGATGACTCCCGCGCCGGTCAAGCCGCCCGTCGGGCCGGACGAGCTCGAGCGGATCGACGTCCGAGTCGGCAGCATCCTCGCCGCGGAGGACGTCGCGGGGTCGACGAAGCTCGTCCGCCTGACGGTCGACTTCGGCGACCACACCCGGCGGATCCTCTCGGGCATGCGGCTCGAACGTCCCGACCTCATGGAGCTCGTCGGAAAGCAGGCGCTCTTCGTCGTCAACCTCGCGTCAAGAAAGATGGCCGGCGAGATCTCCGAGGGAATGCTGTTCGACATCGGCGCCGCCGACGGAATTCTGCCCGCGCTGGCGATGCCGGAGCGGCGGGTGCCGGACGGCGCCAGAGCGGGGTGACGGGGACCGGGAAACGGGAAACGAAACTGATAGCTGATACCTGGTAACTGCAGCCCCTCAGCGCTCGGACCGGATCCACCGCCTGGATGCCGACGGCCGCGAGGGCGAGCGCGACGGCGCCGAATACGGCGACCAAAAGCATGATGTCTCGGCGGTCCTCGAGTGAACGGACGAGGACGCGCTCGAGCAGTACGAGTTCGACGGGCACACCCGCATCGCCACTTCAGGCTGCGGAAAGAGCGCGACGCTCGCGCTCCGGACGTTGCCGCCTACGCCGATGATCGTGACGGGAACGTCGGACTGCGAATCCATCCCCCCCTGACGCTGCCGGGCGGGTTCCGGCGCCTACGCCATCTTGCCGGAGGCGACGTCGCGGAAGAAGCCGAGGAGGTGCCGGAAGTACGCCGGCTGGTCGTCGTACATCCCCATGTGGCTTCCGTTCTCACAGACGCCGACGCGCGACCGCGGGATCGCGCGGCCCATCTTCTGGATGTCGGCGACGCTCATCGTGTCGTGCCGCCCGACGAGGAGAAGGGTCGGAACGCGGATCTTCGGGAGGTCGTTCCACCGGTCCCAGTCCTTGAACGTCCCATTGACGACGAACTCATTCGGGCCCTGCATCGTGTTGTAGACCGGCGTCGCGAGGTGCTTGAACGTCCGCGAGACGGGATCCGGCCACGGGTCCAGGCGGCACAGGTGCTCCGCGTAGATCCGCTTGAGCATCACGTCCTGATATTCGGGCGCCTCGAACTCGCCTTTCGCCTCGTACTTCTCGAGCACGGCGATGACGTCGGCCGGCAGCTTCTTCCGCAGCTCGTTGATGTACGTGACGTAGGAGGCCACGCTTGCCGTCATGTCGGAGATCACGAGAGCTTTCAGGTGCCTCTGGTATTTCAGCGCGTACTCGATCCCGAGCATCCCTCCCCAGGAGTGGCCGAAGAGATAGAAGTTCTCGAGGCCGAGCGCGGAGCGGACTTGCTCGACTTCCTCCCGGAACCGGTCGACCGTCCACAGGCTCTTGTCGTCCGGCTGGTCGGAGTATGCCGACCCGAGCTGGTCGTAGTAGTAGAACTCGATTCCCTGCTGCGGGAGGAAGTCCTCGAAGCACTCGAGATACTCGTGCGTCGCGCCCGGGCCGCCGTGGAGGGTCAGGACCTTGATCCGGCCCTCCCCCACCTTCTTCGTCCACACGTTGTACTTGCCATCGACCTGGATCAGGCGGATTCCGCCGGTCTTGATTTCACCGGCCGCGGCGGGGGCGGGACGCCGGGCGGGCCGCGCCGCGGCGCGGGCGGGGGCGGCCGCCGAAACGAGCGCTCCCGCTCCGAGCTTGAAGAAGTCGCGGCGATGGACGGGCATCTGTGCGAGGGAAAGATACTCGATTCGAGGGAGGTTGAGCGTCAGGCGTTGAGCCTTGAGCGTTCGTTTCGCCTGCCGCTTCCCCCTCTCCCGGAGCGCCGGCCGAAAGAGGGGATTCGGGAACGGTCCCCTCATCACCCCGCGTTTGTCCGGACGCTCGCAAAACGCTCGACGCTCAACTCTCTTCAGGCAATCCACCCCCGACTCTGATACTCCATGTATCGCGCGGTCCGCTCGGCGGCGGGGCGGCCGAAGTAACGCTCGACGACCCGCAGCGCGAGGTCGATGCCCGAGGTCAGACCGCCGGCGGTCGGCCTGGAATCGTCCGCCCCGAGAGGCCGGAGGCTGCGGGCGGAGCGCGCGTGCGACGCGGGAACCGGCGAGGACGGCCGCGCCAGAGCGGAGCCGGTCAGGAATTCACGACGCTTCATGACGCGTCCTTCTGTGCGACGCCGCCGACGTTACCCGTGCTCTTGTCGAACATCAACAGGAAGGCGCGGCCGCGCGTCTGAACTCTCAGCTTTCAGCACTCAGCTTTCAGCACTCAGCTCTCAGCTGCCGGCTTGACACGGGAGGAACAGGCGCCTGGGCGATTTTCAGTGGCGGAAATTCCCGCGGGGAGGCCCGGGTTTTCGGTTTCAGTGCTGGCGAAGAGCCTGACCCTTCTGCTTTCTTCGGGGATGCTTCTCGGCGCCAGGGCGTCCGCGCCCGCTCAGACGGCGGCCGCGCGCGACACCCCGCCCGCCCTCTCGAGTCCGGCCTCGATCGCGGACGAGAAACCGCTGCCGGAGCTCGGCCCGTTCCTGGAGGACGTCCGGGCCCGCCTCCACAGCGACGAGGTCCTGCTCGATCAGTACACGTTCACCGAACGCCACACGGAGCGCGAGCTCGACGCCCGGGGGGGCGTTCGGAAGGTCAAGACGGAGACCTACGAGGTGTATCCCTCGCTCGAGCCCGGGCATACCTACCGGCGGCTCGTCGAGAAGAATGGCCGTCCCCTGGACGCCCGCGAGCTCGCGGCGGAGGACCGGAAGCACGAGAAAAAGGTGGCCGACGACGGCTCCCTGGAGGAAATGGAGAAGAAGCGGACGGCCCGGCTGACGCAGTCGCGGCAGCGGGAGGAGTCCGGCGTCCGGCAGGTCTTCCGGATCTACGACATCGCCGTCGCCGGTCGGGAGATGCTCGACGGAAGGCCGGCGATCGTGGTGACGTTCAAGCCCCGCCCGGACGTCGAAGTGAGCGGGCGGGCGGGCCGCGTCCTGAAGGCGCTGGCCGGGCGCGCCTGGATCGACGAAGAGGACCGTCAGCTCGTGCGCGTGGACGCGGAGCTCGTCGACAACCTCTCCTTCGGCCTCGGCGTGCTTGCCCGCCTTCACAAGGGGAGCCGCGCCTCCCTCCTGCGCCGCAAGGTCAACGGCGAGATCTGGCTCCCCGCGGTGGCCCGGTTTTCCGGCAGCGCCCGGCTGCTCCTCTTCAAGGGCCTTCGGCTCGACGCCTTGAGCGAATACTCTGACTATCGGAAGTTCCAGGTCGCGACCTCGACGGACATCGTCCCGGAACCGAGCGAGTGACGGGCCGCGTCCCCCGCGCGGGAGGCCGTTCCGAAAAAAGCTAGCCCGGCCCGGAGGCCGCGATCGCCCGGCCCAGCCGGACGACGATCCCGGGAACCGCGCGGACGTCCGGGAGTGTCGTGCGGAAGTTCACGATGCAGGCGCGCAGCGCGAACCGTCCGCCCACCCGGGCGTTGCTGACGAAGAGCTCCCCGCCGGTCTTGCACTGCGCGAGCAGCGCCTCGTTCCACCGCTCCAGGACCGCCTCCTGCTCGGGGCGGCCCGTTCTCAAATGCGACGGCGCATAGCGAAAGGTGACGATCGAGAGCGAGCAGGTGAGGAGCTCCAGATCCGGCTCGCCGCTCACGGCCTCGGCCAGGAGCCGCGCGAGCCTGCAGTCGTCGCCGATCATTCGCACGTACCCCTCGCGGCCGGCCTGCCGCAGGCCCATCCAGACTTTCAGCGCGCGGAACCCGCGCGAGTTCTGAAAACCGAGGGCGTAGTAGTTGGGGGGCGGGTTCTCGTCCCCCTGATCGAAAGCGTAGTAGGCAGGGGTGTAGGCGAAAGCCTCCGGCAGCGCCTCGGAATTCCGGACGAGAACGCATCCGGCTTCGAGCGGCGCGTACAGCCACTTGTGCGGATCGACGGCGACCGAGTCGGCGAGCGAGATCGCCCTCAGGTCCTCGGACGCGTCCGGGAGGGAGGCCGCCGGCGCCCCATAGGCTCCGTCCGCGTGGAACCACAATCCCTCGTCCCGCGCGATCGCGGCGATCTCGCGCAGAGGATCGATGGCCCCCGTGCTTACGGTGCCGGCGGCTCCGACGACCAGAAAGGGGCGCGCGCCCGCCGCCCGGTCGGCCGCGATCGAATCCCGCAAGGCGCGGACGTCCATCCTCTGCTGCGAATCGACGGGAACCCAGCGAATCGCGTCCGTGCCGTGTCCGAAGAGATCGGCGGCCTTGTGGATCCAGGTGTGTGTCTCGGTCGAGGCATAGACGAGAAGCCGGCGTTCGCCGGCGGAAAGTCCGCCGCTGCGGACAGAGGCACCGGCGCGGGCCCGCCGCGCGGCCAGGAAACACACGAAGTTGGCCACGTTTCCGCCGCTCACGAGAAGGCCGCCGCAATCGCGCGGGTACCCGAGGAGCTCGGCGATCCAGCCGATCGTCTGCTCCTCGATCGCGTTGGCCATGGGAGAGAGCTCCCAGGCGCCGCAGTTCGGATTGACCGCCGCCGCGAGGAGGTCCGCGAGCGCCCCGAGGGGGGCGGCGGGGGCGGTGATGTACCCGAAGAATCGGGGATGGCCGTTGAAGACCGAGTGCTCGAAGAGAAGCCGCGAGGCCTCTTCCAGGATTTCCTCCGCCGGCGCGCCCCGACCGGGGAGCCCGCCTCCGCCGAGAAGCGGGCGCAGCTCGGCCGCCGGCTTTCCCGACGTGAGTTTCCTCTCGCGGAACGATCCGATCAGGCCGGCGATCCGGTCGACCAGGGCGTGGCCCGCCGCCCGAAACTCCTCCGCGTCCATGTCGAGCGGCGCGATCCGCCGGGAAAGCTCCCGTTCATCGGTCGGCGTCATCGGCTCCTCCTCGAAGGAGAGAATCCTAATGCGCCGCGCTCAGCCGAAACCTTTGCTCTCCGCCTCCGTCTCCCGTCTGAGAGGGCCCCGAAAAGGGGGTTCCGACAACGAACCGGAGGTTCGAATGAGAAAAAGCTCGCTGAGCGCGATGATCGCCGCCGCTCTTTTCCTGCTGCCCCTTCCCCTTCCGATTCTGGCCCGCGAGGGCAGAGAGGCTCCATCCCGGGTCCGGGTCCGCGACGACGGAGACACGGTCGAAGTCGAGGCGGCGCGGCCGAGAGCGCGGCTCCGGCGCGTGGACGGGCGGGGCGCGATCGGCGTCCGGCTCGTCGACATAACCCCCGACCTGCGGGCCCACTTCGGGGCCCCGAAAGACGCGGGCGCTCTGATCGGCGAGGTCGACAAGGACTGTCCCGCCCGCCGGGCCGGCCTCGAGGTCGGCGACGTCGTCACCTCGGTCGACGGAGAAAAGGTCTCCTCGGCATGGGAGCTCGCGCGGACGGTCCGGCGCAAGGAGGCTGGGGAAACCCTGAAGGTGGAGCTCGTCCGCAACCGGACCGCCCGGACCGTCCAGGTGAAGGTCGAAGAGCGCCGCGAGGCGGACCTTCTCCCCGGCGAGCTCGGCGATCTCCGCGACTTCGGCCGAGACGTCGGTCGCGACGTGGGCCGCGACGCGGGACGGATGGGACGGGAGTTCGGCCGCGAAATCCGTCGCGAGATGCGCGCCCGCCCCTTTCATTTCGACTTCGACACGCAGGCCTTCAGCCTCCCGCGGCGCGACGACATCCGCCGGCTCCGCGACCGGATCGAGGACCTCGAGAAGCGGCTGAAGGGCCTCGAGGAAAAGCGCAGGGAGTCAATCGGTCGTCAGTGATCCGTTATCCGTGATCAGTTTTCCTTTCGAGTTCTGTCAGGTGACTTTCTCGGGCTTGCGGTTGCTCTGCCAGACTCTCCACCTGCCGCTCGCGCCCCCGGAGGGCTGCATCGTCGTCGAAGTGAAAGAGTTTTCGATGGCGTCCCGCGGCCGTTGAAGGTCGTCTTTGCCTCGCATTCGCAGTCCGGATCGACGTAGGGCGCGCCTCAAAAAAGGGCGTCAGCGCCTGCGCCTCAATGGGGGTCCGACACTCCACGGATCGGGACAATACAATTCTCGAAATGCAGGCGTCCCACATCGGAATCGTCGCGTGCAGCGCGGAGGGCGCGGCCCTCTGCTATCGGACGGTCTGCCTCGAAGCCATCCCCCGGATGGGAGAGCACGATCATCCGCGGATCACCCTCTCGGCCATTCCGATGGCGAGACACATGGAGCACATCCGGGCCGGAGACTGGGGCGGCGTCTCGGACCTCCTCCTGGACGGGGCCATCGAAGTGGCCCGCGCCGGCGCCGCTTTCGCGATCTGTCCCGACAACACCGTCCATGAGGCGTTTCCCGGCATGCTCCCGCGATCGCCGATTCCGTGGCTTCACATCGCGGAGGTCGTCGCGTCCGCCGCCGAACGTCAGAAATTCCGGCGCCTCGGAGTGCTCGGCACCCGCTACCTGATGGAAGGCCCGGTCTACCGCGACGTGCTCGCACGGCGCGGCATCGAGATGCGGACCCCGTCGGCGTCCGCGCGCGAGACGATCAACCGGGCGATCTTCGGTGAGCTCGTCAACGCCATCTTCACGGACTCGACCCGGGCGATGTTCAACGAGGAGATTCGAAAGCTGCGCGAGGACGGTTGCGACGCGGCCGTCCTCGGGTGCACGGAGATTCCGCTGATCGTGCGGCCCGAAGAGTCGGTCCTGCCGACGCTCGATTCGACCCGTCTGCTCGCGCGAGCCGCCGTCGAGCGCGCGCTCGCGGCCTCGTAATCCCGGCGGGCGTCGTCCGCCGAGCCCGCGGAACGTTCAGCGGCGGGGCGGCGGCGGCGCCGCAGGCTCGGAGGAGATCACCTCCGCGTCGATGGCATCGGGCCTCGGAGCCCGCCCGACCTCGCCGCGGGTGGCGAAGAACACGGCCGCGGTCCACGTCGGCACCAGGTCGAGCCCCGGCACGAGCTCCGCCACGAACGACGGGAGAAACGCCCAGTGCCAGCCCACCAGCCAGGTCATCGCTCCGGCGACGGCCACGTCGAGCGCGTCGTTGACGGGAGACGCGGCGCCCGGGGCGAAGAGCGGAAAGATCCCGAGCTGAAGCGCGTCCGCGGCCATCGCCACCATGCGCGCGGTGCGAACCCTCCCCCGCCCCATGAACCGATCGGGCCCCAGCATGGCCCGTCGTCAAGCGAGAAACGGGCCAGAGGGACGGAAGGCGGCAGGCGGACTGAGCGCACAGCTCTTTCGAATCCCGGTTCCCGATCTCCCTGATCGCGGAGTACCGCGGGCGTCTCGCTCCCGTTGGTCGCTCGGCTCCCGGCCCCGGTTCCCTCCACCTCCCCCCTTCCGCCTGCCGCCTCCCGTATTCTTGCCCCATGCCGTCGGGACGCGACTGGCTCGATCTCGCCCGGAGCACGTTCCGATCGGTCGGGCGCAAGGACATTTCGGGGCTGTATGGCCGGGAGTGGCGCCACGCGCGCGCGCGGCTGACAGCCGACCACGCGGAAGAGCTCGAGCGGAAAGGCAACCGGGTCAAGCGCTTCCTTCGAACGACCAACGCGGTCCTGTTCGGGCTTTCGCGGCGGCTGGCGCCGGCGCGCCGCGTTCTGTTCGCCACGGCCCTCCTCTGTCTTCTCTTCGCGCTGCAGGGCCCTTCGGTCTCCCGCTCGACGGAGAAGGTGGGCAGGGTGGTACGCACGACCGAATACCACCTCTATCTCGACAACGGATGGCTCTTCCTCTCCCTGGTCGTCGTCGTTCTGCTGCTCGCTCTGGAGCTCGTGGACAAGATCAATTTCCGCGACGAGCTCGAGCTCGCGCGGGACCTCCAGGCCAGCCTGATTCCGCGCGAGCTGCCGGGTGCGGGCGGATGGGAGCTCGCGGCGCACAACGAGATCGCGAATACTGTCGGCGGAGACATCTACGACTTCGTTTCGCTTCCCGACGGCCGCCTGGCCGTGCTGTTCGGCGACGCCTCCGGCCACGGGATGGCCGCCGGGCTCGTGATGGCGGTGGCGCACGCCGCGTTTCGCACGCAGCTCGACATCGACCCTGAGCCCGAACCGGTCTTCGCGGCGTTGAACCGGATCCTCTCGCGGACGGGAGGCCCTCGCGCGTTCTTCTCCTGTGTCTATCTCCTGCTCGCGCCGGACGGCTCCTTCCGGGGATCCGTCGCGGGTCACCCTCCGGTCCTGAAGCTGTCGGCCGCCGGAGACGTTCTCGGGCGTCTCGGAAAGGGCGCGTACCCGCTCGGGATTCGCACTCCGCTCACCTGGGACGTCGAAACGGGAAGGCTCGAGCCGCTCGAGCGGCTGCTGCTCTACTCGGACGGCGTCTCGGAGACGCGCGACACCGCGGGAATCGAGTTCGAGGAGCGGCGCGTCGAAGCGATCGCGCGCACCGGAGCGGGCCTGTATCCCGGCGACCTCGTGGAGGCCCTCGCTCGAGAGGTGCGGGTCTTCCGCGGAGACGAGCCCCCGGAGGACGACGTCTCCATCGCCGTGATCTCCCGGCGCTGGCCCGGCCGCCGAGAGGGCTGCTCCTAGGCGGGAGGGCGGGGGACGGACGGCGAAGCGGCGGGCACCGCGCGGCGCGATCCTCCGCGCGCCGCCAGGATCCCGACGACGAGACCGAGGACCGCGCCGGCGATCGTGCCGATCAGCTGGCCCTTGATCAGGCGCGTGGTCGTGTAGCGGATGACCTGCGGGATGTTGACGAGCGCCTGGACCTGCCCGTTCTGACCCTGTGACAGAAAGCCCGACTCGTTGTACCAGCTGAGAGTCGGCGGAACGAGCAGGGACGCCGCGATCGCACCGAGCAGCCCGCCGAACAGAACAAAAATCATCACTGTTTTCATGGAGGAACGCCAAAGCAAGACCCGGGCCGGGAGAGCCGAGGGACCAGCGGGAGCGAGACGGCCGCGGTACTCCGCGTTCGACTGGATCGGGCGTAAGTCTCACCTTCACCAACAAGCCGCTCACCCTCTCCCGCTCGGGGCAGAGGGGACAACTGATTACTGATTGCTCTTCATCGCTTCCAATCCGTGGGGCCGGCGGTGAAACGATGATGGAGCCTGTTCAGGAGTTATGCGTTTCCCTCGCCCAGGTAGTCAAAGGCCTTGTCCCACTCCTCCCCATCCTTCCAGCCGATCTGGGCCAGCCGGACGCGCGTCTGTTTCTCGCCGACGGGCTCGAAACGGAAGACGGCGATGGTGCGGTCCCGCCGGACCGTCGGAAACCACTCCGGCGCCATCGCGTTGACCGACAGCATCTCCATCGGGAGCCAGCTCAGAACGTTTCCTCCGGAGGGCGCGCCGGACCCGAACGAGACCTGCCATTCGCCGCCGAGCTCCAGGCGCACTTTCGCGCTCGGAGCGAGCCAGGTCGTGAGCCCTTCCGACGTCGTGAACGCCGCCCACACCCGCTCCGGCGTGGCCGGAACGACGACCTCGAAATAGAGCCGCTTGGCGGGCGACCGCGTCTCGGTGACTTTCACGGCGCCCTGCGTGAACGTCGTCGCGGGGGCGGCGATCAGGGGGAGCGCGCCGAGAAGGACGGCCGAGACGTGAAGAAGGCGGAGGAAACGGAATCGCTGCATGGTCACTTTCTCCTTTCTTTCGAGGTTCGATTTTCCGGGCGACACGGTCACCCGATTTCTCCATTCGTTCGAAGTAATCCCGCAACCGGCGCCGATCCACATAGCGGTCGAGGAGGGCCCCGAGAAGCTCCTCGTTGCTCGCGAAGAAGGAGTAGAGGCTTCCGCTGTGGACGTGCGCCTCGCGGAAGATCGTGCTGACTCCGGTGGCGGCATATCGCTCGTGGAAGAGCGGGGCGGCGGTCTCGATCAGGCGGTTTCGGGTGTCCGTTTCCGTCATTGGTCGATCGTTCATTAAAGTGGTGTTGATTACCACAGCGGTGTCAAGCCTTTTCCAAAAGTCGAGTTGAGAGCTGAGAGTTGAGAGTTGAGAGCCGAAAACCGAGTCCCCTGTTCGCGATTCCGATTCCCGATTCCCGATTGCCGGCCCGCTTCGGGGGGTCTCCGCCCTGTGCCAGGATCCCGCCGAAAGGAGGTGCCGTTCTCATGACGGGCGGAGGGTCCGACTACGATCCCTTCACGCGGGGCCGCAATCCGGTAGGCGTTCGAACCATCGAGGCGCGCGATCGAGAGCGCAACCGCCTCTTCCCCTGCGAGATTTGGTATCCGGCGGCGGCCCGGCACGCGGGCGAGGACCTCGCGACGGCGACCCAGGATTCCTTTTCGGTTCCGACCGGCGGTCCGCCGCGGCGCCAGAAGGCCGTGCGCGACGCGGAGGGAAAACCGGGGACCTATCCCCTGGTCGTCTTCTCCCATCACGGCGGCGGACCGAGGCGGATGGCGACCTTCCTCTGCACCCACCTGAGCAGCCACGGATACGTGGTCGCTGCCATGGACCATTCGGAGGTGGTTGCGCGGGAGCTCGCGCGCCGGGAGGGGGAAACGAGCGAGGAGAAAGCGGCGCGCCTCGAGGCCCTGATCGCCAACCGCCTGCCCGACGTGCGCTTCCTCCTGGATCGTCTCCTGACCGGCGCGCGTTTCGACTCCGAAATCCGTCTCGATGACTCCCGGATCGGAATCGTGGGACACAGTTTCGGCGGCTGGACCGCCCTGGCCGCGGTGGACGTCGAGCCACGCATCCGCGCCGTCGTGGCTCTCGCTCCGGGCGGCGCATCGACGCGAAAGCCCGGGATCATTCCAGCGACCCTCGCCTTCGCATGGGGTCGCGACGTCCCCACGCTGTATCTGGTGGCCGAGGACGATACGTCTCTGCCGCTCGAGGGCATGAAGGAGATCTTCGACAGGACTCCGGCGACCCGGAGAATGGTGATCCTGCGCCGGGCCGACCACATGCACTTCCTGGACGAGGTCGAGGAGATGCACGAAGCGGTCAGAAAGATGCCGTTCAGCGGCGAGCTCGCCTGGCTGCCGAAGGAGATGCGTCCGGTCGCGGAGCTCTGTTCCGGGCACGACGCTCACCTGTTCGTGCGCGGCCTCACTCTCGCCCACCTGGATGCTGTGTTGAGAGGCCGGGAGGATGCGCAGCGATTCTTCGCGGGCGACGTCGAGGGCGAACTGGCGAACCTCGGCGTCGAGGTGCTCGCGCACGGGCGCTGACCCCCGCGGCCTCCTCCGGCGTTCAGGCGGGCCGTCCGCGCGGGGGCGGGCGTCTCGGAGGGAGGCAGCGCGGACTTGTACACGCTCCACGTCACATCCGCCGCGCCGGAATTCGACACTCGCCGTCTTCCCCGTCCGCCGCCGCCGCGCCCCGCCCGCGGCGCGACCGCGACGCCCGTTTCCTGGGCCCCTTCATCGAGCGACCGCGCCGATTTCCCGAAATCGGGGCATCGGGCCTCCAGAGCTTCGCCGGCCGAAGCGGACGGTCAGTCTGGAGACGGGCGCCCGCCCTTTCCGATTACGACGGCGACCGCGCTTTTCCGCCCGGCGCCAGGCGGGAAGCGTTCCCATTCGTCCTTCGCCGTTCGCCTTCCCGCGCGCTTAAGATTCCCGGGTGACCTACTCCCGGCGGGGCCTCTTCGGCATCATCGGAAAGGCCGCCGGCTCCGCCGCCTCCGCAGTCGGGCTCGATCCGCCCCGGCAGCCCGCGGGAAAAACGAACGCCCCCATCGCCCCCCCCGAGGCTCTCCCATCCGAGTCCGAACGGGAGAAGGCCGCCCGGGAATCGGCCCTGGATCTTCTGGAGGGGACGGGGCCTGAGTACGGCGGCGGGCTGTCCAACCACGGCCCGATGGCCGCCGACGCGCTCGTCGTCATGGGCCGGAGCGAGGCGGTCGTCCCCTGGCTCGAGCGTTATCGGCGCGGGCTCGACGCCGCTCCCACCCTCCGCCGTTCCATCGGCGCCGGAGACTGGAGCGAGGCGCTCGGCCGCTACGACAGGGTCGGGGACTGGACCGCGTTCTTCCGAAGGGAGCTACTCGAACGGCCGTGGACCGAGGTCGTCTCGATCTGGTGCGAGCGGCTGGCTCCCGGGATCTCGGCCGCCGCGTTTCACGGCGTCCTGCGCGCCGCGTACGCCGCCCGCACCATGAGGCGTGCCGAGTCGCCCGCGAGGGGGAGAGAGCTCGCCGAAGGGCTCGCCTACTGGGCGGCGCGATACCGGCGGCTTCCGGAGCGGCCGACGCACAAGCACGCCGAAACGCTTCGCAGTCCCTCGGAGGTTTTGAACACCCTCGAGTCACTTCCCGCATCGCACCGCGCGGGAGGCCTGATCGACGAACAACTCGAAGCGCTTCGCGACCTGCCCTCCTTTTCCCGCGTCGCCGACCTGGTCGACACGTCGTCCGACCCTTCCGTCTTTCTGACGCGCGTCACGGAAGCGTTCGCGGACGCCTGCCTCGCGCATGCGACGCGGGCCTCGGCCATCGCCTGGGTTCACACGGTCACGGGGCCGAGTGCCGTGCGACTCCTCCTGCCGCACGTGAATCCGGCGACCGCCCGCTCCCTCGCGCGCTACGCGTGGCAGGGCGCCGCGGGAATCCATGCGGCCTTCTCGCTGCCCGTGCCGCGACTCGACCGGCGGCAGGAGGACCGGGCAGACGACCTCGTCGATCGGGCGGTCCGAACGGGAGACGAGCACGCCTTCAAGTTCGTGGAGACCTGCCTTCGCGAATATGGGATCGCACCGCGCCCCGTCTACCTGTCCGCCGCGCGCGGCATGCTCGATTTCCTCTCACACCCCGCCCGGACTTAGGCGACGCGCGTCTCCCGATCCGACGCCGCGTACGCGGTCAGCGCCCAGACCACCAGGATGAAAGCGCCCACGATCATGTAGAAGCGGCGAGCCGGAGATCCCGGCGCGTATCCGGCGATCGTGGGAAGGATCAACAGGAAGATCCCGACGACGAGCTCCACGATGCCGTGCACCACGAACGGGATTCGCTTCCAGCGCCCCATGGGAAATCGCGTCAGCAGGGTCATCAGGAGGTGCACGACCGCAAGCGTGTAGGAGATCAGCGCCGGCGTCCCTCCGAGGCCGAACAGGAGGGGGCCGAAAAGGAACGCGGCCACCGTCGCGAGGTCGAGCACACCGTGGACCCGGGCGTCGAGAATGCGCATGAGCGTCCTCCGTGCGGGATAGTCTAGGGGAGGACGGCGAGAAGCGGCGCGTCCTCCCCCGGTTCCCATTCGATTCCCGATCTTGTTGACCGCGGAGTACCGCGGCCGTCTCGCTCCCGCTGGTCGCTCGGCTCCCGATTCCGGCCTCGTCTCCTCTCTCCTAGGGGCACGCCGCCGGAGCGACCGCCGGAACGGCGTAGTCCGGAGCGAGCAGGCTCGGATTCGAGAAGTCGAGGACCTCGGCGAGGTTGTTGGCCGCCGCGTCCCGGACGGAAAGGGGCTTCAAGTTCCAGCGCCACTCGATCATCTTCAGCACCGAGGTGTGGTCGTAGGTTCCCGTCGCGATGGCGCCGCGGCTCGAGAAGGGCGAGACCACGAGGCATGGCACGCGGAAGCCCCGCATGCGAAGGGCCGCGCTGACGTCCGGCGCTTCGGTTGGCGGGACGTGCTCGAAGAAGCCGCCCCATTCGTCGAAGTTGATGACGAGAACCGTGCTCTTCCATTCCGGACCCGTCGTGACGGCGCGGTACGTGTCGTAGAGCCAGCGCTCTCCCGCGCGGATGTCGCCGTGCGGATGGTCGTCCGACGAGGTTCCGGAGTCTTCTCCATTGAAGGGAGGATCCACGAACGCGACATCGGGGAGCGTCCCCGCGGCGCAATCCTGAAGGAAGCTCGAGTACGGCCGCGTGATCGGGGCGTATCTGGGGCCCCAGAGCGAGTTGAACGGGATGTCGCTGAAGTAGCAGCGGCCGTCGAGCCCCTTCGCGGCGAGGCGATCCCAGATCGTCGGCAGCGTGCAGAGCGTCAGGGAATCGTCCAGACGGTCCGTGACCGCGGAGTGCTGATAGATCCGATTGGGGTAGGTCGGACCGAGGAGCGACGCGAAATACCGGCTGCACACGGTCCAGTCGAGCGCGGCCTGGCCCAGGAACGGCAGATCGCTCTGCGTGTAGTAACCGATCGCGTACCTGTCGTTGCTGCCCGCGCGAAGCCATCCATCGCACGCGCCGTTGTCGTACTCGACCCGGGCGCCGTCGTAGGAATGGTCGGGATCGGGATGGCCGCAGCCCTGCCAGTCGGGCGCGAGCGGGTAGGTCGGCTGCATGACGCCGGCGCGATCCGGATAGGAGAGCCCCGCCTGCATTCCGTCCGCGCCGGGAAGCCATCCGAGGAAGTGGTCGAAGGACCTGTTCTCCATCATCGCGACGACCACGTGTTCGATGCCGCTCTTCTCCGGCTTCGGAAGCCCGTCCTTTGCGGGTCTCGTCCCCGCGAGAGCGAGGCGGCCTCCGGCTCCGACGGCGGCGAGCGAGGCGGCGGACCGGTACAGGAACTGGCGCCGGGACAGAGATCGCATGGCGAGCCTCCTCTCCGGCCCGGGTGGGGGCTCGGGACGGCCCAGGACCAGACCCTGAGCTCTCCGGAACCAGCCGGGCGCCGGACCCCCGGCCGCCTGCTCGGGCTGCAAAGCCCGTGCCCCGGGGCCGGGCATCGCCGTGCGCCCGATCTCCGCCTCGCTCTAGAATGCCGCCCGTGAAAGAAGAAGCCGAAGCTCTCGAGCAGGTGCGGCGCGCGCTGGATGGCAGCGGCGAGCTGTCCGAGAAATTCACGCGCGTCGCGAACGCCCTCCGCGATGCCGGCGGCTATCGCTGGGTCGGTCTGTACCGCGTCGGCGAAAAAGAAATCTCCCTTCTGGCCTGGGGGGGCGAAGAGCCCCCGTCGCATCCACGGTTCCCCGCCTCCCGCGGGCTCTGCGGAGACGCGGCGCGCCTCCGTCAGACCGTGATCGTCGGCGACGTCTCGAAGGATCCCCGTTATCTCGAGGCGTTCGCCAGCACGCGGTCGGAGATCGTGGTCCCGGTCCTGGACGCCGTGACGGGGCGGACCCGCGCCCTGATCGACGTCGAGAGCGACCGGCTGGAGGCGTTCGGCGATTCCGACCGGGTTCTGCTCGAACGCGCGGCATCGGAGATTTCGACGGCCGTGTCGGCGGCGCCGGGGTGAAGGATCAGCTGCCAGCTATCAGCTCAGTTGTCAGTTGTCAGTTTTCAGTTACTAAAACGGGAAACGACAAAAACCCGACCCCCGTCCGGCTCATCCGCCACCATTTCTTCCCCGCGGACCGCCTTCCTGTAATCTCGACCCGTTCAGGAGGTCTCTTCCATGCGTCTTCTTTCCGCGCTTCTGGCCGCCGTTTTCCTGTCGGCGTCGGGGTCTGCCCGGGCCCTCACTCTCGACGAGGTGCTCGCGAAGAACCTCGAAGCGCGCGGAGGCGGATCCCGGCTGCAGGCGATGCGGTCTCTGCGGCTGACCGGCAAGGCGGTCCTCGGATTCGGTGAGACGCAGATCGAGGCGGGATGGGGGCAGATCCAGAAGCGGCCCGGCATGATCCGGACCGAGGTCACTCTTCAGGGGCTGACCGCGGTCGACGCCTGGGATGGGAAGGAAAGCTGGAGCCTCGACCCGTTTCAGGGCCGGCGCGACGCGCAGCGCAACTCCGCCGACGAGGGGAAGGAAATGGCGCAGGACGCGGACATCGACGGCCCGCTGGTCGGCTGGCGTGAGAAGGGCCACCGCGTCGACTACCTCGGCATGGAAGACGTCGACGGGACTCCCGCGCACAAGCTGCGCGTGACCCTGAAGGACGGCGACGTCAAGGAAGTCTTCCTGGATCCCGACTACTTTCTGGAGATCCGGGTCATTTCCACGGTGCACATCCGCGGCGCCGAAAAGGTGACCGAGTCCGACTTCGGAAGCTACGAGCAGGTCGAGGGCGTCTGGGTCCCCTTCTCCGTCGAGACGGGCCGGAAGGGAGCGCCCCGGTCATCGCGGATCACGATCGATCACGCGGGCGCGAACGTCGACGTGGACGACGCCCTCTTTCGCTATCCCGCCGCGGGCTCGGCGATCGTGCGTTCGATCGTGATCCCGCCCACCCGTCAGGCGGCTGCGGCGGCCGGGGCGAAGCCGGCTCCACCCGCAGCCGCCGGAAAACCGGTGTTCGACTCCGGCCTCGTCTCCGGCCTCGGGGTGAGAAACATCGGCTCCGCGGCGATGAGCGGCCGCGTCTCGGCCGTCGCGGCGCGCACCGAGGGTGGGAAGACCACGGTTTTCGTCGGAGCCGCCAGCGGCGGCGTCTGGAAGTCTCCCGACGGGGGGACCACCTTCAAACCGGTGTTCGACAAGGCGGCGGTGCAGTCGATCGGAGCGATCGCGATCGATCCCTCGAATCCAAAGACGGTCTGGGTGGGCTCGGGGGAGTCGTGGATGCGCAACTCGGTGTCGATCGGCGACGGAATCTACAAGTCGACGGACGGCGGCGAGACGTTCACCAACGCCGGACTCCCGGAGTCCGAGCACATCGCGCGGATCATCGTCCACCCGAAGAACGGAGACGTCGTCTATGCGTGCGTTCCCGGCCGGCTCTGGAGCGACAGCGCCGACCGCGGTCTCTATCGGACGGCCGACGGGGGCAGGACGTGGTCGCTCGTTCTCAAGGGATCGAATCTGTCGACCGGCTGCTCCGGCGTTTCGCTCGATGCGAAAAACCCCGACGTCGTCTTCGCCGGGTTCTGGGACTTCCGACGCAAGGGCTGGACGTTCCGCTCCGGCGGCGACGGACCGTCGGCCGCGAGCGGCAGCGGGCTCTTCCGCTCGGCCGACGGCGGAAAAACGTGGACGGAGCTGACGGACAAGGCCAACGCGGGCCTCCCCGCAAAGCCGTGGGGTCGCGTCGAAGTCGTGACCGCTCCCTCGGATCCCAGGGTGGTCTATGCGCTCGTCGAGTCCGAGCACTCCGCGCTCTATCGCTCGGCCGACGGCGGAAAGACCTGGGAGCGTCGCGATGACAGCCAGTCGATGATCTGGAGGGCGTTCTATTTCGCGAGGCTCGTCGTCGATCCCGCCAACCCGGACCGGATCTTCAAGCCCGGCGGCGGACTCACGGTGAGCGAAGACGGCGGCCGCAGTTTCTCCGCGAGCGCGGGCCGCGGGTCGCACGGCGACTGGCATGACGTCTGGATCGACCCGGGCAATCCGAAGTCGGTAATCGCGGGCGACGACGGCGGGCTTTGGATCTCGCAGGACGGCGGTAACCGGTGGGTCAAGTCCCAGAACCTGCCGATTTCCCAGTTCTACCATGTGAGCGTCGACTCCCGGGATCCCTACCAGGTGTACGGCGGGTTGCAGGACAACAGCTCGTGGGTCGGAGATTCCGCGCACCCCGGCGGAATAAGCAACGCGCGCTGGGAAAATCTCTACGGCGGCGACGGCTTCTGGACCGTGCCCGATCCCACCGACCCGGACGCCGTCTACGCGGAGTCGCAGGGCGGCTACATCTCGCGCATAGACCGCCGGACCGGGGCCGCGCGCGACATCCAGCCGAAGGCCGGGTACAGGGAGAAGCTGCGCTACAACTGGAACACGCCGATCTACGCGAGCCCGACGTCGAAGGGCACGATCTACCTCGGCGCGCAGTTTCTCTTCCGGTCTCGCGACCGGGGCGACACGTGGGAGCGCATCTCGCCCGACCTGACCTCGAACGACCCGGAGAAGCAGAAGCAGGAGCAGTCGGGGGGCGTCACCGTCGACAACTCGTCGGCGGAGATGCACACCACGATCTACTCGATCTCCGAGTCCCCTCTGGACGGAAAGGTCCTCTGGGTGGGAACCGACGACGGCAACGTGCAGCTCTCGCGCGACGCAGGCAGGACCTGGAACAACGTGGCGGGCAATGTCCCCGGGCTGCCGAAGGCTTCGTGGGTGAGCTGGGTCGAAGCGAGCCGGTTCAACGCCGCCACCGCCTACGCCGTCTTTGACCGCCACACGGTCGGCGACATGGCGCCCTGGGTGTACCGCACGACGGATTTCGGGAAGAGCTGGACCCGCATCGCCGGACCGGACCGGGGCGTGCGCGGGTATGCGCACGTGATCCGCGAAGACTCCGTCAAAGCGGGGCTTCTCTTCCTCGGCACCGAGCTCGGCCTCTGGATCTCCCCGGACGGGGGCGGCACGTGGGGACAATTCCGCGGCAACGACTTTCCGCGGGTCGCGGTGCGCGACCTCCAGGTGCATCCGCGCGATCACGATCTCGTGATCGCGACCCACGGGCGGGGCATCTGGATCATCGACGATCTCACGCCGCTGCGGAGCCTTTCCGCCGACGTGATGGCGCGAGACGCGACTTTTCTGCCGGGACGCCCCGTCCAGCAGCGCGTGCCGGCAAACGGCGGGTGGCCGGAGGGCGACGCGACGTTCCTCGGCCAGAACCCGGCGGCCGGCGCCGTCGTGACGTACTACCTGAAGACGCGGCACCTCTTCGGTCCCATCCGGCTCGACATCCTGGATTCCACGGGCAAGATCGTCGATACCATCTCGGCGACGAAACGTCGCGGGCTGAATCGCGTCGCGTGGGGGATGCAGGTCAAGCCTCCGAGGGTTCCCCGTGCGGCCCAGATCGCTTTCAACGCTTCCCGGGGTCCGCGCGTGCCCCCCGGCGCGTACACGGTCCGGCTGACGCGCGGCGACCAGTCGATCGAGACGAAGCTCGAGATCGGCGTGGACCGCCGCGCCTCGTACGGCCCGGCGGAGCGGCGAGAGCAGTTCGACGCCGTCATGAAGGCGCACGCTCTCTTCAACGAGATGAGCGCGATCGTCGACCGGATCGACGCGGCGCGCCGGGCGGCGGCGGAGCGCGCGAAAACGGCCGCGGAGACGTCGCCGGACGGAAAGCGGCTGCGGGACGCCGTGCGCGCTCTCGACGAGGTCAAACGGAAGATCGTCGCGACGAAGGAGGGAGGCGCGATCACCGGAGAGGAGCGCATCCGCGAGCACCTCGACACCGTGTACGGAGCGTTGAACGGCTGGGAAGGCCGGCCTCCACGCTACCAGGTCGATCGCGTCGAGGTCCTGAGGCGCGAGTTGAACGACGTCGCCGGGGAGCTGGAAGCGCTGGAGGCGAAAGAACTGAAACCGCTGGGAGTAGTGGGGCGGTAGGGAGGGAAGCTGTCAGGTGTCAGCTGTCAGCTCTCAGCCGTTCCTCAATCGCCCGACGTCTTCGTCTTTCGGTTTCCCGTTTTCCGTTTCCCGTTTCCCGGCCCGGCGCCTCCCGCCCGGTACCGCCACACCTCTCCCCCCTTCATCACGAAGATCACGCGCGTCAGCGCCGTGATGTCGCGATAGGGATCGCCTTCGACAGCGATGATGTCGGCCTGCATGCCGGGCGCCAGGGAGCCGAGCTCTTTCTCGAGAGAGAGCGTGCGGGCGGCGTCCGACGTCGCGGAGACGATCGCGTCGCGGGGCGGCTGCCCGGCTCGCACCCGGCAGACCAGCTCCTCCGCGTTCCGCCCGTGCGCGCCGGCGACGGCGTCCGAGCCGAAGACGAGCTTGAGGCCCCGAGTAGCCAGCGCCCGACGAAACATCGCTTCCGCCGTCGGAAGCACGCTCTCCATCGTCGCGAAGCCCTCCTCCGTGTAGTTCCCGATACCGAGAAAGCGCGGCTTGTTGTCGAGGTAGTTGCGAAACACGAGGCAGATCTGGGGATCGAACCAGGTCCCCCCCGCCGCGAGCGTCTCGAGCGCCTCGGTCGTGGCGAAGATCCCGTGCTCGACCTGGCTGCATCCGGCGAGGGCGGCGGCGCGCATGCTCTCCGGGCTGTGCGCGTGCACCAGCGTGCGTAGCCCCTGGCTCCGCGCCTCGCCGCACGCCGCCTCGAGCTGCTCCGACGACAGAGTCTGCCTGCCCGCCTCGCGGATGCTTTTCGACGCGAAGAGCTTGATGACGTCGGCGCCCTCTCTCTTGCGGTCCCGCACGCCCTGCCGCAGTGCCTCCGGCGTGGACTTCTCGTCCAGGAAGGGCTCGAGGGACGTGAGAACCCGAGGGCCCGGCAGCGCGCCTCTCGAAACCGCGTCACGAAGGTCTTTTTCCGACGCCGAGCCGACGCTCTGGACGGTCGTGAATCCCGCCTGCAGCGTGCTCCAGAGATTCCCCGCCTGGGCAAGCGCCGTCTGCGCGGGCGTGTCGGGGTCTTTCTCGGTGTGCAGACGGCCTTCGGCGTTGAACGTCCAGGAGAGATGGACGTGCGTGTCGATCAACCCCGGCAGGAGGGTGGCGGCCGTCAGGTCGTAGTCGGCACGAGCCGCACCCTTCCTCTCCGGCTCGATCGAAACGATTTTTCCGCCGGAGACGGTCAGGCGAACCGGCCGGTCGATCCGGCCGCCGCGGCCGTCCACGAGTGACCTCGCCCGGATCGTCACCGGAGGCGTCTGCGCCGGCAAGGCGGCGGCGGTCCAAACCAGGAAGACGATCGCCGCGCCCGGCGCCCGCATCGCGAGAGAAATGTCCATGGCCCAGTTTAGCGTCGCCCCGCGCGGCCGGCGTCGGCGCAGATATTCCCGCCGCCGACCACGTCCGGATCCGGTTCCGAACGCGCGCGGGCCGTAATCTCCCCGGCGCCGCGGCTCGTCTCTCCATTGTAAGGAAAAACGGTTGCCGACAAAAGGAGTCCCATGAAACGCCTGAATCGCATCGCTTCTGTTCTGGCCTTCGCTCTGCTCGCTTCCGCCGCGCCCGCTCCGGCCCTCCTGGGAGACGGCCTCCGCGCGGCCGGCCATGCGCGGCAGGGAGGAGGCGCTTTCGCTCTTCATTCGCTGCATCGGTGCGCGGCTCTCCTCGATCTGAACTCGGATCAGAAGGCGGCCGTCGACGGGATTTTTGCCGCCGTTCGGCCCTCCCTCCAGGCGGACAGGGAAGCGCTGAAGGCGGCGCGCCGGAAGGTCGAGGCGGATGTCGGCGGCGGGGCCGACAAGACCGTCCTCGGGGAGGACGTCCTCGCGAGGCATGCCGCCGCGCAGAAGCTTCACACCGACATCGCCGCTGTCCAGGACCAGGTCACGGCAAAGCTGACCCCTGATCAGCAGAGCCGGCTTCAGGGGTGCCTTTCTTCCGCAAGGTCGAGAGTCAGGAGTTGACAGTCAGTCGAGAGTTGAGAGTCAAGCGAGCCCGGTCGAAGTCCGCGCCCGAAACGCCGTCCTCCGCCCGACTCGATAGAAAGGAAACGTGGAAGGGCGGCGGCCGGAGGGAACGGAGTTGGCAGTTGAAGCATCGGACTCTCGACTCTCGACTCTCGACTCTCAACTCTCAACTCTCAACTTCCCCCCATATGATTCAGGTCGTGACGAAAGACCTGACGGACTTCCAGCGGCAGCATGAAGCCATCCGCGCGGAATTCAGCCGGCAGGCCGCGAGCTGGAGCAAGGATCCGATCTCCGAGGACCTTCGCTGGGCGGTCGACCGCCTCGCGCTCGACAGGGACGACGACGTGCTCGACGTGGCGGCCGGGACGGGGCTCCTGAGCCGCGCGATCGCTCCGAAAGTCCGGTCGGTGGTGGGGCTCGATCTCACGCCCGAGATGATGGAGCACGGCCGCCAGGCCGCGGAGCGCGAGGGACTCTCGAACGTGCGGTTCGAAAAGGGGGCGGCGGAGGATCTCCCCTACGACCCGAGCTCGTTCGACATGGTCGTCACGCGGTTTTCCGTCCATCATTTCCAGAAACCGGCCGCCGTTCTTCTGGAGATGGCCCGCGTGTGCCGCTCGGGAGGGCGGGTCGCGGTCATCGACATCGTCGCGCCGGACGATCCGGAGCTCGCCGCGCACTACAACGACCTCGAACGCCTCCGGGATCTCTCGCACACCCGGGCCCTCTCGGCGGCGGAGCTCGACCAGCTCGTCCAGAAGAGCGGGATCCGCATCACCGGCAAATTTCTTCGCGATGTCCCGAACGTGCTGGAAGAGTGGTTCGATCGGAGCTCCGCCCCCGCGGCCGCGCGGGAGCAGATCGTCCGCGACTTACAGGCGGAGTTGGACGACGGTCCCCCGACCGGAATGCGCCCGTTCCATCGACAGGAGCGGCTGATGTTCCTCCACACCTGGAGCGTCGTCGTCGGCGTCAAAAGCAAGAGGCGGGAGACGTGAGGCGCTGAAAAGGTTTCGTCCAGCGGTTCGCGTCAATCGGATGCCGCCTGGCCGGCCTCCTGCCCGATGAAGAGCGGCGCTCCGCCCGCGTCTCCTTCGCGAAAGGCCTTCTGCATGGCGGGGCCGGCCTCGGAGCGGCGCGCCCGAAGGTCGCCTTCACGTCCCGCCCACGCCTCGATCAAGCGGTTCCGCACGACACGGGACCAGGCGCCCGGCCACACCCGGCCGCGGGCGATGTCCGGAATCTCCGTCAGCATCGTGTCGTGGCCGTCCGAATCGAGAACCGCCTGCTTGAAACCCGCCGCGACCGGCGCCTCGGGCGTGGCGAGAAAACGGGTACCGAGAAGGGCCCCCTCGGCTCCGAGCGCGAGAGCCGCCGCAAGCCCTGCGCCGGTCGCGATCCCGCCGGCGGCGAGCACCGGGACCGGGGCGACTGCCCGAACGACCTGCGGAACGAGGGCCATCGTCGTCATCAGGCCCACATGTCCGCCGCCCTCGGTGCCCTGGGCGACGATCGCGTCGGCGCCCGCCGCGGCGGCGCGGCGCGCCTCGGAAACGGAGGAGACCATGTGCACGACGAGCGAGCCCGCGTCATGAGCTCGCGAGAAGTAGCCGCGAAGGTCCTGGTCCGGCCAGGGCCAGCCCGTCGAAAACACGCGCGGCCTTGCTTCCAGCACGGCTCTCATCGCCTCTTCCTGAACCTCGAACAGAAGGAGGTTCAAACCGAAGGGGCGATCCGTCGCCGCGCGTATCCCTCGAGCTGCCTCGAGGATCCACGAGGGATCGCGGCCCGCGCAACCCATGATGCCCAGCCCGCCCGCCGCCGACACCGCCGCGACCAGGTCCGTTCCGGTGGCGGAGCCCATCCCACCGAGAACCACCGGATGCTCGATTCCGAAAAGCTCCGTCGCGCGAGTGCGAATCAGGATGAGTTCTCGGTCATGAGTTATCAGTCTTCAGTTGTGGGGCGCGGCTGACGGAGCGGGCTCCGCGGAGGCATGGTCCAGGACGTAGACCCAGCGGCCGTTGCGCTTCTCGGCCACCTCGGAAAACCGGCCCGACATCGTCACGGCTTTCCCGCTCGCCTTCGGCACCAGAGTATCCGGCAGCCAGGCGACGGCATCCGGCGCGTAGCAGCGCATCACGGCATCGAGGTCGTTCGCCTTCATGGCGGCGGCCCACGCCTCATCGACGGTCACAGGAGCGGCGAGCCACAGAGAGGCCAGTACCAGAAACAGGATTCGCTTCATCGTTTTCTCGTCATGTCTTGTTCTCTGTCTTGTGAGAGCCGCCATTTTATCGCTGAGTCGGGTCACTTCGTCGCAGCCTCTTCCTCCTGCCCCCTCGCCTCCCGCCCCTTGACGAGTGCGTTAGCCTCGGCGTCCCTACAAGGAGGTTTCGCATGAAACGGAAGGCATCGGCGCAATGGCAGGGCGACCTGAAGGCGGGAAAAGGGAAGATCTCGACGGAGAGCGGCATCCTCTCCTCGACTCCCTACTCGTTTACGACCCGCTTCGAGAACGAGAAGGGAACCAATCCGGAGGAGCTGATCGCCGCCGCTCACGCCGGCTGCTTCACGATGGCTCTCTCGGCGGAGCTCGGCAAGGCCGGGCTGGTGGCGGAAAGCCTCCGGACGTCCGCCACCGTGACGCTCGACAAAGTGGACGCCGGGTGGGGAGTCACGGAATCGCACCTCGAGGTGGTCGCGAAGATACCCGGCGCGTCCGACGAGGCGTTTCAGAAGGCGGCGCACGCCGCCGAGACCGGCTGCCCGATTTCCAGACTGCTGAAGGCAAAGATCACGTTGGATGCCCGACTGGAAGGCTGACGGGAAGTCAGAGTCGAGCCTCTCCATCTCCCGGCTTTCCTCTGTATCCCACAGTCCCCCACCGATGTATCGCAACGATCCGGTTTTCTCCGCGCGCGAGCGTCTATGAGCCATCGGGCGGCAGCCGTCGCATCGCCATGGCAGGAACGCGCTCCGATCGCGCGCGCCCCGGGTCTCGCGTTAGAAACTTTCCTCCGACGCGCTCGTCTCACTCAGCGCGTCGTCGAGAAGGCCGCCGCCGGAAAAGCCCGAGGAGTCCGAGTACGATCCGCGCCGCGCGCCGAGTCGGTAGACGGCGCAGACGTAGGCCACTCAGAGCCGCACGAGACCGAGGAAGACGGCGTACGACACGACCACCGCGAGCGGGTACCGCAATCCCATGTGGGGTGAGCCCGACGCGGCGCATCGCGCTGCCGGCGACCACGCCCGACAGAAGCACCAGACCGAGCATCCCGCTCATGTGCACGCGCATGAAGTAACGTGCGTCAGGGCTCGGCAGAAAGGCGCATGCCGCGACGAGATCGCGCGGGGCACGGCCCTCCGGTTCGGGGACTGTTGGATCAAGAGAATTGTTGGAAGTCTAACGCCACGGGACGATCACGCACGGCGGACCAGCGGTGCCGTTCAGGCCCCATCGAGGCGGCAGGTTAAAATCCTGCGGGTGAACCGCGGCGCTTTCGAACCGCGGCGCTGTTGTGGGGTAGTTGAACTGGTACAACACCCGGCTGTTAACCGGAAGGTTGGGGGTTCGAGTCCCTCCCCCACAGCCAATGACTTGAACCGTGACCCGGACCCTTCGCTTTCTTCCAGTCGCGCCGGTTCCACCGGACCGACGCGAAGAGCTTCTGGGCCAATTCCGCGGCATCCGGCGAGGTCCGGCGCATTCGGGCCCTTCTCCGGCGTAATCGGGCGTTCACAGATTTTCGGGGAACTCCCAGGCGTCTCCGACCGTCTGCGTTTCTGAGGAAGCGGGATGACCCGGGAGGAGTTCAACGTTTTGGCGCTCGAGCCTGGAAGAGATCACCGCCTTCGCCGGCCGGCTGGCTGGGAACGCCGCGGATGCCGACGACCTGGTCCAGGCCACGTTCGAGCGGGCGTTCGCGTCATGAGGAGGAGGACTCATGAAGGTCAGAAAGTTATTGGCTGCTGCATCGTTACCGCTGTTTTCATCGCATCGCAACCTGCCGTCGCTCAGGAAAAGCATCCCGAGCACCCGAAGAAATCCGAGCACGGGCGGACAAGAAACAGGCTGGCCTGACCAGGCAGGAGCTCGGCGCCGCGATCAGGGCGTCGACGGCGAAGAAGGCCGCCCGCCCGCAACGACGGCTGGCTCAAAATCCAGGATCCTGTTCAGCAAAAGACCCTCCAGTTGAAGCTCGACAAGGCAAGACGAAGGACGAATTGAAGGAAACCGAAGTCAGTGTCCACAAGGTCAACGGGAAGGAGCGCTACCTGGTTCGAAGAAAACGGTACGGAGAAGAAGAAACCGGTCGAATGACCAAAAGACGGCTCACGGCGATGGCGAGAAGGAGCGCGATCATCCTCCTTGCTCTCGGAAGCCTGGTCGTCGCCGTGGGCGCGTTCCTTCGCCAGAAGGCTGAAGCGACGACCGTTATTTCGCGCCAGAAAGGAGCGGTCTCAAGCGATGCCCGCGAGGGCGAGGGGGCGCGGTGGAGCTTCGGTGGCCCCCTTCCCGGCGCGACCCCCTTCGACGAGGCCCTCCTGCGAAAGCTCCAGGCGGCTCGGGCCGGCCGGCCGGCCGGCGAGCGCCCGCGCACCCGGCACTTGAACCCGGATGGCTCCCCCAAGTACACCAACCGCCTCTACCTCGAGACGAGCCCCTATCTTCGACAGCATGCCCACAATCCGGTGAACTGGTACTCCTGGGGCGACGAAGCGTTCGACGCCGCCAGGAGACTTCACCGGCCTGTGCTTCTATCCGTCGGCTACTCGACCTGCCACTGGTGCCACGTGATGGAGGAGGAGTCCTTCGAAAACGAGGAGATCGCGCGGTACTTGAACGAGAACTACGTGGCCATCAAAGTCGATCGGGAAGAACGGCCGGATGTGGACGCGGTCTACATGAGCGCGGTTCAGATGCTGACTGGCGGCGGCGGCTGGCCGATGACCGTTGCGGCCACTCCGGACCGCAAGCCCTTCTTCGGCGGCACGTACTTTCCCCCGGCGAAGTTCAAGAGCTTGCTCGCCCAGCTTCGTAAGGCCTACGACTCGGAGCCGGATCGGGTTGCTCAGGCGGCCGAGGAGATCACTCTGCGAATCCAGCAGAACATGTCCCAGGTCGCCCCGATGGGAATCCCGGACGCGTCGGCTCTCTCGCAAGCCGCTGACTACTATCGAAGCCGCTTCGACAGCGGCTGGGGCGGGATGCGGGGCGGGATGAAGTTCCCGAGCTCGCTCCCGGTCCGTTTCCTTCTCCGCCTCTACCGGCGTACGCGACAAGAAGATCTTCTCCGAATGGCCACGTTGACCCTCGATCGGATGGCAGCCGGCGGAATGCACGATCAGGTGGGCGGTGGCTTCCACCGTTATTCGACCGATCAACAGTGGCTCGTCCCCCACTTCGAGAAGATGCTTTATGACAACGCGCTCCTTGCGATGGCCTACCTGGAGGCCTACCAGGTTACGGGAGAGAAGCGTTACGCGGAAATCTCGCGGGAGATCCTCCAATATGCCGAACGCGACATGACCTCCCCTGAGGGAGCCTTCTATTCCGCGACCGACGCGGACAGTCCGGCCCCGAGCGGCAAGCGAGAGGAGGGTTGGTTCTTCACCTGGACGCCCGACGAGGTCGAATACGCCCTCGGGCCGGAACGCGCCCGAATCGTTGGAGCCTGGTTCGACGTGACGCCGTCGGGCAACTTCGAAGGCCGCAACATCCTCCACACCGGGAAGCCGCTCGGCGAAGTCGCCAGGGCGCTCGGCCTGCCGCCCGAAAAGCTCCGGGCCACGATCGAGGAATCGCGTGAGATCCTCTACGAAGCCCGATCGAGGCGTCCTCCTCCCCTGCGCGACGAGAAGATCCTGACCGCCTGGAACGGTCTGATGATCTCGGCGCACGCGAGGGCGGCGCTGGTGCTCGGGGATCCGCGCTACGCGCAGAAGGCCGAGCGCGCGGCGGAGTTTCTCCTCCAGAAGCTTCGCAAAGGGGAGCGCCTCTACCGGAGCTTCAAGGATGGGCGCGCCCAGCACGATGCCTACCTCGATGACTACGCGTTTCTGGCGGCGGGCCTCCTCGATTTATTCGAGGCGACAGGGAACCTCCGGTGGTTGCGCGAGGCGATCTCGCTCGATCGGGTTGTGGAGCGCCACTACGAAGACCGGTCCAACGGCGGCTTCTTTCTGACCGCCGACGACCATGAGCGCCTGCTCGCCCGCGAGCGCCCGAGCTACGACGGGGCCGAGCCGGCGGGCAGCTCGGTCGAGATCCTCAACCTGCTGCGCCTCTCCGAGCTGACGACCAACGAGGCCTATCGCAAGCGGGCGGAGCACGCCTTCATCCCTCTGGGGGGAGTGCTCCGGAATTCACCGGCGGCCCTCTCGGAAGCACTGCTCGCCCTCGATTTTCTTCTCGATTCGGCCAAGGAGATCGTCATCGTCACCAACCACTCCCGCGCCGAGGCCGAGCCGCTGCTCGCACAGCTACGTACGACGTACGTGCCCAACCGCGTCCTGCTGGTTGCTGCGGAAGGCCCTGCGTTGAAAGAGTTGGCGCGTCTCTCCCCGCTGGTCGAAAGCAAGGCGGCCGGTAAGAACCAGCCGATGGCCTATGTCTGCAAGCGCGGCGTTTGTGATCTTCCAACCACTGACCCCGCCGTCTTCGAGAAGCAGATCCGCCGGGTCGATCCCCTCCCGGTGACGACAGGAAGGTAAATCGAGGCGCGGCCCTTGCGGGCGAGACGAGGGAAGTCAGGCGGGTCGCCGGCGATGAGAAGATTTCCAAGGCGTTTCATAGTTCCTATAGCGCGAAAGGAGACCACATGACCGACCCCGCCTACGTCTCAACCGTCCGGATCGACAGGATCGCGGGTCCCGTGCGGCTGGCATACCTGCCGGCGGAGAAGGATCCGGTGCACTTCGGGGTCCATGGCGCCGTAGCGGCGCACTATGGCGTCCCACCGGATGTTTCAGAGCCGCACGCGACGACGCTCGACTACGTCGTGGCCGCGGCCGGTGGGTGACTCCTCGGAACCTTCGGGGGCGCGCTGGAGGCGCGCAAGATCGACGCGAGCCACGGGAAGCTCACCGCGGATGTCCGAGGCGAAATCGAGAACGAGGACGGCGTGCTCGTCATCAAGCGCATTCAGGTCCTGTTTCACCTGAAGGCTCCGGCGGCTGTCAGGGAGACTGTCGAGCGCGTCCACGGTTTCTATGCGCAGAAGTGTCCGGTCTATCGGTCGATTCATACGGCCATCGCGATCACCACCGCTTACGAGATCACGGAGGCGTGACGATGAAGAAAGGGAAGAGTTCGTGAAACCAGTGTTCGCCTCTTGCCACGTCCTCCCGCCGTCAGTCCTCTCGAAAACCCCCGCTCCGCAGGTGCCGGCGTATAGCGTTTCCGGGAGAGAGGGGTCACCAAGCAGGACTCCGACTCGAACTTGAATCCAAGACCGTGGTTGATTCTGTTCCACGCAGAATTTGAAGACGACTCGAAGACCGGGAATCCACGGCATCGTCGGCCACAACTTCCTGCGTGAATTTGTCGTCACGATCGAATACGAGGGCTCGCGGCTCCGGCTGCGAAGCCCGCCAAACGGGAGTCGACCCGCCCGGGGCGGCGCCGCTGGCGACGCGCCCGGATATGCTCCGCCTCTGACACGGAGGTCTTCCATGCGGGTTTCCATCGCGCGTCGGTTGTTCGTGTGCGCCGGGTGGCTCATCGCCCTGTCGATTTCGGGTCAGGACCTCACAGTCCAGTCGAAATTCACCATGGGCAATTCCGAATCCCCGATGACCCAGTACGTCACGTCCGAGTACGGCCGTTCTTCCTCCGCGCAGGCCGATACGATCGTCCACTTCCCGACCGGCCGCATGACCATGATCGATCACAAGAAGAGGCAATACTGGGAAGCGACCGTCGACGACATGGCCGCATATTGGGAGAAGTTGACGCGCTCCATGCGGGGAACGCCGCTCGAGGACATGTTCGGAGGCCGCACCGACCCGAAGCTCGAGAAGCTGCCGGGAAAACAGAAATTTGCGGGGTACGACTGCGAACGGTGGTCGCTCTCGATCGGCGACGTCCTGGAAATGGACCTCTGGGCGGCGCCGGGGCTTCAGCCTCCGCCGCGCTATTACGACAGCCGCAAACTGGCGGCGACCGCCATGGGACCCATGGGCCAGCTCTTCCAGAGAGTCTACGAAGAGCTCCGAAAGGTGAAGGGGTTCCCGCTCTCGACGGCCATCATCATCCGGACCCCGATGTCGCGCACGCAGACACTCGAGGAGGCGACCGAGGTCAGGAAGGGCCCGATACCCGCTTCGACCTTCCAGGTGCCCGACGGCTACAAGAAGGTGAATTCGCCCTTCGTCAAGTAGCGTACCGGCCCTGTTGGATAGACTCCTCGCTCATGAACAGAAGAACGTTTCTCCAGGGTGCCGCGGCCGGCGCGGCCACCCTCGCCCTTCCCGCGCGCCTGACGGCGGCGTCCGGAGCCGATCTCCGGCCGGTTCTCGGCGAGGTGGAAAAACACCATGGCGAGGCCGTCAAGCGTTTGCAGGACTGGATCCGTCAGCCCTCGATCGCCGCGGAGAACCGCGGGATGTCCGAGGGCTGCGAGATGCTGATTCGCATGCTGCGGGAGGCCGGGTTCGGGAGGGCGGAGAAGGTCCCGACCGACGGCTCGCCCGGCATCTTCGCGACTCTCGACGCCGGCGCCCCGAAGACCATCGGCATCTATTTCATGTACGACGTCAAGCAGGTCGATCCGGCGGAATGGTCCTCTCCCCCGTGGGACGCCGCAATCGTCGACAGGCCGGGACTCGGCAAAGTGCTCGTCGGCCGCGGCGCCGTCAACCAGAAGGGGCCGGAGGCCGCCTTCCTGGCCGCCCTGCACGCGTTCCGCGGCGCGAATCGCAAGCTGCCCGTGAACCTCGTCCTGGTCGCGGAGGGCGAAGAGGAGATCGGCTCCCCTCATTTCCCGCAGATCGTTCGCCGGCCCGAGATCCAGTCCGCGCTCGGCCGCTGCTCCGGGGTCTTCATGCCGTTCGCGAGCCAGGGTCTCGACGGCCAGGTGACCGTGACCCTCGGGGCGAAGGGAATCATCGAGCTCGAGCTGACGTCGACCGGCGAGAAGTGGGGACGCGGACCCCGGCTCGACGTGCATTCGAGCAACAAGGCGCGGATCGACAGCCCCGTGTGGCATCTCGTGCAGGCGCTCGTCACGCTCGTCTCGCCAGACGGCAACACGCCGACGATCGAGGGACTCTCCGACCGCGTGCGTCCGCTCTCGGCCGCCGAAAAGGGAATGATCGCGGAGAGCGCGCGCCGGCTCGACGAGGCGTCGCTGAAAAAGCAGCTCGGCGTCGCGCGCTGGTCGAAAGACGCGACCTTCATCGAGTCTCTCGAGCGTCTCGCCGGAGAGCCGACGGTCAACATCGAAGGACTCGTCGCCGGATACACCGGGCCGGGTGGCAAGACGATCCTGCCGCACAAGGGCGTCGCCAAGATCGACATGCGGCTCGTGCCCGACATGACGGCCGCCGGCGCTCTCGACGCGCTCAAGAAACACCTCGCGAAAAAGGGCTTCGGAGACATCGACGTCAACATGACGGGCGGCTACGATCCGACCACCACGCCGGCGGACTCCGCTCTCGTCCGGGCGCAGATCTCCGTCTACAAGCGCTCCGGGATCGACCCGATCCTGTGGCCGCGGCTGGCGGGCTCCTGGCCGGGATACGTTTTTACCGGCGATCCCATGAAGCTGCCCGCGGGCCACTTCGGGATGGGGCACGGCTCCGGCGCCCACGCTCCCGACGAGTACTACCTGATCGAGTCCTCGAACCCGAAGATCCAGGGCTTCGACGGGGCCACGCGCTCGTTCATCGAATATCTCGGGGAGCTGGCGTGAAACCGGTCGTCGGTTCTCCGTGTTCAGTTTTCAGTACCGGGCGCTCATTTCGGGTCGATGCTCCGAACTCTCGACTTTCAACTCTCAACTCTCGACGTCAACCTTGAAGCGGCTCGTCGACCTGACCATCGAGGACCTCGCCGCCACCGCCGTGTGGCGCTATGAGGGCGGAACGGGAGACGAAGCGCTGGTCGTTCCCGCCGAGCGAGACTCGCTTTCGGCGATGGACGAAGAGGTCTTTCTCGCCGCGACGGAATTCACCCTGGCCGATGGAAGCCCGCATCCCGGTTTCTGCTTTCCGGTGGACGACAGCGGAATCGACTACCTGCAGCCCGTGATCGTGACGAACGAACGCCAGGTCCGGTTCTGGTTCGAGGGTCCGGTGCTGGCGGAGACCCTCGCCGCCCAGTGGGCCGCGCTCGGCCGGACCGGACCCGACGTCTTTCCCGTGACCTTCCGGTGTCCCGTGCCGGTCGACGGGCGCATCGTGACGGGCGTCATCCCCCAGATCGAGTTTTCCCCCGACGTCGCCGCTCCGCCGGCTCCGGCCGCGAAGTCCCAAGCCGATGCCGAGGACGTCGACGCGCCCCGAAGCACGGCGACCGGCATGCGGCGCGCGAACGGGTCCTTTCTTCTCGCGCGGCCCGTTCGCGCGCGGCAGCCTCCTCGAAGCGGAGCCGAGCCCGGCGAAAAGCGCCGGGGCCCCCGGCACCCCGTCGAGATGACGGTCGATTTCGATCAGGACTCGTCCCAGGGAACGGGGGTGATCTCCAACATGTCGCGCGGCGGCATGTTCGTGCGGACCCCGAGGGTCCCGAACACCGGCCCGCAGCTGCGCCTGACCGTCCACCTGCCGGACGGCCGGACGCTTTTCCTGAAAGGCAAGGTGGTCCGCAGCGCTGCCGGCCCCGAGCCCTCGCCCAACGTTCCGGCGACCGGTTTCGGCGTGCGCCTGGCCGCCGACTCCCCCGACTATGCGAAGTTCCTGTCGCAGCTCCAGAACAAGCCGAAGTGAGGGCGAAGGGCAAAAGCGCAGATCTCAGCTCTGAGCGCACAACCCTCGACTCTCCACTCCGAATTCAGCGAGTCCCGCATGAACCGACTTCTCTTCGCGGCCTCCGCAGTCCTCTCGACGGCCGGCGCGCTGTCGGCGCAGACTTCCGCGAGCTCGAGCTCCCCGCCCTCGCGGAAAGGATGAAGCGGCAGATCGCCGAGATCGAGACCATCGCGAACAATCCGGAGCCGCCCACGTTCGCCCAACACCCTGGAGCCGATGGAGCGTTCCGGCGAGCTCCTGACGCGCGCGGCGAAAAATCTTCTTCAACCTCACGCAGTCGACGCACGAGCGACGCGATGCAGAAGATCAAGAGCGAATACGCGCCGAAGCTCGCCGCGCAGCAGGACGCGATCTCCCTGAACTCGAAGTTGTACGCGCGCGTGAAGGCCGTGTACGACGCGCGCGAGGGCTCGAAGCTCGATCCAGAGGCCAAATTCCTGGTCCAACGATATTTCCTGAACTCCGTGCGCCGCGGTACCACAACACGTACTTCGCGCACATCTGGGGCGGGGGCTATTCCGCCGGGTACTCCGCCTACCTCTGGAGCGAAGTCCTCGACGACGACGCGTACTAACTGGTTCAAGGAGGACGGCGGCAGGACCCGCGCGAACGGACAGCGGTTTTGCGACATGATCCTTTCGCGCGGAGGCACCGGCGACCCGGCGGCGCTCTACCGGGCCTTTCGCGGCCGCGACCCCAGGGTGGAACCGCTGATCGAGGAACGAGGCTTGAAGCCGCCCGCCGGCAGCCGGTGAGCCGCAGGAGGAAGACGATGCGCACTGCACACGGGATCGTTCTCATGCTTCTTCTCGGGGCCGCCGCCGGGGCGGCTCCGCCCGAGGATCCGGTCCGGCAGGTGGAGAGCCTGGAGCGGGAGCTCGTGGCGGCGATCGCAAAGACCGATCTGACCGCGTACGACCGCATCGTCGCGGACGACTACGTCGCCATCGAAGCCTCGGGGAAGGAGAATCCGAAGGCGGAGATCCTCGCGTCGTACCGGGCGGGCACCCGGCGCTACACGAACCTCGAGATCTTCGACGTCCGGGGCCGGGTGTTCGGCGACACGGCGATCGTCGGCGCGCGGACCAAGGGGCTCCGCCGCGAAGGAGACCGCGACATTCCGAACAACGTGCACTACATCCGGGTCTATGCGCGCCGCGACGGGCGCTGGCGCGCGGTCGCGCAGAAGTCTTCGCCGGTTCCCGACGCGGCGCAGTAGCGGTCTAGCGAACGCACAGGCCAGGGCGATCGAGGCCGCCAGGTCGTTCTCGAGTGCGGTCACAACAGGGAGCTCGAGGCGCCCGGCGAAGTCGCCAGAGCCATGGAGGAGGTCGTCGAGAGCGTGCGGAAGAAACGGGTCCGCTGAACCTTCGCGGCGCCATCTCGCGCCACTTCGTGGGACGATGGCCCGGTGGGAGACGACCTCCGGGCGAAGGCAGAGCTCCTCCTGGCGCTGCACCAGCCGGGACGGCCCCTCGTCCTGGTGAACGTGTGGGACGCCGCCTCCGCGAGGATCGTGGAAGACGCCGGTCTTCCGGCGGTGGCGACGACGAGCGCCGGAATCGCGTTCTGCCACGGCTACCCGGACGGTCAGAAGATTCCGCGAGATCTCATGCTCGAGGCCATCAGCCGGATCTGCCGAGCCGTCTCCGTTCCCGTGACCGCCGACATGGAGGCGGGTTACGGCCCCACCGCCGACGAGGTCCGGGAGGCCGCCGGCCGCGCCCTGGAGGCGGGCGCTGCCGGATTGAATCTGGAGGATGGGACAGGCGACGCCGCTGGCCCTCTGGCCTCCGTCTCTCTCCAGCGGGAGAAGATCCGCGCGATTCGAGAAGCCGGCGACGCGCGCGGCGTACCGATCGTCATCAACGCGCGAACGGACGTCTTTCTCGACGCCGTCGGCGCGCCCGAAGAGAGATTCGGACAGGCTGTCGCACGGGGGCACGCCTTCCGCGAGGCCGGCGCGGATTGCGTGTTCGTCCCCGGCGTGACGGACAGGGACGTCATCGCCCCTCTGGTGCGGGAGCTCGCCTTCCCCGTCAACGTCCTCGCCGTCGCGGGCAGCCCGCCGATACGGGAGCTCTCGGCCGCCGGCGTGGCGCGAGTGTCGCTCGGTTCGGGCCCCATGCGCGCGACGATGAGTCTTCTGCAGAGGCTCATCCAGGAAGCCATCACCCAGGGCTCTTACACGGAGCTCGAGGGCATCGTCTCGCACGCGAGCATGAACGGTCTCATGCGCTAGTATCCCGGCATCCGGCAATCCCGCCATCCGGCAATCCCGCCGCCCTCAACGAGAGGAGACTCCATGAAAAGGGTCGTGACGACTGCCCTCGCTCTTACCTTCGCGCTATTCGGCTGGGCGCTCGCCCGGGAAAAGGCCCCATCCAGGAAGGGCGCGGCGGGAGCCGCGAAGGCTCCGACGCACCACGTCCTGAACGCCAGCGAGATCACGTGGGGCGAGGCCCCTCCGGGGCTGCCGGCTGGATCGAAGGTGGCGCTCCTCCAGGGAGATCCGGGAAAGCCCGGCATGTTCACGGTGCGCGTCAAGGCCCCCGACGGGTATCGGGTTGCGAAGCACTGGCACCCCACCGCCGAGCACCTGACGATTCTCTCCGGGAGCTTCAACGTCCTCATGGGCGACGGCACCGACATGTCGAAGGCCACGGCGCTGACCGCCGGCGCCTTCGCCACCATGCCCGCGAAAATGCGCCACGAGCTCGTCTGCCGGGGCGAGACGGAGTTTCAGGTCTCCGCGATGGGCCCCTTCGTCATCACCTACGTCAACCCTGCGGACGACCCCCGGAAACCGTCCCCCTAATCGGGGTCAGGTCTTTATTATACACTAAGCGGTGGCCCGCTCGTCCCGGAGCGGGTCACCGGCCTCCGGACGTCGGCTCCAGGCACGCTGACGGGGTCATGTCCTCATGCACTAAGCGTGGCGGCGGAGATGCTCATCAACGGCCGCCGCCGCATCGCTTGCCCCACCGATCCCACGCTAGCGGCGGATTTTGTCCTCGTAGTCGATTCTGTTGATGTAACCCTCGGAGCCGGCATAGCTGATCACCTTTCCCGGAACGCCCACGACGACGGCGCTTTCCGGGACGTCGCTCGTCACGACGCAGTTCGCACCGATCGCCGCGTTGTTCCCCACCGTGACCGCTCCGACGAGTTTGGCGCCGGGCCCGATATAGACGTTTTCTCCGATCGTTGGATAGCCCTTGTTTCGGCCGCGACTTCCCTCTCCCAGCGTCACGCCGTGCGAGAGATTGCAGTTCTTACCGATCCGGCTATTCGCGTTGACGACAATGCCTCCCGAGTGCGCGATGTAGAAGCCGCTTTCAATCTGCGTCTGGTACGGGATGCTGATGCCGAGCTTGTACGTGTAGTGCCTCAACATGATCCAGGCGAGCGGATAGAGCGTGACCTTCAACGCCGGATGCCCAATCGAGAACTGGCACGTCCGCATCCAGAAGTTGTATCTGTAGGCATCCCCGAAGATGAGGGTGCGCAGGAAAGGAAGAAATCTCGTGTTTCCGCGGATCCGGTACAGGTCGGAGAGAACGAGGAAGCGGTACTCCAGATAGTTCAACGCGCCACCTCCGGCGAAAACAACTCTCCGGAGAAGCGAGGCCGCCCGCGCAGCCGAAGCCCGGAGATCGACGACCGGCCACTTTACGGCCGAGGCCGGGGAATTCTAATCGAAGAAATCGATCCATGATCGACCCGAGAGACAGGCGCCGGCGGAATCCACTTCACGAACCACTCGAGGTTGCGCTTCATGGCTTCGCGCTCGAGCATCGGCTCGTAGTACAGGTGAGTGGCGCGCGGATAGATGTCGAATTCCACCACCTTTCCGTGCGCCTTCAAAGCGCGGTAGAACTTCCAGGCATTGGCGATCGGGACTCGCTGGTCCCGCTCTCCGTGCTGGATCAGGAGAGGCGTCGTGACGCGATCGGCGAAGTTCAGCGGCGAGTGCGCGTAATACGAGTCGCGCGCCTCCCACGGCTTTCGGAAGTACTCCCCGATGAACTCGCCCCCGTCCGACAGCAGGTACTGATCGGCGAGATCGCTGATGCTCGCGGCGGAAGAGGCCGCCTTGAACCTCCCGGTCTGAGTCACGATCCAGTTCGTCAGGAAGCCGCCGTACGAGGCGCCCATGACGCCGAGCCGAGCGGGATCGGCGACGTCGCTCGCGATCAGGTGGTCGACCCCCGCCATGATGTCTCTGTAGTCGGTTTCGCCCCAGGCGTTCACGATCGCACGTTGTCCCGCCTCTCCGTACCCGGCGCCGCCGCGAGGCATGGGAAACAGGATGGCGAACCCCGCGCCCGCCAGCGCCTCGACCGGATAGGGATCGACCTGCCCGACTGTATGCATGAACTGCGGAAACAGGCCGTGCGTGACGCCGCCTCCCGGGCCGCCGTGGCAATAGACGAGGAGAGGCAGATTCGCTTCCGCGGATCGGCCGGGAGGCGTGAGAAGCAATCCCCAGATCCTCGTCCCATCGAAGGAGCGCCATTCGACGACGTCCTGCTTGCCGAGCTCGAGGTCCTTGAGCTCGGGATTCACGTCGCTCAACCTCGCGCTCTTTCCAGAGCGAAGGTCGAGAATCGCGACGTCGCCCATGGACCGGCGATCGACGTCCCGGAACGCGAGCCGCGAGCCGTCGGCGCTGGCGGAGAGCGAGTACACGAGCGACGCCCCGGCGACCCGCTCGGATCGCCCGTCCTCGAAGCCGACCCGTATGATCGGCTGCTCGAACATGTGCTCCCCCGACGCGTACGTTCCGTCGTTGGCGAGGACGTAGACGGATCGGCTGTCCCTCGCCCAGACGATCTCGTTGACCCAGGCGTCGTTCAGGCCGAAGATCCGGACCGCGGACGCGGATCCTCTCGCCGGCACGACCGCGAGGCTGCGCGGCGCCATCAGCTCGGCGCGGCCGTTGGTCGACACGAACGCGATGCGGGCTCCGTCGGGGGACCACTGGGGCGAGGTGTTCATGCCGGGACGGTCGACGACCACGCGGGGCGACCCGCCGCCCGGCGCCACCGCGTAGACGCGCGTCAGGTACTGCGCCTTGAACCCCGTGACCGGCGCGGCGGCGTAAGCAATCTCCCGGCCGTCCGGAGACCACGTCAGCGCGTCGACGTACTGCTCGGCGGGCGTCAGCAGCCGAGCGCTCGACCCGTCGAGCGGCTGAAGGCAGAGGCGGCGTCCCCGATCCGGCGCATCCACGTGGATGACCCAGGAGAAATCCTTTCGCTGACGCTGCTCCTCCGGGGAGGCCGCGTCCCGCGTCGTGTACGCGACGCTCTTCCCGTCCGGCGCCCACTCGTACGCGAGCACGCCCTCGGGGGCCGACGTGAGAGCGCGCGCCGGCTCGCCGCCGGAGGGTGAAAGGGCGAACACCTGCGGCTTGTCCGCCGCGACCCCGAGGAAGGAGATCCGGCCGCCGTCTGGGGACCACCGCAGCCTGGGCGCCGGCAGCGCGGGGGTGAACACGCGGGTTTCCTCCGCGACCCTGCGGGGCGCTCCCCCGCGCGCTTCGACGACGAAGACCGCCGCTTCATGCGCGTTGCGGTCGAGCGACGGCGTCGACACGACATAGGCGACCCGCTGCCCGTCGGGAGCGATCCTCACGTCGACGACCGACCGGAGCTTCATCAGGTCGTCAACCGTCACGCGAGCCCCTGCTTTCGCGTCGGCGCCCGTGCCCGGAAACGACGCGAGAATCCCGAAAACCGCGAGCGCTCGCCTCATGTCGCCTCCGGGTTTGGCAGGATTATCGCCCCGGAGGGCGACCCCCGCGAGGGCCCGATGCGAACGCCCCCTAAAGGCAAGGAACGCGCCGCGGGTACTGTCCCTGAACAAACCCGGACGAGGCTCCGCTGATGCGGAGGTATGGGGCAGGCTTTTTTGGTGGGTCCGACTCTGCCTTTACATACGAACGGAAACGCCCGGTCGTTTCATCTCCTCGGTCAGGTTTATTTGTTCTTGAGGAGGGACGAACGGGAATTTGCCGCGCGCGCGGACCGTTTCCTCTCCATTCACCAGCGCCGTGACCCTTTTCGCCCCGGCGCGCCGCGCGGGATCGCTCCGCGGACGGCGCGCGCCTTCTCGTCGTTCGTCTCCTCGCGGGCGTGATGCCGAAGATCGATCTCGGGGACTTCTCCGTCGCGACGCTTCTCTTCGCCGTTCTCTTCGGGCTGGTCGGTCTGGCGGCTTTTCGTTACGGAAGAAAAAACGGCGAGCCGCGACAGCTCTTTCTCGGCATCGCCCTGATGGCCTATGGGTACTTCGTTACGAATGCCTGGATTTCGCTCGGCATCGGAGCGGTGCTGACGCTGCTCCTGTTCTTCCCCGCCTGAAGGCGAGCCGCTCTTTCCATCCTTTCGAGTGGTATATGTACACGCACAGCCTGGAAAAGACGGATGCCGGGAACGGAGAGAACGACGGAGCGGAACCATGAAGCGGATTCTCGCGTCGAGAAGCTCTTGAATGAGCGCGCGGACCCGCGCGACTACGCCGCCGACAGTCCGCTCGGCAAGAAGCTCGATGGCTACGAGTGGATCCTCTTCATCAGCGCTCACAGCCGGCGGCACACCCAGCAGATGCTCGAAGTCAAAGCGGACCCGAATTTTCCGACGAAGTAATCCGCGACGCGGAAATACACGAAAAAAAGGAGAAAAACTATGCAAAAACCGCAACGCATCGGCCTCGCGATCCTTCTTTCGCTCGGTGTTTCGATGGCGGCCCTGGCGGCCGGAAGCGGAAAGGACCTCGAGGCCACTCCCCAGGCGAAAGCGTACCGGGCGCTTCTGAAGGCGATCGATGCCGGCGACTACGAGGCTTACAAGAAATGCATGATGGCGGAGGCCGGGAAGGACATCGACGCCCAGGTGAAGCAGATGGGAAAGACGCCGAAAGAGACGATGGGCTTCTTCAAGATGATGGAGCCAACGGACGTCAAGTTCACGTCGCTCGACGTGAAGGACAAGAAGGCGACGCTCAGCGCCACGGGAAAATCGTCCGGCGAGGTGAACAGAGGAACGATCGAGCTGGCCGAAGAGAACGGCCAGTGGAAGATCGGCAAGCAGAGCTGGACGAACGCGAAGTAGACGTTCAGACAATTTCAGGGGTGCGGGCCGGTTCCTGAGAAGGGATCGGCCCGCCTAATTCGGGGCCGTGGCGCGTCACCGCTTCGGTTGCTCCCGCGAGGACGACCATTCCTCCGGGGAGCGGGTCCCCTGATCGCGAGCCCGCGGCAGAGCCGTTTCGACCCGCCTCCCCCCCGCAACCCTCTGAAAACACAGGACGCGGAGTCGATCCCCACGTCTCCTCATGGCACATGGATTGCTCCTTCTCTGGACAGGAACCTGAGAAGGAGGATTGATGAAACTGAAGTCCTTGCACAAAACGATGTTGAGCATCGTGCTGGCGGGAGGCGCCGCGGCGACCACGCTGGCGCAGATCCCGCTGCCGCCGCTTCCGCCGGGCTTGAACGTCCGGATCACCACCGGTAGACCGCCGGCGCCCCGCCGGGAAGTCCGCCCCGCCCGACCGGGCCCCGAGTACGTATGGGTTGGCGGTTTCTACGACAACGACCGCGGCCGCTACGGCTGGATCCCCGGCCGCTGGGAACGCCGCGCGGCTCCGGACGCCTACTGGATTCCGGCGCGTTACGTCCGCACGGCCCGGGGCACCATCTACGAGCCGGGTCACTGGTCGAACCAGCAGCTCGTCGTGGAGGACGACATCCGTCAGAACCGCGACTGGCGGCGCCACGAGCGGATGCACGAGCGGGAGCTCGAGCGTGAGCGCAACCGCGACTACTGGGATCGCGACCGTCAGTAAGAGCGCGGCGGTCTTTCGGCCGTTCACGGGACTCGGACGGCGGCTCGCATCGGCGGGCCGCCGTTTTCTTTGCCGCCTAGGTCCCCGGATCGTCTCCGGAGGGTCCGTAGATCGACGGCACCTTGCCGCCCATCGGCCGCAGATACGCGGAGAGCTGACCGCGATGGTGGATCGCGTCGAACAGGAAGCCCCACAGCATCTCGCCGAGAGGCGCCTCCCAGACCGTTTTTCCGTCCATCATGAATCGCGCGCTCTTCTGCCAGCCCGCGTCGTCCAGCCCTTCGATTTGCTTCAGAAGGTCTGCCGCGTTCCGCTCGTACGCTGCAATGGATTCCTCGATGGCCGGCGCCGGCTTTTGCGAGTAGTTGACCTCCGACCGCTCGACGATCGTGCACGCGTCGTGAAGCTCGTCGGCGAGCAGCCAGACGAGATCCCCGGCGGACATCGACCGGGGATGCGGACGGTAGCCGGCCTCGCCGGCGGGAATCGCCTGAAAAACCCGAAGGAACGCGGGCCGCTCCGCCTTGAGTCGCTCGCCGAAGTACTTCCGCGAATTCATGGCTCTCCTCCCTTTCGCGTCCCCGGCGAAGTCCGCCGCCCGGACGGCGGCCCGCACTTTATCCGGAAAGGATCAGGGAAGCAGCTGGATCGTGTCCTCCGCGACGGCGTCGCCGGAGCGGACCCCGTCGGCCGTCATCGAGGCGCGGACCGTCAGACTCTGCGCCGCCGAACCCGCTGGAAGGACGCCGGACGCCCGGATATGGAGCCGGGACTGCGAGTTCGAGTCGAGCGTGTTCAGGTCCCAGCTCACGGTCGCCCCCGTTCCATTGGAGAACGTGGCGGAAGTGCCGGCGGATGGCTCCACCCCGAGAACGAGGAGCGGCGCGGGAAGCGTCACCTGGACGTGGCCGTTCCGGACGTTGTTGATGCCGATCGCCACCGCGCTGACGTCGATCACGAACGTCTCCCCGGAGCGCGCGGATTCGGGCGCGTCCACGCGGACGTTGGCGAGGGCGCCCGGCGCCGTGCTCGTCTCGCGGTCGTGACATCCCACGAGAATGAGGATCAGGAAGAACGGAATTCCTGCCATGCTCCGGGCCTTCATCGGAAACCTCATCGGAAACCTCCTCTGGGTGTTCCCCTCGGTCATCCTCGACCAGTGCGGGTGCCATCGGGCGATGTTCTAATCCCCTCCTGATGAAAGCTCCCGCGAGCCGGCGGAATTCCTGACGCGCTCATGCAGACACTGGCCGTCCCGTTCCATGTCGGCGATTTCGTGGAGGGTTTTCACGCGCCGGCCGGGGCGACGCTCTTCCGGCCCGAGCTGCCGGCCCTCGCGCCCTCGCAGAGGATGGCGGCTCTCTTCGGGGACCTCGCGGGGGAGGTCGCGCGCGCCGGAACTCCGCTCGTCTATGCGGGCGACTGCATGGCGCCGCTCGGCGTGCTCGCCGGCCTCGAGCGCCGCGGCCTCTCTCCCTTCGTGGTCTGGCTCGATGCGCACGGAGATTTCAACACCTGGGAAACGACGCCGTCGGGATACATCGGAGGGATGCCCGTCGCCATGATGGCGGGGCGGGGAGAACAGACGATCGTCCGGGCGATCGGGCTTCGAACCGTCGAGCCTGGCCGCATCCTGATCGCCGATGCGCGCGACGTCGACCCCGCCGAGGGCGTGGCGCTCGACGGGTCCGGCATCCGCATAGTCGGGGTGGAAGAGATCGCGCGGGCTCTCCCGGCGGACGTCCCCATCTACGTCCATCTCGACGTGGACGTCGTCACCCCGTCGGAGATGCCGGCGCTTCGCTTCCCCGCCGCCGGGGGTCCCTCGCTGTCATCGGTGGAAAAGGCTCTCCGCGCGATCGGGGGAACGGGACGCGCCGTCTGCGCGACGGTGGCTTGCACCTGGAACCCTCTGGGTCCTAGCGCCGGAGCGGCAGCGGCCGCGACGGACCGCCTGGTGGCCGCGCTCACGGGCCAGCGTCGCCGGGCCGCGTCCGGTTGACCTTCGATTCCCGATCCAGTTGACCGCGGAGTACCGCGGCCGTGTCGCTCCCGGTGGTCGCTCCGCTCCCGATTCCCGGCCCGCGGAACGCCTCCCGCTACGGAGCGACGGTGACCGTTCCCTCCATGTCGTCATGCCCGATCCCGCAGGAGGAGTTCGTGCAGCCGTACGGAAACGTGCCGGTCTGGCCGGGTGTGAAGCTCATCATCACGCTCTCGCCGGGCGCCACGCTCACGGCGCTCAGGCCGAGCGCCGCGATCCCGCTGAATGTGTGAAACGAGCTGTCCTCGGGACCGTCGTTGAAGAACTCGATGCGATAAGGCGGGGGTCGCGGTCGGGCCCGGCCCGGGGAGGGTCGGCGTGGGCGCCGGCCCGGCGGTGCGCCGTCTCGGGATCCGAATGATCGGCATACGCTCGACGGCCGCGTCGGCCGCGGCCGTCCTCGCCGACGGGGCCGACGCCGCCTCGGTCGGCAGCTTTTTCGAGTCCGAGTCGCAGGCGAAGGAGAGCATGGCGGCCGTCAGGAGAGTCGCCGCCAAAAGCGAGCGCGGGCGGACCCCCGCGCGGGTGTTTTGGACGCCCGGGATCAAGCCAGGAAGGCCAGGTTGGGCGTGGTGAACCGGGACAGCAGCGGGAACACGGTCGAGAGGTCGTTGTCCGCGAGTCCGAACCACGTGGCGAGAGTCGCCGCGTATTGGTCGACGGAGGCCGTCGGAATCCAGCGCCCGCGGGTATCCGTGTCGTTCGGCCCGCCCAGCGTCAGGGTCGGGAAGACCGTGTTGTTGGGGCCCTTCACGCCGTAGAAGTCCTTGCCGATGACGGAGCTGCCCATGACGAACTGGTGGCTGCCCCACGCGTGGTCCGTTCCCACCGTCGGCGCGCTCGACCCGGCCGGCTGAAGCGTACGCGCGAAGTCGGACAGGGTGAAGGTCGTCACGCGGGAATCCACGCCGAGCTCGACCGTGGCGTCGAAGAATGCCTTCATCGCCATCGACAACTGCGTGAGCAGGTTCTGCTGCGTCGTCAGCTGGTCCTGGTGGGTGTCGAATCCGCCGAGGGTGCAGAAAAACATCTGGCGGTTCAACCCGAGAGCCGGCGCCGTCTGGTTCAGCTTGATGACCTTGGCGACCTGCTTCAACTGATTCCCCAGGCCCGTCGCCGGAAACACCGTCGTGAGCGTGGGATCTGGACCGCTCAACGACGCGATGATGTCCACGGCCTGCTGCGTCGAATCGCTCGCGGCGGCCACGAGGCTCGCCGTGCGATCGATGGTCCGGAGAAAATTCATCGAGTTGCGTCGCGCCACGTCCGCCGCGCTGGTGCTGAACCCGTTCAACACGAGCACCTGGTTCAACGCGGTCGGCGCGGCGGAGATCGCGAGCGGGCGCGTCGCCAGCCCCTGCCCGAACACGGCCGCCCCGGAGACCGACGTGATGAGAGGGAAACCGCTGCCGGCGTTGAAGGAGAGCATCTTGTCCGCGGCCGCGCCGCCCCAGCCGACCTGGGTGCGGACGTCCGAGCGGGACGTCTGCCATTGCGCGACCTGGTCGGAATGCGAGAAGAGCTGGTAGGGCCGCGCCCCCCCGCTCTGGTACTGCGTCCGGGTGAGCGGCTGCACGAGAGGGCCGACGTTGGCAATCACCGCGAGGCGGCTCTGGTCCCACAGCGCCTTCAGCTCCGGCAGCGCCGGGTGCAGGCCGAAGTCGGTTCCAAGGGAAGGGGGTGTGATCGGAATCAGCTGCGTCGTCCCCAGCGCGAGGCCGGAGGCGTTCCGGGCGAGGGAGTAGGAGTTGTATCCGGTCGCGTCCAGGGGAACGATCATGTTGTTGGAGTCGTTGCCGCCGCTCAGGAAGATGCAGACGAGCGCCTTGTAGTCGGTGGGCGCCGCCGTCAACGCGTGGGCGCTGATCAGCCCGAATTTCTCGATTCCCGCCGAGAACGCAGCCGCGCCGAGCGCCAGGCATCCCGTGCGCTTCAGAAAGTCGCGCCGGGACTGTTCCATTTTGTTGTTCATTGTTGGACCTGGTATTGCGACGACGTCGCGACGAGATACAGAGCGTGCTGCGCCCGGAGGCGCGGGCTCGTACCGGGAATCGCGGAGACGGAGTTGACGATGCTGTTCTGCATCGACGCAGACATCGCGCCGTGCAGCATGAGCTGATTGAGGTAGGAGACGAGCTGCACGGGGTCGCCCGCGAGATTCTGGATCGGAGTGAGATCGAGCGCCGTCCCGTTCGGCGCGTTGGCGCTCACCCCGATCGTCGAGAACACCATCGTGTTGACGAAGTTGGCGCGTCGAAGCGCGCTCGTGGAATCCATCAGGCCGAACTGGGGCGCCGATACGGTCGTGCTCCCGGGCAGGAGGTAGTCGGCCGGGTAATAGCTGAACACGGTCTGAGGCCGCAGAACGTCCTGGTTCATCGTGCTGACCTGGGGGTTGATGTACCCGTCGCTCGACGTCGCGAGGTTCGCGGACTTCGCGTTGAAGGCGCGAAGCAGGTTCAAGGCGTACTGAGCCGGCTCCCGCAGGTGCCCGTAATTCGTCTCGGAATGCGAGCTCCCACGGGCTTCCGGGTCGAGCAGGACCGCCTTGACGAGCGCCGCGAGATTTCCGCGGACGCCGGTGCCGTCGTCGTTGAAGGCGGCGACGACCCGGGTGACGTACGCCGGGCTGGGGTTGCTCGTCACCATCTGATGGATGAAGTGCGTCGCGACGAAGGGAGCGAGGTTGGGGTGGTAGAAGATGTTGTCGATCGCGGAGTTCAGGTCCTGGTCCCCCGTCCGGCCGGCGAGCAGGGTGAGCCCGCTCATCAGCGTCTTGGCCCCGGTGTCGTGGTTGTTGGCGACGACGACCATGGGCGTGACGTAGTCGGGAATTCCCGGCCCGACGTTGGGCGCCAGACGCCACCCGGTGAAGACCCGCGCGAAGTTAGTCACGGTCGCCTGGTCGTAGCTCGGTTTCGGATCGCCGTTCGCGTCGAGCTGCGTGGTGCCGTCCTGGTTCAGGAGCTCCGTTCCGATCGAGAAGAGCTGCAGGATCTCCCGGGCGTAATTCTCGTTCGGATTGTTCTTCGTGCTGGTCGCCATGTTCAGGTACTGACCCATGGCCGGATTGAGCGTGAGCTCGTAGAGGATCTGCCGGTAGTTTCCGAACGCGTTCCGGTCGAGAATCTGGATGTAGGGAAGCATCCATCCCGGAAGGCTGATGTCGCGACCCGAGACCACGAGCAGCTCATGCAGAGTCCAGATCACCTTCTGCCGGATCTGATCCGGACCGTAGAGGGCGTTCTGGTAGAACCGGACCTGGAGCGGGTACATGCTGTAGTTGTCCCGCTGGCAGGTGGCGTCGCACGTCGCCGGCACGCTCGACGGCTGCAGCGGAAGCGCGGGCCATCCCGACGACGGCGCGCCCAGCTGCTGGTTCAGGTAAGCCGGAATGCCCATCGACTGAACCGTATTGATCAGGGCCTCGTTGGGACCGAACGTCGCCTGCTCCAGGAAACGGACGACGTCGCCGAGCGGCGGACCGACGGGAATCGTCATGCCTCCGACGCGCCAGTTGAGATCTCCGACCGTCGGCACCTGAAGGGAGCCGGCGACCGCCGTACCGTTCATCTGCCACACGGCGTTTCCGCCGGTCCACACGTGGCGCCAGAGGATGTCCGCCTTTCCGTCGCCGCTGAAGTCACCGACGCCGGCGATCTGCCAGTTGACGTCCGTCTGGGCAGGCATGGAGGCGAGGGACGACACCAGCGTCCCGTTCATCACCCAGATCGTGTTCTGACCCGTGGTCGCGTGGCGCCACAGGATGTCCGGTTTGCCATCGCCGCTGAAATCCGCGACTCCGACGATCTGCCAGTCCGCGTCCGACACCGCAGGGATGGGGGCGGTCGAGGTCACCGCGGGCCCATTCATCAACCAGACGGTGTTCGCGCCCGTCGACGCGTTACGCCAGAGGATGTCCGGCTTGCCGTCGCCGTTGAAATCGCCGATTCCCCGGATTCGCCACGCGAGGTCGAAGACGGGCGGCAGGGGAACCTGAGAGCTCAGGGCGGCGTTGTTCATCACCCAGATCGTGTTCTGGCCTGTGGCCTGGTTGCGCCACACGATGTCGTTCATGCCGTCGCCGCTCAGGTCGCCGACGCCGCCGATGGTCCAGTTCCCATCCGGAATCGTGGGGAGGGACGCAAGAGAGGTCACGTTCGTGCCGTTCATCAGCCAGATCGTGTTCTGGCCGGTCGAGGAATTCCGCCAGAGGATGTCGGGTTTGCCGTCGCCGTCGAAGTCGCCCGGCAGCCGCGCCGCGGCGATCAGAGTCGCCGGGGTTGCGCATAAAACGAACACGAGCAGAGCGGCGGCGCGCCGGCGCTTCCGGGAAGAAACGGCTTTGCCAAGGCTATGCCAATCAAGAGTGACCCTCGTCGGGATACGCAAGGTTTTGTGCTCGCTTTTGCGACAGTTTAACCCACAAGGCGCCCGGCCCCCGTCAACCGAAGAAAACTTTCCTGGCACGCATCGAGTTTGGCCTTCCGTTTCAATGTCTTTTCTCCGGGCCGGGGCCTGCATTCCAGATCCCGATCCGCCCGTCGGCCGCCGTCCCCGGGCTCGATCCGACTTTCGGAGAGGTCCGAAATTTCGACGACCAGTAAATTTTCGAGGCGCTCATTCGTGGGGGGACCTGAGGACGCCGCGCCGAAAACCGGAGGATCGGCGGCCGCGTCTCATCGTCAGGAGGTCGCTCTCATGAAACTCGAGTCCATCGGATCCCTCGCCATCCTCGCCAGGCCGGATTCGCTCTCGTCGCCGCGCCGGCAGACGCGGCCGTCCGGAAGCGCCGCAGAGCCGAGAACCAGCAGTACGGATCTCTCAGGGAGTCCAGAGCGCGGACAGCTCACGGCCCGCGAAACGCGCGTCTCGAAACGCGGGAGTCGCGCCTGAACGCGGGAGTCGGGGACATGAGGCAGGACAACGGCGGATCGCTGACGCCGCGGGAACGCGCGCGCGTTGATCGCCAGCAGAACCGCATATCCCGGGACATCCACCGACAGAAGCACGACGGGCAGACGGCGCCCCGCTGAGGGGGCGTGACCGCAGACCGAAACTTTCCTTCACCCCAACCCTCTCCCCGGGCTCGGGGAGAGGAGGGGGCAAAAAGTTCACGCCGGGCGGGCTTCGATGACGGAGAACGGGCTCGCCGTCGGCACGAGCCGTTCGAGACGGTATCCGGCCTGCTCCAGAAGGGAGCCGTACTCGGAGGCGGCGCGCTCGAGGCCTCCCGTCATCACCAGCATGTTCAGGTCCATGAGATGCACCATGTCGGGCCCGTCACCCTCCGGCACGACCATTTCGATCAACACGAGCCGGCCGCCGTCCTCGATCGCGGCGCGGGAGTTTCGCAGCACCCGCAGCGATTCCGGATCGTTCCAGTCGTGCAGGATGAACTTCATCAGATGGACGTCCGCCCCCCGCGGAATCCTCTCGAAGAAATCCCCCGCTTCGAACCGGCACCGTCCTTCGACGCCCAGGTCGCGAATGCGCTCCTTCGCGCGCTGGGTAACCTCCGTCTGGCGTCTCCCGTCGCCGGAGGACGCTATGAGCTCACCGCGGCCGGGGAGCGCCTGCGTCCTCCGGCGACGGGAGACGCCAGACGGAGGTTACCCAGCGCGCGAAGGAGGCGGCTCGTGGCCCGCGGATGCGTTCCCGCTTCGGCGGCGATGTCTTCCGGAGTCCGCGGGCCGGCCGCCAGAAGATCGGCAATGCCGAGCCGCGCGGCCGTGGCCACGGCTTGCATGGCCCACATTCCGGTGAAGAGCGGGATCAGAATCTCGTCCGGGCTCGGCGCCGCCTTGACCGCCGGAATCACGAGCGTTTCCGTCGTCCTCGATGACATGAAAGCCTCCTCGTTCGTCGCGTGAAGTTCTCGCCGCGCGGAAGATACCGCGGGCCGCGCCGTAGAAAAAGAGAGGATCTCTCCGGGGCTCAGAGTGGGCCCTCCAGGAGGTGAACCGAGTGAGGAAATGGACCGGAACCTGCGCGGTCCTGTCTCTGATCCCGGGCGGGGTTCCGCCGGAGGGGAACCACGCCAGTTGGCGCGCCTCGAGCGCACCCTGCGCGCCTCCCCGGTCTGCCGCGGCAGGTCGCCTTCAGCCCCGACGGGCAGCGGCTCGCCTGCGGGCAGGCGGACGGCGCCGTCGAGCTCTGGCGGCTCTCCGATTTCAGCTGGAGAGGACGTTCCCGCCTCGGGGAGGCGTGACCTCCGTCGCGTTCAACCTCGACGGGTAGTGGACGGCCTGCCTGTGTCC
>JAIVJS010000071.1:0-172500 GCA_020199905.1 Acidobacteriota bacterium
GGCGAGAGCGCGATCCTCGATCGGCCTGCCGTTGGCGAAGAGATACTGAAATCTCCGCGTCCCGAACGTCACGGACCCTCGCGTCACGAAACCCGCCGCGCGAAGCGGGCCGGACCGCGCCTCGAACGGCTCGAGATCCCCCAGGGTCTCGCGGCCGAAGACCTGGAGGATCCGGGCCGCCCGGTCGACCGCCGCGGGGGCGTCGAGAAGCTCGCGTCCGTTGGATCGCAGGGAAAACGCGACGGCCGCGTTGGCCAGCGCGGCGCGGGTGACGGCGACGGCGGCGGCGCGTCCCTCGGCTTCCGGGGAGGCCAGAAACTTCCGGCGGGCGGGCGTCTTCGCGAAGAGGTTCTCGACGACGACATCCGTCCCGCGGGGCCGGGCGGCGGCCTCGAGCATGGCGTCCGAGCCGTACTCCATCCGGAGACGGACCGCTTCCGGAGTCAAACCGTCGGAGGTCGTGAGCGTCAGCGTCGACACCGAGGCGATGGAAGGCAGCGCTTCCCCGCGGAACCCGTAGCTCGTCACGGATACGAGATCCTCGTCGGAGGCGATCTTGGAAGTCGCGTGCCGCTCGACCGCGAGGCGCGCGTCGTCGCGGGACATCCCGATCCCGTCGTCGCGCACCAGGATCCGGCGCACGCCGCCTGCGTCGAATTCGACGTGAATGACGGAGGCCCCGGCGTCGAGGGCGTTCTCGACGAGCTCCTTGATGACCGAGGCCGGGCGCTCCACCACTTCGCCCGCGGCGATCCGGTCGATGACGCCGCTCGACAGACGGTGAATCCTGGGCACGGGCGAAGTCTATCCGCGGGCCCCGCGGGCGGGCGCGAGGGCGCCCGCTCGGGAGCCGAGCGGTCAACAGGAGCGAGACGGCCGCGGTACTCCGAACGGTCAAGGAGATCGGAAAACGGGAATCGAACGGAGGCCGGGGTCGCGACAGGGCGCCACGGGCCCCGGTCACGAGGAGAAGCGTCGGCGGGAAGACCGCCAGCAAGAGCGCGGCCGCGCTTCTACGGCGCCGGGCGTTCCTTCGCGCGGTAGACGATCTTCCCCCCCACGACGGTGGCATCGGCCTTCGCGTCGACGATCTGCTCCGAGGGGACGGTCAGGATGTCCCGGGAGAGGACGACGAAATCGGCGAGCCTGCCGGGCGCGAGCGTTCCCTTCTCCCCCTCTTCGAACGCGGCCCACGCGGCTTCGGCCGTGTATGCCGTCAGCGCTTCCCTGACTCCGATTCGCTGCTCGGGAAACCAACCTCGGGGATTTCTGCCGTCGATCGTGCGGCGAGTCACCGCGGCGTCGATGCCCGCGATCGGAGACAGCGGCGCGACGTCCCAGTCGGATCCGAACGCGAGGCGCGCCCCGGCGTCGAGAAGTGACCGGAAGGCGTAGGTCGTGCGGCAGCGCTCCGCTCCGATCCGCTTTTCCGCCCAGCGCCCATCGTCGATCGCATGGTACGGCTCCATCGACGCGATGACGCCGAGTCGCGCAAATCGCGGTATGTCGGCGGGACGCAGGTGCTGCGCGTGCTCGATCCGAAACCGCCGGTCGCGAGGGCCGTTCGCCTTCGCCACGCGCTCGTAGACGTCGAGGATCTGCGCGTTCGCGCGATCGCCGATCGCGTGAATCACGACCTGGAGGCCGGCCCGGTCGGCGCCGGCGACCCGTTCCTCCAGCCGCGAGAGAGGAATCGCCTCGGACGCGGCGACTCCGGAGTTTTTCGGGTCGTCGGCGTATGGCGCGTCGAAGAGAGCGGTGGAGGATCCGAGGGAGCCGTCCGCGTACCCCTTAACGCCGCCGAGCCGGATCCATTCGTCGTTCCGCATGGCGGCGCGTCGGTCGCGCGCCTTCTCCCAGGCGGACAGCGGCAGGCGATAGTGGACGCGCACGGTGAGCTCTGCCGCGCGTCGAAGCGTCTCCCAGGCGTCCAGGTCGCCCTTCTCGCCCGGAAGGTCCTGAACGGAAGTGACGCCGACCGACGCCGCGTGCCGCATGGCCGTTCGGAACGCCTCGAGCAGCTCCGCCGCGGTGCGAGGAGGCCGCACCGCGGATACGGCGTCCATCGCCGCGTCCTTGAGCACGCCGGTCGGCTCTCCGCGGGCGTCGCGGACGATCACTCCGCCGGGAGGGTCCGGCGTCTCGCGCGTGATCTTCGCGAGCCGCAAGGCGAGGCTGTTGCAGACCGACATGTGGCCGTCCTGCCGGGAGAGACACGCCGGGTGGTCTCCCGTCGCCGGATCCAGCATCTCGCGGGTCGGCAGGCGCGACGGCTTCCATTGCTCGTGGTCCCAGGCGCCGTCGGTCAACCAGACCCCGGCGGGCCGTGTCTTCGCGAACTCGCCGAGGAGGCGCGTGAATTCCTGAGGGTCCTTCGTCTTCCGGAGGTCGAGCGCCAGGAGATTGAAACCGCCCATCGACATGTGAGTGTGCGCGTCGATGAAACCGGGAACGACCCGCCGGCCCGCGCCTTCGACGACTACCGTCGCGGGTCCCCGAAGCTTCTCGACCTCCGCGTCGCTCCCAACAGCGACGATCCGTCCGCTCCGCGCCGCCAGCGCCGAGGCCTCGGGCCGCGCCGGATCGGCCGTCCAGATCTTCGCGTGAACGAGAACCAGGTCGGCAGGCGAAGGAGCGGGCAGCATGGCGGCGGCGAGTATGAAGGCGATCGAAAGGATCATTCCGTCACGATATGCCCTCGCCCATCATCCGCGTCAAGTCCCACCCATTCAGATCCCTCGGTGCGCCGTTCCCCGCCGATCTGACGTTCAGCGCGGACAGCTGAGAGCTGATCGCTGACAGCTGCTCATGCCGTCGCCGACGCCGCGGTCGCGCCGGCGAGGGCGGACCGGGCGGCGGCCAGCCTCGCGACCGGCACGCGGAACGGCGAGCACGAGACGTAGTCGAGGCCCACGGTGTGGAAGAACTCGATCGACCTCGGGTCTCCTCCGTGCTCCCCGCAGATGCCGATCTTCAATCCGGGCTTGGCCTCGCGTCCGCGGCGCGTCGCGAGTGAGACCAGCTCTCCGACGCCGTATTGATCCAGGCTCACGAACGGATCCTCGGGCAGGATGCCTTCCGCGATGTAGATCGGGAGAAAGGACGCGGCGTCGTCGCGGGAGTAGCCGTACGTGAGCTGGGTGAGGTCGTTGGTGCCGAAAGAGAAGAAGTCACAGTTCAAGGCGATCCGGCCCGCCCGCAGCGCGGCGCGCGGGACCTCGATCATCGTTCCGACGCGATAGTTCACGCGGTTGCCCGCGATCCGGCGGGCCGTCTCGTCCACCAGCTTCTTCAGGCGGTCGAACTCGCCCCGCGCGCCGACGAGAGGAATCATGATCTCCGGATTCGGATGCACGCCCTCCCCGAGAGCCTGGGCCGCGGCCTCGAAGATGGCGCAGACCTGCGTCTCGTAGATTTCCGGATGCGTTATCCCGAGCCGGCAGCCGCGATGACCGAGCATCGGGTTGACTTCCGCGAGCGCGTGGACGCGTTCCCGGACCGCGTCCGGCGAGACGCCGAGGTCTTCGGCGGTCCTGCGGACCGCCTCTTCCTCCTTGGGCAGAAACTCGTGAAGAGGCGGATCGAGCAGGCGGATCGTCACGGGCCGCCCGCCCATCTCGCGGAAGATACCGAGGAAGTCTTCGCGCTGCATCGGCAGGATCTTCGCGAGCGCCTCGCGCCGCCCCTCGGGGTTGTCCGCGAGGATCATCTCCCGCACCGCCAGAATCCGCTTCTCCTCGAAGAACATGTGCTCGGTCCGGCAAAGCCCGATGCCCTCCGCGCCGAAGAGGCGCGCCACGCGCGCGTCGGCCGGCGTGTCGGCATTGGCTCTCACCCCGAGCCGGCGGCGCGAGTCGGCCCAGGCGAGCAGCCGCGTGAACGCCATTGCGACGGGAGACTTTTCCATCGGCACCGATCCGTCGAGAACGACCTGCAGCACCTCGGAAGGCTGCGTCGAGATCTTCCCGAGCAGAACCTCGCCGGTCGACCCGTCGACCGAGATCCACTCCCCTTCTCCCGCCGAGAGACCGCGCGCGCGGATGTGCCCGTGCACGGCGTCCACCGATAGCTCGCCGGCGCCGACCACGCACGTCTTTCCCATCCCGCGCGCCACCACGGCGGCGTGCGACGTCATGCCGCCACGGGTCGTGAGGATTCCGACCGACGCGTGCATCCCGGCGATGTCTTCGGGGGACGTTTCCTCCCGGACGAGGACGACGGCATTGCCTCCCTCGGCCATCGCGACCGCGCGGTCGGCCGTGAAGGCGATCTGGCCGCACGCGGCGCCGGGACCGGCGGGCAGACCCTTCCCGAGATAGCGGCCGGACTTCACCGCCGCCTCCTTCTCCTTTCCGGTGAAGACCGGCGCCAGCAGCTGCACGAGCTGCTCGGATTCGACGCGGGCGATGGCCTCGTCCTCCGAGATCAGCCCCTCATCCACCATCTCCGTCGCGATCCGGACCGCGGCGAACCCGGTGCGCTTTCCGTTGCGGGTCTGCAGCAGATAGAGACGGCGGTCTTCGATCGTGAACTCCAGGTCCTGCATGTCCCGATACCGCTTCTCGAGCACGTCTCGCAGCCGCAACAGCTCGGCGTACGCCTCCGGCATCGTCTCCTCGAGAGAGATCCCGGACCCATCGCTCGAAAGCGGCCGGGGCGTCCTGATTCCCGCCACGACGTCCTCCCCCTGCGCGTTGGGGAGGAACTCACCGTAGAAGCGGCGCTCTCCGGTCGAGGGATCCCGCGTGAAAGCGACGCCCGTCGCCGAAGTCTCGCCCCGGTTGCCGAACACCATCGACTGCACGTTGACCGCTGTCCCCCAGTCGTCGGGGATGTGATGCAGCTTGCGGTAGGTCTTCGCCCGCTCGTTGTCCCAGGACCGGAACACCGCCGCGATCGCTCCCCAGAGCTGCTCGCGCGGATCTTCCGGGAACGGCTTTCCCGTCTTCTCGCGGATCAGCTTCTCGTGCCGTCCCACGACGTCCGTCAGGTCCTCGGCGGAGAGGTCCACGTCGGCGGTGACGTTTTTCTCCCGCTTCTTTTCGGCGAGGGTCTTGTCGAACTCGTGGCGCGGCACGCGCAGGACGACGTCTCCGTACATCTCCAGGAACCGGCGCCGGCAATCGAGGGCGAACCGCTGGCCGGAGATGCCCGCGAGGCCCTTCAACGCCCGCGTTGTGAGACCCAGGTTCAGGATCGTGTCCATCATTCCCGGCATCGAGGAGCGCGCCCCGGACCGCACGGACACGAGAAGCGGGTCTTCCGGGTCGCCGAATCGTTTTTCGGTGACGTGCTCGAGGCGGGCCAGGGCGGTCTCGACCTCGGCATGCACGCCGTCGAGGCTGGCGCCGTGCGAAAAGTCGACGCAGACGCCCGTCTCGATCGTGAATCCCGGCGGCACGGGGATTCCGAGCGCCGTCATTTCCGCGAGTCCGGATCCCTTGCCGCCGAGGGTCTCCTTTCCGAGCCCGGCCCCCTCCGCCTCGCCCTCGCCGAAAAAAAAGACTCGCTTCATCGGGCGTCCCTCACTTTTCTACGACGATCTCGGAAAAATCCGCGAGCTTCGAGAACTCCTTCTGAATCGACGCAAGCAGCGCCAGACGGTTGCGGCGCAAATCTTCTTCCGGGGTGTTCACGAGGACCTCCACGAAAAAACGGTCGAGCGACGGAGCGATCGAAGCGATCATCCCCATGGCTTCGCGATATCGGCGGGATCCCGCCAGCTCTTCGATCGATTGGCGCGCTTGCAAAAAATCGGCCGCCAGCCGGCGCTCGGCGGTCTCCCGGTAGAGGTCGCTGCTCGCCGGACCCGGATCCTCCGTGCCCACGATGTTTCGGATGCGCTTGAACGCGAGAACGAGCGAGCGGAAATCCATTTCGCGGCGCGCCTGCGCGAGCGCCTGGGCGCGATCGGCCACGTCCGCGAAGTCCCAGACGTCGGTGTTCAGGACCGCGGAAATCTCGTCGTACGTGTGGCCGCGCCGCTCGAGCAGGTTTCTCAGGCGCTCCGCAAAAAAAGCGCCGAGCTGCGCCAGCATGGCGTCGGGGTCCGCGGGAACCGCGCCGGCGTGGAGGGAGAGCGCCTTTCGCGCCACGGGCCGCCAGTCGAGCCGCCAGCGGCGCACCGTCGCGATCGACACGATGCCGAACGCCGCCCGCCGGAGGCCGTACGGGTCGCGGGAGCCCGTCGGCACGAGTCCGATCGTAAAGAGCCCCGCGAGAGTGTCGAAGCGGTCCGCCATCGAGAGAATGGCGCCCGCGGCTTCGCGGGGCGGGTCGTCGGTCGCCGATGAAGGTCGATACTGATCGTAGATGGCCTTCCAGACCGAGTCGGGCTGGCCCTCGCGCCGGGCGTAGATCCCCCCGACGACGCCCTGGAGATCGGTGAACTCCTTGACCATCAGGGTCGTGAGATCGACCTTCGAGAGGCGAGCGGCCGTGAGAACGGAATCCACGAGATCCGGGCGCGCGACGACGTGGGCGATCGTCTCGGCGAGCTCCTGCAGCCTTCCGGTCTTCTGCCGGTAGTCGCCCAGGCGGTCCTGGAACGTCAGCCGGGAGAGATCCGGGAGCCGGGACTCGAGCGACTGCCGCACGTCGGCTTCGTAGAAGAACCGCGCATCGGCGAGCCGCGCGTTGAGCACCCACTCGTTTCCCTTCGCGATCAGGCCGCGCGGGTCGGCGGCGTTGTCCATCACAGCGACGAAGTGGGGCAGCAGGCCGGCGGGACCCCGGACCGGAAGGTATTTCTGGTGGGTGCGCATCGCCGTGGTCGTGATCTCCTCCGGGATCTCCAGGAATTCCGGCGCAAACGACCCGCGCACCGTCCCCGGGCACTCGACGAGATCCGCGAGCGTCGCCACGAGATCCGCGTCGGGCTCGATCGTTCCGCCGACGCCGCGAGCCATTTCCCGGGCTGACTCCAGGATGGTGATGCGGCGCGCCTCCCCGTCGGGCTCGACGCGCGCCGCGCGCAGCTTCGCGAAGTATTCCTCCGCGCCTGTGACCGAGATCACGCCGTCCGACAGGATCCGGTGGCCGCGCGTCGTGTTCCCCGAGGCGACGCCGAAGAGCTCAAGCGGGACCACCGTTCCGGCGTAGAGCGCGAGCACGCCCCGCACCGGGCGGACGAACACGCTTTCCCCGAGCGCCCACCGCATCGTCTTCGGAAACGACAGAGCGGCGACGACCCGCGGCAGCACCTCGGAGAGGACCTCGGAGGAGGGGCGGCCGGCAATCGTTCTCCGCGCGGCGACGGTCGGTCCGCGAGGCGATTCGACGACGACGAGCGCGGACACGTCGACCTTCTGAGCCCGCGCGAACCCTTCGGCGGCGCGCGTCGGCTTTCCCTCGGGACCGAAGGCGGAGGACGCCGGAGGGCCGAGCACCTCGGATGCGCGGTCCTCCTGCCGATCGGGCAGCCCGCGCAGCCACAGAATCAGACGGCGGGGGGTGGCGAAGGAACGTTCCTCCTCCGCCGCGAGGCCCTCTTCCGCGAGAGCTTCGGAGGCGCGCCGCTGGAGCTCGAGACGGGCGGCGCCGAGCGCCCCGGCCGGGATCTCCTCGGTTCGAATCTCCAGGAGGAAATCGTGGCGCGCCCGGCTCGACGGCGCGCCCTTCTCCTCGACCGCCCGTCTCGACGGCGCGCCCTTCTCCTCGACCGCCCGTCTCGAGGGCGCGCCCGAGACTGCGCCCCGGGCGTCGAGGAGGTTGAACTCGTGGGAGCACGCGAGCGTGGCCTCGTAAGCGGGGAGAACGAGGCCGGCGGCGAGGCAGCGCCGCGCTTCACCCTCGTAGCGGTCGAAGAGCAGCGAGGCGAGCTCGGCGTCGGCCACTTCGAAGCCGTACTTCGAAAGCTCGACCTCGTCTTCCCGGCGGACCTGGCCGTAGGTCGTGTCTCCGCTCCACTGCACGTCGAACACCGAGTCGAGCTTGTTTAAGAACATCGCGATCCGCTCGAGCCCGTAGGTGATCTCCGCCGTGATCGGGGCGAGGTCGATGCCGCCCGCCTGCTGAAAGTAGGTGAACTGCGTGATCTCCATTCCGTCCATGAGCACCTGCCATCCGACACCCCAGGCGCCGAGCGTCGGCGCCTCCCAGTTGTCCTCCTCGAAGCGGATGTCGTGCTCCGCGAGCGTCACGCCGAGCCGCTCGAGGCTGCGGAGGTACATCTCCTGGACGTCATCCGGGGACGGCTTCATGACGACCTGGAGCTGGAGGTGCTTCCCCAGTCGAAACGGGTTCTCGCCGTACCGGCCGTCCGCCGGCCGCCGCGAGGGCTGCACATAGGCGCACCGCCACGGGTCCGGCCCGAGGACCTTGAGGAAGGTCGCCGGGTGCATCGTCCCTGCCCCCATGGGGAGGTCGTACGGCTGCTCGATCAGGCACCCTTCGCCCTCCCAGAACGCCGTCAGGTCGGCGATCAACCTCTGTAACGTGAGCATCAGGGCAGTTTACCGGAGAAGACGGCAGGGAAGGCGAAGCGCGAAGACTGACAACTGACGACTGAAAGCTGAGAGCTACTCGCCCTTCAGCTCCGCGAGGACGCGTTGCGATTTTAGCTCGTGGCCGAGAAAGTGGCGGCGCGCGCGGCGCGCGACGGTGGAGACCTCGAGAAGCCCGGGCGGGCGGGCCTCGGGATCGAGGGGAGAGCTCAGGATGCGGCGGAGCGTCTCCCGCGCGGTCACGCTGACCCGCTGGGCCTCTCCGCTCCGGCACTCCGGGTGAACGAACCCCGGGCGGCTCTCGTCGAACAGGAGAGGACCCGCGACGGCGAGGGGAGCGCCGCAGACCGCGCATTCCGCCGGGCTCGGAAACAGACCGGACAGCTTCAGGATCCAGACGTCGAAATACGCGGCGGCGAGGTCGGCGGGCGCTCCCGCGAAGAGCCCGTCGAGCGCGTGACGCGCCAGCCGGTAGAAGGGCTCGGCGGGCTCGGAGTCCGACACGAAGGTCTGGAGCGACTCGGCGAACGCGGAGAGAAGCAGCCCCCGGTCGAGGTCCTTCGCGATCGGGAAGGAGGAGCGGATCACGTCGGCGGAGTTCAACGAGACGAGCTCGCGGCCCTCCTTCTCGAAATAGAGGACCCGCGCCTCCGTCATCGGCTCGAGGGCGCCGGAAAACGCGCTCTTCGGCCCCCTCGACCCGCGCGCCACCCCTCGCTTCTTTCCGGCGTCGCGCGTCAGAAAGACCACGATGCGATCGCGTTCCCGAAGGGGGTAGGTTCCGAGGATGAACGCGTCCGACGCGTGGTGGTGCACGAGGCGGATTATGATGTGAGATCCGCCGCCGCGTTTTCCGAATAAAAGAAGGCAGACTGGCTCAATGGACATAGAATCATCAGGCAAAGCCCGCCAGGGGAGGCTTCCTTCGTCGGTCGTGGCGCTGGGCTGGGTCTCGCTTCTCACCGACTTCGCGTCGGACATGATTTACCCGCTTCTGCCGGATTTCCTGACCCGCACCCTGGGAGCCGGGCCGGCCACGCTCGGCCTGATCGAGGGCACCGCGGAAGCCACCGCCTCGGTCACGAAAATGGCGTCCGGCTGGTGGACGGACCGGAGCGGCCGGAGGAAACCGCTCGTCGTGGCCGGATACACGCTCGCCGGAGTCGTGCGTCCTCTCGTCGGCTTCGCGACGAGCTGGGCGCAGGTCTTCGCGATCCGATTCGCGGACCGCGTGGGGAAAGGGATCCGGACGGCTCCGCGCGATGCGCTGCTCGCCGACCTCGTCCCTCCGGAGCGGCGCGGGCGCGCGTTCGGGCTCCAGCGCGCTATGGACAACGCGGGCGCCGTCATCGGACCGCTCGTCGCCGCCCTCCTCCTGAAGACGATCGCCCCGGACGAGCGGACCGTGTTTCTTCTCGCCCTCGTGCCGGGAGTGGTTGGCGTCGCCCTTCTCATCTGGAAGGTGCGCGAGGCGCCAGCCGCGTCGCCCGCTCGGCCCGCGACGACGGGCGCTCCGGCAGCGGAGCGGCTTCCGCGCGGCTTCCGGGTGGCGACCGCGATCTTCGTCCTGTTCACTCTCGCCAACTCGACGGACGCCTTCCTTCTGCTCCGCGCCCGCGACTCGGGCGTCGAGCTCTGGCAGATTCCCCTTCTCTGGGCGTTCTTCCACGCCGTGAAGGCCGCCGCCGGGGTGCCGGGAGGGATCCTGGCGGACCGGATCGGACGGGTCCCGTGCGTGGCGATCGGATGGGCCGTGTACGCACTCTCGTACGCCGGGTTCGCGTGGGTCGCCGGGCCGCGAACGCTCTGGGCGCTCTTTGCGGTCTATGCGCTCTTCTTCGCGCTGACCGAGGGCGCCGAGCGCGCTCTGGTCGCCGATCTCGTCGGCGAGAAGCTCCGCGGCCGCGCCTACGGGATCTTCCACGGGGCAATCGGGGCGGCGGCGCTGCCGTCCTCGATCCTGTTCGGGATCTGGTGGAAGGTCTTCGGACCGCGCACGGCGTTCTTGATCGGCGCCGCCCTGGCCGCGGCCGCGTGCGGCGCCCTCCTCGCCGCGCGAGCCATTCTGGCGCCGCCGCAGGAGTCTTCGCCCTGAACGCAGAAGAGCGTCCGGCGCCATGACTGACAACGGGGGCCTGAAAACTGACAGCTGATAACCTTTCACTCATGGGTCCGGTCTGGCGCCTCGTCAAGGGTGAGAAGGACATGTGTCATCGGTGCGGGAAGGAGATCGTCGACTTCCCCGCCGTCGGCCGGGTCGTCGACTGGACCTTCCACCCTCAGGAAAAGTACTGCTGGGAGTGTTACCGGTACGTGGCGCCCTTCGTGGACGAGATCTCCCCTCAGTCGGAGACGCCGTTCCAGCCCGTCACCAAACCGGCCATCCCGTGAGCGGCCTCGAGTCCTTCCGCGGGTCCGATCTCGCTCCGATCGCTCGCAAGGTCTTCGGAGGAGAACGGCTCTCCTTCGACGACGGGGTCGCCCTCTTCTCGACCCGGGATTTCCTCGGGCTCGGGCGTCTGGCGAATCACGTCCGGGAAGAGCGTCACGGAAACGTCGCCTACTACAACGTCAACCGCTACCTGAACCCGACGAACCTCTGCTGGGTCGACTGCGCCCTGTGCGCCTGGGCGAAGAAGGTCAACGAGCCCGGCGGCTACGAGATGGGGATCGCCGAGGTCGTCGAGGAGGCCGGCAAGGGGTACTCGGAGGCCGTGACGGAATTTCACATCGTCGGAGGGCTCCACCCGACCTGGCCGTTCGAGTACTACACCGGCCTGATGCGGGCCCTGAAAGAGCGCTACCCCGCCGTCCACCTGAAAGCGTGGACCATGGTCGAGCTCGACTGGATCGCGCGGATCGGAAGGAAATCGATTCCGGAGACGATCCGGGAGCTCAAGGCCGCGGGAATGGACTCGTGCCCGGGCGGCGGCGCGGAGATCTTCGAGAAGCGCGTGCGCGACGTGATCTGCGCGAACAAGATCACCGGCGAGGAGTGGCTGTCCATCGCGCGCGAGTGCCACCTCCAGGGCGTGCGGACCAACGCGACGATGCTTTACGGGAGCGTCGAGACCGCGGAGGACCGCGTCGATCACCTGCTCCGCCTCCGGACGCTCCAGGACGAGACCGGAGGATTCACGGGCCTGATCCCGCTCGCCTTCCATCCCGAGAACACCCCTCTGGCGCACCTGCCCGAGACGTCCGGGCAGCTCGACCTCCGTGTGATCGCCGCATCGCGTCTGCTCTTCGACAACGTCCCGCACGTGAAGGCGTACTGGATCCAGATCGGAACGAAGCTCGCGCAGATCGCCCTCTTCTTCGGCGCGGACGATCTCGTTGGAACCGTCGTGGACGAGACGATCACGCATGCGGCCGGGGCGACGACGGCGTCGGGAATGACGCGCGCGGATTTCGAGCGGGTGATCCGGGAGTCCGGCCGCGAGCCCTTCGAGCGGGACTCGACCTACCGCCGGGTCGTTCGCGAGACCGCCGCCCCCGCCCCCGTCGCCCCCGCTGAGCACGTGCTGGCCTAGGCCCGCGTTCTTCGATTTCGCGCTCCGGAAGATTGAGGGTACCCGGCGCTCATTTAACGGACGAACGCCCGGGATGCCTTCACGAAAAACTGGCGCCCGCGGCGCTCGAGGCCCCCGGTAGGAGTCGGAACGAAACCCGGATCGTGTACCGTGAAGACCGTGGACCGCGGACGTCAAACCCGCCGAGGGAAGATCCTCCGTTCGCTGCCGGGGCTGGCGGCCCTCGCGCTCGCCTTCGGATGCTTCACGCACCGTTACCGGGACAACCCGAGAGTCGCCGTCGTGGCGGGAGATCCGCTCGTTCAGATGGCCCCGGCCGCCGACTTCAAGAGCGTGGACCGCGCGACGATGGTGCCGCTCGCGCGCCACACCCGAACTCCGCATAAAGAGGATCTCGTCCTCGGGATCGCCCTCTCGGGCGGCGCCCGGGCGTATCCCCTGGGGCTCCTCGATCGCTTCGAGATCGTCAACGACGAGATGGGAGACTCCTCCTACGTCGTCGTGCGCTGCGCTCTGACGGGAGTCGCGGCCGTGTGGAATCGCCGGCTTCGCGGTCGCACCCTCCTCTTCGAGAGCACCGGCGCCCTGTGGCGGGACACGCTCGTCTTTCGGGACCGAGAGACGGCGACGTACTGGTCGGCGGCGACCGGCGTCGCTCTCTCGGGACCCCTCGCGGGCGAGCGGCTTTCCGGGATCGCCGGGGTGGTGACGCGTGGCGGCCGATGGGGTGAAGCGCATCCGGAGTCGCTGTATCTCGATCTCGGAGAAAAGACCACGGCCCCGCTCCTGATGAAGATCTATCGCCTCTCGGCGATGCAGGGCGTCTCGGGAGAGAAGACGTCCGACCGCCGGCACAAGCCGAAGGAGGAGATGCTCGTGCTGGCATCCGGCGACGAAGCCCTCGCGTTCACGCCCCGGCAGATCGAGCGCCGCGAGCGCGTCGACACCGAGATCGGCGGGGAGCGCGTCACGATCGAGTGGGAGCCGGAGCTCGCGGCGCCCCGGGCGTGCGCCTCCGACGGCAACGAGCGCCCGCTGTTTCCGATGTTCTGGTTTGCCCTCGACCGCCACTTCGCCACGGTCCGCACGCTGGACTGAATTCGAAGCATCGGTCGAATCGACGATCCACTCGAGGGAGAGCCTCAGGACGCTTTCCCGCCTCTCCCCGCGCGCCGGGGAGACGGCCGGGGTGAGGGGCACCACTGACTTCAAATGAGATGCCGAGGAGAAGGCTCGCTTACGGCGTCCCCGCCGCGGCGTCGGCTTCGGCGGTGACGGCATCCAGAGCCGCCGCGATACGGGCGGCCGCTTCCTCGTCCGAGAGCTCGCGGGGGATCGGGAACGGATCTCCGTAGGCGACGACGTTGCGGGACAGAGGCAGGGGCAGCAGATACCGGTCCCACGACGAAAGAAACCTGGGACGGGAGCTGGAGAAGGAGATCGGGAGAATCCAGGCGCCCGTCAGCCGCGCCAGCGCGACGGCTCCCGGCTGGACGACCCGCGCGGGGCCGCGGGGGCCGTCCACCGTCAGGGCGGCGTGTCGCCCGCGCCGAACCTCGCGGACCATTTCCCGAAGCGCGGCCCCGCCGGCCCTCGACGACGACCCTCGCGCCACCCGGTAGCCGTTTCGCTCGAGCCAGAGCGCGATGATCTCCCCGTCCTTCGACCGCGAGGCCATCGTGACGATGTCCTCGTTGCGGTGGGCCTGGATCGACAGGAACATGCGGCCATGCCAGAGAGCGAACAGAATCGGGACCCCGCGCTCCTGGAGGGACAGATAACGGTCGCGCCGCAGGAACTCGACCGAAAGGGTTCCGCGATACGCCCGGACCGCCGCGCCGAGCAGCCGCGACAGCGCCGGCGCGGACGTCATGGCCGTTGCGGCGATCTCATCGGCCCGGTTCCGGGCGCGCGGTCACGGCCTGCGGGCCGGAGCGGGGGCGGCGAACCTCGCCGCGACCCTGGCGAACACCCGCGGAATCACGTCCGGAACCGTCTTGACGCCTTTCGTGAAGACGGCCACGACGAAGTCCCCCCCGTCCGGAAGCACGATCCGCGCAACGAGGTGGTGGACGTCATAGGCGTCTCCGGACTTGGCCCACACGCGCGTTCCGGGCGGCAGTCCGTGCCCGGCGAGCCGCGCGTCTTCGAGCTCTCCGTCCTCGAGAGGTTTCTCCGACGTCACCTCGCGAGACAGAAGCCCCAGCATCTCCGCCGTGCCCGCCGGCCCCGCGATCTCGCCCCGAGCGATTGCCGCGAAGAGACGCGCCACGGCGTCCGGCGTCATCCGGTTGCGATTGCGCCCGCCGTCCCGGAACGCCTGCTCCCGTCCGTAGGCGTCCTCACAGAACGTCTTCTGATTCGCGTTCAAGTCCCGGTACCCGCGCTTCTCAAAGTACCGGTTGACGGCGTTGCGCTTCTCTTTCCAGCTCTCCCATTCGGGCCCGGTGATCTCGGGTCCGGAAGTCGTGCCGGTGATGGAGTCGACGACGAAGCCGGTCGCGTCGTTGGAGGAGACGCGGATCATGTCGCGAACCGCCCGCGCGCGGCGGCGAGCGAGCACGATCCGGGTAACGAGGCCGCCGACGACCGCAAAGGGGGCGCAGACCATGAAGAGGATGGAGTAATAGAAGCCGTTCGGGAGAGACGCCGTGCCACCGGCGTAGTCCGTGTCCGCCTTCGCGTCCCGGCAGAGAGGACAGGCGCCCGCGGCCGCGGGAACGAGCGACACCAGCAGCACGAGGAGGGCGAGCACTACGCCGAATCGAGCCAGCGGCTTCACGCGGAAAATCCTATCGGATCGCTCCCGGCGGGTAAAGGCGATAAAGCATCCAGTACACGACGACACCGGTCACTGACACGTAAGTCCACAGCGGAAGGGTCCAGCGCGCGATCCGGCGGTGGCGGTCGTCTCTCCGGCGAAGGCCGAGGTAGAGGGTGCGCAGAACCAGCGGAACGATGACCACCGCCAGGACGGTGTGCGTGAGCAGAATGGCGAAATAGACGGTCCGGACGGCCCCCTGGCCCGTAAATCGAACCGACCCCACGCGTGCGTGGTATGCGAGGTAGGAGGCCAGGAACACGGTGGAGGTCACGGCGGCGGCCAGCATCCATCGCCGGTGCGTCTCGATTCGGCCCCCGCGGACGGCCACATAGCCGAGAAGCAGGAAGAGGGCGCTGGCCGCGTTCAACGCGGCGTTCCACGCGGGCACGTCGATCAGGCCGAAGCTCAACGACGCGCGCCAGGTTCTTCGGATCGGCGAGGCCCGGACCGCGGCTCCCCGTGTCTCAAAAAAGATAGATGATCGTGAAGAGGACGATCCAGACCAGGTCGACGAAGTGCCAGTACAGGCCGACGGTCTCGATCCCCTGGTGGTAGGCCTGCGTGTACTTCCCGAGCAGCGCCTTTCCCGTCACGAACGCCATGCAGATCACCCCGCACAGCACGTGGAATCCGTGGAAACCCGTGGTCGTGAAGAAGATGGAGCCGAAGAGGCTGACGTGCGGATTGAACCCTTCGTGCAGAAGCTTCCAGTACTCGACGCCCTGGATGCACAGGAAGAACGCGCCGAAGAGGACCGTCAGGCAGAGAAACAGCTTCATCTTCCGGTAGTCGGCACGCTGCACGGCGGCGAGCGCCTGCACCATCGTCACGGACGAGCAGATCAGCACGAACGTGTTGAACGCGGTCAGCGGGATGTTCAGCACCGTCCCTGGAACCGGCCAGAGCGGCGTCGCGAACCGAAGGACGATGTAGGAGCCGATCAACCCCGTGAAGAACATCACCTCGGAGCAGAGGAAGACCCACATCCCCATCTTGTCGTGGCGGATGCCGGTCGTCGTGTACTCCTCCTCGAGGTGGCCGGTCCCGTGCCCGGCGACGTGGCTCGGGCCACCTGCGGCGGAAAGCGCTACGGCGTGTTCCATGGGTTCCTTTCTCGGCTCGATTCCCGGTCTGGTTGACCGCGGCGTACCGCGGCCGTCTCGCTCCCGTTGGTCGATCGACTCCCGTTTCCCGATCCTCAGGGTCTCGGCAGAAAGTGCTCCGCCATTCCGACGGACACGAGGATGGCTCCCAGAATCAGAGTCGAAGCGAAGATGATTCCGAGCGTCTTGCGCTCGAAGCGCAGGTGCATGAAGTAGAGAGCAACCAGAACCGCCTTGATGCCCGCGAGAATCACGAGCCCGCTGATCAGGAGGGCCTTCGGCGGCGTGAGGATCGTCGAATAGGCGACCTCGAAAACGGTGAAGCCGGCGAGCCACCAGAAGATGGTCATGTAGTTGGGGCCCTTATGGGCGCCGGCGTCGTGAAGGGGTTCGGCTTCGGGCTGTTCTTTCATCAGGTTTCCTTCCTCAGGGGCGCGGGGCCCGCGACAGGATGAAGAGGACCGACCCGAAAAACAAGACTCCCGCGACCAGGATCAGAAAAAGCAGCGTCCGGCTCTTCCGCAGGGATTCCGACATCGCGATCACCGGTCGAAGACCATCAGGCCGAGGAGGAGCGGCAGGTAGAGGATGGAAACCAGGAAGAGCCCCCGGGCGGCCGTGACGGAGCGAGCCCAGGCAAATCTCGCGGAACAGCCGAGAAAGACGAGACCCAGGAGGAGGGCGCCCCAGAGGTAGAACCGCCCGGCGGAGACGAACGCGCCGGCGAACAGAGTCACCGGCAACAGGGCCGCCGAATACAGGACCATCTGCCGCCCCGTCGACGAGCCGTCCTGGTCCGTGACGGTCAGCATCGGAAAGCCGCCGCGCGCATAGTCGTCGCGGAACATCCATCCGATCGCGAGGAAGTGCGGGAGCTGCCAGAAGAACAGGATCGCAAAGAGCCCCCACGCGCCGGCGTCGAGAGTCCCGCGGCTGGCCGCCCACCCCATCATCGGGGGCAGGGCGCCCGGAATGGCGCCCACCACCGTGCAGAGCGACGACACGCGCTTCATCGGGGTGTACACGAGAACGTAGCTTCCGAGAGCCGCGAGGCCCAGCCACGCCGAGAGCGGCTCCGCCGCAAAGAGCAGGGCGAGGCCGCCCCCGCAGAGAATCAGGCCGAAGGCGCGCGCGTCCTCCGCGGCGATGCGCCCCGCTGGAACGGGGCGCTGGCGCGTCCGCTCCATGAGGGCGTCCGTAGCGCGCTCTCGATACTGGTTGAGCGCCGACGCTCCGCCGGAGACCAGCGCGGTCCCGGCGACGAGGGCGAAAAAGACGGCTGCGTCGAAGTGCCCGGGGCCAACGGCGTACCCGACGGCCGCCGTGATCACGACGAGAAACGTGATCCTCGGCTTGGCGAGCTCCAGGTAGTCGTTCGCGCGGGCGGGCGCGGCCGCGAGCGCCGCTCCGGGAACTACTTCCATGCCATCGCTCCGCGGGGCGGCGGGACGGCTTCGGCCGCGCCGCGGCCTCCGGCGCGCGCCAGCGGGATCCTCCGCGCGCCGAGCGTCAGGGCGAGCGCGGTCGCCAGCAGGAGGGCGCCGGTGGCGACGTGTGCCGTGGCGATCGGAACGGCCTTCCGGGTCAGGACCGTCGCGCCGCCGAGGAGGATCTGCACGACGACGAGCAAAGCAAGACCGACGCCGGTTCGGGCCAGCCCGGGGCGGCGGGACCGCACCGCGGCGACGAGGCACGCGATCACCATTCCCGCGACCACGACCGCCCACACCCGGTGCGCGTAGTGGATCGCGACGGCGAAGGAGGTGATGTCAGGCACCACGCGGCCGAAGGCGAGCGGAAAGTCCGGAATGGCGAGCCCCGCCTTGTCATGGCGCATTACGGCGCCGATCAGGAGCTGCAGGAAGATGGCCGCGACGGCGGCCGCGCCGATGCGGGAGACGGCCGACGCTTCTGCGATCCCGCCGTCGCGCCACCGGGGCGAGGTCGCGAGCGCCAGGGTGACCACGAGGCAGAAGAAGGTCTGGGCGAGACAGGCGTGCGCTACGGAGATCGCCGTCGGCAGGAGGAAGAGAACGGTCAGGCCGCCGAGGACGCCCTGCGCGACGACGGCCGCCAGAGCCGCGTATCCGAGCCTCCGAACCCACGCCCGGGGCTCGCGCCGGGCGAGCCAGATTGCCAGCAGGACCGTCAGCAGTCCGACGGTCGTGGCGATCATCCGGTGGCCGTGCTCGTAGAAGATGCCTCCGACCATCGGCGGCATGAGCCTTCCGTACGAAAGGGGCCAGTCGGGGACGGAAAGGCCCGACTCGGTCGAGGTGACGAGCCCTCCCGCGACGATCAGCAGGAGCGTCGCGCAGGCCGTGAAGACGGCGAAGCGGTGCAGGCCGGCATTCTCCCCCGCGGCGCGGCCCGCGTCCCGCTTTCCGAATCCCCGCCGCGCCGCCACGTCAGTGCGCGGAGGCGCGGACGGGCCCGGAGGGCGGCTCGCTCTGCGGCCAGTGGTCGTCGGCGCGCTCGGGCGCGGAGTACTCGTACGGCCCGCGATAGACGGTCGGGATCTCGGTGAAGTTCTCGTGCGGCGGAGGCGATGGCGTCTGCCACTCGAGCGTATTCGCCCGCCAGGGGTTGGGTCCCGCCACCTTGCCGCGGCGCATCGAAAGAAAGAAGTTCACGACGAGGATGACCTGGGCGGCGCCGAGCACGAAGAGCGACAGGGTCATGAACTGATTCATCGGCTGCAGGTCTTTCAGATGCTCGTATTCGGTGTACGTGTAGATCCGGCGCTGCATGCCCCGCATCCCGAGGAAGTGCATCGGGAAGAAGACGAGGTTGAAGGTGATGAAGGTCAGCGCCCAGTGCACCTTTCCCCAGGTGTCATTCATCATCCGGCCGAACATCTTCGGGTACCAGAAATAGAGGCCGGCAAACGCGCCGAACAGCGAGCCGCCGAAGAGCACGTAGTGGATGTGCCCGACGATGAAGTAGGTGTCGTGAATGAAGATGTCGACCGGCGTCGAGGCCATGAAGATCCCCGAGAGCCCGCCGATGACGAACATCGAGACGAACGACAGCGCCATCAGCATGGGGGTCGTGAACCGGATGCTGCCGCCCCAGAGCGTGCCGAGCCAGTTGAACGTCTTGATCGCCGACGGCACCGCGATGACCATCGTCGAGATCATGAACGTCGTGCCGAGGAGGGGGTTCATGCCGCTCTGGAACATGTGGTGCCCCCAGACGATGAACCCGAGCCCGGCGATCCCGATCATCGAGTACGCCATCGCCCGGTAGCCGAAGACGGGCTTGCGGGAGAAGACGGGCAGGACCTCCGAGGTGATGCCCATCGCGGGCAGGATCATGATGTAGACCTCGGGGTGGCCGAAGAACCAGAACAGGTGCTGCCACAGGAGCGCCTGGCCTCCCCCGGCGTTCTTCAGCGGCTGGCCGGAAACGACGAGGCCGGCGGGGAGGAAGAAGGTGGTCCCGAGGACCCGGTCGAAGAGCAGCATGATCATCGCGCCCGAGAGGACCGGGAGGGCGAGGAGCAGCAGGATCGCCGTGATGAAGAGGGCCCACGTCGTGAGCGGCATGCGGAAGAAGGTCATCCCCGGCGCCCGCATGTTGATGATCGTGGTGATGAAGTTGACCGAGGTCAGCAGTGACGAGAGGCCGAGGATCAGCAGCGCGATGAGCCAGAGCGTCTGCCCTTTCGGCTGGATCGCCGAGAGCGGGGCGTAGGAGGTCCAGCCGCCCGCCGCCGCGCCTCCCGTCACGAAGAACGACCAGATGATCACGACCGCGCCCGGCACCGCGGTCCAGAACGACGCCATGTTCAGGACCGGGAAGGCCATGTCGCGCGCGCCGATCTGGATCGGCACGACGAAGTTGCCGAACGCGCCGATCAAGATCGGCATGATCGCGAAGAAGATCATGATGGTCGCGTGCATCGTGAAGAGCGAGTTGTAGAACTCGGGAAGCATGTGCCCGCCGGGCATTCCCTCCGGCGCGAGCTTGCCCATGAAGGGGATGGCCTTCGTCGGCCAGGCGAGCTGCCAGCGCACGAGAATCGCGAGCAGGCCGCCCACGATCAGCATGAAGAGCGCGTAGAACATGTACTGCTTCCCGATCACCTTGTGGTCGAGCGAGAAGATGTACTTCCTCCAGAACGAGGTCGGGGCCGCGTGGACCCCGGGAGCGTGTTCGTGTGCGACGGCGACGGTGCTCATGTCCTCAGTTTCTCCCGGGTTTGAGTGGCGGCGTCGGTTTGGCGGGGACCCCCTTCATCCGGTAGTGGCCGAGACCGCAGAGCTCGGCGCACGCGATCTCCCAGTGGCCGGTTCGCATGCCGTCGAACCAGATCCGCGTGGACATCCCGGGGACCGCGTCCTGCTTGACGCGGAACTCCGGAAGGAAGAAGGAGTGAATGACGTCCTTCGAGCGCAGAGTGGCGACCACGGGCCGGCCGACGGGAAAGTGCAGCTGATTCAGCGACACGATGTCGTCGGGTGTCCCGAACTTCCCGTCGGCGCCGGGATACTGGATCGTCCAGGAGAACTGCTCCCCCGTGATCTCGATCGGCAGCGCGTTGGCCGGCATGTTCTGCTTGATGTCGGCCCAGGTGCGGCGCGAGAGCAGCGCGAGCACGACACAGATCAAGGCGGGGATGATCGTCCAGATGACTTCGATCCGGTTGTTCCCGTGCGTGTACGTCGCCTTTCGGCCCTCGCGATGCCGGTACCGGAAGAGAAAGTAGAGCAGCATCGCCTCGACGATCACGAAGACGATCCCCGTGATCCAGAGAATCAGGCGGAACATGCCGTCGATCCGGGCGCTGTAGCTCGAAACGCCTTCCGGGAGCTGGAGCCAGCGGGGCAGCTCCGCCGCGCGGACGGCCGCCGCCGCGAAGAGCGCCGCGATGGAGAAAAGCCCCGTCCGGAGAGGCCTCCGGGCGGCGCGGACCGGTCCGAGTGCGTGCGTCTGCATCACGGCGTGCGGCGTGGCCGGGGCGCTAACCCTTGAACCCGAAGTCGACCGTCTTCGTTTCCGTTCCGCTGACCGTCACGCTCGAGGTCTGCGTGCCGTACTTCTCATGCCACGCCTCGACCGTGTAGGTCCCGGGCGGCAGATTCTTGATCTCGAAGGTGCCCTGGTCGCTCGTCGTCGCGAAGAAGGGATGGGTGAAGACGCCGGCGTAGGCGCCCATCCACTTGTGGACGTCGCACTTGAAGCGGACCGGGACCTCGGGCTTGTCGAACTTCTTGATCGTCTCCATTTTCGGGAACGGCTGGCCGATGTTGAACTCGGCGTTCACCTTCGGCAGCGCGTGGATGTTGTGGAGAGTCCCGTCGCTGTTGATGATCTTCAGGTCCTGCCCGGCCTGCAGACCGAACACGTGCGGGTGGTACTGGCAGCCGCGCTGGTCCAGAGTGACCGCGGTCGTCGGAGCGGGGAACTTGCCCTGCACGTCCTTGACGTAGACCAGCACCCAGTCGAGAGTGCCGTTCGCGTTGACGACGGCCTCCTCCGTGTAGACGGGGGCGCTGTGCGCCGACTTGCAGAAGGCGTCCGCGTCCATCTTGATCGTCTCTTTCGCGGGGCTGCCGCCCGTGAAGGTGACCTTTCCGGTGAGCGTGGCGCCGCCCGTGGCGGGCGCGGCCGCCGGAGCGGTCCCGCCGGCGGGGGCCGCCGCGGCCGATTTCGCGGCGGGAGTGGCGTCTTCGTCCGCCTCCGCGTCCTCGTCTTTGCCGCCGCAGGCGGTCAGAGAGAGAGCGAGCGCGGGGACGAGAAGAAAAAGAAGCAGGGATCGCTTGAGCATCGATTCTCTCCTTGACGCCTTGCGAGGCGTTGCGACGTCGAATCCCTGGGAAGTCCCCGCGCCGGCGGCCTTCGAAGGGGCAGTCCGGGCGCCGAGATCGAGTGGGTCATGAGGTCGCGCGGATCATATAGAACGATCCGGGCCCTTTCAAGAATTAGACTTCCGGCTCATGCCGACGACGCTCGAGGCGGAGGGGCTCGCCCGCTCGTGGGGCGAGCGCCGGATCTTTTCGGGCATCTCGCTCCAGGCCGAACGGGGCGTGGTCGGGATCGCGGGCGAGAACGGAAGCGGGAAGACGACTCTGCTGAAGATTCTCGCCTCGCTGCTGCGGCCGGATTCCGGGTCTGTGCGGATCCGCAGAGGCGGGAAGGATCTCTCGGGAGACGCGCGGCGCCGGGCGATCGGCTGGGCCGGTCCGGACCTCGCCTTCTACGACGAGCTCACGGCGGCGGAAAACCTCGCGTTCTTTCGCGCCGCGGGGGGCTGCCCCGCGCCGGATCCGGAGATTCGCGACCGCCTCTCGCGCGTCGGGCTGACGCCGGCCTCGGGGCGCGCCGTCGGCGCCTTCTCCACGGGGATGAGGCAGCGCCTCTCCTCCTTTCTCTCCCGCGCCTGGGCCGTCTGCGCCAAGGACGCCGCCACGGAACTCCGGCGGCGAGTCGCGACGGCCTCCGTCCTCTTCTTCGCGGCCGCCTGCCTGACGCTCGTTTCCTTCGCGATCGGCCCCTTCGGGGTCCCGCCCGAAGCGCGGGAGACCGTTTTCTCCGCCCTCCTCTGGGTCGTCCTGTTCTTCTCGGCCGCCACGGGCCTGCCCCGCGCGTTCGTCCGCGAGGAAGAGAGCGGCACCGCGCTCGCCCTTCGCCGCGTCGCGCCCGCCGCCCCCGTCCTCGCTGGAAAGACGCTTTTCAACTTCCTGCTCTTCTGCGCGATCGCGCTCGTGACGGCCCCGGCCTTCGCGCTGCTGCTCGGCTGGCAGATCGCGTCTCCGGCCTCGCTCGCGGGGGTCCTCCTCCTGGCGGGGTTCGGGCTCTCCGTCGTATCGACGTTTCTTTCCGCTTTGGTCGCCCGCGCCTCGCACAAGAGCGTGCTGTTCGTGCTCGTCTCCTTCCCCATCGTCGCGCCGCTTCTTCTCTCGGCCATCGCGGCGACCGTGGCCGCCTCGCGGGGCGAAGCTCCGTGGACTGCCCTGCGCGTCCTCGTGGCTTACGACGGCGCCGCCGCCTGCGGGGCGTATCTGCTCGCCGGAGCCGCGTGGGATGAATGACCCGGAGGAATGGTTGAGCGTCGGGCGTTGAGCGTTCCCTCGGACGCCTCCCGCCTGCCGACTCCGCTTTATGTAAGCTTTGCCTCATGCAAACCGCGGAAACCTGCCGGAGGGCTCTCTGAGCTCGAAAGCGGGACAGCTCGACGCCGCGGCCGGGGACACGATCCTGCGGGAGGGCGAGACCGGCCGCGAGATGTACATCGTCGAGCAGGGCCGCGTCGAGGTGGTTTCCGGCCCTCCGGGAAGCGAACGGCAGCTCGGAGTCCTCGAGGCCGGGGACTTCTTCGGCGAGATGGCGATCTTAGACGACCAGCCGCGCGGCGCCACCGTCCGCGCGCTGACGGCCTGCCGGTTTCTCCGCATCGACGAGGCGACGTTCGACCGGATGCTGCGGGAGTATCCCGAGATCGCGGTCCGGATGCTGCGCAAGCTCTCCGCGCGGCTGCGCCAGGCGTCCGCGAACCCGGAGATCGTCAGGCCCCCGTCGGCAGAGCTTCCCGCGCCGGTCTCGAAGCCGGACTCCCCGGCGGCAAGCTCGCCGCCGGCTCCGCTCGCGGCCGCAACCACGTCTCCGGCTCCGGAAGCCCCGGCGGCGGCGAGCGCGCCACCAGGCGTCTCCGCTCCCGCGCCGTCCGACGTCGGGGGCGTTCTCGTCGCCGTCCAGAGCGGGATGCGGTTCGTGCTCCCCTCCACGGACGAGATCAAGGTCGGCCGTTTCGATGCGGTGACCGGGGTCCATCCCGACGTGGACCTGACTTCGGTCGACACGAACAAGCTGACGAGCCGCCGCCACGCGCGCCTCGTGCGGGACCGCGGAAAGTTTCTTCTGAACGAGGAGATCGGCACGCCCAACGGCACGTTCGTCAATGAAACGCGCCTCCAGACCGGCGTGCCTGTGGCGCTCTCCCCCGGGGATCGCGTGCGCTTCGGCGACGTCGAGATGATCTTCCAGGCCGGGTAAAGGGAAACGGAGCACGTCCTGGAGATCCGCGAGAGTCAGCGCGAGGGTTTCGTGGTCTTGGAGCTCGCCGGCCGGCTCGAGACGAAGACCGCGCACGCCTTCGAGCAGAAAGTCATCGAGCACCTGAGCGCGGGCGCGAGGCAGTTCGTCATCGACTTCAAGGAGGTCGAGTTCGTCAGCAGCGCCGGTCTTCGCGTCCTGCTCATGCTCGCCAAGAAGATCGGGGTCCGAGAAGGCACGGGTGCGCTGGCCCTCTCCTCCGTCAACGACGCCGTGAAGCAGGTCCTGGACGTGTCCGGCTTCGCTTCCTTCTTCACTCTCGCCGCTTCGCCGGAGGCGGCGATCCAGGAGGCGTCGCGCCGCGCCAGCTCTCCCAGGATCCTCGAGCAGGCGGCGCGGGTCCTCGGCGTCCGGAAGCCCCCGGCCGCCGGATCGGGCGGCAAGGCGCCCGACTCCGAGATTCTGAACCGTGCCGCGTCGATCCTGAGATCCGGTCCCGATCAGAAGCCGAAGAAGCGCTAGACGTTTCGGCCGCGGCTCAGCGCGGGCGGGGGTTCTGCGGGGCGCCGACCGGCGCCGCCCCCGAGCGCCGCCGGGTAGAACCGATCGACACCGGCCCGAAGGCGAGCAGCGTCAGATCGTCGCTCTGCGGCTCCCCTTTCGAAAACTCCCGGACGGCGTCGAGAACGGCAGCGAGGACCTCCTCCGGAGATCCCGGAGCGGCCCGGACCGCCGCCCGGAGGCGCTCGTCACCGAACAGCTGCTCCCTACGCCCGACGGCCTCGGAAATTCCGTCGGTGTAGGCCAGCACCGTGTCGCCCTCCGTCAGATCGAAGCCGGCCGTCAAAAACTCCGCATCCTCCTGCGCGCCGAGCGGGGCGCTGTGCGGGGACGCGAGAACGACGAGCGCGCCATCCGCTCTCCGCAGGACCGGAGGCATGTGCCCCGCGCTCGCGACGGTCAGGCGCCGGCGCGCCGGGTCGAGAACGAGAAGGACCGCGGTGACGAACATCCCGTCGTCGGCCATGTCGCGGCAGATTGCGCGGTTGACGCGCGCGAGGATCTCTCCCGGGTCGGCCACACCGGCGGAGTGGTAGCGGACTTCTCCCCTCACCTTCACCATGTAGAGCGCCGCCGAGACTCCCTTCCCCGACACGTCGCCAACCGCGATCCCGAGCCGGCCCCCGGGCAGATCCAGAAAATCGTAGTAATCGCCGCCCACCTCGAGCGCGGGCTGGTAGTGCGCCCGGAAGTCGAAGCCTTCGCGGCGCGGCGGGGTCCTGGGCAGAAACCCGAACTGGATCCGGCGCGCGAGCGCGAGGTCCTGGTCGAGGAGCTCGCGGTCTAGGATCTCCCTGTGAAGGCGGGCGTTCGCGATGGCGAGCGCGGTCTGCCCCGCGACGCCGACGAGCAGCGCCAGGTCCTCTTCGTCGAACGCGCCGCGCTCGTGCGTCGAGTCGAGGCCGACGATCCCGTAGACGCGGTCCCGGGCGATCAGCGGAACGCAGAGAACGGATCGGATCCCGGCGATACGGATGCTCTTCTGGATCGCGAAGCGGTCGTCGCTCGCGGCGTCGAGGCTCAGGACGCCCCGGCGCGTCGTCAGAGCCTCGGAGACGATCGTGCGGCTGATCGCGATTTCGGACCTTTCGCCCGATCTCGTGCGGACCGAGCGCGACTGGAGCTCCTCCTCCCCCTCCCGCACCATGACGAAGCCGCGCTCCGCCTGCGGGAAGACCTCGAACAGCTTCTCGAGAATCGCGCGGAACATCGCGTCCTCGTCGACGGTTTCCGAGATCGCCGTCGCGATGCTCGACAGGACCTGGAGCTTTCGCCGCGCGCGGCCGAGCGCCTTCGCGTCCTTCTCGGGGCCGACGGCCCAGGCCGCCTCGGGATCTTCGGCCGGGAGGCTTCGAATCACAGACTGCAAGCGGTCGCTCAGCGTGACGACGGACATCCGGCGCTCCGCCGGCTTGGCCGCCGTCCCCCGCCGGAATTCGAGGAAGACCTCTCCCAGGCGGACCTGATCGCCGTCGCGAAGCCGCGTGAGGCGGGCCGCGGAGCGTCCGTTCACGCCCGTGCCGTTCTGGCTGCCGAGATCGCGGATCCACCATTCCCGGTTCTGCCGGGTCATCGCGGCATGCCGCCGCGAGATGGTGGGATCCTCGATCGACAGGCCGGACTCGAGACCTCGCCCGATCTCGATGTCGGATGAGAACTCGTACCGGCGTCCGGTCTTTTTCGCTATGAAAGTGGGCATTCGGCGGTGCGCGGAGCTCCGATTCGACCGTCAGGGAGAGCCCTTCGATTATAGCCGGGGGTACTTCGGGAAGGCCTTTGAGCATTTTCAGACGCGCGGGGGGGCGCGCGCCCAAAAACGGCGCGCGTCTCTTCCGCGAGTACGCGGGGCGCCGCTCGGGGCCTCGAAGTGTAGGATTTCCCCCGAAAGAGAGAGCGCATGCGAGAAGACCTCGGCCAGATCGACGTCTCGATGATCGCGGACCTCGCGAGAATCAAGAAAGAGGAGGAGCTCCTCGAGGAGCGACTCGTCAAGATGGAGGCCGGGAAACAGAAGGTCTCCGCAAAGGTCTACCGGCGCGTGCGGGAGGACTACGAGTCCCGCCAGGCGTCTTTCCGCAACGAATCGATCCCCCTCCAGGACCGCGCGAGGCGCGAGTACCAGAAGCTGCGCGAGATCCGCGGAAAAGTCGAAGCGTCGCTCGAAGAGGTCGCCCTCGAGAAGGAAGAGCTCGAGTTCCGGCGCGACCTCGGCGAGTACGCCGACGGGCAGTTTCAGGAGCGCCTCCACGAGTGCGAACAGCGCCTGGCGGAGCAGCGGGGCGAGCTCGAGCGGATCGACTCGATGGGAAAGGACTTTCTGGACGCCTTCCACTCGGAAAAGGATCTGGAGACTCCTTCCTCCGAACCCGCGGCGGCTCCGGAGGCCACCGCATCCAAACCCGCGGCGCCGGCCCCGCCCGCGGGAGACGCCACGGCGATCCGCCCGTCTCCCTCCCTCACCCTTCCCTCGCAGCCGCTCGCCACCCCGTCGGAGGCGCTGCGCCCCGCCGGCGCGGCCCCCGGCGCCGAGCCGTCCGTCAGTGAGACCGTCATCGGGAGCGGCACGGCGAAAGGGGCGCCCCCTGCTTCTCCCGATGCCACCCGCATCGACGCGAGGGTGCGGGACTCGGTGGCCGCGACCCGGCCGCAGACCGTTCCGACGATGCGGACGGGGCCGCCGCCTCCGCCCGCCGGCCCTCCTCCCGCCGCGACGACGGCCCTCCCTCGCCCGAGGCTTCTCATCCCGGGCGAAGGCGGCACGAGTCGGGAGCATGTCCTCGCCCCCGGGACCACGTCGATCGGACGGTCCCCCAAGAGCGACCTCTGCCTGCCGCAGGGCGAGGTCTCGCGGCACCACGCGGACATCAGCTTCGGCCCCGATGGCTACAAGGTGCTCGACATGGGGTCGCCCAACGGAATCTTCGTCAACGGGAAGCGGGTCAAAGAGCAGCTCCTCGCCGAAGGCGACGTCATCCTCATCGGGATGCAGAAGTTGACCTATCGGGCGTGAGGGAATTTGAGAATCCGGTCTTGAGCGTCGAGCATCAGACCGGGAACGCTCAACCCTTCGATTCCCGATCTCGTTGACCGCGGAGTACCGCGGCCGTCTCCCTCCCGTCGGTCGCTCGGCTCCCGATTCCCGGCTCCGGTCCCGCTTACAGCCCTCCGCCTTCCGCGCTCAGCGCCTGGCGCCCCAGTCTTTTCCTCAAGATGAGCCGGTTCCTCCCTCGCCGGCGCTCGTAGTGCTGCTCGTCGGTCAGTTTCTTCACGATCAGGATCCCCAGGCCGCCGATCGGACGGCCCTCGAGGGGGGCCGACGTATCCGGGTCCGCGCGCCCGAGCACGTCGAAAGCCCGGCCGTCGTCGGTGAACAGCATCTCCAGATATCCGCCCTGGACCGCCGCGGAGAATTCGACGCGGCGGCCGGCCGGACTCTTCCAGGCGTGCCGGCCGATGTTGGCAAGGATCTCGTCGAGGATCACGAGGACGTCCGAGCGCACGCGCCGGGGGAGGCCGCGTTCTTTCGCGAATCTCTCGAACCGCTCCGCGGCGCGGGTCCGCCCCGCTTCGGTGGCGGGCAGACGCAGCCGGAGCGGAGGGGCCTTCACGAGAGGTCCCGCGGCTGACGCGGGCGCACCAGGCGCTCTCCGAGGTGGCCGCCCGCCGCCGCGAGCTCGTCCAGACGGAGCGACCCGAGAGCGATGACGCGGGCGCGCACCGCCCGTTCTCCCCCGGCGGCGGACGGCGGCGGGAGAGCCGCGAGGCTCCGCGCGGCGTCGTGTACGAGTCGCGCGGCGACCGCGAGACCGTCGTCGGAGAGCGGAGGCGCTCCCCGATAGTTCTGGAGGCGGCCCCCCTCCCGATATTTCGGAAAGCTCTCGAGGCCGAAGAAACGCAGCGCCAGGTCCACCCTGTACTCGCCGAAAGCTCCGAGCAGCCCGACGTAGTCGGCGATGACCTCGTCCAGCAGGTTGTTGCGCATCGCCCCCGCCAGGCGGAAGGTCGCGTAGTGCGTCGCTTCGTGCGCCTGGCGGATTCTTCCGGAGAGCTCCAGCCATTCCCGTTCCTCGAAGCCGGCCTCCGAGGCCGGGACGCCGCTGTACGGACCCACGGAGAGGATGAGGAATCGGTCTTCGTAGATCTCCCGGCGGGCCGCGACGGCCGCGAATTCGCCGGACCAGTCACCGAACACGTTGGCCGCCTGCCACCTTCTCCGGTACTCGTTTAACCGGTCCCAGTTGTTCAGGCCGGTGACGATGCACGCTCCCATCGACGGCGGCACCGCGATGGGCTCGTTGCGCGCGGAGAACGCCCGGACGAGCGCCTCGAAGTCCGTTCGTTCGGGCGCGGTGAGGACGGGAACGGGGCCGGTGGGAGTCCGCGCGATCTCCAGGGTCACCCGATCGGGCGCCGAGAGCGCGATCCCCGTGGCCTCGGGATCACCTTCGGGCCGGATCCCCCGGCGGGTCGCCTTCCTGTAGGCCTCCGTCGCGCTGATGCCCGGCCGGACGGGAAAGAGCAGCTGAGAGAAGCGGGCCGCCAGCGCGGGGATGGCGCCGGAGACGCGGGCCTCGTCCGCATACCGGGACCACGCCTCGAGATGCGGCTCCTCTCCGCCGGCGAACTCGAAGGCCCGCGCGGCCTGTTCCGGAGTGAAGAGCGGCGTGTCGTACGCAAACAGCTCCCGGATGACGTCCGGCGAAGCGCCGAGGGAAGCCAGGCGCCCGCCGCGAGCGGACGCCTCGGAATCGGCCGGCTCGCTCAACCGGCTTCCAGCCCGCGGGTGCGAAAGGGATGCGGCCGTCGTGTCCGGTGTTTTGCCTTTTGTGGATGAAGCGGGTCACCGGCGCGCGCTTCTTCCGATTCGCGGTTTTGCGGGCAAAAGGCGGTCCACCAGAGCTTGCGCCGGCTCACGCCCTTTCTCAGCAACCTGCTAGACCTGCTGGCGCCGCGCGAGCTCGGCGAAGAGCCCGTTCTTCTTCATCAGCTCGTCGTACGACCCGACCTCCGCCACGACGCCGTTCTGCAGGTAGCAGATGCGGTCCGCGTTGGCGATCGTCGACAGTCGGTGCGCGATGCAGATCCGCGTCGAGTTCATCTTGTCCATGCTCTGCGTGACCGTCGCCTGGGTCTTGTTGTCGAGCGCGCTGGTGGCTTCATCCAGAAACAGGATCTTCGGCTTGTTGACGATGGCGCGCGCGATCATCAGCCGCTGCTTCTGCCCGCCGGAGAATCCCCCGCCGCCCTCGCTGACGTAAGTGTGCATCTGCATCGGCATCTCCCGGATGTCCTCGGCGAACCCGGCCGCCTCCGCCGCTTCCCACGCTTCGTCGATCGTGCGGGAAGAAGTGCCGACGATGTTCCGGTAGATGTCGGAGGGAAGGACGCGATTGTCCTGGAGCACGACGCCGAGCTGCTGCCGGACGAGGCGCGTGTCGAGCGCCGCGAGATCCTGCCCGTCGTAGTAGATGCCGCCCTTCTCGGCCGTCTCGAAACCCAGCATCAATCGCATCAGGGTGGACTTCCCGGAGCCCGAGCCGCCGACGAACGCCACGAACTCGCCCGGCTCGATCTTCAGCGACACGTCCTGGAGGATCCAGGGGCCGTCTTCGACGTATCGGAACCACACGTGGGAGATCTCTATCTCGCCTTTCAGGGTTCCGGGCGCGGTCTTCGTATCGTCGATCTCGGGGGGCGTCGTCAGGATCGGCTTCAGGCGCTCCCAGATGGGAACGGCCTTCAGCATGCCGAGCGAAGCGTCCGAGAGCGACTGCATCGCCACGAGGAAGAGAGCGAAAGCGGTCGAGAATCCGATGAACTGGCCGGTCGAAATGCTCGAAGGAATTCCCTTGGCCGCTGCGCCCGTCTGCACGCTGACCAGCGTGAAGAAGATCGCCATCGAGGAAAGAATCGGGTACGCGGAGTTGAAGACGGAAACGGTATTCTGGATCTGACCCGCCTTGAATGCCAGGCGCCGCTGATCCGAAAACTCCTTCGCCCAGACCCGGAAGCCGTGGTCTTCCGCGCCGGAGACCCGGAGCTTGCCGACGCCCGAGATCAGCTGGAGAACGAGGCCGGTGATCCTTCCCTTCATGGTGAGCTGGTCGCGCTGGTAACGGAGCTGGAGATAGTTCGCGACGGTCGTGAACGTGACGAACACGATCGTCAACCCGATCCCCAGAAGCGCGAGCGGGAGGCTGTACGTGAGCATCAGCACCACGTAGAAGATCGACGACATGGCTCCCAGGATCGCGCTGACTCCGGCGCCCGCCAGCAGGTGGCGGATAGCGTCGATTCCCTGCGCGCGGTCGGCGAGATCTCCGGACGAGTACTTGCGGAAGAACGTGGAAGGCAGGTCGAGAAGCCGATCCCACATCGCCGCCTGCACGGAATAATCCATCTTGCCCTGAACCCGGAGCACGGCGATGCTCTGCGTCAGTTTGAAGGCGATGGACGCGAGCGCGCCGATCACGAGAGCGATGCAGAACTGCACGAGCATTCCGCGCTCAGCCTGCGGGATCGCCGTGTCGAAGAGCCTTCCCGTGAAGTACGGCGTCATGGCGGCCAGGATTCCCATTCCGGCCCCCATGAGCGCCAGCGTGATGAACTCCCGCCCGAGGCCGCGCACGCCGAACTTCAGGACGTGTTTGACGGTCAGGAGGCCATCGGGGAACCGGCGGTAGAACACCCACCCGAACGGCTGGAGCTTCGTCGCGAGCTCCGCGGTGATCGGCTCCCGCCGCCCCGTCTTGCCGTCGACCCACTCATACGACGTCGGCCCGGTCGGGAGGAGCGCCACCGGGTCCTTCGTCTCCTCGCTCCGGGCGAGAATCGGCCCCTGATCCTGCTCCCACCAGTTGTCTCGAAGCGCGACCTGGCGCGTCCGGAAGCGCGAGAGCGTGGCGACGGCGTGGAGATGGTCTTCGAAACTGCGCTCGGCGGCCGTCTCCGCCGGCTTGCGGGCCTCCATGCCGAGCTCTTCGCAGACCGCGCGGCACGCCTGAAACACCGGCTCCGCCTCGCCGAACGTCGCCCGCGTCTTGCTCTTTCCCGAGCTGGCGAGGACCGCGCCGATGTCCTTGTAGGCCGCTTCCCGCGCGGCGTTCAGGTTTTCGGACTTGTTCTTCTGCCGGTTGAACTCGTCGACCGATGCGAGCCTCTTGTTCAGGAACTCGCATTCGCAGAGAGCCTGGTGGAACGCGTCGAGCCCGCGCCAGAGCTCGGGACGCGCCAGGACGGCGGCGCTCGAACGCGGATTCAACGAGAGGCCCTCGACGGAGGATTCGATCCAGGTGTCCCGCGTCACCGGAAAGAGGATGGCGCCGGCGCCCGGCAGGACTTCCGCCATGCTCACGAAGAGAAGCGCGCCGCCGCGGACCTCCACCCAGAGGACGCCCTTCTGAGCCCGGGCGCGTCCCTGGAAAGGAAGCATCGCCGGCTCTCCGTCCATGAGATCCACCGAGGCCGGTCCGGAAGGCAGGTCGCGGACGAGAGACTTCGAGAGGCCGGTCACCCACGTCTCGACGAGCGTCGAAATTCGCTCCGCGTGCTTCCCGGACGTCGCGAGTTCCGCGAGCCTCCCGCGCGAGATCATCCGCAGCTTGGTTCCCGTCTTCCCGGCGGCGAGAAACCCCGAGCCGAGGCCGTAGCCCGCGACGTCCATCCCGAAGAGAGCCTGGCCGGTCTCGACGCTGACGAAGTGCGTGCGCGCGCCCGCCTCGCCGTCCTTCAGGGGAACCGTGAAGATCTCGAGCCGGCCCTCCTCGACGATCCACATCGCGTTCGGATCGTCCAGGAGAAACGGCTGGTTGCCGGCGACCGGGATCGGCTCTCCTTCGTCTTCGAGGCGCACGGAGAGCGCCAGCCGTATGCTCTCGAGCATCTCGCGGCGCGGAATCTGCGCGGTCTGTACGAGGTCGAGGTCGTCTCCTTCGGGCTCGTCGTCGCGGAAGAACTCGAGCACGGTCCCGCCGACTCGGAAGCGGTCCAGGTGGTCGAGAGGAGCCTGCTGGACCCGTTGGTCGCCGATCCACGTCCCGTTGGCGCTGCCGAGGTCCGTCAGCAGGTAGCCCGTCGCCGTCTTTTCGACGCGGGCGTGCCGGCGCGAGACGCTCGGGTCGGGCACGACGGCGTCGCCCTCGACCCTCCCGATGACGCAGCTGTCCGCGGCCGTGAACTCGCGCCCCAGGGTCGCCGCGCCGCCCTCGACCGCGCGGAGGCGGAATCCGCCTGCCGCCACCGGCCGGAGCCGGATGATCTGAGTGGCTTCGAGATCGGGCTCGGTGCTCATCTCAGTGGGCCGCGATCAGGTATTTGTAGAAACCCTCGACGTCTTTCATGCCGTCGTGAGTCCCGCGCTGGACGATCTTCCCGCGATCCATGATGACGATCTCGTCCGCGTCCCGGATCGTGGAGAGCCGGTGGGCGATGATGATGCAGGTGCAGCCGCGCCGCCGGAGGGCGTCGTCGATCGTCGCCTCGGTGCTCGGGTCGAGCGCGCTCGTCGCCTCGTCCAGCAGGAGAATGGTCGGGCCGAGGGACAAAGCGCGCGCGATTTCCAGGCGCTGGCGCTGCCCTCCCGAGAAGTTACCCCCGCCCTCCTCGACCGCCGCCCCGTATCCACCCTCGCGCGCCTCGATCACCTCGTGAATCTCGGCGTCGCGGCACGCGCGGGAGATCGTCGTCGTGGGAATCGTCGAGTCCCACATCGAGACGTTCTCGCGGACCGTGCCCGAGAAGGGTCGACTTGCCGCTGCCGCTCATTCCGACGAGGGCGACGCGCTGGCCGGGCTTGATGACGAGGTTGAAGTTCTCGATGAGCGGCTTTTCGAGCGGGCTGTACCCGAAGGTCACGTTGCGGAGCTCGACGTGGCCGGTGAGCTTCAGGACCGCCCGGTCATCCTTCTCCTGCTCCTTCTCGCGGGAGTAGAGCGCGTCCTGCGGGTATCGGAGCACGTCGTCCAGCCGATTCATGTCCGCTTCGAGCTCCTGGAGGCTTCCGCCGAAGGAGACGAAGGAGTTGAGCGGCCGGGTGAAGCTGGCGACGAGAGTCTGATAAGCAACGAGCATCCCGACGGTGAGCTGGCCGTTCATCACCTTCAGCCCGCCGATCAGGAGCACGAGAGTCGTCGTCAGGGTGTTGACGAGCGGCGGGACGACGCCGACGGCTTCGCCGAGGATGCCGAGTGTCTGATCGGCCTTCAGCGCCTTCGCCTGGTATCCCGACCAGCGCCCGAAGAACTCCGTCTCACCGCCGGTCGCCTTCAGGGTCTCGATCATCTTCAGGCCGTTCATCGCGGTGCCCATGAGCTTCCCGTGGTCTTGGGTGAGCCGGCGGCTCGCGTCGACCCGCTTTCTGGAAACGATTTTCACGGCAACGATGTTCAGGGCCGAGACTCCCATGACGACGAGAGTCAGCGTCACGTCATACACGAACATGAGTGCCGCGTAGAACAGGATGAGAACGCAGTCGAGCGCGGTCGTCGCGAGCTTCCCCGAGACGAGATGCGCCACCTTGTCGTTGATGAGGACCCGCCCTCCGATCTCGCCCGCGTACCTCTGGGAGAAGTAAGAGACGGGAAGCCGCAGGACGTGGTGAAAGAACTGGCTCGACGTCTTCAGCGCGAGTTTCGTCTCCAGGCGCAGCAGGTAGTAGTCCTGGAGCCAGGTCAGGATCATGCGGATGACCGCGGTCGCGGCCATGCCCATCAGCAGCGACTTCAGGATCCCGGCGCGGTTGGACACCAGGTACTCATCGATGAAGATCCGGGCGAACGTCGGCACGATCAGGCCCGGGATCACGAGCGCGACGCCGCACAGGAAAACGAAGAGAAGCGCCGCCTCGGAGCCCTGAAGGCGCCGCCGAAGCGCCGCTCCCATGCTCGGCTTCTCTCCGCCCTTCGTGAACTCGGGTCCCGGCTCGAACGTCAGGACGACGCCGGAAAAGGACGCGTCCACGTCCTCCATGGTGACGACGCGCGGCCCCTGCGCCGGATCCTTCAGGAAGACCTTGCCCTTGCTTCCGAACCCTTCGAGGACGAGGAAGTGGTTGAAGTTCCAGAACAGGATGACGGGGAACTTCTGGACGTAGAGATCGTCCAGCTCGTACTTGTAGCCCTTCGCGACGAGCCCGTACTTGCGGGCCGCCTTCATGATGTTGCTCGCCTTGCTCCCGTCGCGCGAGACGCCGCACGCGACCCGCAGCTCCTCGAGCGGCACGATCTTCCCGTAGTACGCCAGGATCATCGCGAGAGCCGCCGCGCCGCATTCGACCGCCTCCATCTGGAGGATGGTCGGCGTCTTGACCCGACGATGCTGAGGCTTCTTCGGGGTGGCGGGCGCTTCGTCGGTCTCGGGCTGCTTCTGAGCTTCCACGTGCCGCCTAGCCCCCGCCGAGGGACCTCTTGACCACGGGCAGGACGTAGGAAATGGGCGTACGGCTCTCGACAACGACCGACGCCGTCGCCAGGGTGCCGCTGTTGACCTGGGTCGGCGGGCCCTTGGACGACGACCACCGGTAACCTGAAGGGGTCGACGCGTCGGGGATGAGCGTCGCGACGGCCTCGATCGGGGCGCTCTTCCCCATGAGCGTCTCGACGAGCTTGTCGTTGCGAAGCACTTTTCTCAGCCCTTCCGGCGTCACCGGAAACTCCGAAACCGACTTCACCTTCCCGACGAGGAATCCGTACTCTTCCGCCTTCACCGTCGTGGGAGAAATGCGGACCTGCATTCCGGGGCGGACCTTCTTGCCCTCCCCCGCCGGAATGTAGATCACCGTTTCCAGGGGAGCATTCAGAGGCTCGAGCGTCAGCAGCCGGGTCCCCGGGCTGATCATGTTCCCGCCGGAGCTCGTGACCTCGAGGACTCTCCCGTCATAGGGGCTCCGGATGTCGGTAGACGACGCCAGCTGCTCTTCGAGTTCTTTGAGCTGGCGCTTCAGATCCTCGACGCGGATCACCTGCCCGGACTGGGAATCCTTGTTCTGCGAGATGAGCGCCTCCGTCGAGGCCAGCTGCTCCTGAGTCCGCAGCAGCGTCCCGTTGGTCAGGAGGCCCCGGGCGACGAGCCGCTGCTGGACGCCCACTTTTTCCCGCAGCGCCCGCGCCTGCGCCTGGTACTGGCCGACGATCGAGCTTCCCCGCTGCCCCGACGCGGTCCTCTGCGCTTCGAGCTGGACGAGCCCGGCTTTCGTGTTGGCGATCTTGAGGGTGAGCTCCGGCTGGGCGATCTTCGCGACCACCTGACCCTTCTTGATCCGGTCGCCGGCCGCCACGAGCACCTGTTCGATGCGCCCCTGCGCCCCGGAGCTCACGTCATAAACGGCGGCCCCTCGGATCAGCATCCCCTGCCCGTCGACGCGAATGCCGATCGAGCCCACGACGCTCCAGACGACGACGAAAGCGAGGATGATCCCGGTGCCGACCAGCGCAATCCACCCCGTCGGAGACGTCACGCGCATCATCACGTCGAGCTGCTCGGGAGAGGACAGCTTTTCGAGAGCGCTTTTCCGAAAAAGCCCTTCGCCTATACCCATGACTGCTCCCGCTGTGTGCCGACGATGGTAGCCCTTTCCGAGCCGCTCGCGATCGAAATCCTGGGAACCTGACCTCGCGATCTCCTGCCGCGCGCGGCGATCCTCCCGCCGCCAGCGGAATGCCCGGTCGGATTCTGAGCGGGAGACTTCGCCAGTCCCGCCGGTCCCCCGCAAATGGAAGCCAGGCGCTCGCGTTCTCGCTTCGGTCTCACCGCGCTCGCGACGGACATTTCTCGGACAGGCTCCTAGCGGGAGCCCGTCAGCTCGTAGATCCGCGGGTCCACCTCTCCGAACGTGATGTCGCGATCCGTCCGGCTGTAGGGCAGCAGCGAACCGGTCTCGAAACGCAGACGGGTCACGTCCGAGGCGAAAGTCTGGCGCGCCGACACCGAGTCGAGGAGCGCGGAAGTGAGATCCCGCTCCGTCAGAATCGCGTCGAGCAGGCTGATTTCCCCGGAGCGATACTGCTCGAAAGAGTTTCGGATCGTCTCCTCGTAGTACCCCGCGGCGGCCCGCCGCCGTTCCGCCTCCCGGGCGGATTCGCGGGCCGAATTGGCCGCCTGCACGGTGTTCGCCTGGACGGTCCGCTCGAGATCCCTCGCGGCGATTCCACTCGAGGCGAGAGAGGACTCCGCCTGGAGCAGGAGGCCCCGCTGCACGTTGTTCTTGAACGGCAGGGCGAGCCGCAGGTTCACCTGGAAACTCGGGCCCGTGTATTTGCCTCCGAAGGCATTCTTGTATCCCCGGAGGTAGAAGACGCTTCGCGCCGTATCGCTCACGTTCCCGGCGGCGTCCCTCGTGAACGCCTCGAACCGGCTCCGGTAGTCCGCCTGCAGCGTGACGCCGAGGCTCGGCCTCAGGTTCACCCGGGCCGACTGCACGAGCGCGTCCGCGGCGCGCTCCCGCTCGCGCAGCGACTTCACATCCCCGCGCGCGCGCACCGCTCCTTCGACCAGGTCCCTCAGAGACTGCTCGTCCAGCCGCGCCGCCGACGGCGCTTCCGGCAGCGAGTCCGCGGCGAGCGGCGCATTCCCCATCGCCGTGACGTCGAGCCCGATCGCGCGCGCGAGATCGACCCGCGCGTTGGCGAGGGCGCCGCGCGCGCCGGCCACGGCCGCCTCCGCTTCGGCTCGCCGGGCTCGCACGCGATCGAGCTCCGCCCGGGGGATCTCGTCCCCCTGCACGAGAGCCTCGGAGAGCTGATGGATCCGCCCCTGCGCGCCGGCCGACCGGTCGAGGAGGGTGAACCGCTCCTCTGCGGCGGCGAGCCTCCAGTACGCCTGCAGGGTGTCGCGCACGCTCTGCGAGGCGATCTGGGCCAGGAAGTCGAGCGACGCCTCATAGTTCAGTTTCGCGGCTCTCAGGGCGGCCTCCGTCGCGACGTAGCCGAACCCGCGAAGCAGCGGCGCGTCTACGGAGAAACCGAGCACCGCGGTGTAGGAGGTCGGGATGCCGCGGCCGCCGAACGAAGCGGTGTCGCTCTTGCCTTCGAAGTTGTTCCGGAGGCCCTGGGCGAGAATGATGGGCGACACGATCAGACCGTTGTGAAGCGGGATGTCGTATCGCAGATCCAGGGTCAGCGTGTCGCGGATGTCGTTGCGAGGCAGAGGCCCGAGCCGCGCGAGAGACTCGTAGGCGCGGCCGGACACCTCTCGAGCGCCGGCGTCGAACCGGGTGAGCAGGTCCGCGTAGAAATCGTTGTAGCGCTTCTGGGCGGCCTGAATGTCGGCGCGCTCGGCCGCGTTCGGGTCGTTGGCGGCCAGCGCGGCCAGCACATCCTCGAAATTGCGGCGCGCCAGCGCTCCCTGCACCACCGACGGCTGGATGTTGGTGCCGCTGACGTCCAGGCAGATCGTCACGCCGTTGACGGTGAACGTCGAGCCGGAGCACGGCCCGAAATATTTGTAGGAGTTCGCTTTCCCCTGGGCGAGCGAGGTTTCGATGTCGGTCGCGACCTGAGCGAGCACGTCGCCGAGGGTCTTCAGCGCGTAGCGGCGTTGTACCTCGGGAGTCAGAGGACCTCGCAGCAGGAAACCGATCGCCCGGTCGTAAGAGGGCATGAACACGACCGCGCTGTCGAAGAACCCGAGCGCCTCCTGGTAGAGGCCGAGGCGGAGGGCGACGTCCTGTCTCGCGAGCTGGATCTGCGGCTGCAGGTCGAGCGTCCGGCGAACCGCGTCCGCCAGCCGGATCCTCTCGCCGGCCGGTTCCGGCGGAGCGTAGGGGCCGACCGGGGCCGAGGGCGGGGCGAACTGGCCGAAGGCCGCGCCCGATGCGGGCGGCTCCGCGCGCCGGGCAACGGGCGCCCCGGGCTTTCCGGAGACCCTTCGGCGTCCAGGCCGCGCCTCGGCGGGAACGGAGGCTGTCCTGCCCCCCGAGGCAACGCCGGGCGCTGTCGGTTTCGGCGGAGGCCCGGCGGCCGGGCTGATCGAGCCGGCGGTCACCGCCGGACGGGGCGTCGTCGCGGGCACGAGCGTCGGAGTCACCCGCCGCGTCACGGAGGGGGCCGCTGTCTCGCGGCGCGTCGCGGGCGGCGTCGTGATCCGAGCCGGGGTGGGTCCCGCCGCCTCGCGGACGAGGGTCCCGCTCTCGAACCGGAGCTGCGCGAGGAGAGTCGCGTACTGCTGGCGCGCCAGCGCGTAAGTGATGAGAGCGCCGGTCTGGAGCTGTTGCGTCAGGATCGTGTCGATGAGCGAGGACTGGCCGCTCCGGAACATCTCGTTCTCCGACTCGATCGTGCGGCCGTAGTAGTCGACAGCCTCCCGCGCCCTCTGCACCTGATCGGCCGTCTCCTGGAGAGACCGCAGGAACTGCACGACGTTCGCCTTGATGTTGCGGTCGAGGTCCGTCGCCGTGATCGACCGCTGCTTCAGGGTCGCGTCCCGCTGCTCGAGACGGCCCCTCGCGGCGTGGTTCCCGAACGGCTTTTCGAAGTCGAGGGCGACGGAGAAGCTCGGCGCGCTCCAGCCGCGGCCCGTGTTTCCGATCCGCCGCTCCGCGACGGTTCCGGCGGTGATCGGGCTGTGAAGGTCGAGCCGGGGCCGCAGGTCCGTCTCGGCGGCGCGCAGCAGGACGCCTCCTGACTCGATCAGCTTGCGCGCCGCGAGGCGGTCGTACCGGCGGTCGACGGCGCTCGTGATCAGCTCGTCGGGGCTCGCGCGGCGAAGGACCGCGGGGTCTGTCGGTCCCGGGAACGCGTCGGCCGCGAGCGGGGCGTTCGCCTCTTCGAGGACCGAGAGCCCCATGGCGCGGGCGAGGTTGACGCGCGCTTCGTTGACGGCGCGCGCGGCGTTGAAGACGAGGCTCTGGTCCCCCGCCTGGCTCGCGAGCACACGCGCCCGTTCGGAGCGCGGGATCTCGTCGCCGGAAATGAGCGCGTTGGTGACGTCGACGCGCCGGTTCTGGAGCTCGACCGACTTTCTGGCGATGTCCAGCTGCTCCAAACTGCTCGAGGTTCCGCTTGCCCTTGAAGCGGTCCGACTCGAAGCTCCCCTTGAAGATGAGTCCCGGGGTGATGCCGTTGCGCGCCGGCTGGATCAGCTGGAGATCGATGTTGCCCGCGATGCTCTGGTTTTCCTTCGGGAGGGGACCGAGATCCGCGAGCTTCTGCCGCTCGCTCGCGAGCTCGATCTCGGATTGATTGAAGACACGCTGGTTGGTCGAGAGCCCGCGCGCTATCAGGTCCCGTCGGAGGTTCTCGTAGATCGCCCTCACTTCCGGGTCGGTCGTGTTTCGGATCGTCGTATTGAGGATGTCGAACTGGGTCTGCTCGCCCGTATCCGTCAGGCGGAAGCCGGTCGGATCGAGCGCGAGGCGCTGGTACTCGCCGATCGCCGACTGCGCGGTGTCGCGTGTCTGCGTGATGTCGGCGATGCTCTTCTGAATGTCCGTGCGACGTTTCTGCTCCGCGATCACCTGCGACCGGGTCAGGGCCGTCTGGGTGAGCGAAAAGTTCAGGTTCCCGAGGAGAGTGAGATCGAAACGGCCGGTTTCCGTCTGCGCCACACCCTCCTGCAGCCGCGTCTGCTGCTCGGAGAGCTTGATGTTGGGATCGTGCTGGAGCGTGAGCCGCACGGCGTCGATCAGGGAAATGCGGTTGTCCGGAAACGTCAGCGCGGGAGGGTCGTAGGGCGCCGCCGGAGCGTCCCGGTGCGTGTCCGCGGCGAGCAGCGGACCGCACGATACGGCCATCAGGAGAACGATCGGACGCAACCGCGCGGGCAACGCGTTCATCTGCGGACTCCTTTGTCGGCGGCCGAAGGCGCCGGCGAAGAATTTCGATGTAAGGACTGAACAAAACGTAGCATCGGCGCGCGAGCGGCGTCAAGGCCGCGACCGCCGCGAGGGGACTCTTCGAAGAGCAGCACGCACGGAAGAAAATCGGGCGCCGCGGACCTCAAGAGCGCATAGCCGATTCCCGAGAGCCCGCGGAAGAAGCCGGGGTCGGCCGGGGCGGAATCGTTTCCCTCGTTTTCGAGGCGGAAGCTTCCGCGGGCGATCGCGGCGTGCAGCAGGGCGGCGATCCGAAGGTCCGCCGCGCGGCGCCAGTCGTCGCGCCCCGCGGCCTGCCCGGCCGCGAGGAAGATCTCCGCGAGTCCGGCGTTTCCGCAGCAGAGATGGTCCGTCGAGAGAAGGCCGGTCGCCAGGGCGGCGGACATCGCGCGCTCGAGCTCGCCCGAGAGGGACGGGTCCGGAGACCGGGCGAGCATTCCCGCGCGAGCGAGAGCGATTCCCGGAGCGCCGTGACACCACGCCTTCATGAAGACCGGCGGACGGCTCGGAACGGGCGAAAGCACGGGCCAGTTGCCCTGCGCCGCGTCGTACAGGCTTTCCTCGTAAAGACGCGCCTCTGCGGCGGCGGCGGCGAACCGTTCTCGGCCCCCCGCCTCGGAGAGCCGCGCGAGCGCCAGAGAGATGCCCGCCGCTCCGTGCGCCAGACCGGCCAGGCACGTCCCGCCCGGCGACTCCCAACCCCATCCGCCGCCGGTGATCCGCTTCGCCCCCGCGAGCAGAGAGTCGCCGCACACCGTTGCGGCTTCGAGCGCCGCCGGATCGCCCGTCAGCCCGTAGAGCGCCAGCAGTCCGAGCGCGGCGCCCGCCGCGCCGCCCTCGACGTCCGGTATCGCGGTGCCGCCGATCCGCGCGCCGGTGATGCGCGCGGCCGCGCGGCGCGCGAGCCGCAGGAAGTCGGGGTCGCCCGAGATCGAGGCGATGGCCGCGAGACCGTATACGAGCGAGCCCGTTCCGTCGCCGGCCCCGATCGACTCTCCGGGCGCCGGTGCCGCGTCTTCCCCGTCCGCGTCCAGGGCGTGCGCGATCGGCCGGCAGACCTCGCGCGCCGCCTCCAAAAACGAGGAGTCCTTCGCGACGGACGCCAGGGCCGCGAAGAAGACCGCGATGCCGGCGGCCCCCGAATAGAGGCCCGTCCCGCCGGCCGCCGGCCGCGCGGCCAGAGTCCTCCTCACGTCCTCCCCGATCCCGCGCGCGAGCCGCAGGAGCTCCGAGGGAGAGAAGCCCGGGTCGCCGGGCGGCCGGCCGGATCGGGATGAGGGCGGAGCGAGCCTCGGACGGAGCCACGCGACCTGACCCGCCAGGCCTTCTTCCGACATCGCGGCCAGCCGTCGCCTCGCGGCCTCCAGCCCCGACCGCACGATGCGTCCCTCGATCGGATCGCCTCCCGCCACGGGAATTTCGCGAGCGTCCACCGGGACGCGGAAGTACGGGACGTCGAGCCTCTCCAGCGCGGAGCGCTCTTCCTGCGTGAGACGCCACAGCGCCGGCGGTCGATCGTCTTCGCGGAAGACACGGTTCAGAGAATCGATCGCGAAGCTGCGCGAGACGCCATCGCGAAGGTGCCCCGGCGCGGCGAGCTCAAGGAGGAGGCGGGCGTAGGTCTCACTCGCGCGAAGCACCAGGCGCGTCGAGATGCCGGCGAAGGCATCGAGCGGACCGCCGGGCGAGCCAATCCCGCGGCGATGTTCGATCAGGGCGCGATAGGCGTCGGAGAACCCGCGCTCGAGTTCCTCCGGGAAATCGTCCGGCAGGAGAGCGTGCCCGTCAAAAATCGGAAGATTCATCGGGCTGGCCGGGGAGGTCGCAGCGGTCGTCTCCATCGCGTCCGTGCCGGGACGGGGGAAGGTCGGCCTCACCGCCGCCGCGCCGCCCCGCAGACCGGACAGCTCCGAGACGTCCCCCGACCGCTCGACCCGCGGCGACGTGAGAAGGCCCGAGCGAAGCGCCGACTCGCGCCACTCCCGCGCGAACCGGCCGATCGCGCCCGATCGTCCCTCGTCCGCCGCCGCGAACTCCGGCTGCAGCGCCGACTCGGCATCGACGATCGCGGGGCCATCGGCCGACCCGATCACGTTCTCGACATGGAGGTCGTCCAGACCCATGAGCCAGGCGGCGCAGAGGAGAGCGCCCGACCGGCGGACATAGGCGCGGGCGCCGCCCTCCTCCGCGAGAGCCCCGCGCTCGATGAGCTCGAAGTATCCATAGTCGTCCCGGGAAAGGGCCACGACGGGCCGCAGCCCCAGGGAGGGGACGCGCCCGCCGAGCCAGGAGAGGAACCCGTCCCACGCCGCTTCCGCCCGCGGGTCCCGGGGCTTGTAGACGACCGCCGCGCCATTTTCGAATCGGAGAACGCTGACCGTGCGGCCTCCCCGGTGACGGTCGGAAATCGACGGAACGATCCCGATGACGGGCCCCTCCGCTCGGAAGCGCTCCGCCAGCGCCCTCCGATCGGCGGAGAGGCGCGCCGCGAGTTCGTTCGTCGTGTCGACCCAGCTCTCCGACAGGATGGCGAGCTGCCGGGCGAGGACCCGGAAAGGCGACGCCGGCATCGACATCGACCGGGAGCGCGGTGTCCCCGCGCGCGGCCCGGGAAAGGTAGGACGCGAAGACCGCCGTCCACGGAGGCAGCGCGCCGCCCGGGAAGGTGACGGGAACGGCCAGCGCCGCGTTGACCCGCGCCTCGTCGAGACCGTCCCACGCGAGCCGACGGGCGAACGCGTCCTCCCGCCCTCCCGCCACCATGCGAGCCCACCCCGCGAGTCGCGGGTCGGTTTCCGGACCGGGGACCGGTTCGCGGATGCCTCGGGCGAGATCGAGTCTCTCGTCCAGGCTCATCGCGCGAGCGGCGATCTCCGCGACCCGGTCGAAGGTCAGAGCGCCTCCACGAAGGAAGCGAGGCCACCTTCCATGCCGGAAGGTGGCCTCGTCGCAATCCCGAGATGCGGAGAGTTAGACGAGCTTGATTTCGACGTGGGTGTTGATCCCGCCCTGCGCCTTGTTGCAGTTGTGGTCCAGGAAGCCCCCGGCCACCATCTCGAGCGCGCTGTCGGAGAGCTCCGCGCCGGCCTTCGGCACGAAGGGGACGACCACGTAGAGCGTGTCGGCCGTTTCCTCGACCGCCTTGACCTTCATGCCCGAGGGGAGGGTCGTGTTCAACTGCTTCTCCATCGTGCCCTTCGGATCCTTCATGAGCGCCTCGCGATACTTGGGGTCGTTCGCCGCGAACTTTCCGAGAAGATCCTGAATCTCTCCGCGACTGATGTCGGCCATGGGAACCTCCTTCGATGTTCAGCCGGAAGTGGCTGAGCTCTTTGTTTGCCCGGAGAGATTGCACGCCGGGTGCCACGGCTCTTTTCCAGTAAACGAAAGAAAACAGATGGCTTAGACATGAGACGTTGAAATGGCGTGGAGGTGCGGCTCCATTTGAAGGAGCCACCGCTCCAGAGGAGCGTCCGAGAAGCAGGTCAGGGCTTCAGGTCGTGGTGCCGGAGAAAATCCATCAGCTTCTGATAGTCGGCCGAAGGCAGCCGGAACACGTGGAGTAGCTGCCTGTAGCTCCCTCCGGCGTCGAACAGCCCCTGCCGGATGAGCGCCTTCACCTGAGAACGATTCAACGTGCGGTCCAGAAACGGCGAGTGCACGAGCTCCCAGAAGCCCCCGCCGTTGGAAGTCATCCGCCGGTAGAGGTCGTGCGACGGGTCTTCGCTTCCCGGGGGGCCCTCCGAGAGATGGGCCATGAAGTGCTGCGGCTCTATCAGATCGCTGTCCGCCAGCGCGTATCCCGTCGTGGTGACGCTGATGAGCTCGCGAACGTTGCCCGGCCATTCGTAGTCCTCGAGCATCTTGAGAGACGCCTGGGAAAAACGCCGGGAGGCTCCGTACTGCGCGCGCAGCCTCTGCAGGGTGTGCTCGAGGAGATAGAACCAGTCGTTCTCCCGCTCTCTCAACGCGGGAACGCGGATCAGGAAGTAGCAGAGGCGGTGGTAGAGATCGTGTCGAAATCCGGCGCTCGCGATCAGCTGGGTCAGGGGCCGGTTCGTGGCGGCGACGATCCGCACGTTCACCGATTGAGTGATCTCGGAGCCGAGCGGCTGGAACTCCCCGTTGGCCAGCGAGCGCAGGAGCATCACCTGCGCGCTCATGTGGAGGTCTCCGATCTCATCTAAAAAGATCACTCCCCTGTCCGCCGTCTCGAAGCATCCGCGGCGATCCGAGGAAGCGCCCGTGAAGCTGCCCTTCTTGTGTCCGAAGAGCTCGCTGACGGTCAGGTTGCCTTCGACGTACTGCGGACAATTGACCGAGACGAAGGGCTTTCCCCGCCGCGGGCCCATCAGGTAGACCGCCTGCGCCAGCGCCTCCTTGCCCGAACCGCTCTCGCCGGTGATGAGGACGGGCTCGTTGAACGACGCGACCTTTTCGATCGTCTTCTGTATGTCCAGAAACTTCGCCGCCGCGCCGACCATCTCGACGGCTCGCCGGTATCCCCATTCGGTGATCGAGGCTTTGCGCACGCGCAGCGCAAAATCGCTCATCGCCTCCGGCGAGTAAGAGCTCAAGAGACCCCTCCCTGGGACGGCGGGACGAGCGGTGCCGCCGTCCCGCGATCTGCCTCGGTCCTCGTGCTTGTGTGAGGGAATCTTAGTCGGGAAACGGGAAACGGGGAAACGGGAAACGACCGAGCAGGCAGCGCGGCCCCGTTCCGTCTCCCGCCTCCCGCCTTCCCCCTGCCGCCTGCCGGGCTGCGCCGAGGCGCCGCAGCGCCGCGTATAAGCTCTTTGGGTATGAAGATTCTGAAGCTCCTGCTCCTCCCGGGAATGGCGGCCATGGTCGCCGCGGCCTTCCTCTGGCCGCGCCCGGCAGAGGGATTTCTCGGCGAGTCTTCGCGAATCGTCTTTTTTCACGTCCCGTGCGCCTGGACGGCGAGCCTCGCGTTCCTGGTCGCGGCCGGGTACTCCGCAGCCTATCTGGCGCGAGGCAACCCGTGGCATGACGAGATCGCGGCGTCGGCCATCCGCCTCGGCGTGCTCTTTGCCGTGCTCACGCTCGTCACGGGATCCCTCTTCGCCAGGATCATGTGGGGCGCGTACTGGAACTGGGACCCGCGGGAGTCCTCTTTTCTCCTGCTCCTCTTCCTCTACGGCGCTTATCTGTTCCTCCGCGCCGCCATCGACGACACCGTCCGCCGAGGGCGGATCGCGGCGGCCTATGCCCTCTTTGCCGCCGTGCTCATGCCGTTTCTCGTTTTCGTGGCCCCCCGCGTGACGGCCTCGCTTCACCCTCAGACCGTCATCAACCCGCAGGGAAAGATCCTGATGGACACCCCGACGCGGGTCGTTTTCTTCGCCGGGCTCGCCGGCTTTACCGCCGTCTTTCTCTGGATTCTGTCGCTCGACGCTCGCGCATCGCGACTGGTTCGGACAGCGCGAGAAAGGGCGGCCCGGGCTTCCATCTGACCGGGCGGAAATGTCCTTTCCTGAAGCCGCGTTGCATCCGGTGATTCTCGATGCCTGTTTGCTTTTGACCGCCGGGACGGAGACACTCCTTCCATGAACAGCCTGGGGTTCCTGGCCGCCGTGAACGTGGTCGTCTGGGCCGGACTCTTCTTCTATCTCTGGCGCCTGGACCGGCGCATTTCCGAGCGGGAGCGCGAGCGATGAAAAAGGGCTACTGGATTGCCGCCGTCCTCGCCGCGGGGTTCATTCTTCTGGGAGTCACGGCCTTTCAAAAAACGCTCACGCCGTACCTCTCCTTCGACGAGGCCCGCCGCGCGCGAGGCACCGTGCAGGTGATGGGCAGCCTCGACAAGCAGAGCGACCGGTACGACACCGGCCGGCAGGAGCTCTCGTTCGACATACTGGACGGGTCCGGCCACCGGATGCCCGTCGTCTATCGAGGGATCAAGCCGGGGAACTTCAAGGACGCAATCTCGGTCGTCGCCATCGGCCGCTATCAGAAGGGCCGCATCGACGCGGAGCGTCTTCTGGTCAAGTGCCCTTCCAAGTACCAGGGCGCGGAAGTCGAGAAGGCCTATGGGGCGTCTCCGAAGGCGGTGGGTCGGACCTGATGTCCTACTTCTGGCCCGGCGTGGCCGCCATCTGGGGCGCCCTGGCCGCCGGGACGGCCTCTCTCGTTCTCTATCTCCGGGCCGACCGCGGACGACCGCACCTCATTCCCCTGGCGCGCAGCGCCTACGCCGCGTTCGCGACCTGCATCGTGGCGGCGTGCGGGGTTCTCCTGGCGCTCCTTCTCCAGCACCGCTTCGACGTCTCGTACGTCAATGCCTATTCGGCCCGCGACCTTCCCCTTCACTTCCTGATCTCGTCTTTCTGGGGAGGCCAGGAAGGATCGTTCCTGCTCTGGTGCTTCTGGGGCGCGATCATCGGGCTCGTCGTCTGGCGCAGCGCGAAGGAGCAGGAGGCCCCCGTGATGGTGGTCTACCTCGCGACGTTCCTCGGAATCGTGGCGATTCTCTGCCGCCAGAGCCCCTTCCGCGTTCTCCCGGGCGCCCCTCCCGCCGACGGCGTCGGATTGAATCCACTGCTTCAGGACCCGTGGATGGTCATCCACCCGCCCGTCATGTTCTCGGGCTTCGCCTCGCTCTCCGTCCCGTTCGCGTTCGCCATCGCGGCGCTCTGGAAGAAACGATGGGACGGATGGGTCACGCGTGCGATCCCCTGGGCCCTGTTCACCTTCGTGACGCTCGGGACCGCCATCCTGATGGGCGGGTACTGGGCGTACAAGACGCTCGGGTGGGGCGGCTACTGGGGATGGGATCCCGTCGAGAACACGAGCCTCGTCCCCTGGCTCTTCACCGCGGCACTCGTCCACGGGATGTTCCTCCAACGCGTGAAGAAGCGGCATCGCAAGGTCAACCTCATCCTCGCGTGCGTCTCATACGTCGCGATCCTGTACGGGACGTTTCTCACGCGGTCCGGAGTCCTGGCGGACTTCTCCGTGCATTCGTTCATCGACCTGGGAATCACGGGGTGGCTCGTCGGCATCCTCCTCGGGTTCCTCGTCGGGTCCGCCGCCCTGATCGGGTGGAGATGGCGCTCGATACCCTCGGTGCAGGAGGAAGACCCGGCGCTTCTCTCCCGCAGCGTTCTCTTCATCCTCGGGATCGCGGCGTTCTGCGCGCTCGGGTTCGTGATCCTCCTCGGAACGTCGGCGCCGCTCCTGACCCGGCTGACCGGGAACCCGTCGCAGGTCCAGGCGAGCTTCTACAACCAGACGACGTCCCCCGCCGCGGCGCTGCTGGTCCTGCTCGCGGCGCTCGTTCCGTTCGTCTCCTGGAAGGGCGACACGGCCGGATCCCTCGCCCGCAGCGCCCGCCGGTCTCTGCTCGTCGGCGGGGCGATTCTGGTCGTCGCCGCGATCGCGGGAGCGCGCGATCCGCTGACCCTCGTCCTCCTCTTTTTCGCCGCGTTCTCGGCGGACATGAATCTGCGGGCGGTCACCCGCAAGGCGCGCACCGGGAAGTTCGGCGGCGCCGGCGGGTACCTCGCGCACGTCGGGGTCGGCATCTTCCTCGCCGGAGTGGCTGTTTCGGGCGTCTACGCGAAGTCCACCCGCATGACCCTTCCCGCCGGCAAACCGGTCCGAGCGGGCGACTCGACGCTCACGTTTCTCCGCGTCGTGCCGGGAACGGCGACGTCGAAGCAGGCGATGGAAGTGCGCGTCGAGTCCGCCGGCGGAAGAGTCGGCTATCTCTATCCGAAGATGTACGTGAATTCGAAAACGAACCAGTTGATGGCAAACCCCGCGATCCGCAACTCTCCCCTGTTCGATTTCTACGTCGCCCCGCAGTCCTACGATCCGGGGCAGGCCGAGCAATTCGGCCGCGAGGTGCGGCTGACGAAAGGCACGACGACGAACATCGAGGGGACGGGATTCACCTTCCGCGAGTTCAACGCCGATCGCGCCGCGATGCTGCGGGGCGAAAAGTCGATGCTGGTGCTGACCGAGCTGACCGTGACTCCGCCCGACGGCACGAAGCACGACATCACGGCGCGCTACGTCTTCCACACCGACGGCCAGCCGGCGGACTCGCCGGAGGTCGCGATACCCGGCCTCTCGAATGCGTTTCTCCAGGTCCTGGCCGTTTCGCCCACCGACGGCGCCGTCGTCCTCAAGATGCGCGGCGTCTCCAGGGACCCCGCCGCCGAGCACCAGGCCGCGACCGTCGAGAGCCTCTCGGTCGACGTGACCCGCAAGCCTCTGATCTCTCTCGTCTGGGGAGGGTTCTACGTGATGATGGCGGGCGCCCTGCTCGCGCTCGTCAAACGGTCGCGGGAGGCGCGCCGCGCCGTCGCCGCTCTGGAAGCCGAGCCCGGACCGCGCATCCCGGCGGGCTCGACGGCCCCGGGGACCGCCCCCGCCGTCGGTCCGGCCGTGCCCGTGCATCTTCGCTCCCCCCTCTGAGCCCGGGCACCGAACGCCGTCCCGGCCCTCTTTGGCGGCATCCGGAACGGATCCTGCATTTGGGGTTGTCTGGAGTGTGGATTATGAAGACTCGAATGATCACCCTGGCGCTCCTCGTCTCCGGGGTCGCCGGATTCGCCGGGGCCCGGGCCCTCTATCGCATCGATCTGCGGGGCAACACGTCGATCCTGACCCGGGATGAGCCCGTCGCGCACGGGAGTGTTCTCCTGTTCCACCGGCACCCGGACGGCCGGCTGACCGGCGTGCCCTCGGAGTCGGTCGCCGGCGTCACGGCCGTGAGCGGATCCACAACAGTTCGGTCGACGACCACGACGGTCGCGAAGGCGCCGCGACTCGCGCGCACGGTCGCAACGCCCGCCGCGGCGGCGCCCGCCCGTCCGCTGGCGCCCGGCGAGGCCACCACGATCGGCACGACCGGCGGCGACGGCGCGCCGGGTTCCGCGCAGCCGCGGAATGCCGCCCAGCCTTCGGGAGCGCCGAGCCCCTCGGGCGACATCCGGGCGCGCGCCGCCGTGGATGCCCAGGTGTTCCCGGGTGACCTTCCCGCTCAGACCGGTAACACGGCCGGGGGCTCCGCGAACGGCACGATGAACGGCACGACGGCGATCAATCCGACGCTGACGGCGCCCGCGAACACAACCGGGGCGACCGCGGCCAGCGCTTCCACCCCGGGCGCGTCGCAGCCGGTCGGCCCGAACGGGTTCCCGACGACGTCCGGCCCGGGCCCGCAGCCCGGAGCGGCGCAGCCGGTCAATCCCAACGGGTTCCCGGCGACGGGAACGGGGACGCCCGGCACGGCGACCGCCGGAACGGCGACGACCGGGACGGACATCGGCACGGCGGCGGGTCAGACCGGAGCCACGACCTCGAATCAGGGCACGGCGAATCAGAACAATTCCAACGGGACGGCCACGACCACGGCTCCGGCCAACCCGAAAGCGAATCCTCCCGCCAACAACGGGGGCAAGCCCAACGGCTCGGGAAAGTCCAACTAACCCGTCGCTCGGCCTCAGGCTCTCATCGCGATCCGCCCGGCCCCGCCGGGCGGATTTGTCTCAGCCGAACGGAATTTCGACTTCGAGCCCGTCCCGAGCGGCGACGGCGCGGCATTGCGGCGCGGACTTCCGGGCGAGCTCCTCGATCGCGATCTCGAGGTCCCGATCCCCCATCCCGATCGGCGCTTCGCCGAAATGCGAAAACACCGCCTCCGGCACCCGGGCTTTTCCCAGCCACCCGAGCTGGGCCCGGATCGTGGTGTGGCCGACGAGAACACCGCTTCCATGGCGCCGCACCAGAGACGCGGTGAGCGTCGACCCGTCGCCGACATAGGCGTCGGCGCCCGCGAGGGCCTGGTCGCGTGCCGCGGCGTTCTCGAAGCTCACGATGTCGCCCGAGTAGACGAGGGTTCCCTCCGGCGTCTCGATCCGGGCGGCGATACAGGGGCATCGAAGAGAGTGGACGACGTCGAACGTCGTGAGCCGAAACGGGCCGAGAGTCTGCGCGACACCGGGCACGGAGCGGACCCGCTTCGCGATCGGGAATTCGGAGAGCAGCGCATGCGTGGCCTCCGACGCGAGGACGGGAACGTCGGTGCCCTCCGCGAGTCCCCACGCGTGATCGGGATGCGCGTGCGACACGAAGACGGCGTCGGGGGCGATCTTCGCCAGCCCGCCCCGGCGGTTCTCCCCGAAATCGCACAGCAGCCGGAAACCGGCCGCCTCGATCGTGAACGCCGAGTGGCCGGCGTGCGACGGCGACGTCGCGTCGACGTATCCCTTCGTGCCGAAGAAGCGGAGGAGCATGGGGAGAAGAGTAGTCGAGCGTTGAGCGTTGGTCGTTCAGGACCAATTCCCGATTGCCGGTCCAGTTGACCGCGGAGGACCGCGGCCGTCTCGCTCCCGTTGGTCGCTCGGCTCCGTTTTCCGTTTCCGGATCTCCGATCCCCGGTACCATTCCCGCATGCGCGTCGGCGATCTGCGGCTCGACATCGTGGCGGACGCTCACTTCCGGCTGGACGGCGGCGCCATGTTCGGCGTCGTTCCGAAGGTGCTCTGGGAGCGGAAGTTTCCAGCGGACGACAAGAACCGGATCGGTCTCGCCACCAACTGCCTCCTCGTGCGGGGGGAAGGCTTCACCGCTCTCGTCGAATGCGGCCTCGGGGCGAAGTGGGATGACCGGGGACGGGAGCTGTACGCGATCGCCAGCTCGCCGACTCTCGGCGCATCGCTCGCCGCCCTCGGGGTCAAGGCGGAGGAAATAGACGCCCTCGTGCTCTCGCACCTTCACTTCGACCATGCCGGGGGCGCGACGCGCCTCGAGAACGGCCGGGCGGTCCCGGCCTTTCCGAACGCGACCCTCTACGTCCAGTCCGAGGAGCTCGCCCACGCTCGCGCGCCTCATGAGCGCGATCGCGCCTCGTACGACGCGGCGAACTGGGAGCCCTATGCGGCGGCGGGGCGGCTCGAAGGCCTCGACGGCGAGGTCGAGGTCCGGCCGGGACTGCGCGTCGTTCCGCTCCCGGGACACAACGCGGGGATGCAGGCGGTTCGCATCGACTCGGGCGCGCAAACGGCCTTCTATTTTGCCGACGCGCTTCCCACCTCAGCGCACGTTCCCCTGCCCTGGATGATGGGATACGACCTCTATCCGGTCGAGCTGCTCGAAAACAAGAGGCGTCTGCTCGCCGAAGCCGTCCGCGAACGGTGGCTGTGCGTCTTCGAGCACGATCCGGATGTCCCATGGGGAGTCATCGTCGACGAGCCGGACGGGAAGAGGCGCGTCCACGTCGTGCCGGTTCTCCAGGAACACTTCGACTGAAAAGCGCCACGCGGGCCTTCCTGCGGCTCCGCCCCTCCAGGGGACTATGATCCTTTCCCTCCTCTTCCTCTCCGTTCCGGCCCTGCTGACTTACGTCCTCTTGGATCGCGCGTCGCTCTTCCGGTCGGGGCTCGCGCGAGGCTTCGCCGCGTGGGTCTTCGGGACGTTCGCCGCGACCACCGCCGTCTATGGCGTGGCGATGAGCCTCGCTCCCTGGACGGACGGGGTGCTTCGTAAGGCCGCTCTCGCCATTGTCGCGGCTTCGGCGGGCGGCCTCCTTGTCGCGCGCCGGTCCGCCCTCCGATCCGCCCGCGCGATCGCTTTCTTCCGGCCGACGCGGGCCGCAGCCGGAAAGGCTCTCTTTCTGATCGCCTGCGGCGCGTTCTCGTTTTTCTTCTACCGGCCCCACATGGCTCAGACGCCGGAGGCCCTCTTCCGCAGCCCCGTCTACTGGGACCTGAACGTGCACGCACCCATCGTCCAGAACTTCGCGTTCGGCGACAACTTCCCGGCGCAGAACGAGTCCTTCGCCGGGGCTCCGGAGACGTACCACTTCTTCTTCGACCTCCTGACCGCCGTCCCGGTGGCGTTCGGAGTGCGGCTCGCCCCCGCGTTCCTGCTCGTCAGCGCGGCGAGCCTTTTCGCGGTGCTCGGACTTCTCGCGGGCTTCGCGGAGGAGCTCGGCGGCGGTCCCGGCGCCGGCATGCTGGCGGCCATGCTCGCGTGCACGTCGAGCAGCCTGCGTTTCGTAGACGCCCTCGCGCCCCGCGCCGGCCGCTCTCTCACCGGCGGTGTCGCAGACCTTTTGACGCGCCGCGACCATCCGTATCTCGCCTCGTTCGTCGCCGGGAATCCGTTCGCCTACAACGGGACGATGTTCAACCTCTTCTATTTTCTGGAAGAGCGCCAGCTCGTCTTCGCTTCCGCATTCCTTCTCTCCTCCGTTCTTCTACTTTCGACGCGCGACCGATGGAGCATCCCGTTCTGTGTGGCCGCGGGGGCCGCGTTCGGGCTGTTCGCGCTCTGGCACCTGTTCGTCACGATCTCTCTCGGCCTGGCGATCGTGTGGCTCCTCGCCGCGGCGCCCGGGCGCCGGAAGACCGCGGCGGTCCTGATCGGGATGGCCATCTCGGGGGGCGCGTTCCTGGCGTGGGTCGCGTGGGTCTCGCGGCCGGAATTCTTCGTCCCGGGCGGCCGCCCCGCGCTGCGCTGGAACCCGGCGTTCTCGACGATGCCGGGCGGGCCGCCCTTCTCGCTGTTCCACGCACTCGGATACTGGCTCTACGGCTGGGGGCTCAAGGCGATCCTCGGGGTGGCGGGCCTCATCGTGGCGTATCGGCGCCGCCCGCGCCTCTTCGACGCGCTCGCGTCGATTCTCGTTCCCACTTTTCTGCTGGTGAACACCGTGCAGGTGCTCCCGCTGTCCGTTTACGACAATCACAAATGGCTGCGCCCGATGAACCTCTTCCTCGACCTCGCCGCGGGGCTCTTCGTGACGGAGAAGATCTGGCGCTGGCGCCGCCACGTCGCGGTCCGCCGGGCCGCGCTCGCGGCCTCCATGGCCCTGATGACCTTCTCCGGCGTCCTCGAGCTCGTTCCGTTCTGGCGCAGCCGGCCAACGGTCTTCTACGCGCCTTACCCGACCGGGCTGACGCGCGTCGTGCGAGAGCTCACGGCGCCGAGGGACGTCTTCGCGTCGTTCGAAGCCAACGCCCTCCACATGGCGGGCCGCAGACTCTTCCTCGGCAACGACTCGGACGAGCGGGGGACGGCCTCCCTGGTCGCCTCAGCCGGCTTCGACGTCGCCAGGAGGCAAAAGGAGCTGATCGACCTCTACGGCGCTACGACCCGGCGGCAGTTCTGCGACGTCGCCCGCCGCAACGGGATCGCGTGGGTCGAAGTCGAGCGAGGGCGGAAGGCCGCCTCCGGGGCAGACGGCCGCGCGCCCGGATTCGAGGCTCTCTCTCCTCACGGCCGACTCCTCCACTTCCTCGACGTGGAGAGCTTCTGCGGGATCAGGCCGTAGCCGCGCGGTCCGGCTCGAATCAGACTTCCCGCAAGGCCGTCGTGATCTTCAGCCGCGACGCGCGCCACGCCGGGAAGAATCCTCCGAACACGCCCATCGCGAGCGAGAACGCGATCCCTCCGGCGATCAGCGGGGGCGTCAGGCGGAAGTTGAACAGGACTTCGGAGAAGGTCCGGAAGTTCATGGTCCCCGTCGGCTTCGTCAGGATCAGATTGAAGAGGATGAACGCCAGCGTCGTCCCCGCGATGCCGCCCGCCACGCAGAGCAGGAGGGCCTCGAGGATGAAGGAGGCGAGCACCGATCTCCGCGAGAATCCGATCGCCCGGAGAGTTCCGATCTCGCGCGTCCGCGCCGAGACCTGCGCGTACATCGTGTTCATGGCGCCGAACGACGCCCCGATGGCGGTGAAGACGCCGACCAGGATCGCGAGCACCTTGATCGGCGCCCCCGTCACCATCTGCTCCTCGTAGTACTTCTTCTCCGTCTTTCCCTCGAGCTTCAGCCGCTGATCGCCCTTGACGGTCTCGATGTATCGGGCCGCCGCGTCCGGGTCACTGGCGCGGACGAAGACGGAGGAGAAGATCGGCCGCTTGGACTGCGCCTGCAGGTCTTTGGCGTCCACCCAGATCTCGGATTCGTACGCGCTGCCGGACCCGTCGAAGTGACCCACGATGATCCATCGGAAGGCGCCGGATTTGATCCGGTCCCCGATCCCCATCCCCGCGAATCGCGTCGCGAGATTCTTCGACACGATGGCCTCGTTGGTGCCCGGATTCATGATGCGCCCGTCGACGATCCGGACTCCCGGCCGCATCTCGAAACCGACCGGCCCGACGCCGCGGATCTGAACGTTCGAGCTCTTTCCATCCTGCCTGGGAATGTTGATGAGCGTCAGGAGCTCGGGGGAGACGAGCGGCTCGCCCTTGGCGTTGCGCTCGATCCCGGGAAGCGCGCGGATCATCTCGTAGGCATCCCGTGTCACGACGCTCTGCATTTCCGCCTGGGAGCCGACGCGCATCGTGAGGACGTTGCGCGTGGACGCATTCACGGAGAGGGTCCGATTGACGCCCTGCCAGAGGGCGAGCACGAAGAGGAACACCGTCACGACGAGACAGATGACCAGGACCGTCATGCCGGTCGAGACCTTCCGATTGACGAGATTGCGCGCGTTGTACTTGATCGGGATCGCCATGTCACACCACCTGCCGCAGGCCGTCGACGATGCGGATCCGGCTCGAACGGATCGCCGGCACGAACCCCGCGAGCACCCCGACCCCGACGGAGATCAGGAAGGCGGCGAGCAGCACCGATCCCGTCACCTTGAAGTTGATGAGGAAAGGCGCCATGGGCGTCGTCGCCATGCCCTTGACCATTCCCGGCACGAAGAGATATTTCGCGAGCACGACCCCGAGGAGCCCGCCCAGAAGCGACATCAGCACGGCTTCCGAGAGGATGAACCCCAGGATGTGCCCCGGCCGGAACCCCAGCGTCCGCATGACCGAGATCTCCGTGACGCGCTCCCGGGCCGACATGGCCACGGTGTTGGCGACGATGAGAGTCACGGCGAAGAGGATGATCAGGGAGATCCAGCGGATCAGGCCCTTGATGTTGCCCATCATCTCCATGAAGGACGCCTGGAACTGCTTTTCCGTGAGCGTCTTCGTCGGCGCGTCGCTGTTCTCGAACATCTTATCGATCGTGGACGTCACCCGCGGCAGATCGGCGGCGTCGGCGACCTTCAGGTAGTAGATGCCGGTCACCCTGTTCGCCCCGAACCACTTCGCCTGATTCAGATATTCGTTGTGGAAAAACGCGTTCGACTCGTCGCCGGACCGGTAAGCGCCGACGAACACGAGATCGAGCGTCACGGGAATGTACGTCCCGCGCAGCATGATGTGCTCGCCCTTCTTCCAGTGGAACTTGTTCACGAGGCTCTGTCCGGCGACGAAGGAATTCTGCGTCGCACGGAACTCCTTCTCGATCGCGGGGTCGATCGTCGCGTCGTCGAAGAGCTTGGTGAAGAAGATTTCGGGGTCGCAGGAGAGCTGCCCGAAGAAGTTTTCGGGCTTGTCGTCCCTGTAGACGCCGCCGAACCAGATTTGCGGCGAGACCGCGACGACCCCGGGGATCTGCTCGATCCGCTGCCGCTGAGAGAGCGGAAGGAAATTCGCGAGCCCCGTCGCATGCTGCACGACGAGCCGGTTGGACCCGCGGTTGCCCGACGGATCCTGCTCCATGGCCTGCAGCAGGCATGTGAGGACGACGATCAGGACGAGGACGAGCACGATCGAGCCGGTCGTCAGGACCGTGCGCGTCTTCTTGCGGAAGACGTTTCGCCAGACCAGGTTGAAGAACTTCATGCCTTCCTGGCGGCCCCGGCCTCGGTCTGCTCATCGGCATGGAGAACGCCCTTGTCGAGGTGGACCATGCGGTGAGCGCGCGCCGCGGCCTTCGGGTCGTGCGTCACCATGACGATCGTCTTACCGAACTCGGCGTTCAAGCGGTTCAAAAGAACGAGGATCTCTTCGGCGGACTTCGCGTCGAGGTCTCCCGTCGGCTCATCGGCGACGAGAATCGCGGGGTCGGAGACGATCGCGCGAGCGATCGCGACACGCTGCTCCTGGCCGCCCGAGAGCTGGCGGGGGTAGTGGTCCATCCGGTCCTCGAGGCTCACGATCTTCAGCGCCGTCTCGACATGCCGCCGGCGCTCGGCGCGCTTTAAGGGGGTCAGGAGCAGCGGGAGCTCCACGTTCTCGAACGCGGTCAGCACGGGCAGCAGGTTGTACAACTGGAAAATGAAGCCCACCGTCCGCGATCTCCAGCGGGCGAGCTCGCTCTGCCCGATGCGGGCGATGTCCTTTCCCCCGATGACGATCCGCCCCCGCGTCGGCTGGTCGATCCCGGCAATCAGATTCAGGAGCGTCGTCTTGCCTGAACCGGACGGACCCATGAGCGAGACGAACTCGCCCTGAAGGATCTCGAGGTTGACGTCGTTTAACACCGGGATTTCCAGCGCGTCGCGCCGGTAAACCTTCTCGACGTGCTCGATGGCGATCAGCGGTTCTGCCATGGGACCTCCTTCTCTCTCCTCGCGTGCCCGAACCCTTCCTAGCCGGCGCTCTCCGTCTCCGTGCGGACCCGATCCCCTTCGCGAAGGTGTACCGCGGCCGGCGCCGCGACGAGCTTCTCTCCGCCCTGGAGGCCCGACGTGACTTCCACCTGGCCCTGCACTTCGCCCCCCGCCTGGACGGGAAGAAAGCGCGCCTTGCCTTCGACTACCCTGAAGACCCCGGTCTTTCCATCCGAGGCGGCGAGCGCGCTCTTCGGCACCAGGATCCTGGAACGGTGGATCTTTCCCGACGTCGGCTCCGACGTAAACGCCACGCGGGCGGAAAGGTCGGGCAGGATCTTCTCATCCCCGTCGTCGATCGCGACCTTGACGCGGACCGTCGCCTTCTGCCTGTCGGCCGCCGGGACGATCTGCCTCAGGTGACCGTGGTAAGTCTTGTCGGGCACGGCATCGAGGGAGATCTCCGCCGGCTGGCTCGGCGCCAGGCGCGAGAGGTTGGATTCGTTGACGTCGGCGCCGACGTAGAGCGAGGAGAACTCGACGAGCGTCACGATCGCCCCTCCCGAGCCGCCGCCGGAGGGGGACGAGCCGAAAGGAGAGACCGCCTCCCCGACGAAGGCCCGCTTGGCGGTCACGACTCCCGCAAAAGGAGCCCGGATTTCCGTGTAGTCGAGGAGCGCCCGCACGTAGTCGACGCGCGCGCGCGTCGAGGATTCCTGGGCGACGGCCGAATCGAGAACCGACTGGGGCGCCAGCCCTTCCGCCCTGAGCGACCTCTGCCGGGCGAGCTCAGCCCGCGCGTTGACCCAGGCCGCTCGGGCTTCGGAGAGCTGGGCGTCGATGTCGGTGTGATCCAGGCGGGCGACGACTTCTCCCTTCCGGACCCGCGAGCCCTCCGTGACGTTCAACTGGGTGATTCGGGACGTGATCTTCGGCGACAGGTCCGCCTTGCGCTCCGCCTCCACGTACCCGGTCGCCGTGAGAACGGTCGTGGCCTGCCCTTCGGTGACGACGGAAGCGGTCACGAGGTCGACCTTCTTCGGCCGCAGCGAGCGGCCGGCGAAGAAGTAGGCCGCTGCCCCGGCCGCCACGATCATGATCGCCCCGAGAAGCAGCCAGCCGCGGGCTCCGCCCGATTTCTCGGGCTCCCGGTGGATCCTCAGCGCGGAGAGGTCCGTCCCCGCACGGTCTCGTTCCTGGCTCATGACTCGGAGCCCGACATTCTATGTTGCTCGATCCCGGAAGTTCAGTGGACCGGCGGGTGCGTCCTCTCGAGTCGGGGGCGGGAGAGAGCCCGTATAATCGAGGGCTCCATGCTGCGCTTGCGGCTCGCCGTCGCCGTGATCTTCGTCCTGGCGGCCGCCGCCGTCCCGCCCGGGGCGGGGGCAGCCGACTCCGCCGCCTCGCCGCTGTATCGCATCGAGACGGCCGGCCGAGCGGTTCTCTGGTCGCGTGACCGTCCGCTGCAGAGCGGGGACCAGGTGTCTTTCCACCAGCACCCCGGGGGCACGCTCGTCAGCATGCGCCGATCCGACATCGTGCGCGTATCGATCGAAAGAATGGTTTCGGCGCCATCCGCCTACATCGACGTCGGCGTCACGGGCGCGGGCCGGCGGGAGGCCGCCGCGCCCGCCGGCGGAAAGTCCGCCCCGACCGTCGGGAGGTCGGCGCGTAACGAGCCTCCCGGACCGGGCGCGCGGGCGGACGGAACGGCGCTCTTCAATCCCGACCGCAAGTACCAGCCCGACATCGACTCCAAGCGCGTGCCGGGCCTGAGCACCGGAATGCCGAATTCCGCCAACGACTACCGCGAGGGACGGACCGTGGCGTATCCCGCCGCGCCGGCGACCCAGGCGGCGCCCGGCGAGCCACCGAAGGGGCCGCAGTAGCCGCGGGGAAGAAGGTCGATCGTCGAGCGTTCAGCGTTGAGCGTTCGTTGCGAAGACGGGGATTTCCCTGGGCTTGCTTTTCGGTCTGGACGCTCAACGCCTAACGCTGAACCGTCCCCGGCCTAAATGTGGATTGCGTGCCCGGCTACGGCCTCCGCCGCCTCATGCATCGCTTCGGACAGCGTGGGGTGCGCGTGGATCGTTCGGACCAGCTCTTCCGACGTCGCCTCGAGGCGGAGGGCGGCGCCCGCCTCTGAGATGAGCTCGGTGGCCTTCGGGCCGATGATGTGGACGCCGAGCACCTCGTCGTATTTCTTCTCCGCCACGATCTTCACGAAGCCCGCCGTCTCGTTGATGATCCGCGCCTTGCCGATCGCGGAGAAGGGGAACTTCCCGACCACGACGTCGTAGCCGCGCTCGCGTGCCTTCGCTTCCGTCAATCCGATCGAGCCGATCTCCGGCGAGCAGTACGTGCAACCGGGCACCTGGTCGTAATTCAACGGCGGAGGGTTCTTGCCCGCCAAGTGCTCGACCGCGACGATCCCTTCGGCGGAGGCCACGTGGGCGAGCCAGGCCGTCGGCACGACGTCTCCGATCGCGTAGATGCCCGAGACGTTCGTGCGCATCATTCCGTCGACGCGGATGTACCCGCGGTCAGTCGCGACTCCGGCGGCCTCGAGACCGATGCCCTCCGAGAGGGGCTTCCGGCCCACGGCCAGGAGCATCTTTTCGGCGCGGAACGTCTCCGTCTTTCCGCCTGAGGTTCGAGCGAGCACCTCGACGCCGTTGTCCATCTTCGTGACCTTCTCGACGCGCGTGTCCACGTAAACGGCGATTCCCTGCCGCTTGAAGGAGGCGGCGAGCTCGCGGGAAATCTCCTCGTCCTCGACGGGCACGATTCGCGGCAGCACTTCGATGACGGTCGCCTTCGACCCGAAGCGGGCGAACATCGAAGCGAACTCGACACCGACGGCGCCGGAGCCGATCACCAGGAGGGACTTGGGCACTTCCGCGAGATCCAGGATGGAGTCGGAAGAAAGGATGGTGCGGTGGTCGATGTCGATCCCCGGAAGCGACCGGGGCGAGGAGCCGGTCGCCAAAAGGATGTTCTTCGCGCCGAACTCCGATTCCGACCCGTCGGCCGCTTTGACCGCCACCCGCCCCGGCCCCGCGATCCGGCCGAATCCGGGCGTGACGTCGACGCGGTTCTTCTTCATGAGGTACGAGACGCCGTTGGAGCTCTGGCGGACCACCTTCTCCTTGTGTTTCTGCGCCCCCGCCATCTCGAGCTTGATCTCACGGGCCATGACCCCGATGTCGGCGCCGTGGCGTGCCTCCTCGAGGAGGTCGGCGGTGTGGAGGAGGGCCTTCGTCGGGATACATCCGCGCAGGGTGCAGACGCCGCCGAGTCTCGGCTCGAGCTCGATCACCTGCACGGAGAGTCCGAGCTGCGCCGCCCGGATCGCGGCGACGTAGCCGCCGGGTCCGGAACCGATGATCGAAACGTCGTAAGTCTTCGATTCGTTCATGAATGGATCCTCATCCGAGGGCGGAGGTTATCAGCACTTGCCGAGGGCGAAGGGCGAAGGCGAAAGGCGAAAGACCCGGGGCGGGGGCACGGGCCGAAGGGCGCTCGGTTGAGCGGGGCCCGTCAATTCGAACCGATTTCGATCTGGGCTCTTCGTTTCCCGTTTCTCGTTTCCCGTTTCTCGTTTCCCGATTTCCGGGTCCTTCCGCCTACCCCCTCCCGCCTTCCGCCTCCCGTCTCACGTGTCCACACCCTCACCCGGCGCGGTCGGGTCCGTCCTCAGGGCTTCGTTGAAACGGTTGAAGTAGGCGAAGAGTCCCACCACGCAGGCGATCTCGACCACCTCGCCCTCTTCGAAATGCCGGCGCAGCTCGGCGAACGTCGCGTCGGACACCTGGCTGGCGTTGCTGGTCATCTCGAGGCCGAAGCGCAGCGCCGCTTTTTCCCGCGGATCGAACGGTCCATTCTCGAAATCGAGCAGCTTCGCGATCTGATCCGGCGTCGCTCCCAGCCGCTCTGCCAGAGCGGTGTGCGAACGCGTTCAATAGTGGCAGGCGTTCGCGAGCGAGGTCTGAAGGGCGAGCAGCTCCTTCAGCTTCAGGGAAACGGTGCCCGATCCCATCACGGCGGAGAAATGCGCGTCCATGGTGGAAAGGATCCAGGGCCGGTGCGCGAACACGCGGTACTGGTTCGGGATGTTTCCCCGCTCCGCGATCTTCCGTTCGAAGGCGTCGCGCGCCGCGCCCGACACCGCAGACCGTCCGACCCGGCTGATCCGCGCCATGGGAGAACGCTATCAGAGGCCGGGAGCCGCGCGACCAGCGGGAGCGAGACGGCCGCGGTACTCCGCCGTCAACTCGATCGGGGACGGGAAACGGGAACGGGAAACGACGGGAGATACGTCGTCATGCCGTTCCGCGTTCGCCCTTCGCCTCCCGCCTCCCGCCTCCCGCCCAGTTAGAATGCATCCCCTATGCGAAGCCCTTCCTGGAGGCGGCTCCTCCTTCTCACGGCCGCGTTTGCGGCCGCCTGCGGCGGGGAGCAATCCACCGGCACGCAGGGAATCAAGATTGGCTTCTTCGGCGCGCTGACGGGGCCGCAGGCGACGTTCGCGCTCTCCGGGAAAAACGGGGCGAAGCTCGCGATCGACGAGATCAACGCGAAGGGGGGCGTGCTCGGCAAGAAGCTCGAGATGCTCTCCGAAGACGACCGCAACGAGCCGTCGGAGGCCGCGTCGGCAGTATCGAAGCTCATCACGCGCAACCACGTCGTCGCCCTGATCGGCGAAAACGCGTCGTCCCGCTCCCTCGCGGCGGCGCCGATCGCGCAGTCGTATCAGGTTCCGATGGTCTCTCCCTCGTCCACCAACGTCGAGGTGACGAAGAAGGGCGACTACATCTTCCGCGTCTGCTTCATCGACCCGAGCCAGGGAAAGGCTCTCGCCGTGTTTGCCCGGCAGAACCTGAAGGCGGAGACGGCGTCGATTCTCATCGACTCGAAAAGCGACTACAGCGTGGGTCTCGCGGAGGCGTTCCGAACGTCGTTCACGGGACAGGGCGGGCGGGTTCTCTCGGAGGTCAAGTACGCCGAGGGAGACAGCGACTTCAGCGCCCAGCTCACTTCGATCGATCCAGGCAAGCCGGACGTGCTGTTCGTCCCCGGGTACTATACCGACGCGGGGCTGATCGCCCGGCAGGCCCGGGGCCTCGGGATGAAGGCCGTGCTTCTCGGGGCCGACGGCTGGGATTCGCCGAAGCTGGCCGAGATCGGTGGCGCGGCCGTCGAAGGCGCGTACTTCTCCAATCATTATTCGGTGGACGATCCCGCGCCGGCCGTTCGGGCTTTCGTGGAGGTCTACAGGAAGACTTACGGCTCCGAGCCGGACTCGATCGCCGCGAGCTCCTACGACGCGGCGGGCGTCATCGTCGACGCGATCCGCCGCGCGGGCTCGACCGAAGGCAAGCGCCTGCGCGATGCCCTGGCGGCGACCAAAGACTTCCCGGGCGTGACCGGAACCATCACCATGGACGCGGACCGGAATCCGACGAAGCTGCCGGTCATCCTGAAAGTGGAGAACGGCCGGACGAAGTTCGCCGCGAGGCCGTAGAAGCTGTCAGCCATCAGCTCTCAGCTGTCAGCATGAGAAAAGCCGCTCGACTGAGAGCTGAAAGCTGAGAGCTCAGAGCTACTTTCCCTCGATCACGAACTCGTCGAAGGTCATGATCCCGGGTCCGGCGGTCCCGATTCCCGCCCGGCCGGCGGCCGGGGCCGTATCCTGCGCCTCGAAGAGAGGCTTGCCTTCCCAGGCGGCGGCCACCCGCGGTCCGGACAGCTCGACGGTCAGAACTCCCCACTCCCGCGGCGTTTCCGAGGTGGCCCGGGCGAGCTCCGTCGTCCTGCCGGCCCGCGACTGGAGGAGCCGCGCCTGACCGGTCACCGGGTCGATCAGCACGGCCAGGTAGTTCTTCTCGTCCGCCAGACGAAAGACGATTCCTCCGGTGCCCGAAAGCTTCTTGATTCCCAGGGACAGAGTCCCGTCGCGGAGCGTTACGCTGCGCCGCAGCGCGGCGCCGATCGACTCCGTGGGACGCGACGAAACGACCTGGCTGATCGCGTTCGGGGCCGAGGGCGGATTGAATTCCGCGACCACCTTCCACGACGTTTCGCCCGGAGCGCCGAGCGCCACGAAATCGAAGAAGGCGGGCTCGCGCATGACGGCGTCCGAGTCGAAATGATTCCGGAGCTTCTCCCCCGGGGCGGCGGCCGGCAGGAGGCTCATCAGGGCAAGAGCCAGCGCGCCCGGCCAGAGAAATCGGCTGTGTCGCTCCATTCTGGCGGACAAACAAGCGAGTTGTCCTAATATTCCCCCCGTGCCACAAACCAGACGCTCCTACGCCGCCGAGTACGAAGGATTCCGGTTCCGCATGGAGCCGGACGACGTTTCCACGCTGAAGGCCCTTCCGGATTTCGAGGGCCGTGAAGAGCCGGCCGTCGCGGAGGACTTTCTACGCGCTCATGCGGAGAAGTGGTCCGACGCGCTGACCGCCGCCGGCGCGCATCCGGGCGAATTCGCCGTCAGCCTGGATACCCATCAACGCCGGGCGCGTCTGCTCCAGGGGCCGACCGTGATCTTCATCGCGGAGATCTGAAGCAGGCTGTCAGCCGTCAGCTGTCAGCCGTCAGCTCTCAGCTCTCACCTCTCAGCTCTGAGGCGATCGCGTTTCTAAGCCCGTACCCGTTTCGCCGTTCGCCGACTCTCTTCAAAAACTCAGGATCGAGCGAATCTTCTTCTCGACGGCGAGAAAGGCCTGCCGCGAGTACGGGTCCACCACGACGCGCACGTCGGCCGGCGCCGGAACGTCTTCCGCGAGGGAGGCGGTGAAACGATCCGTCTGGCCGTCGAAGAAGGTTTCCCCGAGCTCGCGATCGGTCTTTCCCTTCGACCCGGGGAGCTCCCGCAGCCGCGTCAGATCCGCGGGCTCGAGTCGCATCCGATAGCCCCCGGACTCGCGATACACGGGCTCGCTCGACGCGATCAGATCGGGACGCGGCCCTCGCGGAGCCCGCGGGCGGTCCTCGCGCCGGCGCGGCTGTCCCGCGGCCGGTGCGTCCGACGGGCGCGCCGGTGTCTCCACGAGCGCTGTCGCGGGCGCCGGAGCCGCCGGCCCCGGCGCGGACGGGGGCAGGGCGGAAGGAAAAGGCGGCTGGAGCGCGGGAGACGCGGCAGATCGGGCGTCCGGGGCCCGGCCGGGGCCTGGCTCCAGGAACGGCACTCGTTCGGGAGCCGGAGCGGCCGCGGCCGCTGGCTCCGCGATGGCGGATGCGTTCGGATTGGACGAGTCGCGCGGGAGCTCGGGAAAGGCGGTCGGAGCGGATTCCGGCACGGGCACGGGCGCGGCCATGGAGGGGGCGGCCGTTTCCTCCGCGGCGGCGGGAGCCGGAACGGGAGGGAAAACGGGCTCGTCCGTCATGCTTCCGCCAGGACGTTTTTCGAGATCACGATCCGCTGAATCTCGCTCGTCCCCTCGTAAATCGTCGTGACGCGCGCATCGCGATAGAAGCGCTCGACCGGGTATTCGCGGGAGTACCCGTAGCCTCCGAAAATCTGCACCGCTCGCGCGGCGATCGTGTTGGCGGCTTCCGTGGCGAAAACCTTCGCCATCGACGCCTCCTTGGAAAACCTCACGCCGGGCTTCTCGGACAGGAGCGCGGCCCGGTAAGTCAGGAGCCGGGCTGCGTCGATCTGGACCTTCATGTCGGCAATCTGGAACGCGATGATCTCGTGCTCCGCGAGCTTCCGGCCGAACGTCTCCCGGGTCTTCGCGTACTCCGTCGAGGCGTCGTAGCACGCGCGGGCGATCCCCACGCCCTGCGCGGCGATGCCGATCCTGGAATGGTCGAGCGTCGTCATCGCGATACGAAATCCGTCTCCCTCGGCCCCGAGGCGGCGCGACTCGGACAGCCGCAGATCTTCGAGATAGATCGACGCGGTCTTCGATGATCGGAGACCCATCTTGTCCTCGGGCGGCCCGATGCGAAGTCCCTCGTCGGCGGCGGAGACGAGAAACCCGGTGATACCCCGGGTGCCGGCGGCCGGGTCCGTCATCGCCATGACGAGATACCACCCCGCTTCTCCGGCGTTCGTGATCCATGCCTTGGATCCGTTCAAGACGTATCCGTTCCCGTCGCGGATCGCGCGGGTTTTCTGGTTGGCGGCGTCCGAGCCGGACTGCGGCTCCGTGAGGGCGTACGCTCCCAGGCTCTTTCCCGACGCGACCTCCGAGAGGATCGTCTTCTTCTGCTCGTCGGAGCCGTACTTCCAGACCGGGAAGCAGAAGACGGAATTCGTGACCGACACGATCACGGCCACCGACGCGCAGACGCGCGCGAGCTCCTCGATCACGAGGATGTAGGAGAGCGCATCGGCGGCGGACCCGCCGTACTCCTCGGGCACCATCATCCCGAGAATGCCGAGCCCGGCCAGAGAGTCGATGACCGCGCGCGGGAATTCTTCCTTTCGCTCGCGCTCGGCGACGCCGGGAGCGATCTCCGTCGCGGCGAACTCCGCGACGACGTCGCGAATCCGCTTCTGGTCCTCGGTCAGGTCGAAGTTCACGGTTTGGACCCGCCGTGAGGCGCGGCCGGTCCGGCGCCCGGACCCGGACCCGCCGGACCCGCGTTCCCACCGGCCCCCCCGCGCCCGCGCCTCCGTCGGCGCGAACGGCGTCTGCGCCCGCCCGCGCCCGGTGCCGGCGCTCCCGGGGCGCCCGCGGCGTCCTCGGCCGTCAGCGCCGCGCCCGGCCGGAGGGGCGGTCTGCCCGGCCCGGCCGCTGGCGGAACGGGCGGCCGAGGCTCACGCGATGGCGCGGCGGCCGAGGCGCCGCCGCGTTCGCGCTCCGGCCGGTTCGGCGGACGCGTTCCGCGGGCTCCGTCTCTGCGCTGTCCGCCTCCACCCCCGCGTCCGGAGGCCGGGCGGCCTTCACCGGCCGGCTCGCGAGGCGGCGCAGCGCGGCCCGCTCCGCGGGCGGGCTCGCGCCCACCCGCCGGCGTCTCCCGCGCCCCGCCGCGCCCTTCGCGGCCTCCGCGGCGTCCCCGCCGCTTCTCCTTGCGGGGCTCCGGGGTGTCCACCCAGCCGTCCTCGAGGTGGCGAAACGTCACGACGATCTCCGTGCGGGCGGCGCGGGCCTGGAGAAACGCCAGTACCCGCGATCGCAGCGGCGAGATCGGGTTCTCGACCAGGGAGGGGAGCCGCTCGGCGTCGAAGAGCACCATGCGCGTCCACCCGACGGTCTTCTTCCGCCCGTCGGCGGCCTCGAGAGTCATGACGAAGAGGTCGCGCTCGTGATCGAGGCCATGCTCCCGATAGGTGAAGTCCGGGAACGCCTCGCGGCAGAGGCCCTTCAGGAACTCGAGGTTCTTCTCTCCCCCCTCGAGGGTCTGTTCCATCGAGACCACGCGGTCCCGAAACATCCGTGTCTGCGGCATGCGGGTTATCCGATCGCGAGGCCGGCGTCCCGGAAGATCTCGCGGGCGATGATCAGCCGGTGTATCTCGCTCGTTCCTTCGTAGATCTCGGTGATCCTGGCGTCGCGAAAGTTCCGCTCCACCGGGTACTCCTTGGTGTAGCCGTAACCCCCGTGGATCTGGAGGGCCTTCGTCGTGACGCGCTGTGCCATCTCCGCGGCGAACAGTTTGGCCTCCGCCGCCTCCAGGCCGTAACGGCCGCCGTTCTTCTTCGTCATGTCCTTGACCGCCGCCGCCCGCCGGGTCAGAAGCCGCGCCGCGTCGACGTCGGTCGCCATGTCGGCCAGGTAGAAGCGGATCACCTGGAACTCCGCGATCGCCTTGCCGAACGCGCGCCTCGCCTTCGCGTACCGGACGGCGGCCTCCATCGCCTCGGTCGCGATCCCGACCGCCTGTGCGGCGATGCCGATGCGGCCGCCGTCGAGAGTCGACATCGCGATCTTGAAGCCGTCGCCCTCGTTTCCGAGCATGTTCTCCGCCGGGACCAGCACGTCGGTCAGGAAGATCTCGACCGTTCCGGAGGCGTTGACTCCGAGCTTCACCTGATGGCGGGACCGGTCGAACCCGGGCGACGCGGCGTCGACCAGGAAAGCGGAGATCCCGCGCGATTTCTTCTCCGGGCTCGTCATCGCGAACAGAACGCAGACGTCGGCGTCCGACCCGCAGGTGATGAAGACTTTCTGGCCGGAGATCTTCCAGTGACCGCCCTCGCTCACGGCCCGCGTCTGCTGATTGGCGGCGTCCGATCCCGCGTTGGGCTCCGTCAGGGCGAAGCAGCCGAGCTTCTCCCCTTTCGCCAGCGGCTCCAGGAATCTCGTCTTCTGGTCGGCGTTTCCGAATTTCTCGATCGGATCGCAGACTAAGGAGTTGTTCACCGAGAGGATCACCCCGAGATTGGCGCAGACGCGCGAGATCTCCTCGATCACGATCGAGTACGCCACGACGTCCATCCCGGAGCCCCCGTGCTCGACGGGAACGGAGACGCCCGCCAGGCCGAGCTGGCCGGCCTGGTGGAAGAGGTCCTTCGGAAATTCCCCCGACTGGTCGATGACGGCCGCGCGGGGCCGCACGACGTTCTCGGCAAACTCCCGGACCGCCGACTGGAGGAGGCTCTGGTCCTCCGTGAGGTCGAAATTCATGGGAGCCGGAGTATAGGCCGAAGGCGCGGGAGGCGGGAGGCGGGAGGGCGAAGGCGGAGAAGCTCTCAGCTGTCAGCTCTCAGCTTCCCGCCGGCGCCGGTCGCCGGACGATCCGGCGAAAGGCGAAACAAGATCGGGGCAGCGGCGTCTCTTTCAATTCCCGATCTAGTTGACCGCGGAGTACCGCGGCCGTCTCGCTTCCGTAGGTCGCTCGGTTCCCGGATCCCGTTCTCCGGCCCGCCTACCGCCTGCCGCCTTCCGTCCTCATCATCCACATCCCCTTCAGGTACTCCCCCTCCGGGCAGTCGATCGAGACGGGATGATCGGGTCCGGCCCCCTGACGCGCGAACAGCGAAAACTCGGAGCCCGATTCGATCTCCGCGGCGAAGACGATCTGCTGGAAGAGTGTCGCGTCGACCGCGCCGGAGCAGGAACAGGTCAGGAGGAGGCCGCCCGGCGCGATGAGCCGCATCGCGAGACGGTTGATGTCCTTGTAACCGCGCGCTGCGCGGTCCACGTCCGCGCGCTTCTTGGCGAACGCAGGCGGGTCGCACACGACGGCATCCCAGCTCTCTCCGGCGGCGACACGCCGCCGGAGATCCTCGAATACGTCGGCGCGAACGAAGTCGTCGCTGCCCGAGTCGAACCCGTTCGCGCGGCGGTGTTCGCCGGCGAGATCGAGCGCGGCTTCCGACGCATCGACATCGACGGCTCGCGACGCGCCTCCCGCGAGCGCGGCGACGGAGAATCCTCCCGAGTAGGAGAAGAGGTTCAGAACCCGGCGGCCGGCGGCCAGCGACCTGAGTCGCGACCGGTTTTCCCGCTGGTCGAGGAAGAACCCCGTCTTCTGCCCCGACGCGAGGTCCGCGAAGAAGCGCAGGCCGTTCTCGCGGAAAGGAACTCGGGAGTGCGGTCCGTCCGGCGGCGGACCGGAGGCTCCCGGCGCGCTCCCGACGCGTTCCGCTCCCGTCCGGCGGACGATCACCTTCTCGAGCTCGAACGCGCGCAGCGCCTCCCGCTCGAAGAGCGATCCCGACGCTTCCACTCCTCCGGCGGACAGCTCGAGGACGCCCGTCGCTCCGTAAACGTCGAGGGTGACGCCCGGACACCGGTCTCCTTCGGAATTGATCGCGCGGAATCCCGTCGTCTCGGGAGGAAGGATTGCGGCGCGCATCTTCCGCGCCGAATCGAACCGCTCTCCGAACTGACCCGGACTCACCGAAGCCTCCCCGAAGACCCAGAGCCTCGCGACGATCTGCGATTCCGGGGAATAGGCGCCCGCGGCGAGCCGTTCCCCGTCCGCCGAGACGACTTCCGCCCACGCGTCGCCACCGTCGCCCTCCCGGCGGGCCACAGCCCCCGAAAAGAGCCAGGGGTGCCGCCGGCGGACGGAAGCGTCCCGCCCCGCCTTCAGAACGAGCCGGATCACCGCGCGAGGCCGCGGGCCAGGCCGCGAACGACGGACCTCAACAAACGGGGCCGGAGGTCCGTATCAACGGGGGAACACACCTGATCTCCTCCTCGGCCCCTCGCAAGAGGGGCCTTCTTTTTCGCCAGGCGTCCGGAAGGTCAGGGCTGGTTGAGGCTCCAGTCGTACTCCAGGAATTCCGGCTCGGAGGCGAAGCCCGCGAGCCAGGTCGCGGTCGCGGGGTCCGAAACAAATTTCGCGAGGTCCTTCACGAGGGAGCCGCCCCCGTCGCGCTCGAACTCCTTGCGGTTCCAGAAGAAGATCTTCGACAGAGAGACCTTTCCCTTCTGACGGTCGATCGAGTTCTTCGAAGCGTCGTTCACGAATGCCCGCCCCTGCCGATCGAGCTCCGCGGACAACCCGGCCGCCGTGTAGGCCTTGCCGGCCAGCGGCGGGCAGGACCTGGAGGCGCAGACGATCGCGAAATGGATTCGCGCGTCCTTGTCCTCGCGGAGCTTGTTCTCGATCCCGTCGAGCGTCAGCATTTCCCCGCCCACCTTGTGAGTCACCTTTTTGAACGCGCCGTCGATGTCGAGAATGCTCTTCGTCGGGTAACGGTCGAGGACAGTTGCGACGGCGCACGCGTTGTAGGCGTTGATGTAGAACGCCTTCTTCTCTTCCGGCGACATCTTCGACGGATCGGCGTCGCCGACATTGGCGAGATACGCCGCGAGCCGCTTCTTGTCCTGGCCCGTCGCCCCCGCGTAATCAAACCCCCCGTTCCGCGCCCGCGCCTGAAGGATGGCGTCGAACACGGCGTTGTCCGGGGGCGCGGCGGCCGCGATCGCGGAAAGACCCCATGCGGCCAGAAACAGGCAGACCATGGAGGCGCGCGTCGTGTTTGTGCTCATGTGATCTCCTCGTCGAATCGTATACGGACGGCCGCCCGCCGTGGATTCCGGGAGGCGGCGGTCAGAACGCGGAGAGGATGCCGTACGAGAGCGCTCCGATCGCGCCCGCCATGGGAATGGTGAGGACCCACGCGTAGACGATCTGGGACGCGACCCCCCATCGGACAGCGGAAAAGCGCTGTGTCGCGCCGACGCCGATGATCGACCCGGTAATGGTGTGCGTCGTGGACACGGGAATGCCCCAGATCGAGGCGATCAGAACGGTAAGCGCCCCTCCGGTCTCGGCGCAGAACCCCGAGAAGGGCTTCAACTTCGTGAGCCGGCTGCCCATCGTTCGCACGATCCTCCAGCCGCCGGTCAGCGTCCCGAGCGCGATCGCCGCGTGGGCGGCGAGCACGATCCAGATCGGAATGGTCTTCACGTTCGGCAGATACATGAAGTGAAGGGATGACGACGGGTCCGCGAACACGGTCCTGTTGGCCACGAGAAGCCCGGCGATGATCCCCATCGTCTTCTGGGCGTCGTTCGTTCCGTGCGACAGCGAAAAGAACGCCGCGGAGACGAGCTGCGCCCGGCGAAACCAGCGGTCGACCGACGCGTAGGCGGCGCGCCGGAACGTCCAGGATACCGCGACCATCAGGCCGAACCCGAAGATCATCCCGATGAGCGGCGAGAGAACGATGAAGGAGAGCGTCCTCACCCACGCCGCGCCCGGCACGATCGCTTTGATGCCGACGCGCGCGATCGCGGCGCCGGAATATCCGCCGATCAGGGCGTGCGACGAGGACGATGGAATGCCGAAGTACCAGGTGATGAGGTTCCAGAGAATGGCGCCGATGAGGCCGCCGAGCACGACGTTCGAGTTGACGACGTTCACGTCGATCAAGCCGGACCCGATTGTCCTCGCGACGGCCGTTCCGAAGACGAAGGCCGCGACGAAGTTGAAGAATGCGGCCCAGAAGACCGCCATCAGCGGCGAGAGAACGCGCGTCGACACGACCGTGGCGATGGAGTTCGCCGAGTCGTGCATCCCGTTGATGAAGTCGAAGACGAGCGCCACCCCGATGATGGCCAGGATGAAGATCACGCGCGCCCCGGCGGGCGCAGCCGCGCGCGAAAGAAAGAGGGCATCATCGCGCGGGCGTCAGGAATGCTTGAGAACGACGCTCTCGAGGACGTGCGCGACCCCCTCGCACTGGTCGATGCAGGCTTCCATGTTCTCGTAGACGTCCTTCCACTTGATGATCTCGATGGTGTCGATTCCGCCGCGGAACAGGGAAGCGACGGCCTCGTGGTAGGCGACGTCTCCCTCGTTCTCGAGCTGCTTGATCCGGATGCAGTGCTCGATCACGCCCTTCTGCGTCCTGAGATCCGCGACGGCCTCGACGAGCTCTCCCGTGACGGTGACGATCACCTGCGCGAGACGCTTGGAGATGGGAGTCGGCTCGTTGATGTTGTAGAGAACGAGCCGCCGGACGGTGCCGTCGATCAGATCGATGACGTCGTCCAGGCGCACGGCCAGGCGGTGGATGTCTTCCCGGTCGATCGGGGTGATGAACGTCCGGTCGATCCCGCGCAGGATCTGGTGCGAGATCTCGTCGCACTCGTGTTCCAGCCTCTTGATCTGGTCGGCGACTCCCGCGACCGGCGACTCGCCGCTGAAGAAACGAGCCAGCATCCGCGCGCTCTCGTGGATGCGGCGCGCCAGCTCCGAGAACTGATCGAAGTACTTCTCCTCGCGGGGAAGGATATTGAACACATGGCCTCCGGAAAAGTCGGCGGCATGCTATCGCACGCTTCACGCCGTTTTTGCTTCCCGGGAGCGAGCCGGTCCAACCCGCGCGACCTCGAACGGTTTCCGGCGCGTCCTCCGCGCGTCTCAGGGAAGGCGGGCGGTCCGATTGGCGCTGAATGAGGCCGACAGATGCACGGCTTCGGCTGGATCGGGATCCGCGTCTGCCAGCGTCTCGGCGGCGGCGGCGATCGAGGCGATTCGTCGCCGTCGGACCCGAGAGCCGCCGAAGGCATTCCCGGACGTGCCGCCTGCGAGGCCCCCCTGGTGGCGCTTGAATTGCAGCGTCTCCTGGGAGTCCCATGAAGACCATCGCGCACATCTCGGATCTCCACTTCGGGCGCATCGATCCGGAGACCCTGGAGCCGCTGCGGAAGGCGATCGTCGAGTTATCCCCGGACCTCGTCGTGGTCACGGGAGACCTCACTCAGCGCGCGCGCCGCCGCCAGTTCCAGGAGGTGCGCGAGTTTCTGGACGGTCTTCCGAAGCCGCAGATCGTGGTCCCGGGGAATCACGACGTGCCCCTCTACAGGGTCGTGGCGCGATTCCACCATCCGTTTCGTCTGTTCCGCCGGTACATCACCGACGATCTCGAACCGTCGTACTCCGACGACGAGATCGCCGTCGTCGGGATCAACACGGCCCGCTCGTGGACCACGAAGTTCGGCCGGATCAACCGCGAACAGGCGCGGCGCACCCATGCTCGATTTCGCGCTTCCGGTCCGGGCATCACGCGGATCGTGGCGACCCACCACCCCTTCGATCTGCCGGAGGGCTCAGACGCGCGTGACATCGTAGGGCGCGCCCGGATGGCGATGGAGGTCCTGGCGGAGTGCGGCACGGACCTCTTTCTGGCCGGCCACGTCCATCGAAGCCACTCCGGCCAGACGGCGGCGCGGTACCGGATCGCTGGCCACTCCGCGCTGTTTCTCACGGCCGGGACGGCCACTTCGACGCGCGGACGGGGAGAAACGAACTCGTTCAACTGGATCCGGATCGCAAAGCCGCTGCTCGACGTCCGCCGCCACACTTTCCTCCGCGAGTCAGGAACCTTTGTCCCCCTGGAGGAGCAGCTCTTCGAGCACACGGAGGCCGGCTGGGCGAAACGGCAGGCCGCCGCTCTCACGGCACCCTGACGCGGAGGCCTGCCGCGACCACCGCGACCTCGATGGGCGGCGCGAGCCACGACAGCTCGCCGTCCGTGGCGACCTGGATCCGGCGGCGAGGCGAATCGAGCCGCAGCCGGGGCGTCGCAAGCGACTGGAAGTCACCGAACGTCCCCGCGACTCCCAGAACGTAACGCGTCATCGCGAGGGCGAACGCGCCGCGCGTCAGAAAGGGCAGCCAGTAGACGTGGAGAGTTCCCGCGTCGAAATCGGTTCGCGGCGCGAGGAATCCGAGACGGGAGAGGTCGTCCAGGCCGACGGAGACGGTGAACATCTGAGTTCGGACCCTCGACGTGCCCTCGGAGGATTCGACGATGAGCGCCACGTCGGGAAAATGACGGAGGGCCATTCGAATCCCCTGGAGGTAGGCCCGCCATTTTCCGACTCTTCCCCGGTAGCGCTCCCGGAATTCGGAGATCCGCACATACACGCCGATCAGGACGTTGTTCAGGAAATAGCGATCGTTGATTTTCCCGACGTCGATTTTCCTGGTCGAACCCGACACGGCGATCTCGAGAGCCTCCCTCCAGGCCAGCGGGAGGCCGAGATCGCGCGCGAAATGGTTCATGGATCCCATGGGGACGACGGCGAGCGTCGCGTCCGTGCCCACGAGGCCCTGCGCCGCGGAGTGGATCGACCCGTCTCCCCCGGCGACGACGAAGAGCTTCGTTCCCGCCGCGCGTCGCCGCTCGATCAAGCCGCGCACGTCCAGTCCGGGGGAAAGCTCCACGACCTCCAGACCCGCCTTCGTGGCCGCGGCGCGCAGGTCCTCATCCTCGCTGTCGACCACGGCCCCGGATCGGAGGTTGGCGAGCAGAACTCCCGTCGTCGGCGACGGGGGATCAGGCGGCGCGGGGCCGGATGTTCGCGAAGAATCGCGGGGAGTGTCCATTGGCCCTCCGGTCGGTCGAGGAGTCCGCCAGCGGCAGGAGCAAGACGCGTGCACGACCCCGAGGAGGGGTCGCAGGGCGGTCGAGGAAGGGCCGGCAGGCGAGGGTCCACAGGAAGAGCCAGAGGAGGCCGAGAGCGACCCCGCCGGCGACGTCCGACAGCCAGTGGGCCCCGAGGTAGACGCGCGAGAACGCGACGGCCGCGATCGCGATCACGGAGACGATCAGGATCGCGGCGCGCCACGCGGGATGCGGCGTGAGACGGAAGACAACGGTGGACAGGCCGCCGAAGAACACCACACCCATCGTGGAGTGCGTGCTCGGAAAGCTGTGAGTCTTTTCGGTCTCCAGCGCGGGCCAGAGGTCCGGCCGCGCCCGCCGGAACCTCCATTTCAGAAGGGGACTGAGCGCCCGTCCGCCCAGGACGGCGCCCCCGAAGACCGCGGCGAGCCTGCCGTGTCCGAAGGCGATCAGCACGGCCGCGACGGCGATCGTCGCCGAAATCATGAAGCGCGGGCCGCCGAGAAAACTGACGCGCCGCAGGAACCGGTCCCGCACGGGGCCATGAAGCCTGCGAACCTCGAGCGTCGCCCGGCGATCCAGTCCGACCAGCTGCTCGCGCAGGCTCGTCATGCCGATCGCGCGGTCCGGAGGCTCCGCAGCCAGTCGGCGAGCCGCTCGAAGTCCTCGACGACCGCGACGCCAGCGGGCGGGTGGCTGCGCCGGGCTCCCTTGCCTCCCGCGAAGATCGGGACGTGGGACGGGACCGCTCTCCGGAGCGCCTCGAGCTCCCTGTGCGCCGAGGCGCCCCCGGTCGATATCGAGATCGAGAGCCCGATGGCCGAAGCGTTCCGAAGCACCCAGGCGTCGGCGATCTCGCGGACCGGCGTGTCGCTGCCGAGGACATGCGGCCTCAATCCGGCCGCCGCCGTGACGAGCGCCGCCATCTGGAGCCCCAGCCGATGCGTCTCGCCGGAGAGGGTCGCCAGCAGGATCACCGGGCCCCGCGCCGCCCGCTCGTACGGGAGCCGGATGCCGCGAAGCACGTCCTCGGCGCACTCGGAGAAGAAGTGCTCGTGATGGATGCTGAGCTCCCCCTTCGCCCACGCCTCGCCCACCGCTTCCGCCAGTGGAGCGATCCGGTGCGTAAGAAAGGCGATCGGGCCCAGAGCGGATGCGTCGGCGAGGAGCGCAGCGGACAGCTCTTCGCGGCGATGCTTGCTCACGTGATCGAGGAGAGCGGCGATCGGACGCGCGGCGGGCGGCTCCCTCGAGGTGGAGGCTGCCTCCTCGGCGAGGAGGTTTTCCAGCTCTCGTTCCGGCAGGGCCACGACCTGCGAGGGCCGATGGCCGCGCGAGATCGCGCGGGAAATCTGGCGGAGACGGCGGATGTCGCCCGCGGAATACAGACGGTGCCCGGAGGGCTTGCGGCCCGGAACCGGAAAGCCGTATCGCTTCTGCCAGACCCGGAGAATGTCGGGAGAAAAGCCGGTCGCCCGGGAGACGGCGCCGATCGGAAAGGCAGGCTCAGAAGTTTTTTTCATGTTTTGGAAGAAACGTGGGCCCGGCCGCGCGCCATGCCGCGTCGCCGGGCCCGTGGATCATTGTAGACAGCTCTCTCCCGTGGCCCGCGGAGGTCACGCGGGGGAGCTCAACACTCGGTTCACGCGACCGGTCAGACGAGGGCCCAGCGCCTGGATGGCCTTCCACCCGACGCCCTGATAGATGCCGGCCATCCCGACCAGCACGTAAACGACCCTCGAAAGAATCGACATCGGCCCGAAGAGCGCGGCCACCAGATCGAATTCGCCGCCCCCACGAGTCCCCAGTTCAATGCGCCGACCGTCACCGGAATCGCGCACGTGACGTCCAACGGCCTCATCGAAACCTCCAATTTGTGACGATTCATATGTCGATATATATTATTTGACAAAAACGGGCAAGATTTCAGGGCCGGCAGGCGCATTAATTCCTAAGTGTCTGTATCTACGTGACTCGTTTCGAGCGTGGGTCGGGCGATCGGCAGGATGGAATGCCCGGTTTGTCCACTTCACATCCATTCCTTTCGCCGGTGATAGCCTCCCAATCTCGCGCATGACCGAACCCCGACGGATCGAAGGCGGAGCGTCGCCGGAGGACCGGCTCAACGATCGTGCGCTCTACTTCAACCGGGAGATCTCGTGGCTCGCGTTCAACCGGCGCGTGCTCGAGGAAGCGCTCGATTCGTCCTGGCCTCTTCTCGAACGGTTGAAATTCCTGGCGATCTTTCATTCGAACCTGGACGAGTTCTTCATGATCCGAGTCTCCGGCCTGCACGAGCAGCTCGAGGCGGCCGTCACCGAGCGCAGCGCGGACGGGCTCTCCGCCGACGAGCAGTTGAAGACCATCTGCGAAATCGTCCGCCGGGATTGCGCCCTGGCGGTCTCGACTCTCACGGCGGACGTTCTGCCGGGGCTTCGCGAGAAGGGAATCCTCCTTTCGAGGTGGGAGGAAATCCCCTCCGCCGCGCGCCGCGAGCTGACCGGCTACTTCGAAAACGTCGTCTTTCCCGTCTTGACGCCGCTCGCGTTCGACCCCGCGCATCCCTTCCCGTTTCTCTCGAATCTTTCCCTGTCCCTCGCGGTCGAGCTCTCCGGGAAAGACGAGGGCAAACCCTTTTTCGCCCGCGTCAAGGTTCCCCCGTCGCTCCCGCGATTCGTGCCAGTGCCCGGCGATGGAGAACGAGCCGAATTTCTTCTGCTCGAGGACCTGATCGAGGCCCACCTCTCGAGCCTTTTCCCGGGGATGAAGGTCCGCGGGACCTCGGGGTTTCGGGTCACCCGCGATGCCGATTTCGACCTGCGTGAGGAGGAGGCCGGCGACCTCCTCCGGGTCGTCGCGGAGAACGTGCGCCAGCGACGCTTCGGCGCGGCCATCCGCCTCGAAGTCGACAGCCGTTGTCCCGAAACGATCCGCGACCTCCTGAGCAAGCAACTCGCTCTCGACCCGGAGGACGTCTACGCGATCGACGGCCCCCTGGGGGTCACCGATTTCCTGGCGCTCCACCGGCTGGAGCGTCCGGAACTGAAGGACGACGACTTTCTTCCGGGCTCGCGCGCCGTGTTCGCCAATCCCGCGACGCTCTTCGACGCGATACGGCAGAAGGACGTCCTGCTTCATCATCCGTACGACGGATTCGACCCGGTTCTCTCGTTTCTCGAGGTCGCGGCGGACGACTCCGACGTCCTCGCCATCAAGATGACGCTCTACCGGACGGGACCAGACTCCCCCGTGGTGGCGGCGCTCGCCCGCGCGGCGGAAAACGGAAAGCAGGTCGCGGTCTTAGTCGAGCTGCAGGCGCGCTTCGACGAGGAAAAGAACATTCAGTGGGCGCGGTCCCTGGAGCGCGCGGGGGTTCACGTCGCCTACGGCGTCGAGGGACTCAAGACCCACGCGAAGATCGCGCTCGTCGTCCGCCGGGAGGGATCGACGATGCGGCGGTACGTGCACGTCGGGACGGGCAACTACAACACGACGACGTCTCGGGTCTACACGGACCTCGGCCTCTTCACGGCACGGCCGGATTTCGGCCACGACGCCTCGGAGCTCTTCAATTTCCTGACGGGCTTCTCCAAGCGCACGAGGTACAAACGGTTCAGCGTGGCCCCGTTCTCCCTTCACGAGAAGGTGGTGGGGTTGATCGACGGTGAGGCGGAGAAGGCGCGGGAGGGCCGGCCCTCCGGCATCGTCGCCAAGATGAATTCGCTGGTCGACGCGAACGTGATCCGCGCCCTCTATCGAGCGTCCGCCGCCGGTGTCCCCATCACTCTCGCCGTGAGGGGGATCTGCTGCCTGAGGCCGGGAGTGCCGGGAGTCTCCGAGAACATCCGGGTCTCGAGCGTCGTCGGCCGCTTTCTGGAGCACAGCCGGGCATTCGCCTTCGGCGCGGCCGACGAGCAGGAGATCTTCCTTTCGAGCGCCGACTGGATGCCGCGTAACTTCTTCCGCCGCGTCGAGCTCATGGTTCCCGTCCTCGATCCGCAGGCGCGAGAGAAGATCCGCCAGGAAGTCTTCGACCCTCTCCAGGCGGACAACAGCCGCGCCCGCGACCTGCAGGCCGATGGGGCCTACGTGCGCCGCACTCGGGAGCCGGGGCAGCCGCGTTTCGACGCGCAGGAGGCAGCCTTCGACCGCCTCGCCCGCCGGGGTCTGCGCGCCGTCCCGGAAGCCTGAGAATCAGGCGGTCGCGGCGCCTCCGCCGTCGCTCTTCTGACTCGTTCAGGCGAGCCATCGCCGCCGCGCTTCTGTGGGAGTCACGACGTTCGACAGCCTGAGCGGCTTGACGTCTCCCTGCTTGACCTCCGCCGACTTCGCGGACGGGGAGAACACGATTTGAAGGCGGCATGAAGTCGGGGCGCCTCCGGCGACGGCCGGGTGAGACGAAGATCAGGCGGCCGCGCCACGGCCGCGAAGGTCTCCACGCGGAACAGGGCCGCGAGGGCGAGGTCCCGCACGATCGCGAGCACCCGGTCGCCTCCGCGAGACGGCCGCTGCCCCTGCCGGGCGAGCGCGCCCTCGACACAGATCCCTCACGGCGGTAGGCCGGCAGACCCGGTCGCGGTCGGGGCACCCGCTGGGGCCTCTCGAATCCGCCGAAAGCCGAGCTCACTCAGAGGACCGCTTCTCGAGCAAGCTTCGAAGCCGCGCGGCGTCCCGCGGCGCGTGCCCTCCGATGTCGTTGTTGAAGTACGCGTACACGTCCCGTCCCTCGCGGAGTCTCTCGGTCATCCAGCCAGCCCAGTCGGCCAGGCGCTCGTCGGAATAGCGGCCGCCGTATTTTTCGTCGAAGCCGTGAAAGCGGACGTACACGAACGGACCCCGGGCCGTGCGCTCCGGCGACGAGCGGGGCATGTCGTGAAGGCAGAGCGCGACACCGTGGCGGTCGAGGGCGTCCAGCACGGGGGCGCAGTACCAGGAAGGGTCGCGGAACTCGAGGACGTGGCGAGCCCGCTTCGGAAGCAGCTTCAGGAAATTCTCCAGGCGCTCGAGATTGACGCTCCACCCGGGAGGCAGCTGGTAGAGGACGGGACCGAGCTTCTCTCGGAGGAGCTTCGCGCGGCTGAAGAATCGGTCGAGCGGCTCGTCCGGCTCCTTCAGTTTCTTGTTGTGCGTCAGATACCGGCTGGCCTTGACGGCGTAGAGAAAGCCGGGCGGGGCGCGGCGGCGCCACGTTTCGAAGACCGAGCCTTCCGGCAGTCGATAGAAGCTGTTGTTGATCTCGACGGTGTCGAACAGCGAGGCGTAGAACTCGAACCAGCGCGAGGCCGGAAGCTCGCCCGGGTAGATCTCTCCCCGCCAGTGCCGGTACTGCCATCCCGAGCAGCCCACGCGAAACCGGGCCGCGGAGGTCTTTGAAAAATCGTCCATGTCCGGCGGCCACCCCCGGGCCGGGGCGTCGCAAAAGGCCTGCCGGCGTCTCAAACGCGACAGGAGGGGAGGGAGAACTGAGAACGGAGAACTGAGAACGGAGACCTAGGCCAGCTCGACGGCGTGGTGCTTTCCCCATCGCGCCTCGGCGATGAAGATGGTGTCCTCGCAGATGTTGGTGGCCAGGTCGCCGACGCGTTCGAGGTTCTTCGAGATCGAGATCAGCTCGATGCAATAGGTGATGAGCGTCGGATACTCGGCCATGTCAGTCAGAAGCTCCCGGATGATCGACACGTTCTTCTCGTCCAATATGTCGTCCTTCTTCAGGACCTGCTTCGCCAGAGCCGCGTCGCGGTTCACGAACACGTTCAGCGACTGTTTCAGCATCGTTTCCGCGACCTCCGCCACGAAGGGGATGTCGATGAAGGGCTTGAACGGCTTCTGCCCGGCGAGCCGTTCGGCGCCCTCCGCGATGTTGACCGCATGGTCGCCGATCCTCTCGAGGTCATTGTTGATCTTCAAGGCGGCGATCAGGAAACGGAAGTCGACCGCCACGGGCTGCTGCAGCGCGAAAAGCTGGACGGCGAGATCTTCGCCCTTCCTCTCCATGCGGCCGATCTCGTGATCGGCCGCGATGACCGCCCGCGCCTTTTCAGGATCCGCTTCGATCAGGGCCTCGATCGCGCGGTGTATCTGCCGCGCGACCTCCCCCCATGAGAATCAGATTCCGCCTCAGCTCTTCCAATTGCTCTGAAAAATGCTCTTTCACGAGTTCCTCACTTCAGTTGGTCCAAAGCGCTTCGTTTGAGACCAGCTCGAGGTCCTTCTGTGTAACGCGTTCGTCGCGATCCGCGGGAACCGCCCGGAACGAGCACCGGCGGTCGAAGACGCGTTCGAACAGATCCGATTTTCGGCGCGCGGCGTCGAGCTCCGCCTCGCAGTCGCCGCGGGCGGAGACTTCGAGCTCCATCTTTCGCGGCCGCACCCGGCAGGACACCGCGGACACGAGCTGGCGGTGGCTGCGATCGAGCCCGTCGGCGACGCGGAGGACCGCGGAAAGCTTCTCGACCGCCGCGCGCAGGGACGAGCCAAGCCCGCTCCAGCTCTCGTGCCGCGCTTTCGGCCCGCCGCCCTTGTGGTACCTCGCCAGGAGCCCCAGCACCTCGACCTCCTCGGCCGAGAACCCGGTCAGGTCTCCATGGGTGATGAGGTAGTAGGAGTGGCGCTGATGCTTGCTGTATCCGACGTAACAGCCGACGTCGTGAAGGAGCGAGCCGTACTGGAGCCATTCCCGCTCCGTGGACGAAAGCTGGTGGACGGCATGCGTCTGGTCGAAGATCTCGAGCGCCAGCCGCGCGACGTGGGTCGCGTGCAGAACCTCGGCGTTCGACCGACGGAGAAGTCGATCGACGCTCCGGGCGCGGACGTCCCGGTCCACCGTGCGGCGGGTGGCCGCTCCGAAAGCATGGTCGAGCAGGATTCCTTCCCGAAGGCCGCGCTCTCCGACCACGATGGCTCTGGCGTCCGACCGCTTCAGGATCCAGGAGAGGAGGATTCCGCCCGGCACGGAGATATCCCGGCGGCGCGGGTCGAGTCCCGAGATCCGGAGCTTTTCCTTCGCGGTCGAGCGGCGCAGCAGGCGATTCACCCTCTTCAACCCCGCCGCCGTCAGCGTCCGGTGCCCGGAGAGGGTCCCTTCCCGGCCGAGGATCGCACCCTCGTGGACCAGCGAAAGCGACTGGATCGTGCCCGAGGACCCGACACAGGTCTCGAATCCCACCTTCCGGACGGCGTCGACGGCCCGCCTGGCAACGGCCTTGATCTCGCGCTTCATCCGCTTGCGATCGTTCTCGCTCGGGGGATCGTTCCTGGAATACCGGTCCGCCAGACGGACCACCCCGAGCGGAAGACTCTCTGAGAGCAGAACGCGGGAGCCGTCGGACACGACGAGCTCCGTCGAGCCGCCGCCGATGTCGACTAAGAACAACGGGTCGAGCCGCGACGGAAATTCGCTTCGTACGGCGAGATTGATGAGCCGCGCTTCCTCGTCTCCGGAGATCACGTCCACCTGCACACCCGTGCGTTTCCGGACCGTTTCCACGAACTGCTCGGCGTTGGCGGCCTCGCGGACCGCACACGTCGCCACGGCCCGCACGAGCTCGGCCCCGGCGCCGCGCACCGACCTCAGAAACTGCTCGACGGCGGAGGCACCCGCTTCCATCGGCTCTTCGGGCAGCCGGCCGGTGGTGAGCGTCTCGTTTCCCAGGCGGACCATCGATTTCTCACGGGACAGAACCTCCAACGCTCCGTCTTCTTCGACCGAGGCGATGAGGAGCTTGATGGAATTCGTTCCGATGTCGATGGCGGCCAGCGAGGTCATGGCAGGGCGATTGTCGCCTTTCGCCCGGGTCGGCGGGTGAATTCGACGTGAAAAGCGCGTGAAGGGGCGTGGGCCGGCGGCGGGATCGGCAGGGGAGTTCGTCTCCATATAATAGCCGGTCCGTGCCGGAACGCATCGCCCTCTGGAAGACCAGGGCGCGCTCACTCGAGCGCGCGGGGAAGCAATTCCGCCAGAAGTCTCCGGAGGCGATTCACGACCTGCGTGTCGCTCTGCGCCGCGTGTCCGCCACGGCGACGGCGCTCGGCCGCGACGGGCTGGCGAAGAGATCGCGCAGAATCGTGAGCTCGCTTTCCGATCTGCGCCAGATCGAAGTGGACCGAGACCTTCTCGCGCGGGTCCGGAAGCTGGGATGGCTGCCCGACGACGTCGCCGCCGGGGTGGACGCGCGATGGGACGCGCTCCTGCGGCAGGGCGCCAGAGACGCCGCGCGTCGAGTGCCGGAGGATGAGCTCGAGAGGCTGCGCCGGAAGCTCGGCCGCCTCTCGAAAGAGAAACAGCGCGACCTGATGCCGCGGCTGGACCGGGCGCTGGAGAAGGCCGAAAAGCGTCTGACCCCCCTGCCGGAGATGCCAACGGACCGCGCGCTGCATCGTTATCGCCTCGCGGTCAAAGAGGCACGTTACGTGACGGAAGACCTCGCCCTCGCGGGCCGCGCGGGACTCGGGCCCGAGATCGAGCAAAGGAAACAGGTCCAGGACGCGCTCGGCCGATGGAACGACCTGAGGCTTTTTCGCCGGCATCTCCTCGCGACGCGCAAAGAGGCCGAGCGCCGCGGCGCGGTCACGTTCGTCCTGGAGCTCGACCGTCTGGCCGCCGCGCTCGAGCCCGCCGTCGCTTCGGCGCGCGACGACGCGCTTCGGGCCGCGTCGCTGCCGACGCCCCCGGCGAGGTCCCGTCCTCAACGGGCGCCCACGCCCGCTTCGAACGTCCGCTGAACGGGGCCGCCGCCTGAGCGGGCTTACGCCTCCCTCCTCCGGGGCTCGAACGCCGGCTCGCGCACCGCGGCCGGCGCTCCTGCTCGGCGCCCTGGTGGCGATGACCGCCGCCGCAAAGCTCGTCCTCGCGTGGCGGTTCCCCGGTTTTCTGACCGGCGATGACCTCGAGATCGTCCAGACCGCGGCGAAGTACGCCCTGGGGGTCGAGTACCACCCGTGGGAGCTTCGGTGCCTGTTCCACCCGCTCGCGCTCGTGTGGCCCGCCTTGAAGCTCGCGGCGATGGCGGGTGCGCGCGACCCCGCGCTCGTGACGTGGGTCTGCGCCCTTCCCAACGTGGCGGTCTCTTCGGCGGGGATCGTGATCCTGTACGCCCTCGCGCGGCGGTGGGAGTGGCCGGTTCGCCCGGCTCTCGCCGCGGCGTTCCTGTACGCATTCGCGTGGATGCCTCTGGCCTACGGCGCGACGCCGTATCCCCGGCCGATGTCGGCGACCGCGCTGATCGCCGCTTTCTGGTTCGCGAGCGCCCGGTCGGAGTCCGCCGGACCGCAGATCGCCGCCGGATTTCTCGCCGCGGCCGCGTTTGCGATCCGGTGGAGCGAGGGAGTCGTCCTGGTCCCGCTTCTGGCGTGGAGCGCCTGGAGATTCCGGAGCCCGCGGGGTGTGATCGGAATCGGGGCCGGCTTCGTCGCCGGGACGCTCGCCTGCGTCGGCCTCGTGGACCAGCTGACGTGGGGGGCTCCGTTTGCGAGTCTCAAGTCCTTCGTGCGGATCATGTGGCTGGAAATCCCGGCGGCCCGGCTCGCCATCGAGGAGCCGTTTCCCTGGTACCTGCGAACCCCGCTTCAGTGGGGGGGACCCATCCTTCTGCTCCTCGCGGTGGCGGGTTGGACGAACCGCCGCGGCCGCGCGCCTCTCGCCATTTCCCTCGCGATCGTGCTCGGAATGTCCCTCTTCGCCCACAAGGAGTGGAGGTATCTCCAGTGCGCGATTCCCTTCCTCTGCCTGGCCGCGGCGGCGGGATGGGAGCGCCTCTACGAAGCCGGTCATCGGCGGCTCGCGGCGGGGGCGCTCCTGCTGTGCGTCCCCTATGCGGCGGACCGTTCCCTCGCGCTCCTGCGGGACAAGACGTCCGGAGAGATCGAGGCGTCGCGGCGGATCCTCGCGATGCGCCCCGCGCCGCGCGTTCTGGCGTTCGAGCAGATGTGGGCCTACGGCGAGCGCCTCTATTTCGGCAACGCCGTCGAAATCCGGGAGATCGAGCTGCACCGGCCCCTTCAGCCGGCCGCTATCCGAAAGGCGGCGACGGGAGCGGACGTCGTGGGCGTTTACTCCCTCCACCTCGATCGGGCGAGCCTTCGGGAGCTCGCGTCTCTTGGTTTTCGCCCCATCGTCAGCTTGAAGCGGGACACGTCGTACGAGTGCATGCTGTTTGGAAGACGGGAGGAGGCAGGCGGGAGGCGGTAGGCGGGCATGGCAGACGGGCGGAAATTCAGAATCGGGAATCGAAAGGCAGTCCTGCGTTCGCTTTCTCTTCCCTTTCCCGCTCAGTGCCCCGCACCCACCCCGGAATTCCCAGATCACACTTCGTCGTCAAGGAACGCCTTCTTCCCCGAGTTTCGGAAATGAATCGGGGGGCGGCGCCGGTGACCTTCCTTCGGCCCACGCGACGACGGAGGGACGCAGCTGGCGGAGCGAGGACAGGAAGGCCGCGAACGCCAGGCCGTTTCCGGCGGTATCTCCGTTCTCGAGCTTCTCGATGCCCGCATCGAGCAGTCGCAGCGACCCTCTCGGATGCTCAGCCCGTCCCGCCTTCAGAAGAGCCGCGGCGATCTGGATCAGACCCTGGAGGACGCGGCGCCTCGCGCCTGTCTCGACGAGCCACGCCTCCTCCCACACCTCGTGCGCCTCGAAGAACAGACCGTCGTTGAAGAGAGCGCGCCCCCGGGACAGCGAGACTCGGCTGGCGGGAACCAAGAGAAAAGGGGGCGCCGCAAGGGCGCCCCCGAAGATCGAGGACCCTAGAAGCTGACCTTGGCGGCGATTTGCAGGATGCGAGGTCCGAGGGTCGCTGTCGGCGCTCCGAACCGTGTTCGCGAGGCGGGGTTGTTGACGGGAACGAGCTGCCCTCCGGTCAGATTGTAGTAGGTGTTCCGCGTGAACGTAACGTTTTTGTTATTGAAAACGTTGAACGCCTCCGCGATCAGCTCGACGTCGACCGGACCGATCCCGACGTGTTTCGAAATGCGAGGATCCACGGAAAAAACGGATGGCAGGCGGAACGTGTTGCGTTCGAAACCCGGTGCCCGGTCGTTAGCGAAGTTCTGGTCGTTGTTCAGATCGGTGTTGATCGTCGCCGAATAAGGCTGCCCTGTCTGGTAGGTGACGATGCCGGCGAAGGACCACCCGGACGTGAGGAAGCGCATGAATGCGTTCGGGTTGTCGCGCCCCGAGTCGAGCGCCCAGAGGCCGCTGACCACGAGCCTGTGCCTCACGTCGTTGTCGCCCGGCGCCCAGTCCCCGTTCAGGTTGAGGGGGTCCTGCGCAAACTTGTTGTCGTCGACCCCCGGGACGACCGCGGTCGCGTCCGGCTTGTTGTCCAGCACTTTGCTGTACGTGTAAGCGACGCGGGCGGTCCAGCTGCGCGAGTAACGCTTGACGAGCTCGAGCGTCGCTCCGTTGTACCGCGAGCTCGCAGAGCTCTGAAACTCGATGATCCGGGCGAAGTTCGTGAACGGGCGTGGCCCGTTGTACCGGACATATGTCGCGCTTCCATCCCCCGCAATGGGAGTCGTTACGATCTCGGGCCCAGACTCATTGAGGTCCGTCGACCGGGTGAGGTAAGAGCCGCGCACATAAAGGTATCCGAGGGCCAGGGAAATGTCCGGAGTGAGAGCGTGCTCCACACCCGCGCTCGCCTGTGTGATCTTAGGGTTCTGGTAATTGGGATCCATCACAAAGATGGTGGGCTTTGGAAGGGTGATTCCGGTTGGCAGTGCCGCAAAAATATTGGGATACGTCGGCGCCTGAGCCGCGCTGAATGTGATCGTCTGGACGTTTATTCCGTTGTTGGACGTCGCGGTTCCGTAAATGATCGACGGGGTGCGCGCATAGAAGATGCCGTATCCGGCCCGCACCACGGTGCGATCATCACCGCGGGGGGTCCACGCGAGCCCGATACGGGGGGCGATGTTGTTCTTGTCGGTCGGAATCCGGTCCGTTCGCAGTCCTGCCGCGAGCAGCTGAGCGTCGGGGTTCTGCACGGAGGGCTGATGAACGTCCTGAAGGTCGTACCGAACGCCCAGATTCAGCGTCAGGTTCGTCAAGAGCCGCCATTCGTCTGAGACGAACGCGGCGTACTCGCGCAGGTTGGGATTCGTGAAAGCGCCGCTCGTCCCCGGGCCGGCGAACGCCTGGATGTAGCGGGTCGGGGTTCCGCGGTTGAAGTTCGCGAAGCTGTTGAAAGTGTAAGACCCGAAGAAATTACCAGGGAAGAAATTCAAGATGTCGTCCTTGTTGTAGTCAAAGCCGACCTTGAGCGTATTGCTCCCTGAAAGCAGGGTCACCGTGTCGGCAGCCTGGTAGCGCTTGATCGTGGTTTCGCGCGGCGAGAAACTGTTGCGCCCGATGATGAGCACGGTTTGCCCGCCCGACTGGACCACGCCTTCCGGGTTCGCGCTGTTCGCGAGCCCCGGCTCGCTGTCTTTGGCGTACTGGCCCCTGAGTTCGTTGAAAAATCCAGCCGAGAGAGACGTCGCGAGCGAGCCCGAGATCGTGTCCGTCTTGACTAATGAGTTGCCTGTGTGCTCGATCGAGTTCGTCAGGCCGCCGTTTTCGAAATTTCCCCCGGTGAAGTCCTGACGGTTGTAGCGCAGCGTCACGTGATTCGTGCCGTTCGCCTCGTAGTCCGCTTTCACCAGATACACATCCTGGTCCTGGATGCGCTCCCAGCTCTGGGCGAGCGGTAACAGCCGGTTGTAGCCCGCCAGTGTGTCCGCGTCGTTCGGAAGAGTCGAGATCGGGGGAAGCGGGTTGACGGTATTCGGGAGCGTGTTGCGCTGACCATCGTAGTTCGCGAAAAAGAAGAGCTTGTCGCGGAGGACGGGACCGCCGACACTCGCCCCGAACTGATCGAAATGGTACGGGGCCTTCACACGGCCGTTGAACTCGTCGATGTAATTGATTGCGTTGATCTTCTTGTCCCGGTAGAAATAGAAGCCCGTCCCATGGAAATCGTTCGTGCCGGACTTCGTAACCACGTTGATGACGGCGCCGCCGGCGCGGCCGTACTCGGCGGAGTAGGCGTTCCGGTTGACCTGAAACTCCTTCACCGCGTCCTGGCTGAACTGGTATGGCGCGCGGCCGGACCCGGTGCGCCCGAGAGCCTGGCCGAAGAAGGTGTTGTTGTTGTCTGCCCCGTCGACGATAAGACTGTTGAGCGTACCGCGCTGTCCGGCGAAGCTGATGTCGCCCTGGCGGACGTCCCGGACGACGCCCGGCGTCGTGAGGACGAAGTCGATGAAGTTGCGCCCGTTCGCTGGAAGATTTTCGATCAGTTTCTGTCCGACGACCGACTCCTGCTGCGACTGCGTGGCCTCGATCAACGGAGCCTCGCTCGAGACTGTGACGGCGGCCTGAACGCCGGCGATCTCCATTTTGAGCGTGACCTTTTCCTGGCCGCCGATCGAGACGGTCACGTTTGAGACACGCGCGGTCGCAAACCCGGAGAGCTCGGAGCTCACCGTGTAGCGCCCCACAGGAAGCAGCGGGAACGTGAAGTTTCCCGTTGTGCCCGAGGGCGCGGACTTCGCGGCACCGGTGTCCACGTTGTTCACGCTCACGGTTGCGCCCGGAAGGCCCGCGCCCGTCCCGTCGACCACGTTCCCGGTGATAGACCCCGTGGGACTCTGCGCGAGAGCTGTAATCGCCGCCGCCGCGAGCCCGAAAGCGCAGAGAAATCGAATCAGGACCGTGCCTCTCTTCATGGAAAGCTCCTGTTTTTCGTTGGTTCGAACGTCATTTCAATTCGCTTCGCCGAATCGCCCTTCGGGGAGGCTCGGCGCAAGAAACCAGTTCTCGTCGGGTCGGGGATCGAGCGTCTTTCTCCGGCGCGCGTCTTCCAGAAGGATATTCCGTAACGACCCGAACTCGGAAATCCGGGGGCACGCCCGCCACACTTCGAATCCCCCGCCGCCGGACGCCCGGTAGGAATTGATGGCTACGGTGAACGTCTCCTCATCCGCAACCTCGCGCCCGTTCCGGCGGAGGAACAGAAGCCGCTTGCCTTCCGGCCGGGTCGGATCGAGCGCGTACTCGGCGCCGCTCATCGTGTCGCAGTTGTAGCCCCAGATCCGCGCGTTTCTCTTCCAGACCGGCTGCCCGTTCTGCATCTCGACCCCGGAGACGCACCGCCCGGCCGCCTCCAGCGCTTCCCGGACCTGGCGTCCGGTCGCGCGCACTGTCACGAGGGCGTTCTCGTAGGGGTAGAACGACCACACCTGACGGACGGTCAGCGGCCCCGGCGCCCACGCGGGCAGTGAGCCGGGAAGGAGAGACGCGAAAGAAAGATCCGCCTTCCCGTTCTGCCGCTGCACCTCGTGAAGCCAGTCGAGAAGCCCGTTGTCCGCCGTCCGCGCGTCGCGCACGTTCGCCGGCGAGGCGAGGGTCGCAACCGCTTCCCCGAGCTGCCGCATCGCGGCTCCGTGCTCCACGTCGACTTTTGCCGAGAGGTCGGGATCGGCGGCCACGTCCTTCATCGCCATGTTGCGCCCCGTAATCGACACGATCGCCCACCGCGAGCCCTTTTTCGCGACCGAGACGTCGAACCGCGTCAGCGTGTTGCCGAAGCGGCCCGGCTGGGAGATCCAGGTCGAACCGAGCCGCCGCGGTGCGATGATCGTGTGCGTGTGGCCGGTCAGCAGGAGGTCGATCCCGGGCACTGACGTGGCGATCTCGTACGCCTGGTTCTCGTCGCTCGTCTTGAGATCCTCCCCCGTCTCCGGCTCCTTCTCGAATCCCTGGTGGGTCAGCACGATCACCACGTCGCATTTCTCCCGGCCCCGCAGGATCGGGACGAAGCGCCGGGCGGCGTCGACGGTGTCGAGGAAACGCAGGCCGGCGATGTTTCCCGGCGGCTCCCAGCCCGGCACGTTCTTCGTGGTGAGGGCGAGGATCCCGACCCGCACTCCCGCCAGCGTGCGGATCACGTACGGCTCGAACGCCGCCTTGCCGTCCTCGCGGACGATGTTGGCCGAGAGAAAGGGAAACCGGGCCTGGCGGCGGGACTCTTCGAGCCGCGCGACTCCGAAATCAAACTCGTGGTTTCCGACCGCCATCGCGTCGTACCCGAGCGAGTTCATCGCGCGCACGGTCGGATCTCCGGCCGAAGGCGCCGCCTGGAACGCCACGGCCTGCATGGGGGTTCCCTGGATGGTGTCTCCCGAATCGAGCAGAAGGGTGGGCCTTCCCTCCCCCCGCGCGGCTTTCACGGCCGTCGCGATCCGGGCCAGACCCTCTCCAAAATCCCGGTCGACGAGCTCGTCTTTCGCGACCACGTGCCCGTGAAGGTCCGATGTATGGAGAATCGTCAGAGTCGCGCCCGACGACGGCCCGGCGAGCAGGGCTCCGGCCAGCAGGAGAAGAGCGCGAACCGGCGCCGTGCGAGTGCGGATGGTGTCCCCTTTGGAAGCGCGCGAAGTACATCATCCGGAGAGGGCGCGGTCAATGCCACGAGATGTGTGCAGCTCCAACGGATAAAATCCGTTCGTGCCCAGACCCGGCAAGGAACCCCTCGGATCCGCGCGCGCCGCCCCGTCTCGATCAAAGGCGTCTCGATCGAACTCCCCGGCGCGCGGTCGAAAAACGCTCCCGCGGGAAACGCCGGAAGGGAAGCGGCGCCGTGCTCGCCTGGTCTTCGCGAGGCTCGCCAGGACGTACCCCGACGCCCGGTGCGCGCTGAATTTCTCTTCCCCTCTGGAACTGCTCGTCGCCACCGTCCTTTCCGCCCAATGCACCGACGTCCGCGTCAACCAGGTCACTCCGGGTCTCTTCGCCCGGTACAGGACGGCCGCCGACTACGCGCGGGCGACGCCCGGGGAGCTCGAACGCGAGATCCGGGCGACCGGCTTTTTCAATTCCAAGGCGAAGAGCCTGCGGCGCGCGGGGGCGGCCATCGCGGCGGAGCACGGCGGGCGCGTGCCCGACAGCATGGACGAGCTCGTCCGCCTTCCCGGGGTCGGCCGCAAGACCGCCAACGTGATCCTCGGAAACGCCTTCGCGAAGGATGAAGGGTTCGTGGTCGACACCCACGTCGGCCGGCTCGCGCGGAGGCTCGGGTTCACCCGGGAAGAAGACCCGGTCCGGGTCGAAGACGACCTGAACGCGCTCGTCCCGAAGGGCCGCCGGACGCTCGCCGCGCACCAGCTGATTTTCCACGGGCGGCAGATCTGCGTGGCGCGGCGTCCCCGATGCGAGATCTGTCCGGTCAACCCGCTTTGCCCCAAAGTCGGCGTCCCTTTGCTGCCGCCGGCCGGGCCTGCCCGACGAGCCGGCCCGCCGGCCGCGCCTTCCGGGCGGCGGCGCCGGGCGTGACCGGCCGGAACTCCCCGCGGCCCGAGGCGCCGGAGGCGTATCTCTCGGGCGCGATCGAGCATGCGGCGGATTTCGGAAAGGGGTGGCGGGCCCGGATGCGGGAGTTCGTCGAGGGCACCCTCGGGCACAGGGTTTACGACCCCGCCGCCGACGAAGCCAAGAACCTGAGCGTCGAGGAGCAGTCGAGCTTTCGCCGCTGGAAAAGCGAGGACCCGGCCAGGTTCCGCGAAACGGTCCGGAAGATCATCGCCTGGGATCTCGACCGCATCGAGCGTGAGAGCGGGTACCTGATCGCCGTCTGGGACCGGCAGTCGGCGCGGGGCGGCGGCACGGCGGCGGAGATTACACTCGCCCACCGGCTCGGAAAACCCGTGTATCTCGTCCTCGGAATGCCGGTCGAGGAAGCGTCCGGCTGGGTGCTCGCGGCCGCGGACGAGGTCTTCCCGAGCTTCGAGGAGCTCCAGGCCGCGCTTTTGAGCCGGTTCGGCGGAGAACGGAGCTAGCCGGGGCCGGGAGCCGAACGACCAACGGGAGCGAGACGGCCGCGGTACTCCGCGGTCAACTAGATCGAAAATTGAGAATCGAAGGCCTTTGGCTTTCGCCCTTCCCCCGGCGCCCAGCGCCGGACACCCGGCGCCTCGTTGTAATATCCGCGCCCCCATGGCCCTCATAAAAACCCAGCTCGGCTGGATCGAAGTGATCTGCGGAAGCATGTTCTCCGGAAAGAGCGAAGAGCTCATCCGGCGGCTGCGGCGGGCGATCATCGCGAAACAGCGGGTTCAGATCTTCAAGCCGGCGATCGACGACCGCTTCGCGGTGGCGGAGATCGTGTCCCACAGCGAGATGCGCCTGCCCTCGACCTCCGTCTCCTCGAGCGAGGAATTGCTCGGGAAGCTCGACCATCGGACGGAGGTGGTCGGGGTGGACGAGGCGCAGTTCTTCGACGCGGGCCTGGTCGCCGCCTGCCAGAGGATGGCCGACCAGGGAAAGCGAGTCATCGTCGCGGGACTCGACAAGGATTACCGCGGGAACCCCTTCGAGCCGATCCCCTCCCTCATGGCTGTTGCGGAGGACGTCACCAAGACGCTCGCGATCTGCGTCCGGTGCGGATCCCCCGCGAACAACACGCAGCGCCTGGTGGAAAGCGACGAGCGCGTCATCGTCGGCGCGCAGGGAGTCTATGAGGCGCGCTGCCGCCGCTGCTTCGAGCCGCCCGACCGGGCCGATTGACAATTCTTGCTGCAGCGCGCACTCGCCGGAGTAGCGCCCACCCGACGTTCGCCTCCCTCTTTTTCCCCGCGCGCCCGATGCCATTCCGTGCGTTCCCGCGAAAGCGCCAATGATTACGGCTCGCCGGGAGTTTTCCGGAGAGCCGGCGGAAAACTCTGTCGAAATGCCTGTGGAAAGCGGACAAAAATGACTAGAACCATTGATCTCGGTCCGGTTTGCACCGACCTCTGTGCGTCTCAATAAGTCGAAGCGTATCTGCGATTTACGAACTCGCGCCGAAAACTCAGCGGTGTGGCGAGGCGGGCCGGAGGGCCTGCGGGTCGTTTTCCACACCCGCAAACGCCTTTTCCCCATGCACTTACCTCGAATTAACCTCCGGGCCCGTGTTCGCCATACACGGATTTCAGGCGGGCGACGACTTCGCCGAGCGTCACCCCGGCCGTTACGCCCGTGAGAATCGCCGGCATCACGTTGCGATCCTCCCGTGCGTCGCGCTCGAGAGCCTCGAGCGCCGTCGTGACGGCGGCGGCGTCCCGGCGGGACTTGAAGGCGGCGAGCCGCTCGATCTGATCGCGTTCGATCGCGGGATCGATCGTCAGCAGCGGGGGGCGGAGGTCCTCCTCTTCCCGAAACGCGTTGACCCCCACGACCGTCCGGCGCCCCTCCTCCACTTCCCGCTGGGCGGAGTAGGCGGCTTCCTCGATCTCCCGCGCCAGGAATCCCTGCTCGATAGCGGCAACGGCTCCCCCGAGGCCGTCAATCTTGCGGAGAAGGTCGCGCGCCCTCGATCGGATCTCCTCGGTCCACGCCTCGACGAGATAGGAGCCTCCGAGCGGGTCGGCCACGTCCGCCGCGCCCGACTCGCAGGCGATGACCTGCTGGGTGCGCAGCGCGAGCCGGGCCGACGACTCGGTCGGGAGCGCGAGCGCTTCGTCCGCGGCGTTGGTGTGCAGGGACGACGCGCCTCCGAGGACCGCCGAGAGCGCCTGCAGGGTCACCCGGACGGCGTTGACGTCCGTCTGCTGCGCGGTCAGCGTCGAACCGGCCGTCTGCGCGTGGAAGCGGAGACGCCAGGAGCGCGGGTCCTTCGCTCCGAAACGATCGCGGACGATCTCCGCCCAGAGCGATCGCGCGGCTCGGAATTTCGCGACCTCCTCGAAGAAATTGGAGTGCGCGTTGAAGAAGAACGAGATTCGCGGAGCGAACTCGTCCACCGCCAGGCCGCGGGCGAGCGCCGCCTCCACGTACGCGATCGCGTTGCCGAGCGTGAAGGCGACCTCCTGGACCGCGGTCGATCCCGCCTCGCGGATGTGGTACCCCGACACGGAGATCGTGTTCCAGCGCGGAACCTCCTTCCCGCAGAACTCGAAAACATCCGTGGTCAGCTTGAGCGAAGCCCGCGGCGGAAAGATGTACGTGCCCCGGGCGACGTACTCCTTCAGCAGATCGTTCTGGACGGTCCCCGAAAGCGCGTCCCAGCGGAGACCTCGCTCACGCGCGACGGCGAGCAGGAAGGCCAGGAGGATCGAAGCGGTGGAGTTGATCGTCATCGAAATGGACACGCGGTCGAGCGGGAGGCCTTCGGTCAGGATCCGCATGTCCTCGAGCGTCGAGATCGCCACGCCGACCCGGCCGACCTCCCCCCGCGCGACCGGATCGTCGGAGTCGTAGCCCATCTGCGTCGGAAGATCGAACGCGACGGAGAGACCGGTCTGGCCCTGCTCGAGCAGGTAGCGGTAGCGCCGGTTGGACTCCCGCGCCGACCCGAATCCCGCGTACTGGCGCATCGTCCAGAACCGGGCGCGATACATCTCCCGGGAGATGCCGCGGGTATAGGGAAAATCGCCGGGCGCCGGGTCTCCGTAGAACGGGGCTATGGGGATACCCGAGCTCGTCTCCAACGGAACGGGGCGTCCCGCCTCCTTCGCGCGAACGGGCGCCTTCTTCATGGCAAGATTCTATCCGCCGGCTCGCGGCGGCTTCGTCCGGCCGGTCCGGCGTTCCCGGGTCCGTCCCGGCGGCGTTCCGGCTCCGGCCGGCCGTACAATAGGCCTTTCCGTGACCAACCATTTACGCGGGCGGCTGGAAGTCTTCGGCTTCGCCGATCTTCTCCAGTGGATGGAGTTGAACCACCGTTCGGGGCGGCTGACCCTGTCTCAGGGGCGCGACCGCCGCCTCCTCGACTGGCGGGGCGGGGAGATCGTGTACGTATCGGGGTCGATTCCCCGCCACCGGCTGGGGGTCCACCTTCTCCGAAGCGGCGCCCTGCCGGCCGCCACCCTGTACGACCTGCTCGCCCGTAACTTCACGAGCGACAAGAACCTCACGCGCCTGATCCTCGAGGGCGGGCACGACACGCACGACGGCCTGTCGCTGCGCGTTGAGGAGCTGGCCCGAAAGCTCCTCTTCGAGATGTTCGACTGGAACGAGGCGCAGTTCGAATACGACCCCGAGCACCGGGTCCAGCCCATCCTGCGCATCGGCCTGACTCTCCGCGGACAGGCCCTCGCCTTTCAGGGTGTCAAGAATCTCGACGATTCCCACCGGCGGCGCCCGCGCCGGAAATCGGTCCGGGACGAAGCGGAGATCTGGGACTCTCCGTTCGAGCCGAAGGAGTCGGAGGAGCGCTTCTGGGACCTGCTCGAAAGAACCGAGTCGACGGTGTCACCCGAGGAGGCGCGCAAACTCGCCCGCGCCTTCCGGGAGTTCGTGGACCGGCTCCGAGCCCTCTCCCAGCGGGCGGTCGCGATGCGGCCCATCTTCGAAGACACCGCGGTCATGCTTTCGGAGCTCCTGAGGAAGTCGCCCGTCGATCCGACTGCCGTCATTCCCGTGGCGGCCCTGGACCCCTATCTCAGTCTCGACCTGCTCATCCTCGCCAACGCGCTTTCCGTCGATCGCGACAACGCCGTGGGCACGGTGCCCGACGCCGTCGAACGGCTGGGCGGACGGGCGGTCACGGTCCTGATCGACCGGTTGACGGCCGTCGATTTCGACCGGATCCCCGACTCGGACGGCGCGGCTCGCGCGCTGCGGCGGGCGAGCGTTTCCGCCGCGGTGGCCGCCGGCCGGTACGCGGAGCGCTACGGCACGACGCGCGAGCGCGCCTACACGCTCGGCCTCCTGCACACCGTCTGCTACGCCGAGATCTTCGAGCTCTTCCGGCTGATGGACTTCCCGGCCGGGGCGTTCCGCGGCGTGACCCTGGACGCCTACCGGACCGCGCTCGGGGTCCGCCTCGCGGAAACGTGGAGTCTGCCTCCCGATTTTCAGTCGGTCATCTCGGACGACGGATCGGATCCGAGCGAAGCCGCTTCGCTCGTCCGCACCGCGAGGGCCACCGTGCCGGCGTGCGCGATCGGCCAGCTCGGCCACGAGCCCGTCGACCCTCTCCTGACGGAGGAGATCGCGGCCGAGGTCAACATGGTCTTCCAGTTCCTGGGCCTGCCGCCCCTGGAGGGCAAACAGGCGCGGAGGAGGTAGTCGGAGCCGGGAATCGGGTTCGAGAAACGGGAAACGGAGGAAAAACTAAACACCGAATCTTCGCCTCCCCGCCTACCCCTTCCGCCTTCCGTTACTCCACATGCACGTCGGCGCGTGCGGTCCCCATCCTGCCCGTTTCCTTGTCGCGAACGTTGACGACGAGCCGGGCGTTGCCCTTGCGCACCTGGAGCCTTGCGGTGTACCGGACGGGAGCGTTCGCCGGAGCGTCGGGCGGCAGCGTGAAGCTCGCCTCTTCGCGGCTGATCTCGCTCATGCGCCCGGAGTCGTCCATGACCCCGATGTACACGTCCGCGGAGGCCTTGCGGGATGCGCCGTCGGGGAGAAACGTCAACGCGGAGGCGGGAAGCGACACGACGACCGGCATGGTGTAGTACTTCTTGTCCTTCGTGGCCGGCGCGGTCGAGAGCTGGACCGGGATCCCGCGGTACTGGATGTTCGACCGAAGAGCGGCCTGGGCAACGTCCCCGCCCCGCTCGACCGGCGAACGAGGCGCGAAGCTCCGCCGCGATCGGACGGTTACACCCGGCCGCGACACGGTCACCCGGACGTCCCGGAAGCCGCTTCCCGGCAGATTCGAGAGATTGACGCCCACGGAGTAGTAGGTCGACGCGTCCTGATAGACCCGCTGGAGGCCGCCGGTGAGGGCGTTCGTGTTCAGGAGGGCGATGCCGCCGGTCTCCGTCGCCAGGGACTGGAGCCCGGCCTGGCTGTCCTGCCGGGCGAAGAAGGAGACGCCCGGGCGGTTTAAGAGCGGGTCGTCTCCCCCGGCGGATCCGCCCTCCGCCGTCAGGCCTCGGGCGTCCACCGTGTAGAACGTGACGTCGGTGGCGTTGGCCCGGCGGATCAGACCCTGGACTTCTCTGCCCATGTCTCCCGCGTCGAACGAGCTCAGGCTGAAGTTTCCGAGGGCGTACTGCATCATCGCGGAGCCGGGCTGCATGTCGAATCCGCCGGAGATCAGAAGGAACGCCCTCTTCCCGGGCAGCGCCGTCAGCGTCGTCAGCTCGGCCGACATGTCGCGAAGCATGTTCGCGACTTCAACCCTGACCTGCTCGGCGTACATGCGGGCAAAACTCTCCCGGCTCGAACGCGATCTCGTCGAATCGATCTGGTTGAGTGTCTGCGTCTCCGTCATCAGGCGCGACATCCCGACGCCGGTCGACTCGATCTTCGAGAGGGCGGCGAACAGGGTCTCCTTGCTGGAGGTCCAGTCCGTCTGCTCCTTCGCGCGTCGGTCGAACAGAACGACGCGGCCGAGATCCGACGGACCCATCCGCGTCACGAGGTCGCGGAGAGCTTCGACCCCCCGCCGCTTGTTGTTCGGCGAGAGGTTCCCGGTGTCTATGTACATCAGGAACTGGCGCGGCACGTACGCCTCACCGCCCTTGCGGTATTCCGCGAGGACGAGGTCCGGCGACGCGCTCGCGAGGTCCGGACCGTGGATCGTGCCCTCCGCCACCCGCGTGAAATAGTCGATCGGGACTTGCTTTCCGTCGACGGTGACCCGGAACTCGTCGCGGTTCAAATCGGGGACGGGGTTTCCGCGCGAGTCCGTGACCGAGACGTCAACGTCCATCACCTGCACCCGGACTGTCTCGCGGAAGGTTCCCGGGGGGGCCTCGGGAGGAGGGGCCTGCGCGAGGGCCATCGCCGGAAGAATCGCCATCCAGAACGGTGCGACCCGAGAGACTCTGCCTGTGTTTTTCATCACTTCACCCGGCTACTTCAACCGCCGGTGTCCTGAAAGGATTCCACTTCGAGGAAATCCACTCCCGGAAGAAGCCTCTCGCCCTCGTCGGGCCGGGGTGTCCGTCGAGTCTGAGCAAATAAAAAGGGCCCCGGCGCGCCGGGGCCCTCTCGCAGAGAGCGCTGAGCCTAGAAGCGAATGCCGGCCGAGGCCAGGTAGGTGCGAGGTGACTGGTAGTGAGTCGAGGCGGTCGCCTTTCCGAAATTGGGGCCCGTCGTGTAGGTCGTCGCCAGGCCGTTGGCGTCCTTCGGCCCGCTGTTGTTCGCAGTCACGGTCGTGTCGAACTGCTGGAGCGCCTGTTCGTTGGTGAGGTTCCGAACCTCGAACTTGATCCACGGCTCGACCGTCTTCCAGACCGGGATCCCGTAATTCAAGGCGACGTCCACACCATGCACGCGCTGGAACTCGCCCGCGCCGCGTTCGCCGAAAAAGAGGGTCTGGCTCGTCGGGGGACGACTGTACCCGGCCGGGGTGCGCGCCTTCTGCTCCGCGGAGAGCGGCACCGCGGCAGCCGCGATGTTGAACGTCAGCGGCGAGTCATACCGGTAGAGCAGGCCGAAATCGAGGTTTCCGAATCGGCCGAGCGCGAACGTGTACGTATTGAAGAAACGGAACTTGTCCCGCTGGTAACCCGCCAGACGGCCATAGGGAAAGTTCCGGTCCGCGGCGTAGATCTCGGGATAGTCGCCGGCCGTCGACGGATTGCCCGGCTGGTTGGCGGCCTCGCCCTCGATATTCCCGTGATTCTTGAGCTCGCGCGTGTAGTTGGCGTCCACGCTCCAGCGCTGCGTGATGCGATAGCGGCCCTGGAACTGAAGCGCCTGGTACTTGCGCGTCAGGGAGTCGGTGTTGCCATACAGCTGGTTATCGAACGTCCCGAAGTTCCGCCCGAGAAAATTGACGGTCGTTGTCCCGGTCGACAAGTCGATGAAATCCTCATAGAAGCTGGAGTACTTCCGGTCGACGTACGTCAATTGGACGTACCCGAACTTGCCGATCGCGGACCCCACCGACCCGGTCCACTCGTCGATCACGGGCGATTTGATCTTGGGGTCGACGAACACGTTGGCCGTCGGGAAGCTCCCCGAGATGATGTTGTAGTTCGCGAAGTCGAATCCGGGTGCGAAGTCGAGCCCCTCTCCCGCGGGCCCTTTGTATTCGTAGAGGACGAGATTCGGCTTGCCGACGTTCGTGTTCTGACCGAATTCGCGCTCGTTGTACTTCCCGGAATACTGACCGTAGGAACCCTTGATCACCAGCCGGCTGTCGCCCTTGACGTCGTAGGCGGCAGCCACGCGGGGAACCCAGCGGGTGCTGTCGACCGTCACGATGCCCCCCGTGGCGTCACCGGTGACTTTCTCGTAGCGCACGCCGAGGTTGAACGAGAAGTGATCGTTCAAAGCCCAGCGATCCATGAAGAAAGCGGATTTGGTCTTGATGTCCAGCCGGGCGCCCACGACCGGAATCCAGTTCTGAATCCGAGCGGCGCCCGTCTGGCCTGTCGGGATGAACAGCGGGATGTAGCGGCCGTTCGCGTCTACCGCCGGCGTGCTGTCCGCGTTTCGCTTGAAATTGGCCTGGATGACGTATCCGGTGGCCGACTGGGAGTTCCCGCCGTTTCTGTTGCTGTCGTACCACTCGTAGCCGGCCTTCAGTTCGTGGCTTCCGAGCTTCGCCGTGGGAACGAAATAGGACACGGACCCGGAGGCCTCGCGGTTGTTCCGGTCTTCGGGGTCGAGCGAGCTGAAGTAAGGCGCGTTGTAGACCCGCTGGGGCCCCGTACGCGCCAGGATCGGAGACTCGTGGATGTCGGTCAGAGTCCCGCCCGAGTTTCGGAAGCCGAACTTCTTTTCGGAGTACTTCAACTCCGTGAAGAGCGCGGAGGTCCAGACACCGTTGTGGCTGGCGGCCCACCGCGTGTTGGGGAGCGTTCGATTGATCTTGCCGCGCGGATCGATGTACCCGCCCAACCCGAACGTCTCCTCGGTCCTGTCGTTCTTGAGATAGGACGCCTGGAGTGTGTGGTTCGCGATGTTTCCGGTCAGCTTTCCTTCGTAGCGCTTATTGTCGTCCGATGTCGGCACCACGATTCCCGACTCGGAGAGCACCACGCTGTCCGTCAGTTTTGCGAACCGCCCGCCGCCGTAGAACCAGAGCCCGTCCTTTAAGATCGGACCCCCGAGCGTTGCGGTGTAGGCCTTGTTGGTCTTGTCCACGCGAGGGAGGTTCCGAGACTCTTCGAAGGGCGTCTTCTTCGTCCAGTCGGTGTTCGTGAAGTCCACTCGAGCGGTTCCTGAGAAGAGGTTGCCGCCGCTCTTCGTGATTGCGTTGATGACGCCCCCGCCGAAACGGCCGTACTCCGCCGGGATGCCGCCCGTCAGGACCTGCACCTCTGCGATGGAATCCTCGATGAAGAGATTGTTCGCTGTGCCGAAGAGGTTGTCGTTGATGTCCGTGCCGTCGATCAGGAAGACATTGTCAAAGGCCTGTCCACCGTTGATGTGCACCTGGCCGGCGTTGGGCGTATGGGGGTCCGCCTGGCCGGCAACTACGGTCCCGCCCGTGATTCCCGGCGTATTGGCGGCGATATTGTTGAGGTTCCGGCCGACCGGGAGCTTGTTGATCTCCTCGTTGCGATAGTTCGCGCCGAGCTGTGTCGTCGCGATGGGACTGATCGCCTCTCCGGTCACACGCACGGATTCTGAGAACTTGCTGAGCTCCATGGCCACGTCGAGCTTCGTCGTCCCGGCAAGCGTGACGGGGAGGTCCCGCTCCACGGCCGTCATGCCGGGCATCGAAAACGTCGCCTTGTAGTCGCCGGGCGGAAGGCCCCGCGCGATGTAATCGCCGTTGACCGCGGTCACCGCCGTTCGTTGTCCCTGGAGTGCCGGCGAGGTGAGCGTAATCGTGACTCCGGGGAGAGGATCGCCCTGCGAAGTCCTGACAGTTCCGGACAGGGTTCCCGTCTGAGTTCCCTGAGCCAGAATGCCACCCGCAATCCCGCAAAAAGCGATGAAGAGTACCAGGAGGCGGAGAGGGTCGCGCTTCATTGTCCCTCCTCAGTATGCCGTTTTCGGCGTATGGTAACGATTTGGCAGCAAGCAAGCATAAAGCCAAGCAGCGGACGGAAACACCCATTGATTACCGGAGGTTTCTGGCCACACGCGGCGCGTCACGAGATCGGCAGGTCCGATTCCATGAATAAGAATCCAAAATTCCGTGGCGCCGGGTGGCGCGCCCGGCGGTCGGGCCGGATCGCCCGTTGACTCCCGGCGGGCGCACGGCCGATCAAGGGTGCGCGACGCGAGGGGTGCCGCTTCTTCCGGCCCCGCGCTTCGCGCGGTGCGCGATGTGGGGCTTCGCCGCGCTCTGTGCGTCCGGCGCCGCGGAAGCCCTTTCGCCAGAACGACCCGCCGGCTTCGTCGAGCGAGTCCAGGTGAACCTCGTCAATGTGGAAGTCGTCGTGACCGGCCGCGACGGAAAACCTGTCGCCGGCCTGAACCGGGAAGATTTTGAGGTCCGAGAGGACGACCGGCCGATGGTGATCAGCCACTTCTATCGGGTGGAAGGTGCCCGTGCCGCGGAGGCGTCCTCGACCGCTCCGGCAACATCCCCCGCGCCCGAAGAGGCAGGCTTTGCCACGCTGATTCCGGAAGATCAGCGGCTTCACCTGGTCATTTACGTGGACAACCGGAACCTCGAGCCGGGCAACCGCAACCGGGTGTTCGAGCAGCTGCACGAGTTTCTGCGCACGAGCCTCGGGCGGGCGGACCGCGTTGCGATAGCCACCTTCGACGGGTCCGTCAGGATCCGCCGCCCGTTTACAGACAATGCGGAGCTCGCGTCCCTCGACTTCTTCGATCTGGACAAGGACATCGGGCGCGGGATCCAGGCGGAAGCCGAACGTCGTTCGCTACTGAGGGAGATGGAGCAAACCGCGCCCGAGCAGGTCGGCGGCGACGTCCCCGAGGTTCGCGAGCTCCTGGAAAGAGTGCGGCACTACGCCCGGTCGGCCCACCAGGAAACCGTCACGACGCTCACGTCTCTCCGGCAGTTCGTCGATTCTCTCGGCGGCATACAGGGACGCAAGGCGATCCTCTACGTGAGCGACGGACTCTCGATGCAACCGGGGAAGATCATGCTCGACGCGTTCGAAAACAAGTTTTCAGGTTACGCCCGGCAGTTGAACCTGGGATCGACCCACTTCGAAGGCAACCTGGATGCCACGGAAAACTTCCGTGACGTCGTGACGCACGCGAACGCGAATCGGGTCACCTTCTACACGATCGACGCGTCAGGATCATCGCGAGGCTTTGCGGCGTCCGCGGAGGACGTGGGCTCCGTGGACATTCGGTCCCTGAATACGCCGGGCGGCGGCCGTGTCTGGACCTCCGATATCGCGACGACGCACGAGCAGGGCATTCGCAGCGGGTTCGGGTACCTCGCCGGGAGCACGGGTGGTCTGACGCTCGTTCGCAATCCCACTCTCCTGATGCGCCTCAAGCAGGTGGCGGGCGACTTCGCCCATTCTTACTCGCTCGGCTATACCCCCCTGCACGAAGGCGACGGCAAATTCCACCGGATCGAGGTCAAAGTCCGCGGTCGCGGACTCTCCGTGCGGCACCGGGAGGGCTATCGCGACAAGACCGCGGACGAAAGGGCCACCGATCGAACGCTGTCTGCGCTCCTGCTCGACGTTTCCGACAACCGCTTCGGCATGCGGCTCGAGCCCGGCCGCGAGCGCAGCGGCGGGAAGGGAACCTACCTGTTGCCGGTGATGGTGAAGATCCCGATGACCGAGCTCGCGCTGATCCCGGAGGCGGCGTTTCACCGCGGCCAGATCTCCGTCTTCGTCGCGGTCAAGGACAGCGCCGGACGGATCTCAGAAGTTCAAAAACACCAGGTTCCCGTGAGGGTGCCGAGAGAAAAGCTCGCCGCCGTTTTGAAGCAGGTTGCGGGACACGTGCTGAGTCTCTCGATGCGGCCGGGATTCCACACGATCGCCGTCGGGGTGCGCGACGACATCGCGGCGACGACCTCGACGGTCCAGTTGAACGTCAAGGTCGGAAACGAATGACGTCCCGCCTCCGCGTGCGGCGAGAGGAGAGACTCCCCGCCCCCGGGAGAATCGGAGGCGGGATCTCGCCCGGCTGAGACCTAAGAGGGCTTTTTCGCGGGCGCCTTCGGCGCGGGCTTTCCGGCCGCGGCTTTTCGATCCGGCATGCTGCCGTCCGGCTTCAACACCACGAATTCCTCCTTGCGATCGACGCCCTTGAACGCGGCCGAATCGCGGGCGGCGTTCAAGTCGCGGACGTTCAGCGAAAACGTGTAATAGCCCGGCTCGAAAGACGCGAGCGGGATCTCGCTGCCGGTTCCGTAGTAGTCCGCACCGAGCGGCTGGAGCTCGGCGGGGCCGGAGAACGGCGCGAACGCGGGCTGACCTTCGCGAAGCACTCCGATGCGCGCCATGATTCTCGGCTTCGGGGCGTCCGCTGCGGGCGCGGGCGCGCCGGCGCCGGGAGCGGCCGGAGCCGGCGCCGCAACGCCCGCCGCCGCCTTCGGGTTGGTGACGGTATAGAAGTACCAGAGGCTCTCGTCCCGGGCGAACAGGCGGTTTCCCTTGGGGTCCACGCGGATCGGCTTCTCCATGCCGAAGACGAACGGATCGGTCGGTGCGGGCCGCTTCGTCAACGGCGTCAGGGTGCTTGCGAGAATCAGCGGCGAGACTTCGAATTCCCCGGTCTTCGCATGAAGCTGGAAGCTCTCCGTTCCCGACGCGAGCGGCGTCGCCCCGTCGGACGTCACGAGCGCGAAAGTGCCGCGATAGCTTCCCGGTGGGAGAACGACCGAGCGTTCGTAGATCTTCTCCGTGCGGATTCCGGTCTTGACGTCCGTGAGCGTGGCGTCGTCCCAGAACGTCGCGACGTCCTGACCGGCGTCATTGGTGACGAGGCCGGCGAACTTCGCCGTCGCCGCCGGAGCCTTGTCGGCGGGGACCGAGAGCTCCAGGGCGTAGAAGGGGTCTCCCGGGATGCTCCGGAAGGGGCCTCCCCAGAAAGAGCCGCTGTCTTTCTTCTCCTTCGCGATGCCGTCCAGAAGTGATCGGGTCGCGGCCGGCAGCGCGGCCGCCGCGGGAGCCGGAGGCGCCGCCGCGGGCGCTGGCGCCCCGGTCGCGGCCGGAGGCACGGAGGGACGCACGGCGCCGGCGGCCGGCGGGGCAGGCGCGGCGCCGGCGGCCGGCGGAGCTGCCGGGGCGGCGCCGCCAGCGCCCGACGAAGGCGACGCGGCTCCGGCCGGATTCACGATCGACTTTTCCACCACCACGGCGATCGCTCGATTCACGACGTCCGGATTCTGAAGCTCGTCCGTGCCTCGCGAGGCGTCGACGTTTACCCGGGCCGAGAGATCTCCGACTCCCCACGACGGGTCGAACTTGTCCTTCGCGTAGATCCATGTCTGCGTGACCGCGCCGGGCGACTGGGAACCGAATCCCGCGCCCGCGTCGGGCCGGGTATTCAGGCCGGCATCCCCCGTGACTCCGCCCGGGTCGCCCGGCCGCGAGGTCGACACGCGGCTCGGACCTCCGAGAACGATCAGGATGCGTCCGCGGGCCGACTCGGCGCCCCGCTGCCGGCGAAGCTTAAACTGAGAGTCGGCCGCGGCGATCCGCCGCGCGATCTCGTCCTTGAAACGCAGCGGCGAATTCTATCCCGTGAAAAGGGGAATCTCCGTCCCATGTGGCGAATGGTCTCGCCCGAGAGATCGGGAAACGGAAAACGGGAAACGGAAAACGTCGCCGGACAGGAAGGGTTCAGCGCTGCGTTCGCGTGCCGCGAAGCACGCGCGAGACCCGAGCTTTCAGGGCTTCTGGACGCGGGCGAGCGCGAGACCGGCGGGGATCTTGGCGAGAGCGAACTTGCGGTCGGGCTCGGCGCGGCGGGAGACCGCCTCTTCGCGCAGGACGGTCAGGACGTTGTGGACGTCTCCCTGCATCTTCTGCATCCGTTCCTTCATGTGCAGGATGACTTCCACCCCGGCCAGGTTCACGCCGAGGTCCCGGGTCAGGGTCAGGATGATCTCGAGCCGCTCGATCGTGTCCGCGTCGTAGAGGCGGGTATTTCCTTCGGTGCGCGCGGGCCGCAGGAGACCCTCGCGCTCGTACATGCGCAGGGTCTGGGGGTGGATCCCGAATCGTTCGGAGATCACGCCGATGCGAAAGACTCCGGGGCGATTGGAGGTCATCGGAGGCTCTTGCGCGCGTCGACGGGGATCGCCTGCCGCTTTTCCACCTTCGACGCGACGATTTTGAGAACGCCGTTGCGGAGGGTGGCCTTGATCGCGGACGGATCGATCGAGGAGGGCACGGGGAACTCGCGGGAAAACCGACCGTAGATCCGCTCCATTCGGACGAAATGACGGGGCTCGACTCCGGGATCGGTTCGCCGGTGCCCCGAGACTTTCAACTTCCCGTCCACGGATTCGAGACGCACGTCGTCCAGGCGGACGCCGGGGATCTCGATCTGAAGAGTGATCTCCTCCGCGTTCTCGAAGACGTCGGCGGCCGGAGACCAGAGCGCGGTTTCCATTCCCTCATCCGGAAACTCGGTTCGATGGATCGTGTCCTCGAAGAGCCGGTTCATCTTTTCCTGGATCGCGAATAGATCCTGGAGAGAGTTCCACTGAAAAACACTCATGCGACTAGGGTCAAGGCTCTCAGGGCGAGAGTCAAGAGCTTTGAGGGCTGCTGGCTCCCGCCCGTCGAGTTCCGGTTACTTCTTTTCCGCGTCCACGTATTCGGTGTCGATGACCTCGTCTTCCTTGCCGGCCGACCCTGCGCCTTCGGCGTTCCCGCCGTCCCCGCCCGGGTTCTGACCCGCTCCGGCTCCCGCCGAGGCGTTGCGATACATCGCCTCGGCCAGCTTGTGGGACGCCTGCTGGAGTTTCTCGGCCGCCGCGGTCATATTGTCCGTCCCCCCGGATTCCAGGGCCTTCTTGGCGTCGGCCAGGGCGGTTTCGAAGTTCGAGATCTCGCCGGCGTCGAGCTTTTCCTTGTTCTCCCCGAACGACTTCTCGGTCGAGTACACGAGGCTGTCGAGCCGGTTCTTGGCCTCGATTTCCTCCCGGCGCTTGCGGTCCTCCTCCGAATGGGAGCTGGCGTCCTTGACCATCCGGTCTATCTCGTCCTTGTTCAGGCCGGAAGACGCGGTGATGGTGATCTTCTGCTCCTTGCCGGTCCCGAGATCCTTCGCCGAGACGTTCATGATGCCGTTCGCGTCGATGTCGAAGGTGACCTCGACCTGCGGGACGCCCCTGGGCGCCGGCGGAATCCCGACGAGATGGAACACTCCGATCGCCTTGTTGTCGCGCGCCATTTCCCGCTCGCCCTGGAGCACGCGGATCTCGACGGACGTCTGGTTGTCCGACGCGGTCGAGAAGGTCTCGCTCTTCTTGGTCGGAATGGTCGTGTTGCGCTCGATCAGCCGGGTGGTGACGCCGCCCAGCGTTTCGATTCCGAGCGACAGCGGCGTCACGTCGAGGAGGAGCAGGTCCTTGACGTCGCCTGCGAGGACTCCGCCCTGGATCGCCGCGCCGATCGCGACGACTTCGTCCGGGTTGACGCCCTGGTGGGGATCCTTGCCGAACAGCTCCTTGACGAGCGCCTGGATGCGCGGCATGCGCGTCTGCCCGCCTACGAGCACGACCTCGTCGATGTCCTTCGGCTCGACTCCCGCGTCCTTCATCGCCTGTTTGCAGGGCGCGATGGACTTCGTGATGATGTCTTCGACCAGCTGCTCGAGCTTCGAGCGCGTCAGCCGGAGCTGGAGGTGCTTGGGGCCGGCGGCGTCCGCCGTGATGAACGGCAGGTTGATCTCCGTCTCGACGACGTTCGACAGCTCGATCTTGGCCTTCTCCGCGGCTTCCTTGAGGCGCTGCATCGCCATCGCGTCCTTGGAAAGGTCGACGCCCTGGTCCTTCTTGAACTCCGCCAGGATCCACTCGATGATCCGCTGGTCGATGTTGTCTCCGCCGAGGTGCGTGTCTCCGTTGGTGGACTTGACCTCGACGACGCCCTCGCCGACCTCGAGAATCGAGATGTCGAAGGTTCCGCCTCCGAAGTCGTAGACGGCGATCGTCTCGTCCTTCTTCTTGTCCAGGCCGTAGGCGAGCGCCGCCGCCGTGGGCTCGTTGACCAGCCGCTCGACCGTCAGGCCGGCGATCTGGCCGGCATCCTTGGTGGCCTGCCGCTGCGCGTCGTTGAAGTACGCCGGCACCGTGATGACGGCGCGGGTGACCTTCTCGCCGAGGTACGCCTCGGCCGCTTCCTTCAGTTTGCCGAGGATCATCGCGGAGATCTCGGGCGGCGAGTACTCCTTGCCGCTCGCGAGGACGCGCACGTCGCCGTTGGGAGACTGCTTCACGGCGAAGGGCACCATCTTCATCTCGTCGGTGACCTCGCCGTGCTTCCGGCCCATGAATCTCTTGATCGAGAACACGGTGTTGGCCGGGTTGGTGATCGCCTGCCGTTTGGCGACCTGGCCGACGAGCCGCTCGCCCGTCTTCGAAAATGCCACGACCGAGGGGGTCGTGCGGTTGCCCTCGGCGTTCGGAATGACGACGGGGTCGCCACCCTCCATCACGGCCACGCACGAGTTCGTGGTGCCGAGGTCGATACCGATGATCTTGCTCATTTTTAGTTTTCCCTCTTCTCTTTCGCTACTCTTCAAACCGGTGGTGAATATAGAACTTGAGCGTATCCATGTCAAGTCCCATTTTGACCGAATATCAGTCCGTTTCGCTCAGGGTCTCGGGAGCGAAACGGAAGGGGCGGGAGGGCGAGGTGGAACGAGACCTGGGCCACGACCCTGGTTTCAGGACTCTTAACCCCCAACTCTCGAATCGACTCTCACAGACTTCCGACCGCTCAACGCTTGCCGTTCAACGCTCAACGCTCAACCGTCCTCTTCACTCGATCACCTGCACCCCCGGCCGGCTCTCGGGGGCGCGCCCCCGGGAACGGGCGGGGTGGATCTCAGCGACGGGGGCGAGGCTCCGGTCGAAGGAGAGGTCCAGGTCGATCTCCCCCTGGGCGTTTCGGCCGTACAGTCCGAATTTCCCGTCGTCGGTCCGGAGAATGTATCGGTATTTGCGCCCGTACGGGTCGTAGACGCCGCTCTCGTCCAGGATCCCCGTCGTGACGAGGTCCTCGAGTTTTTTCGGGTACTGCCCCGACGAGTCGTAGAAGACCCGGACGGCCCGTTCGATCGCGGCGAGCCGCTCGAGGGAGACGGACTTCAGGAAGTCGGCGGCCTCTCTTCGCTCTCCGCGGGGCCGCACGAACAGGTTCCAGGGGTTGCGGGGCGCCAGGAACACTCCCGCGGCGACGAGCAGAGCGGCCGCCACCCACAGAAGCGCCGCCCGGGATGAAAATCCCGCAGGTCGGGGCGCCGCGGCGGGCGCCACCGACGCGACGGGGATCCGGCCTTCCACCAGGAGGCTGCGGTCCAGAAGCTCGACGAGCCCCTTGTAGACGTCGAATTCCGAAAGGAACGCGTGCTCCTGGATCTCGGAGATGGTGCGCGTGCCGTCCACCCACTTCCAGGTCTCCGCCTCCTTCCGCGAGACGACGAGAGATCCCTCGGCCGGCGGCTCGGGCGCCGAGATGAGACGCAGGTTCTCCACGCCGGGCGCGCGCCGGTAGACGATCTCCCGGGACGGGATCTTCCGCTCGAGGATGGGCCACTCATCCTGCATCTGCGCGGCTTCCATGAGGATCGACTCCGTCGGGACCGGCGACATGTGGTCGGCGTCGTAGTCGATGGGGCCCTCCTGCGTGAAGGAAAACCGCCCGTCGGTCCAGCGAAAGGCGTTGAACACGATCCGCAGGATCTGGAGCCGCAGGGCCTCACGGAGGTCGGCGGGAGTCGCCACGCGATCGCGGATCAGAAGGAATCCGAGCCGCTGCTGGGTCTCCGCCTGCGTCTGCAGGATGCGGGCGAGCTGCTCTTCCGAGATGCGGCCCGCCCGGACGAGGAGGTTGCCAATCCGGTTGTCGAGCCGGCGCTGCGCGGATTCGGCGGCGACGACCTGTCCCCCCAGAAACGAGATCGTGACGGTGTCGTCCTCTCCCTCAACCGTCAGCACGCCGCTCTTTCGCTGCAGGCCGAGCACCTGGAAGATGTCGTTCAACGAGAAGACGCGGAGCGTGCCCTCAAGACCCATGGGAATGCCTCCATGCGCTCGAGAGAGACACCGCCCAGACGAGCACGGCCACGGCGAGGGGGACGATGAGCGCCGGTCCGCCTCCCGCCGAAGACGGAAGCTGCCGGGGGTCGAAGTAGCGGCCGCCGATCAACGCGACACCGACGCAGAAGAAAAAGACGGCCAGGGTCAGGAACCCGGCGAAGGCGCGATCCGAAAACACCTGGTGCGTTCCCGGCAGAAGCACCGATAGCAGCCGGCAGAGGCGGTCGCGGGATCGAACGCGGGCCCGGATCTCCCCCGCCTGAGCCACATGGGCCGCGATGCCCACGTTCTCCTTGCGGACGTGAAAGCGCACGCACTCCGAGCAGTAGAGGGGGTGGTCTCCGTATCGCCGGCACGAATCGCAGACGGCCGTTCCGCATCGCGCGCATTCGATGGCGACGGAGCGCTTGGAGCGCCAGGAGGCGACCGCGACGCCGAGAAGGAGCGCCAGCCAGGGGCCGAGCGCGAACGGGGTCAGGATCAGGGCGGCGGCTCGCAACGGCGGGGCGTGGCCGGGCAGTCGCCGGCTCTTCGGCTGCCGGTTCCACTGTTCGATCCTCTGCCGGGCGCGCGAGAGCGGATACCCGACGGAGACGACCCGAGCCACCGTCGGCCGCTCCGTCCAGGAGATCACCGAGGCCGCGGAGAGGGCGCGGGCGCGCGTCATCGCGGTGGATTGCCCCTCGAAGTCGTACGCTTCGCCCCGCGCGAGCGCCAGGTTGTACGGGATCTCGGCCGCCTTCGGAGCGCGCTCCGCCGCCGCGTCGTAGTCACGGATCGCCTGCAGATAGTCGCCATCCTGGAAGTGCACGTTGCCGCGATTCAATAAGGGCCGGTAGTCGCGAGGGTCCGCCTGGACGGCGCGGTCGTAGGCGGAGATTGCCCGCTCCGAGTCCCCCGACCTGTCCGCGTACATTCCGAGAAGGAACCACACGTCCGGGTCTTCGGCGAATACGCCCGAGGCCTGGCGCAACCCGTCCTCCGCGCTGGCGTCCTCGCGCCTCTCTTCGAGGTCCACGGCCGCGACCCACAGGGGAGACCGCTCGACGACGTTCTCCCGGAAAACGGCCGACAGCGCCGGGACCAGGAGCCCGAGACCTATCAGCGCCGCCGCCAGCATCGCCCGTTCGCTGCCGACCGTGTAGGTGAAAATCAGCGCGCCCCAGTACAGGAGCACCCACCCGGGCCCGAGCCCGAACGCGAGCGGCAGCAATCCGATCACGAGCGCGAGCGGAGCGGCGGCGCCGCCGCCGAGCCGCCTCGACATCTCCCCGAGGTCGTGGGAGATCCGCGAGGAATGCTTGAGCAGAAGGATCAGGATCAGCCCGAGCAAAGACGCCGCCACGGCAAACGAGAACCAGACGGCGGCCGAAGATCCGAGGGTGAGTCTCGACTCCCGCGTCGCGACGAGGGCCCCGGCGGCGTCGGGGATCATCCGAGACGCCTGAGAGTACGCGCCGCGGCGGGTGAGAAACCCGATGCGCGAGAGGATGGCGTCGTAGTTCGTATCGTCCAGGAGAACGGCCGCGTCGTACGCGCGCGCGGCGCGCTCCGGTTTTCCGAGCGCCTCGGCTTTGCGGCCCTCGTGCACGGCGGTCCGCGAAAAGTCCGAGAGGCGCCGGACGCCCACCGCGCGGGCGGACTTGCGCATTGCCGCCAGAGCCGCCGCGGCGCCTCGGGCGTCGTCCTCCAGGTGCGCATTCAGAAATTCGAACCAGTGCGCCCGATAAAGACTGCGGGTCATGGGGGCCGGCAGCGCGGAAATCGGCTCCTGCGCCGGAAGCAGGCGCGGCGCGAGGGCCGCGAGCAGGAGAAAACCTCCGACCAGACGGGCCCGGCGCTCTCCGGCGCCACGCGGCGGCGCCATCAGAAGACGCGGGGGTCTGAGCTCAGCGGCGTCTCGCGTTCGCGTCCCCGGTCAGCGCGGCGCCGGACGGGTCACTTCCACAAAGGCCAGCCGAAGCTCGTACAGCACGCGGGAGAGAAAGTCCGACTCTTCGAAGGACAGGTTGTTGCGGGTCTTCGACTCGAGAACGGTCAGCCAGTCGATCATCTGGCGCGCCACGGCCGGCTCGCGATGCCGCGCGCCCGTCGGATCCGCCAGGAGTCCGAGCGCGGAATAGGCCGTCGTCGCGAGCGAGCGCACGATCGCGATGAACTCGCCGAGAGGCTCCGCCGGCGGCGGGCCATCCCCCCCCGGGTCCTCGTCTGCCTCATCCCCGAGGCCCGCCGGAGGCGCGGACGGAGCGGAAGGCGGCCGCGGCCTCGCGGCTCCGGACGGCGCGGCCGCCGAGCGGACTTCGGGCCCGGGAGAGGCAGGCCCCGCCGGAGGAGGAGGAGGAGGCGGCGGCGCGGCCTTCTCCGGCGGGGACTCCTCGGGCTCGAAGTCCGGGCGAAGCTCCCCTTCGGAGGTGAACATCCTCCGGTCGACGACCCGGATCGGCTTTTCCTCTTTTTCGGCCATGTTCCTTCTCGGGGCTTCGAAATCTTAACCGAATAAGCGCGCGATCTCGCCTCTTCCTGAAGGGGGCCGCGGCGCGTGCGGGCTTCCGTGCCATGTCGTGTTCAAGGTTTCGGCGGGCGGGCGGGGCCGCCCACCGGCGGGCGGCGAAACTCGGACGCGGGCTGATCCGCGCGGTGTGCGCGCTCCTTTCCGCCCCGGAGCGCCACGATGGTCGCGCTCCTTCTATTCCTCCTTCTTCGCCTCTTCCCAGTACGCGTCGAGCTCCGCCGCCCCGATCTGGCCGATCTCGCGACCGCTCTCCGCGGCGCGGCGCGCGACTCCCGCAAACCGCGCGCGGAATCTGGCGTTGGTGCGTCTCAACGCCGCCTCGGGATCGACGTGCCGGCGGCGCGCCAGGTTGACGACCGAGAGAAGCAGGTCCCCGATCTCGCGTTCCTCCGCGGAGGCGTCGCCGCTGCCGGCGGCCTGCCGCCATTCCTGGAGCTCCTCCTCGATCTTCGCGGCCACGTCGGCGTCACGTTCCCAGTCGAAGCCGAGATCGGCCGCCCTCGACGCCATGCGGAAGGCCGCCGCGATGGCCGGCAGTCCCTTCGGGAGGCTCTCGAACGGGTCCGCCGACGCGCCGGCCTTCCGCCGTTTCCGGGTCTCCCAGCTGCGCTTCACCTCGGCGGCATCGCGGGCGCGGGTCTCACCGAACACGTGCGGATGGCGCTCGATCATTTTCGTGGACACGGCGTCCGCCACGGCGGAGAGGTCGAACCAGCCGCGCTCGCGGGCGACTGTCGCGAGAAAGAAGATCTGGAAGAGAAGGTCTCCGAGCTCCTCGCGAAGACCGTTCGCGTCGCCGGCGTCGAGGGCCTCGAGCGTCTCGTAACATTCTTCCAGAAGAAAAGCGCGGATCGTCTCCGGCGTCTGCTCGCGGTCCCAGGGACACTCCTGGCGAAGTTTTTCGACGAGGGCGGCCAGACTCTCGAGAGGCGTCACGGCGACGATCGTACTGCCCCTGCGGCGCGCAGCCGCGCGGTTCGTGACCGCCCCCTCACTTCACCACCTCGCCGATCGTGACCAGCCGTACCCCCCGCGCCGCGAGCCTCGGCAGCTCCCGATCGAGCACCGCCAGGGTCGTCGGGTACGGATGACCGATCGCGATCGCCGGGCCCTCCCTCTTCGCGTGAGAGATGAGCTGTGAGAGCGAGTCCTCGATCGCCGCCTCCTTCTGGATGTCGTCGAGGAAGACGCGGCGCGACGCCGAGGGGACGCGGGCTTCCCGTGCCGCTTCGAGGGCGACGCTCGAGCCCGTGGTCCGGCTGTCCACGAAAAAGAGCCCTCGCCCCGCGAGGACGCCGGCGACCGCGCGCATCACTCGAAGGTCCGCCGTCGCCGCGGATCCCATGTGGTTGTTGACGCCCACGGCGCCGGGGACCGTGTCGAGGTCGTTTTGCAGCGTGGACGCGATCTCCTCGTCCGACTGCGACCGCAGGACCACGCCCGGGCCCGGACGAACTCCCGGAAATCCCCGGGGCTCCATCGGGAGATGCAGCAGCACCTGCTTGCCGGAGCGCTCGAGCGTCCGCGCGGTGTCGCCGCTCGCCGGGAGCTCCGGGAGAACGGCCACCGAGACGGGAAACGGCCACCGCGCGATGTGATCGACGGCCGCCGCGTCGTTGCCGAGATCGTCGATCAGGATCGCGATCGCCGCGGAGGTCGCCGCTCTCTCCGGAGTTTCTGGAGGCGTGGACGTCGTCGTGCGCGGGGCGGGCCGGGTCCGGTCGCGAGGAACGGCCGGAGTCCGGCGAGGTTCGTGGACGCGTGTGCGGGACGGGGCGGGCGCCGGGGGAGGCGGCGTCTTCCGGGAGCACGAACGATAGAGCAGGACTCCGAAAACGAGAGAGAGAAAGACGAAAAAGATCGCCAGCCGCGAGACCCAGTTCTTCGAGCGGGCCAACCTCGGAGGCAGATCCCGCTACGCGGCGCGGCGGCCCGGGACGGCGCCGCGGGCAACCTCGAGACCTCGCTGCAGGATCGCGTCTTCCGCCGGCTTCGAGGGCTCCCTGTCCTTCGAGACGCCTTTGGCCGCGGCCCCCGGCGTCGGAAACACGATCACCCGGTCGTCCGGCGCCAGGCCCTTGCCGGCGAGCACCGTCCCCGAAGGAGAGACGTACCGGGCGACGGTCATGAAGAGCGTGCCGCCGGATTCCGTGGATACCTGCCGCTGAACGATCGCCATACCGACCGTCGACTCCCCGACGGTCACCGCCTGCGCGCGATCATGGAGCGCCGCGGCGAAAACTTCGGCGGCGCCGCCCGTCGAGTCGTCGATGAGCACGACCGTCTTGCCCGTCCACAGCTTCTCTCCGGAGCCTTCGAGCGGCTGAAAGACCACCTTTCGCGCCACCGGCTTCGCCACGAGACCCGGCCCGGTGAAAACTGCCGCGGCCGGAGCGGCTTCGGCGATGTCGCCGCCGATCGTTCCGCGGACGTCCACGATCACGCCCCGGGCCGATTTCGCCCGCGCCTGCTCGATGGCCTGTTTGAGCCCCGTCGGTGTGTCCTTGCGGAAAGCGGGAACGCGAATGATCGCGACATCCCCCTCGAAACGGGTGGAGACGGCGGCGGGCTCGAATCGGGAGCGGGGGACCTTGAACGTCACCCGCCTCTCATCGCCGCCGCGAAAGACGAGGATCTCGACACGGGTTCCCTCGGGGCCCTCGAGCGCGGCCTTCACCTTCCAGAGCGAGGAGTTGCGGACGGGCTTTCCGTCGACCGTGTCGATCAGGTCTCCCGGCTTGACGCCCGCCTTCTCCGCCGGCGAGCCGGGCAGAGGGGCCACGACGTACGGGAAACCGCCGCGCCGCGCCAGCACGATCCCGGGTCCGACCGCCCCCGATGCCTGCTGCGCGCGATAAGCGGCGCGCTCCGACGCCGGAACGTAATAGGAGAAGGCGTCGAGAGCGTCCGACATCCCGTCGTACGCGCCGTCGAGAAGAGTCTTCGCATCGGTCGTCTCGACGTAGTTCGACCGGGTGAGGGAGAAGATGTCCGAGAAGATCGACAGCGATCGAGTCGCCGAATCCCGCCCGGAACCCGGCGGCGCCGTGACGGCCCGTATGGAAAGCAGAGCCGCGACCGAGCCGACGACGAACAGAAATCGCGAGCGGTTGGACCTCATAGGACGATGGTAACAGACCGGCGGGGCGGTGGATTCCGGGCAGGGAAACGGGAAACGGGAAACGAAAGATTTCTTGCCTGCCCCGCTCCGATTCCCGATCTCCGATTCCCGATTCCGGCCCGGTTATCGCAGCCACGCCACCGGGTCGCTCGCCCTCTGGCGGTCGCGGATCTCGAAATAGACCCCGGGCTCGCCCCGCCCGGGTCCCGTCCCCGAGGTGCCGAGGGTCGTTCGGGCGGGCACGACCGAGCCGGCGGACACCGCGACGTTCTGGAGCCAGGCGTAGAGGGTGAAGATCCCGTCTCCGTGATCCAGGATGACGAGGTTTCCGTACTCGGCGAGCCATTGCGCGTAGACAGCCTTGCCCGCGTAGACCGCCCTGACCGGAGTCCCCGCGGGCGTCGAGACCGCGATGCCGTTGGATATCGTCCACGCGTCGAATTTCGGGTGGCGGTGCCGGCCGAAGGTCTCCATGACGGCGCCTTTCGCGGGCCAGTCGAGGACTCCTTTCCACGGGCGGATCCCGGACGAGGCGTCGGCCGTTTCGCCGCTCGACTGGCGGGACAAAGTATTCAAGAGCCGCTCGAGCCTGTCGGCCTTGTCCGACAGCGCGTGGACCTCCTCCTTACCGGTGACGGCGTCGCGGCGTTCCCGGGAAAGCAGCGCCTCCCGGGCGCTGCGCATGCGCGACATGGCGAGCGTCTCCCGCCGGCTTCTCCCCCAGTTCTGGTCTAGCTCGGCCTTCAGCGCTTCTTCGCGGGCGAGGTCCTCCTCGAGACGCTGCTGGGCGCCCCGATGAGCGGCGAGCAGGCGGCCGTCGCGCCGCGCCAGAGCGTCCAGCCGCTCGACCGCTTGCAGAAAGCCGCGCGCGTCGCCGGCCTCGAGCAGCACGCGCAGATAGCCGTAGCGCCCGAAGCGGTGGAGCACGCGCGCGCGAGACAGGAGCGCTCGCGAAGACCGTCCCGACGCGGCCCCCGCGAAGACGCGCTGCGCCCGGGTGGCGGCAAGATCCCGCGTGAGCTCTTCCCGACGCGCCGCGAGCAGCCGCGTCTCCTGCTGCGCGATCTCGAGCTTCCAGTCGAGGCGTCTGATCTCTTCCGAAAGCGTCGCGACGGTCTTTTCGCTTTCGGAGAGCCTTCCCTGCAGGGCGGCGATACGGGCGCGGATCCGAGCCAGGTCCGTCGCCCCCTGCGTGTCGGCGGGGGCCGTCGTCTGCGCCGCCGGCGACGCGGCGAAGAAGACCGAGGCGGCGAGAACGAGCCCGGCCGCGCGACGCGTGCGGCCGGCGCCCGTCTCGCGCTGTGCGCCCGTCACGCGCTCGGCGCCCGTTACGCGCCGCGCGCCCGTCACCACAGGGAGACTCCGGCGGCGTCCCGCGGAGCGGGCGCGCCGAGAAGAGCGCGCACCGACGCCGTCACGTCGGCGATTCCGGGGATCGTCGAGGTCTGGAACTTCCGCGACGAAAAAAAGATCCCGCGGACGAGGTCCGGGTCGACGGAGCAGTGGTCTCCGCTCCACACGTCGCGGTTGTCCTCGAACACGTCCGCGGTCGGCACCCCGAGCGACGCCTGCCACGAGACGCGGTACCCCCTCGTGTTGGCGACGACGAGATCCGGGATGACGCGCGGATCGAACCGACGGTAGATGTCCTCCCGTTTGAAGACGCGGGAAACCGCGCGCTCTCCGTTCTTCGGATCGGTCAGCGCCGTGAGGCGCGAAATGAGCTCCGCGCGCAGGGCCTCGTACTCGGCTCCCGGAGCGACGGTCCCTCCGCGCTCGCGCCCCTGCAGGTTGACGTACACGTCGCCCAGCCCCATCGCGTACGCCTTCGATCGGCTCCAGTCGACGGCTTCCCAGAACTGCCCGCGCGAGAAGAGGGCCTCGAGGCTTTTGCGCTTCGCGCCGCCGCTCAAAACGAGGTAGCCGGCCTCGACGAGCCAGGAGTTGTAATTCACGGAGCGGCGCCAGCTCGCGAATCCGTGGTCCGAGAGCACGATGAGGACGTCTTCGGGCCGGAGAGTCTTCGCGGCGTCTCCGACGATGGCGTCCACGGTTTCGTACGACTTCTCGACGGCATCGCCATATTTCCTGGCAAGCGCGGCGTCGTACGCGGGATGCTGAGGATCGCGAAATCTCCAGAAGACGTGGGCGACCCGGTCCGTGAATTCGAAGTAGTGGACGAGGAGGCGCTCCCGGCCCGCGAGCAGGGACTGGAGGATCCGGCGGTCGGACGCGACCGTCGCGGCCACGTCCTCGAGAAAGGCGTCTTCGGGAAGGGTGCCCGACTGGACCGACCAGGTGTCGATCGCCCATCCCATCGTCTTGAAACGGCCGAAGTCCCGGACGAGATCCGTGGCGAACCCGCGGGGGGAGGAGATCGCGAACCCGGGCGGCAGGCGCTGCGGGTCGAACTGGATCGGAGAGAGATACAGCGTGATTTCGGGATCGAGCCTGTCCAGCCGGAAGCGGCCGTAGCCGTGAACGGTCACGAGGGGATTGACACGGAACGGCAGCGAGACAAACGCGCTCCACTCTCCGGGCTTCAGCGCCACCCGCTCTCCCCCGGCGGCGATCTCCAGCCTGTCGCGGCCCTCCGCCACGGTCAGCGTGATCGGGAGCTCGATCGCGCCTTCGCGCCCGAACGCCTTCCCGGGAGGTCCCGCGATGCGCACGGTCTGCGTCCCCCGGTTTGACTCGAGCTTCAGAATGTCCACGGAGAAATCGTTGCCCTCGCGCGTCGCGAAGAACGGGTCGGACGTGAAGTAGAAGGGCTTCCCGATCCGGCCGGAGATGTCCGGGACGCCCAGGCCGGAGAGCTGCCGGCCGCCCTCCCAGGTCTCCGGCGGAAAGGTGACGGGCATCCGGATCACCGTCGACGGGCGCGCTCCCGCCTCGGTCCAGAAGGTCGAGCCCTTCCGGTTGTTCCGCACCGAGGGCCGCTCGGAAGGGATCCAGGCGCGGACAGCCAGAAACGCGGCGGTCCCGGCCGCCAGCGCGATCACGCCCAGGAGGATCGGAAGGAGAGGCCGCCGCCTCCTCGCGAACAGGACGCCGGCGGCGAGAAAGAAGACGCCCGCCGCGGCCGCGCCGAAGACGATCGGGTTCGACCGGCCGAAGAGGAAGGCGACGGTCGTTTCGTCCGCCACCGCGAAGGTCGGGACGCGGTCCTCCGGGTTTCGTTTCAGGAAGTCGAAGATCTCGTGGCCGCCGGGGTCGAGGCCCGTGGAAAACGTGGACCACGAAACGGGGGTCTGGGCCGGAATCGTGGGCGTCAGCGGAGACCAGGCCCCTCGCGCCTTCAACGCCGCCAGGTTCGGAAGACGCCCCGCCGCCATCATCTGCTCGACGATCGCCGCGTCGACTCCATCGAACCCGAGGACGACGGTCCGAGCGGGAGGCTCCGCCGCGGCGGCCGGCGCCATTCCGGTGATGACGAGCAGAAGGAGAAGACGGCGCATGCGTTCGCCAGCAGTGTAGCGGCCGGCGGGGGCGTTGTCAGTCGCCCGTTCCGGCCGAAGGGAACGGGCGCCTCGCCCGCCTTACAATCGCGGCATGTCGAGCCGAGCCGAAGATCTCCACACGCTGCTCGCGCGCATCCCAGACCCGGAGATCCGATCCCTTTTCTCGCCCGAGTTCATCGTGTGCTGCGAGCACTTCGACAGGTTCACGACCGACATGGTTCTGAACCTGGTGCGGAACCTGGACCTCGAGCCCTCCATCGCCCGCGGCACGACCGCCTCCGCGCTCGTCGAGGAAAAGGGCTTCGCGCCCCGCGCGCGGGTTCCGCTCGCCTGGTTTCTGCGCAAGCTGGCCGCCGGCGGGTATCTCGACGCCGAGAAACCCCGAGAATCGGATGAGATCTCGTACCGCTCCCGCGGGCCGCTCCCGGCGGGAGATCCCGACCGCGCCGAGGCCCGCGCCCGTGCCGTAGACCCTCGCTCGATTCCTCCCTTCACGGTGGTGCGCGCCATGGTCGAGCACGTTCCCGCCTTTCTGCGCGGCGAGAAGACGGGCGAGGAGATCCTGTTCTCCCCCGCCCGGCTCCCGCTGTGGTTCGACTACTTCTCCAACGAAAATCTGCTCTACGCGATCAACAACCGGCTCGGCGCGGAGGCCGTGCTGCGCGCCCTCCCGGTCGGCCGGCCGGCTGTCGTCGTCGAGCTCGGGGGCGGCTCGGGGTCGGCGGCGCTCGCGGTGGCGGAGCGCCTCGCGCGCGACGCGGCCCTCGGCAGAATCGAGAGATACGTCTTCAGCGAGGTCGTTCCGACGTTTCTTCGCCGCGCGGAGCGGACCATCCGGGCGCGCTTTCCCGAGTTTCCCACCGAGTTCAAGCGGGTCGACATGGACCGCGATTTCACGGAGCAGGGAATCGACAAGGGCATCGCCGACGTGGTCTATGCCGTCAACACGGTGCACATCGCGAAGGACCTGGACGCCACGCTGTGCCGCATCCGGGGCACGCTCAAGCCCGGCGGAACGGCGGTCTTCTCCGAATGCATCCGGCCCTTCGAGGGCCAGCCCATCTACGTCGAGTTCGTCTTCAACTTTCTGGAAAACTTCACCGGCGTCGCGACCGACCCGGCCACCCGGCCCAACCACGGCTTCCTGACGCCCGGAAACTGGCGGGACGCCTTCCGGGCCGCGGGATTCGAGCAGCCGATGATCCTGCCGGACGTCGAAGACCTCGCCCGCCACTACGACGCTTTCTTCGTGGCGGCCGTATCGGCCAGGAGACCCCGCGGTTGAGGACCGCGATTCGGACCGCAGTTCACGCGCGGTTCAGGGAGTTTCCGGGCCGGACCGGATGTTGGTAACTTAGTCTCAGGAACAGGAGGAAAATCCATGCCCGCCCAGGCCCCCGTGACGCTTCGCCGGCTCTTCGCTTCCGCCGCGCTGGCGGCCGGCCTCCTCCTGGCGGTCCCCTCCCCGGCCCGGGCCGCGGAGACCGCGCCGTGTGTTCCCGACGCCACGACTCTCTGCCTGAACAACGGCCGGTTCAAAGTCCAGGTGGCCTGGAGTGTTCCCACTCAGGGGACGAGCGGGATTGGCAACGGGGTCGCTCTGACCGGCGACACCGGAGAGTTCTGGTTCTTTTCGGCGAACAACATCGAGCTCGTGGTCAAAGTGGTGGACGGCCGCGCCTTCAACAACAGGTTCTGGGTCTTCTACGGCGCGCTCACGAACGTGCAGTACACGATCACCGTGACGGACACCACGACGAACGCCGTGAAGACGTACGTGAACGCGAACGGGAATCTCGCCAGCGTCGCGGATGTGACCGCGTTTTAGAACGCAGTTCTCAGCTCTCAGCTCCCAGCTCTCAGCTGTCAGCCAGAGGGGCTCTCCGCCAGCGAGGGAGTCATCTGAGGATTCAGCACCGGTTCCCGATCCATTGGGGCGGCATCTTGTACGAGCTGATAGCTGATAGCTGATAGCTGCCAGCTACGCTTTCCGACTCGGATCGTCCCAGAACGGATAGAAGCAGTACCACTGCTCCGGGCTCGCCCGGATGTATCGCTCGAGGATCGAGACGTACCGCGCGACGTTCTCGCGCAGGGCGGCGTCGCGGTCGGGACCTCGCACGATCTCGAGCGGCTCCTCGATGATGGCGCGATAGCGGCCATCCGCCGTCCGGAGGATGAAGGCCGGGAGGACGGTCGCTCCCGTGGCCATCGCGACGCGGAAGGGGCCGCGCGGGAAGAACGCGTCGCGCCCGAAGAAGGGAACGGCGATCCCGGTGTTGTTGAAGTCGCGGTCGCCCTGCATCGCGACGATCGCGTTCTGCTCCAGGGCCCGAAGGACCGCCAGGGTCGGCCCGAAGCTGTGATCGATCGAGATCTCGGTCACTCCCGCGCGGCTGTGGAGGCGGCGGCGGGCCCTCTCCACCCCGGGGAAGATGTCGGGCACCAGAACGACGTGGATCGGCTGCCGGACCTCCGCGAGCATGAGCCCGCCGACTTCCCAGTTTCCGAGGTGGGCGGTCAGGAGGAGAACGCCCTTGCCCGCCGTCCTCCCCTCCACCAGCCTCGAAAAGCCTTCGACGCTCTCGACCAGGAGGGCGGACTCGGCAGGCGGCCGGCTGGCGAAGTGGAGGAAATCGAGCCAGGCCGACGCGTGCCCGCGCACCATCTCGTTGGCGAGGCGCACGACCGTCGCCGAGGCGGGATCCTCGCCCAGGATGACGGCGAGATTGGAACGGATCGCGGCGAGGTATTTGGGACGCAGCCGGAAATAGGCCCCCCCCACTTCCCGGGCCAGCGGATACGAGAGGCGCCGCGGCACGTGCCGGGCGAACCAGAGCGTTCCCGGGAACCACAGGTGCGAGGTCGCCGAGGCGAGCGCCCGCACGACGCGGTTCCGGCTGGACATCTTTTTCTGCACGACGCGGAGTCTAGTGAGTTTTCGGTTATCAGGTTTCAGTTCTGGGTCGACTGCCGACCGCGGTCCGACTGGGGTAGCCCTCAGGCGCCACCAGCCCGAAGCGGAAAAGGGAACTGATCCCTGAGGACTGATGACTGACGACTGACATCTCACGACGCCTTCTGCTTCAGGAGGCTCAACAGCGCCTTTTCGGAACCGTGGAGGCCGGGCGCGCGGCGCGCCACGAGCTCCTCGACGTTGCCGAAATACCGGTCGATCACGCGGCCCCGATCGAAGCTCGAGAGCACCGCCGGGTAGATATACGACGACCGGCAGATCGCGGGAGTGTTGCCGAGGGTCTCCGCGGTCTCCTTGATCGCCGCAACGACTTTCCGTTTGCGGGCGGTCTTCGTCTCGGCGACCTCCGTCCCCGCCCGCGCGAGCGCGCAGGCACAGATCAGCGTCCCCGCCCACGTCCGGAAGTCCTTCGCGGAGAATTTCTCGCCCATGACTTCCTTGATGTACTCGTTGATGTGACGGCGCCGGATGTCGACCCAGCGCCCGTCCTCGCCGCGATACTTGAAGACCTCCCCCGGCGCCCCCACGAGCTCCCGGACGATGCGGGCGACCCGGCGGTCGCGCAGCTCCCGGTGCTGCTGCTTGCCGGACTTCCCCGGAAAATCGAAAACAATCAGGTCCCCGCGGACGATGACGTGCTTCGTCCGCAGCGTCGCTATCCCGTAGCTGCCGTTCTCGTCCGCATAGACCTGGCTTCCGGCTCGGAGAAAGCAGGTGGAGAGAATGCGGAGGACGCAGGCGAGGACTTTCTCGCGAGGCAGACCGGGGAGGGACAGGTCCCGTACGACGGCACGGCGCATTTTCGGCAGCGCGTGCGCGAAGTGGACCAGCCGCTTGAACTTCTCCTTCTCCCGGCGGGCGGCGCGCCGCTCGTGGTACAGGTACTGCCACCGCCCCGCGACATCCTTGCCCATGGCCTGCACGGATCCCTGGGGCGACGGGTGGATCAGGACGTCCTTCCAGGCCGGCGGAATCCTCAATGCTTTGATCCGTTCGACGTCGGCGCGGGACGCGGGCCTTCCATCCGCGCGCACGTAGCGGAACCCCGCCTTCGGAGACCCCGACCGGCGCAGTCCCGAGCCCGTAAGTTTTTCGACGAGAGTCATTCGAGAGGCCGCCCATGCAAGTCCCCGGCCCGAGCGAAACGGACGTTCGGTTAGCATCGATCGGTGATCCGTCGCGTCCGCGAGCTCCGGGACCTGCGTCTGCCCCCGGCCGACGCACCGGCGAGCGGCTCGGCCGGATGCGGCCTCGACCGCTCTCCTACCGTCGCTTCCGCTCGCTGCGCTTGCTCTCGCTCCCGCGGCGCGAGGCTCCTCCCTCCCTTCGGTCGGGAGACTCCTCGCGTCGCGAGCTGATGCGTCTGTTCGGCGACAGGATTGGCTCGTGCGGTGACCTCCCTTGAGAGAGGCCGCGCCGGTAAAGGGAGCCGTTCTTCTGCCTTGGTCCGTCTTCCTCGGGCTTCTTTTCGTTTCCTGGAACCGGTGGATCGAGCCTTTCGTGGACTCGGGGCGGGAGCTGATGGTGCCGCGGCGGGTCGCTCTCGGCGAACGTCTGTATGCGGCCATCCACTTTCACCACGGGCCGCTCGCCCCGTGGGCCGGCGCGGGTGTGGAGACGCTGACCGGTCCCTCGTTCGCCGCCCGGACGGTTCTCGCCCTCGCGATTGCGGCCGCCGGGCTCGAAGCGCTGCGGCGGCTGGCCCTTCGGTGGATTCCGGGGACCGGAGGCCCTCTCGCCGTATCGCTCGCCGTGGCGGTCGCTTTCTTTCTCCGTCCCGGCGGGTGGGCATTCCCCTTCAGCTTCGATACGGCGATCGCCGTCGCATCTCTGACCGGTGCTCTCGCCGTGTCCGTGGGCGGACTCTCGCGGTGGCGGGAGATCGGGACGGCCGCGTGCCTGCTCGCCGCCCTGCTCTCACGACCGGAGCTCGGCGCCGCCGGGCTCGCCGCCGTGGCGATCGACGCGCGCCGCCGGCGGAGCAGCCTGATTCTGTCGGCCGTCGTCCCTCTCGCCGCGGCGGCGGCCATTTACGCCGCGATCTCCGCGGGAATCCCGCATGAGCGGCTCGTGGCCGACGGGTGGCTGGCGCTTCAGCATCCGCCACGGGCTTTTCAGAACGTCTACCGCTCGTTCGCGGGGCTGGACGTGCCCGGCCTCCGCGCGACGCAGATGGCTCTTGCGGTGATCGTTCTCGCTCTCGCGGGCTGCGTCCTCGTTCTCGGGGCGGCGGCGGCCCGGCTCGCGCGGCGGTTTTCGGACACCGGGGGCCGAATCGCGGACGGCGCGGCCGTGGTCGCTCTCGCCGGGTTCGCGGCGCTGTTTCAATTTCCTCCTGACTCGCTCGCGCCGTCCCTCTCGCTGTTCCCTCCGCTGGTTCGCGTCGTGCCGCCGTTCTGCGCCGCGCTCCTGGCCGCGCGGCTCTGGACGGTCCTTCGCCGAAGAGAGCCGGCCGATCCCGTCCCCGACGTCTCGGACGGGGCTCTGTTTCTCGGGGCGCTCTTCGGAGCACGTCTCTTCCTCGCGGCGGGATACTCGGGCCCGTACAACGCGTTCTTTCTTCCGCTGCCGATCGTCCTTTCGGTGGCCGCGCTGCTCCGCGCGAGCGAGCGTGCCGCGCCCGCGATCGGGCCGTCCCTGCCGCGGCTCGTCCGCGCTGCCCTGGCGGTCTTCCTCGCGTTTCGCGTGCCCGCGGTCTGGGCCTCGTATCGCGGGCCCGGGTGGGAAGAGCTCGAAACGCGCGCCGGGAGCCTGGTCCTTCCCGCGCACGAGGCGAAAACCTCGCGTCTCGCCCTGGCCGACCTCGACGATCGGCTGCCGCCGCGCGGGACCGTCACCGGATTTCCCGAGGCCGGCTTCTTCGAATACGCGCTCGGGCGATCGAATCCGCTTCCGCTGGAGCAGTTCTGGCCCGGCCATCTCGACGCCGCCGGCGAAGAGCGAGTCATCGCCCTCCTTCGGGCGCGCCCTCCGGATGCGATCGTGATGATCAATGCGCTCGCGGTGGGGGAAGGCCAGCGCGTGTTCGGAAAGGACTACTCGCCGCGGCTGGCCGCCTTCGTCGACTCCGAGTTCGCTCCCGTCGCGATCTACGGACCGAATGCGAGAAACGGCGCGCGCATTGGAGAGCCCGATTTCTTCGTCGAGATACGAGTGCGGCGCCCCGCGCCGATCGCCGACGTGGAAGTGGACCCGTGAGGGAAAGAGAGTGAGGCTCGACCTCGCCGTCGCGCGCGCGTTTCACCTCTCCCGCCGCGCGGCGCGGGACGCGGTGCGCGCGGGCCGCGTGGACCGCGACGGGGTGACGGTCGACGAACCCGGACTCGACGTCGCCGCCGGCGCGCGGCTGGCCTGGGACCCGAACCGGCCGGCGCGCCACAACGTCCGGACTCGCCTCGCCGTTCTTCACGACGACGAGGAGGTTTTGATCGTGGACAAGCCGGCCGGCCTGCTGACGGTTCCGACGGCGGAGCGCGAATCCGACACCCTCCATGCGCGCGCGCTCGACTACCTCCAGCACCGGTATCACCGCCGCCCGTACGCCGGCATCGTCCACCGCCTCGACAAGGACACGTCCGGCGCTCTCGTGTTCGCGCGCAACCGCGAGGCGCTGCACGCGTTGCAGGCCCTGTTCCGTGTGCACGACATCGAGCGCGAGTACCTCGCCCTGGTCGCCGGAGCGCCTCCCGACTCGGGGATCCTCGACGCCGACCTCGTGCGCGATGCCGGCCTCGGACGAAGAGGCGTCGCCCGGCGTGGGGAGGCCGGACGCCGGGCGGTCACCCGGTACCGCGTCCTGGAGCGGCTGAGAGGGGCGGCGCTCGTCTCGATCCATCTCGAGACCGGGCGCACGCATCAGATCCGCGTGCACTTCCTCTCGATCGGCCACCCCGTCCTCGGCGACCGCGTGTATCGCACGGGGCAGGGCGAGGCCGCCCTCCCCGCCGCCCCGCGGCAGATGCTGCACGCCAGACGGCTCGGGTTCCGACATCCAGGGACCGGGGAGGGGATTGGAGTCGAATCCCCCGTGCCCCCGGACTTCGAGCGGGTGCTCGCCGCCCTGCGGGAGCGTGGTAGACCCCGGCCGGTGCCGGCAGAGCCCGGGCGGACGGTAGCACCGGGACCGGCGGCTCCCGCAGCGTTCCGCGGGAAGGCGGAGAGTCCCTCGCGTTCCGGCGGCGGGCCGCCCCGGGGCGGGGCGCCCGGCCGGTCCGCGGAACGGCCCGCGGGCACCGCCCCAAAAACGAAAGCCCCGCCGAAGCGGGGCCTTCGAGACAAACGGAACGAAACCTAAGCGAGGACGATGACCACGACGCGCCGGTTCTTCGAACGGCCCGACTTGGACTTGTTCGGAGCGACGGGCTCATCTTCGCCATAGGAAATCGTGGACATCCGGTTCAACGCGATCCCCTGCTTGTTCAGGAACCGGCGGACCGCCTCCGCCCGCTCTTCGCCGAGACGGTAGTTCAGGCTCGGGGAACCCTTCGAGTCGGTGTGCCCCTGCACTTCCAGATACACGTTCTTGTTCTCGGACTTCAACTTCTCCGCGAAGTCCTTCAGCCGGCTTTCGGCTTCTTTCGAGAGCGCCCACTTGCTCGACGGGAACTTCACCGCGTCGTCGGAGAGGACCAGCGAATAGACGAATTTGCCCTCGGCGAGCTTGCCCGCCGCCTGGGCCCGCTCGAGAGCGTCCCGGGTTGACTTGTCGAGCGCCGTGATGCGCGTGTCGTGATCCCGGATCTTGCTCTGCGCGGTCTCGACCTGGGATTCGACCTCGTTGATCCGCTTCTCCGACGCGGCGCTGCTTTTGGAGACCTCGTCGCCGACGTAGCGCTTGGTCGCGCAGCCGCCGAGACCCAAGGTGCCCAGAAGGAGCGCCCCGCCAACGATCCATGCATTCGATCTCTTACCCATGGAAAATCCTCCTTTCGAAAGAGTTAACCCGCCGGAGCGGGAACCGTTCCTCGATACCCCCGTCGCGTCCGAACGACCCATTTGCCGGGTTTGGTAACCGACACCACCACGACTCTGTATTTTAGCTCTCCCTGGCCCGAAGGTGCGAATCCGAGGAGATATTGCTTGCGCACCTCGGTGTTGATTCTCGCCGCTATCGGCCTCAAGTCCTCCTCTCCATTGGCCAGATACAGCTGCCCGCCGCTCGTGTAGGCCAGAAGTTTCAGGTTGTCGAGAGCCAGATCCTTGCGCTCCGCGTCGCTCAACCGGTCAAACGCGGCATTTTTCATCCCGACCGCGTAGACCGGTATGGACACCTGCTGCAGGATCGTTGCCATTTCGTCCGCCGAAAGCCTGCTTGCGTTGTCCACCCCGTCCGTAAAGAGCAGGATGGCCCGCTTGCCGTTCTTCCCCGCGAGCATCCGGGAGGGAGTCGCCGCGACCGCGTCGAAGAGCGCCGTGCGGCCCCCGGCCTCGAGACGGGTCAGGGCCCGCGAGATCCGCGATGGATCGGGCGAGAACTCAGAGAGGAGCGAAAGCTCGTTTTCGGAAAAGGCAAAAAGGGCGAAGTCGTCCCCCGAGCGGCGCCCTTCGAGTATGTGCCGGATGGCGCTCTTGGCGGATTCGAGCTTGCCCGCGATCTTCATGCTGCCGGACGTGTCGACGAGAAAGGCGAACGAGGCCGGAGCGTCGTCGTCGCGCTCGAACGTGTCGAGCGTCACGTTGACGCCGCCCGCATTCACCCGGAAATCCGCCTTCGCGAGGCCGTCCACGAACCGGCCCTTCCGGTCGAAGACCAGCACGGGGAGAAGGACGTACTCGCTGCCCGCGCTTTCCGTGTAGGTCGGGAGAGGCGTCTCGCGGGGGGAGGGAGCCGCGGTCGAGGCGGGAGTTGCTGCAGCCGGTGGCGTCGAAACCGCAGGCGGAACGGCCGAGGGTGCAGGCAGCGGCTGGGCGGCGGCGATCGCGCCGCCAAGCAGGGCTCCCGCCGCGATCGCGAAGCAGAATCGGCGCATCTCTTTCCGAAAATGATACTTCGTACCCGATAATTCCGGTGAATGACCCTGCGGGAAATTACGACCGTCCTCGTTCGGACACACACGCCGGGCAATCTGGGGTCGGCCGCTCGCGTCTGCAAAAACTTCGGCGTCAGGGACGTCCGGCTCGTGGATCCGGCGGCGGAGGCCGACGAGGATTCCGTGCGGCTCGCGTCAGGAGCCGACGATGTTCTGGGCTCGATCCGGCGCTTTCCGGATCTTCGCGAGGCGGTGGCGGAGTTCGACGCGGTCATCGCCACCTCCTCCCTGCGCGGACGCGAGGACCAGCGCTCGCTCGAGCTTGGCGACCTTACAGGATTCCTGGGCGAGCTCGGGCCCGCCGCGCGAGTCGCCTTCGTTTTCGGCCCGGAGCGCAGCGGGCTCACCGAGGAGGAGCGCTCGCGCGCCTCGGCCTGTCTGCGGCTTCCATCCCGGCCTGACTTTCCGACACTGAACGTGTCGCACGCGGTCGCGGCGGTGCTCGCGGTGGCGCGGATGGGCGAGAACGGCGGCGCTTCGACAGACCCGGAGCGAGAGGAGTGGGCGACCGCCCGCGAGGTCGAAGGGACTCTCGAGCACTGGGACCGCGCCCTCGAGGCAACGGGGTTCTACGACACGGGCCACCGCGACCGGTCGCTCCGCGCGTGGCGGAAGATCGTCGCGGGGCGTCCCCTCACGACGCGGGAGGCCGCAATTTTGAGAGGGGTGGCCAATCGGGTGCTGGTATCACTCCGTCGCCTTCCGGGCGACGGCTGGAGGCGGTAGGCGGGAGGCGGAAAGCGGAAGGCGGGCGGACGCAGCGCCCACCACCCGGCGCCCAGCGCCCAGCGCCACCGAAGCTAAATCAGCTCCGCCTCCGCGAAGAAGAAGGCAATTTCCTTCGCGGCGTTCTCCGGCGAATCGCTTCCGTGGATGGCGTTTCGCTCGATGTCGGTGCCGTAGAGATTGCGCACCGTGCCCGCTTCCGCCTTCTGGGAGTCCGTGGCTCCCATCGTCGTGCGCAGGTGCGGGACGGCATCAGCCCGCTCGAGGGCGGCGACGATGACGGGGCCTTCGGTCATGAAACGCACGAGACCCCCGAAGAAGGAGCGCTCGCGGTGAACGGCGTAGAAGGCCCGCGCCTGTTCGGGGGCGAGCCGGATTTTCTTCACGCCCGCGATGCGGAAACCTTCCCGTTCGAGGTGAGCGAGAATCGCTCCCGCTTTTCCCGCCGCGACGGAGTCGGGCTTCAGGATGGTCAGTGTTCTCTGGCTCAACGATGGTCCTTTTCTGTCGCGCGGATTGGCGACCTCGTTCCGTCGATCTCAGAATTCCCGGACGTCCGCCGGGAGCTTGTCTTCCGTCGCGACGCCGGCCCGGGCGAGAGCCGAGAGCAGCTCGCGAGGGCGCTGCGACCCGATCATGAGGGTCGAGCCATCCGTGCGCACGATCAGAACGCCCCGGTCCCCCCGAACGTTCAAGGCGCGGCGCCTGCCGAAGCCGCGAATGCCCCAGCCGCCGTAGTCGCGCACCGGCCGGTAAGCCGTGGCTTCCGCGCGCGCGATCTCGGCGATGGGAACCCGGGTCGTGTTCAGGAAACCGAAACGCACGGTCACCGCGTCCGATCCCACGGTCGTCTTCATCTTCAGGGACCCGACCGAAAGGGCGACCAGGATCATCAGGGCGGAGACGGCGTACATCCACACACCGAAGCCCTGCGCCTCTTCGTAAAGGCCCATGCCCGTCATCGCCCGAGCCGTTCCTTCATCCGGCTCCCGAGATCCGCGGGAGAGCGCACGACGGCGACGCCGGCCGCCTCGAGCGCCTTGACCTTGTCCGCGGCGGTCCCGCGGCCCCCGGCGATGATCGCCCCCGCATGCCCCATTCTGCGGCCCGGGGGCGCCGTCTGGCCGGCGATGAATGCGACGACCGGCTTCCCGAAGTTCCCCGCGATGAAGCACGCCGCTTCCTCTTCAGCGGACCCCCCGATCTCGCCGATCAAGATGACGGCCTCGGTGCCGTCGTCGCCGGAGAAGGCGGCGAGACAGTCGATGAAGCTCGTGCCGTTCACGGGATCGCCTCCGATGCCGATCACGGTCGACTGACCGAGGCCGAGCCGCGTCAGCTGGTCCACCGCTTCATAGGTCAGAGTGCCCGAGCGCGAGATCACGCCGACCGTCCCCGGCTTGTGGATCCGCCCCGGCATGATCCCGATCTTGCATTCCCCCGGGGTGATGATCCCCGGGCAGTTGGGGCCGATCAGGCGCACCGCGACGCCCTCCGCCGCCCTCCGGGCGAGCGCCGCCTTGACGCGGACCATGTCGTTGGTCGGAATCCCCTCCGTGATGCACGCGATCAAAGGGACTCCCGCGTCCGCGGCCTCGACCACGGCGTCCGCGGCAAAGGGCGGCGGAACGAAGACCATCGACGCGTTCGCGCTCGTCTCGCGCACGGCGTCCGCGACCGTGTCGAAGACGGGAATGCCTTCGTGGACGGTGCCGCCCTTCCCGGGAGTCACGCCCGCGACGACGGCGGTGCCGTAATCGCGGGAGGCGAGGGCGTGAAAGCTGCCTTCGCGCCCGGTCAGCCCCTGAACGAGAAGCCTCGTCTGCTTTCCCACCCAGATCATCGGACCGCCTCCACCACCTTCCGCGCCGCGTCCGCGAGCCCGTCGGCCGGCGTGATCTTCAGGCCGGACTCGCGAAGGATCTGCTTGCCGAGGTCCACGTTGGTTCCCTCGAGCCGGACCACCACCGGGAGGGACAGCCCCATCTCGCGGACGGCCGCGACCACGCCGTTGGCGATGATGTCGCAGCGCATGATGCCGCCGAAGATGTTGATCAGGACGCCTCGGACGTTCTTGTCCGAAAGGATGATGCGAAACGCGTTCTTGACCTGCTCCTCGTTGGCGCCTCCGCCCACGTCGAGGAAGTTCGCCGGCTCGCCCCCGGCGAGCTTGACGAGGTCCATCGTCGCCATGGCGAGGCCCGCGCCATTGACCATGCATCCGACGCTGCCGTCGAGCTTGATGTAGTTCAAGCCGAACTTCGACGCTTCGACCTCGAGAGGGTCCTCCTCGGTCAGGTCGCGCATCGCTTTGATGTCGGAGTGCCGGAAGAGAGCGTTGTCGTCGAAGGTCATTTTCGCGTCGAGCGCGAGGACGTCGCCCGCCTTCGTCACCAGCAGGGGGTTGATCTCCGCGAGCGAGGCGTCCATCTCGGTGTAGGCGCGGAAGAGCGCCGGCATGAACGCGATCCCCTTCTTGAAGCTCTCGCCGGACAGGCCGAGCGCGAACGCCAGCTTGCGGGCCTGAAACGGGAACATCCCGAGCGCCGGATCGATCGTCTCGCGGACGATCGCCGAGGCGTCCTTCGCGGCGACCTCCTCGATCTCCATGCCTCCGAACTTCGAAGCCATCATGGACGGGAGACCCCTGCCGCGGTCGAGCGTGATGCCGAGGTACAGCTCGCGGTCGATGTCGAGTGCCTCCTCGACCAAAACCTTCTGCACGACGCGCCCCTCGGCTCCGGTCTGCGCCGTGATCAGGGTCATGCCGAGAATCTTCTTCGCGAATTCGTACGCCTCGTCGGGCGTCCTGGCAACCTTGACTCCTCCGCCCTTCCCGCGTCCGCCGGCATGGATCTGGGCCTTGACGACCGCGCGGCCGCCGAGCCTCTTCGAGATCTGCCGTGCCTCCTCGGGGTTGTCCGTCACCTCTCCGCGGGGCACGGGGACACCGTATCGGGCGAGGAGGGACTTGGCCTGGTATTCGTGGACTTTCATGAGGAGCGGGGGATTATACGGGTTGAGCGAGTCATCGCGAGAAGGCGTTCCCGCATTGTTCTAAGCGAAGCGCTCTCGAGGCTGCCGGTCGCAAAGCGACCGCCGCAGCCTCAAGTCCCGAACAGTTTCTTTATGCCGTACCGCGTGGTCGCGCGGTACATCTCCGCGATCGCCGTCGTCAGCGGAATCGACTTGGGGCAGGCGCGCACGCAGTTCTGCGCGTTGCCGCAGTCGTCGACGCCACCCTCTGCCATGAGAGCTTCGAGGCGCTCGCCCGCGTTCATCGCGCCGGTCGGGTGCGAGTTGAACAGGCGCGCCTGCGCGATCGGCGCGGCCCCGATGAAGTTTGACCGGCCGTTGACCTGCGGGCACACGTCCAGGCAGTTCCCGCACGTGATGCACTTCGAATACTCGTAGGCCTGCTGCCGCTCGGGCTCCGGCATGCGGGGACCGGGGCCGAGGTCGTAGGTGCCGTCGATCGGAATCCATCCCTTGATGCGTTTCAACGAGTCGAACATCACCTGGCGGTCCACCGAAAGGTCCCGCTGTACGGGGAACTTCGCCATCGGCTCCAGACGGATGGGCTGCTCGAGCGAGTCGATCAGCGCCGTGCAGGCCATGCGGGCCACGCCGTTGATCCGCATCGCGCACGAGCCGCAGACTTCCTCGAGACACGCGCGGTCGTAGACCACGGGCGAAGTGGCTTTTCCGGCCCGGGTCTTCGGATCCTTGGCGATCTCCATCAGAACGGAGATCACGTTCTGCCGGGGCTGATACGGGATCTCGTATTCCTCCCAGTACGGCGACGACGTCGGGGTGTCTTGCCGCTTGACGGAGAGTCGGATGCTGGATGGCATAGCTATCCTCGGATTCCGATTCCCGGTCGTTTCCCGTTTCCCGTTTCCCCTTTTCCCTGCCATCAATATTTCCTCGCTCGCGGCTCGATCAGCGACGTGTCTACTGCCGCATAACTGATCTTCGGCCCATCCGCGGAGTGCTCGGCAATGGTCGTCTTGAGAAAGTTCGCGTCGTCGCGCGGAAGCGCGTTCTCCTCCGTTACGCCCTTCGACAGGTCTCTCACCTTGAAGTGCGCTCCGCGCGACTCATCGCGCATCAGGGCCCCCCGCGTCATCACCCTCGCGATGACCAGCATGTTGCGAAGCTGGTTGATGAAGGAGATCTCGCGGTTGGCGTAGCCCGAGCGGTCCGTCAGCCCGACGTTTTTCCAGCGCTCCTCGAGCTCCTGCAGCTTCGTCTCGGTCTCCTTCAGCTTCCCGTTCTCGCGCACGACCGTGACGTTGTCGGTCATCCAGTCGCCCATCTCTTGGGCGAGCACGTGCGGGTTTTCAGGGCCGGACACGTTGGCGAGCCGCGCAAATTCCGCATCCCAGCGCTTCTTCGCCTCCGTGAACGCTCCGTCGGCGGCGGGAAGCTTCGACGACGTTTCCCGGCCGTACCGCACCATCGCGGGCCCGCCGATCTTGCCGGCGTACAGGCAGGACACGAGGGAATTCGCGCCGAGTCGGTTCGCGCCGTGGATCGAGAAATCGACCTCTCCGGAGGCGAACAGCCCCGGAACGTTGGTGGACTGGTTCTTCGAGGATGTCTCGTCGAGAGCCCCGGTCGATTCGTTCTTCCCGAACTGCACCCAGAGGCCGCCCATCGAGTAGTGCATTCCGGGGAACACCTTCATCGGGACTTCCCTTGGGTCGTCGCCGACGAACTTCTCGTAGATCTCGAGAATCCCGCCGAGCTTCGTGTCGAGCTCCTTGCGCGGAATGTGAGTCAGGTCGAGGTAGACCTCGCGCCGGCCCCCGAGGCCGTAGCCCTGCAGGCAGACCTGGAAGATCTCGCGCGTGGCGATGTCCCGGGGAACGAGGTTGCCGTAGGCCGGGTACTTCTCTTCCAGGAAATACCAGCGCTCCCCTTCCGGGATCGACTTCGGGTCCCGGGTATCGCCCTGGGTCCGCGGGACCCAGACGCGCCCGCCCTCTCCGCGCGCCGACTCCGACATCAGGCGCAGCTTGTCCGTTCCCGGGATCGAGGTCGGATGCACCTGGATGAACTCGCCGTTGGCGTAATGGGCGCCGTCCTGGTAGGCGGCGGACGCCGCCGTCCCCGTGTTGATGACGGAGTTCGTCGAGCGGCCGAAGACGATGCCGGGTCCGCCCGTCGCCAGCATCACGGCCGAGGCCGGGAAAGACTCGATCTTCATGGAGTACCAGTCGAGCGCCGTGATCCCCCGGCAGTTCCCGTCAACGTCCCGCACGAGCCCCAAAAACTCCCAGGCCTCGTACTTGCGGACGAGACCGGAGACCTCGTACCGCCGGCACTGCTCGTCGAGCGCGTAGAGGAGCTGCTGCCCCGTCGTCGCCCCCGCGAACGCCGTTCGGTGAAACTTGGTCCCTCCGAAGCGCCGGAAATCCAGCAGACCTTCCGGCGTCCGGTTGAACATCACGCCCATGCGATCGAGCAGGTTGATGATCCCCGGGGCGGCGTCGCACATCGCCTTGACAGGCGGCTGGTCCGCGAGGAAATCGCCTCCGTAGACGGTGTCGTCGAAATGGATCGCGGTCGAGTCCCCCTCGCCCTTTGTGTTGACCGCGCCGTTGATGCCGCCCTGCGCGCAGACCGAGTGGCTGCGTTTGACGGGCACGATCGAGAAGAGGTCGACGGAAACCCCGAGCTCCGCCGCGCGAACGGCGGTCATCAGCCCGGCCAGCCCTCCTCCGACGACGACGATCCGTTCGTTCGCCATGCCTCGCCTACAACCGGAATGCGGAGATCGAGCGCACGCCAACGACGGACAGCGCCACGAACACCACGGCCGAAATGTACAACATCCGACGCTGCGCGCGCGGCCCCACGGTGAGTCCCCACACGATCGAGAACGACCAGATCCCGTTGGCGAGGTGAAACGTCGCCGAGAGAATCCCGGCTATGTAGAACGCGTAGATCCACGGGTTCGCGACCGCCGACTGCACCTGCCGGAAGAGATCGAGGCTCTCGTGGTCGGTGAGCTGGACGAGCCTCGTAGTCCAGTAGTGAAACAGGATGAACGCGAACACGACGACGCCCGTGACCCGCTGCAGGAAATACATCCAGTTCCGCACGTAGCCGTTCGAATACAGATTCGGCTTCGCGGTGCCGGCGATGAAGAGGCCGTAGATGCCGTGGAACAGGAGCGGCAGGGCGATTACGAGGATCTCCGCGGCGACCGCGCCGGGAAGCGTCTGGAGCCGGTGCGTCATCTCGTTGTAGGCGTCGGCCCCCCGCGAGGCCGCCGAGTTCTCATACAGGTGAAAGGCGAGGAAGCCCCCGATCGGAACGATTCCGGAAAGGGAGTGCAGACGCCGGACCCAGAAGTTCCGGTCCGACGTCATACCTTCAGGATGCGGAAGAGTTCGCGCACCGCCTCGGCGGATTTCGCGAGCGCCTCCCTTTCCTCGTCGAGAAGCCGGATCTCGAGGACCTGCTCCGCCCCGCCCCGCCCGAGCTTCACGGGAACGCCCAGGTACACGTCCCGCATCCCGTACTCGCCCTGAAGATAGGCGGCGCATGGGAGGACTTTCTTCTTGTCCTTCAGGACCGCGTCGACCATCTCGACGACGGCGGAAGACGGCGCGTAGTACGCGGAGCCCGTCTTGTAGTAGTTGACGATCTCGATTCCGCCCTCGCGCGTGCGTTTGACGATCGCGTCGAGCTTGTCCTGGCTCAAGAGCTCGGGAATCGGGACGCCGCCGACGGTCGAGTACCGCGGGAGCGGAACCATCGTGTCTCCATGGCCGCCGAGGACGAAGGCGTGAGTGCTCTCGACGGAGACCCCCAGAGCCTCGGCGATGAACCATCGCATGCGCGCCGAGTCGAGGACACCGGCCATCCCGAAGACACGCTCGCGGGGAAAGCCCGAGACGCGCCGGGCGACTTCGCACATGGCGTCGAGCGGGTTGGAAACGACGACCAGGATCGCGTCGGGGGAACGACGCGCGATCTCCCGCGTGACTCCGCCCACGATCTCCTGGTTCTTCAGCACGAGATCGTCCCGGGTCATCCCGGGTTTGCGGGCGAGCCCGGCGGTGATCACGACGACGTCGGACCCTTCCGTCTCGTCGTATCCGTTGGAGCCGCGGATCCGGGCGTCAAAACGCTCGACCGGGGCCGACTCCATCATGTCGAGCGCCTTCCCCTGAGGAATTCCTTCGAGGATGTCGACGAGTACGACGTCGGCCATCTCGCGCTCGACGAGTCTCTGGGCCGCCATCGCCCCCACGTTCCCCGCGCCGACGACAGTCACTTTCTGCTGCATGGTCGGATCTTATCCGCTCCGCCCGCGAAGAAAAGTCCGTCCAGGTTCGCATCCGCGGCGCGGCGCCGGACGGCGTCGAACGCTAGAATGGGCGGAGGTGATCGACCGACCGTCGTATAAGGACCATCCGCTCTGGAGCGAGGCAATGTCGCTCACCCGGGAGGGCTACGCTCTCGCCGACCGCGTGAAGGAAGGCGATCCCGTGCTGGCCCTGCAGGTGAAGAAGGCGGCCGTAGCGGTGCCCGCGCAAGTCGCCGGCGCGCTCGGGGCGGTTCCGGGAGCCACGGAGCGGCGTGATCACCTCGCGGAGGCGCGCGGCGCGCTGGCCAGTCTCGCGCGACACGCCCGGTCCTGCGGGCTTCCGGGATCCGATGAGCTCGCCCGGCGCGCGGAGCTCTTCGACCGTTCCGTCCTGTTCGAGCTCGGGGTGGGAGAGAAGCCTTTCTGAGCGCGCCGGAATCGCGGCCTCGCATCCCGCCCGCCGCCTGGTGGGTGCTTGCGTTTCTTCTGGTCGCGCTTCTCGGAGTCGGACCGAACTGGTGGGAGCGGAAGCTCTACCGCGACAACCAGGCTCTGGCCGGCGTGGGAGCCACCCTTCATCCGGGCGGCTTGACCTCCGCGCGCCGGAAGATCGACCCGGGAAACCGCTCCGACCTGATTCTGCGCCGGCTGGGCGCCCCGTCGATGGCGAGCGCGGCGCAGGGACTCTCCCGACACGAGGTCTGGACCTACTATTACTCGGACGGCACGATGGTCTGCAACCTCACCGACGGGATCGCCCAGCGCATCACTCTGTCTTACGGAGCGCCGTCGATTCCGACCGCGAGAGAGTCCCGATGACCGACACCGTTCCTCCGGCGGAGCCTTCGATCCGGGTCGTCATGATGCCGAAAGACACCAACGCCCACGGGACGATTTTCGGCGGCGTGATTCTTTCGTACATCGACCAGGCGGCGGCGGTGGAAGCCAAACGGCACGGGGCCTCGTTCATCGTCACGGTCGCGATGCGCGAGATCGTCTTTCATCATCCCGTCTACGTGGGCGACCTCGTGTCCTTCTACACGCGGCTGGTCCGGATCGGACGCACCTCGATCACCATCGCCGTCGAAGTCTTCTCGCAGAACGGAGAAGGAAGCGGCAGGAGGGTGAAGGTCACGGAGGCCGAAGCGACGTTCGTGAACCTCGACGAGAACCGCCGGCCTATCCCGATCGCCCCGCGGCCATAGCCGCCTACCGCCTGCCGCAAAAACGAAGAAGGCCCCGATTCCTCGGGACCTTCTTCTTCCGACAAAGCCGGACGAGAGTCCGGCAATATCTACCGGCCAATTTCGAGTCTACCTCTTACCACTCGCCTTCGCCCTCTTTTTTTTTCGGGGGCGAAGCCTCCTCGTCCTCGTCGTCCAGGTCATCGGCGGCTTCGCGGGCGAGCTCCTCCGAGTCGTGGGTTTCGGAGAACTCCTTCAGCCCGCGGCGGTACTCCTCGTCCGCCTTCCAGTTTCCCTCGCCGTACATCTCGCCCGTTGCGCCGGAGGTCATTCCCTTCCCCGACGACGCACGCGCGGAGGATTTTCCGGCGCTCGATCCACGGGACGCGCCTGCGCCCGCGCCGCCGGCGGACTTCGACGGCATCCGACTGGAGCCCGAGCTTCCCGAACGGCTGGACTTCGTGGCGGACATTCCGGCCGCGCCCGAACGGCTCGTGGAAGATGACGACGTCCCGCCGCTCGATCTCATTCCGGTCGACTTCCTGGCGCCCGACGACTTCGCGCTCGATTTTTTCGCGCCCGACTTCTTCGCGGTCGAACGCGCGGTGTTCCTGCCCGAACGCGTCCCCGAGGAGGACTTTCGCGCGGACGACTTCTTCGCGCCGCCCGAGGAAGCGCGACCGCGCGCCGAGGCCCCCTTGCGCATCGTCTTCTTCGCGCCTCCGGAGCTCTTTCCTCTTCCCTTACTGGCCGCCTTTCCCGCCGATTTCTTTTTTTTGGCCACTCTGTGCTCCTCCTCTCCCGGGTTTCGCCGGTGCCCGGATCATACAATTCCGAAGGTGCCTAATCGAGACGGGGAGCGCGTCCAGATCATGCCGCTCGCGTCCGGACTCCGCATCGAGATAGGTCCCCTGGTCCGGCGCCGTCGCGACCGTCTCCGCCTCCTCGGGGTGGCCGCCGCCCTCCTCACGGCGACCCTCTTCGGGGGGGCCCGCCTCGTGTCCGCATGGGACTCCGGCCTCCGGAAAGGCGACTTTTCCGACCTGCCGCTCTCCGCCCTGCTGGCACTCTCGATCGCGGTGGGCGTGTCCACTCCGTTCGCCCTGCTCGGGCTTTCGGCGCTGGCCTTTGCCGAGGAGACCGTCGTCGTCGGGCCGGACGAGATCGTCATCGAAACCGCGGTCTTCGAGAGAATCACCCGGACGCGGATCGCCCGGGACGGGCTCGAGTGCTGGCGGGAGACCTTCGTTCCGCTGCCGCCCTGGTGGACCTGGGCGGTCGAGCGGCTCGCGGCCCGGGCCGGCGGCCGGCTGCTCCCCCTGGCCGGCATGGCCGGCCCGAAGGAGAAGCGCCGGATCGCGGAGGCGCTCGCTCGCGCCACGGGCAAGCCGATCGTCCGCGACTTCGGCCGCCATCGCGAAACGGAGGAAGTCTCCGGAGGTTCCGGGGAGATCCGGGATAAAATCCCTCGGTGAGCGACACTTCCACCAATCCCGGGCGGCACCTGACCGACGTCCGGCTTTTCGAATTCGACGTCCCCGACGAGGTGCGCTGGGGGCTGGCCGAGGCCGGCTTCGTGTTCGCCACCCCGATCCAGGCCGTCTCGCTGCCCCTGACCCTGTCGGGACGCGACGTCGCCGGCCAGGCGCAGACGGGGACCGGCAAGACGGCGGCTTTCCTGATCACGATCTTTTCCCGGCTGCTTCGCACTCCGCGGCCGGGGCCGGCCCGCGGGCCCCGGGCCCTGGTCATCGCACCGACCCGCGAGCTCGTCGTGCAGATCCGGCAGGAGGCCGAGTCCCTCGGACTGCACACGGGCCTGTCGACCCTCGCGGTCTTCGGCGGAATCGACTACAGGCTCCAGCGCGACGCCGTCAAAACGGTCCCCGACATCTTAGTCGGCACACCGGGCCGCCTGATCGACTACGAACAGCAGGGGGCCACGACCTTCAAGGACGTCGAGATCCTCGTCGTCGACGAAGCGGACCGGATGTTCGACATGGGCTTCATCCGGGACCTGCGCAAGATCCTGCGCCGCTGCCCCTCCTACGACCGCCGCCAGACTCTCCTCTTCTCGGCCACCCTCTCCGCTTCGGTCATGGAGCTCGCCTACGAGCACATGAACAACGCTCAGAAGGTGGAGGTCGAGCCGGAACGCGTCGGCGCGGAAGGGATCACCGAGCTGCTGTACCACGTCTCTTCCTCGGAGAAGTTCCGCCTCCTGCTCGGAGTCCTGGAGCAGGAGGGAGGCTCCCGCGTTCTCATCTTCGTCAACCGCCGGACCACGGCGTTCGACCTGGTGAAGGGCCTGACGGCCAACGGCTATCCCACCCGGGCGCTGGCGGGAAACGTTCCGCAGGACCGGCGGCTCAAGATCCTGACCGACTTCAAGGAAGGGCGGCTGGCGGTCCTGGTCGCGACGGACGTCGCCTCGCGGGGCCTCCACATCGAGGGGGTCTCCCACGTCATCAACTACGACCTCCCCCAGGACGCCGAGGATTACGTGCATCGGATCGGCCGCACGGGGCGCGCGGGCGCGGTCGGCCAGGCGGTCTCCTTCGCGTGCGACGACTACGTCTTCTCACTCGACGCGATCCAGAAACTGATCGGGAGGCCGATCGAGGTCCACTGGCCGCCGGAAGAGCTCTTTCGCTCCGGAAAGGTCACGAGCGCTCCCCGGCCCCACGCCGCCGGACAGCCGCGGCGCACATCCCCCCGCCAGAAGCCCGCCGGTATGCGAATCCCGATCGCGGCCGGCCCGGAAGACCCGGATTCGTTCGGGCGAACGAAACGAAAGAGCCGCAGGAGATAGTTCAGCGTTAAGCGTTGAGCATTCGCCGGCCGCGAGAGCCGGTCGGTTTTCTTTCGATTTCCGATTCCCGATTCCCGATTTCCGGCCCCGGTCGTCCCTAGGCCGCTGCCAGCGCTCCCGCGGCGACCCAGTGGGCCAGCAGACGGCGGATCCGGTACGAGTCGGCCGCGACACTCGTCTCGCACTCCCGCGGCGTCGCTCCCTGGGAGACCCTGGTCCAGAGGTCCCGGAAGAGGATTCCGTCGCGCTCGTCGGGATGCGGCGTCGGCTTGACGTCGGTGGTCTTCAGCTCGACCTCGTCGGGGACGAGCGCGGCCGCCTGCTGAAACTCGTCGTACCGGCGCATGCCCTCGAGGGACAGCGGAAGGATCTGCCGGAGCCCGGCCGCGCCGCTGTCGTCCGCGCTGGAATCGGCGGAGCGGGAGAACATGAACGTCCCGGGCAGCGGCCTTTCGAGGAGCTGGTAAAAGGCCTCGTCTCCCGACAACAGTCCGGTCCGGCACGCCTGAAGCCGTCCCGCCTTCAGCAGGATCGTCGCGAAGATCTCGCCCTTCCGATTTTTCACGTTGAGCGACCCGGACACGCGGGATTCCGCCAGGCTCTGGAGCAGAGCGGGCAACCCGAAGATGTCGAGGTCTCCCGAGAGCGTCGCAGCGGCAGGAGCCGCGGCCGCCTCGCCCCCCGAACCGCTCGACGGGGCCTCGGCGAACGCAGTGAGAGCCTTTGACGCGGCCTTGCCGATCTCGTGACCCGAGAACCTCTTCGCGAGATCCTCGAACGCCGCGCGCACGGCGGGATGAGGAGTCGTCGAGAGAGCCTCGATGCAGTAGAAGAGGCTCTGATCGTTCTGATGGAGGACGAGCCCGAACAGCTTGAACGGCGCATTGGACTTGATCGCGCCGAGAAGGGCGTTCAGGGCCTCTTCGTCGTCGGAAAGGTCCTGGCCGGCGAGCTCCGGCAGACGGGCCATCGTGTCGCCGAGCTCGGGCTTCCGCTTCAGGCCGTGCTCGACGACGGCCTTGTGGGAGCCTGGCGTTCCGAACCGGGCGAGGGCCGCGACGACGCGGTCGAGGAGGAGGCGCGTCTCGCGCGCGTCGTACGGGCTGTCCGCCCCCTTGTTCATCAGGACGGCCTCGAGGTCCTGGAGAAGCGAGACCAGCGTCTGCTCCGCCTTTTCGTGCTTGAGCTGCCCGAGGTTCGCGATCGCCTCCTTGACCAGCGGGGCCGGAAAGCGCAGCTCGAGGTGCCGCACCGCCAGGTCCACGTCCTCGTCGATCGGAGCGCGGGCCGGGCGCGGAATGCGCCGCAGCAGGTAGAGGAGGTTGCGGCGGTAGTACCACTCTTCGTCCGCGGCGCCGCGGCCGAAGGCCGGGCGCAGGTCCGCCAGCGCTGCCTCGCGCGCGGAAGGCCCGTGTACCTCCAGCAGAAGGAGCAGCAGCCGCCGCCGCTCCCGCTTGACTTCGCGCCGCAGGTCCGCCAGAAGACCCTCCGGCGTCAGGTTCAGGAAAAAGTTCAGGACCTTCCGCAGCTGCGGGTGGAGCTCGGCGGACTCCGCATACTTGCGCAGCCGTTCGGGGTCGAGTGTCTCGTCCCCCTTTTTGCGCATCGACTGGGCGGCCACCGGATCGATCGAGCGGTCCGCGATGATCCGGTTGGCGAGGTCGATCATGGTGCCCGACTGCGCGAGAGAGCCCTCGTTGAATCGGTCGACCGCGGAACGGACCATCTCCTGGAACCGGCGGCTCGCCTCCGCCGGGTCCTCGGTCTCGGTCACGATGCGCCGCATCGCCTCGATCGCCGGACTGGCCGGCACCGACGCCGCGCGCGCCTCTTCCGTCGCGCCCGGCACGATCCATCCCGGAAGGCTGCTGCCGAGCGACTTGAAGACGTCGCCGGTGTTCACGTTGAGGCCCATCTCGCGCAGCCGGTCGAGGTACTGCTCGAACTCCTTGCCCGATCTCGACGTCCGCGCCGCCGCGGCGAGTGCCTGAGAAGCGAGCGGCGCCGAAGAGCCTCCCCCCGATCCGACCTCACGCTCCAGCCGATCGAGAAGGACCGACAGCCGCCGCAGTCCCTGAAATTCCTCGCTGCCGACGGCGGCCTCGCCGCCCTTCGCGCCCGACGCGGTCGCGAGGCCACGGGTCCCCGTGGCCGGCGCCTGGCGGAAGAGAACGTCCACCGCGGCAGCCGTCGCCGAAGACGTGGTCGCATCTTTCAGACGGGTCAGGTTTCCCTTCAGAAATTCGCGGTCACCCTCGGGACAATAGACGAGCACCCGCTCCTTCAACTCTTCGAGGAAGGTCTCGAAGGGGCCCCTCGGCACCAGATTGAACTCGCCCATCAGGTGAACTTTTTTCACCGCGTGGAAGAGGTAGTCAGACACGGGGATCTCGGTGCCTCCCCGGTATTGCGAGATCGTCCACGAGTGGATGCTGGACGCCATGAGCTCCGGCGAGTACTGCAGCAAAACCCGAAACGACTCCGCGACCACGAGGGGAGGCAGAGTGTCCGAGAGATACTGCTCGAGCTCGTCGAGCGCTTCGCGCAGCTCCGAGTTCATTGTGTCGCCGGGCATGTTCGAGTGGTCCTAGGCTAACGCACGTTCGACCGCCGCGATAGCGCGGGGGCGTACAGAAACGCCGGTTTTGCCCGAAAAACGAGGCCTGCCGCCGCCGGAAGCCTCAGAAGCTCCTGAGAAAATCGCCGTTGGACTTGAACTTGGAAAGGCGTCCGAGCACGAGCTCCATCGCCTGAATCTTGTCCACGGCAGCCAGCGCGCGGCGCAGCTTGACGATTTTGGGGAGCTCGTCGGGCTCATAGAGCTTTTCTTCCTTCCGGGTCCCGGACTGCGGGATGTTGATGCAGGGGAAAATCCGCCGGTTGAAGAGGTCCCGGTCGAGCACGATCTCCGTGTTCCCGGTGCCCTTGAACTCCTGGAAGATGATCTCGTCCATGCGCGATCCCGTGTCGATGAGGGCGGTCGCGATGATCGTCAGGGAACCGCCGCCTTCGGCGTTGCGCGCGGCGCCGAAGAAACGGCGCGGTTTTTCCATCGTGCGGGCATCGATGCCTCCCGACATGATCTTGCCGCCGCCCTTCTGCATGTGGTTGTACGCGCGGGCCATCCGGGTGATCGAGTCGAGAAAGATGATCGCGTGCTTGCCGCACTCGACCAGCCGGCGCGCCCGCTCGGCGACGATCTCCGCCACCGCGATGTGGTTCTCGGCGGACAGGTCGGCGGACGACGCGATGACCTCTCCGCGGACGCTCCGGCGAAAGTCCGTGATCTCTTCCGGCCGCTCGTCGATCAGGAGCACGATGACGTAGACGTCCGGGTCGTTCACCGATACGGCATGAGCCATGCGCTTCAAGAGGGTCGTTTTGCCGGCCTTCGGAGGCGCAACGATCAGGCACCGCTGTCCGCGGCCGATGGGAGTCAGGAGATCCGTCACCCGGCCGCACATCTCGTCGGGCTCGGTTTCGAGCTTCATGCGGTCGTGGGGATCGATCGAAACGAGCTCGGCGAACGCCGGCCGCTGGCGGAACGCCGCCGGATCCATACCCTCCACGGTCTCGATCCGGCGAACCACGGAGCGGGAGCCGTCGGTGGCGAAGGCGCTGATGAACGCGCCGGGCTCGAGGCCCTCGCGGACGATCAAATCCCGGGGGACGATCGGGTCGCGCGGAGAGGGGAGGTAGTTGGCCTTCGCGTTGACGAGGACTCCCGGGGCGTTGTCGCGGGGAGGGAGATACAGGACGCCTTCAACCGGCCGTTCGGGCCCGGTGGCGAGCGCTTCCTCCGGGTGTTCCGCGTAGCCGCCGCTCCCGTTGCCGCCCTGAGGTCGGCCCGCGCCGCCGGCTCCTCCCCCTCCGCCTCCACCCCGGCGGCGCCTGCGGCGGCGGCGGCGATGCGGACGGGGGCCTTCTCCGGGAGTCGGACTCTCCGTCTGTACGGGAAGCGAGTCAGAAATCTGGGGTACCAAGGGGTCTTCGGACACTGAGCTCCCAAGCTCCCGCCGCGCTGACTCGAGGTCCGGGCGGGAAGATCGAAGGCAGGAGTCTACCAGATTAGGCAAGGGCAAAGATAGACGGGCGGGGACAGGCGGAAGGCGGGAGGCGGACCGGGGCCGGGAATCGGAATCGGGAATCGGGAATCGGGAATCGGGAATCGAAAGCCGGGAGCGAAGAAGCGAAGGCGCAGGTCCCGCCGGACTCGATGCTCTATCCGCCTCCCGCCTGCCGCCTGCCGTCTACCGCCTACGGCCTTCTAAGCGAACAGCGCGGTGATCCGCGAGGGCTCGGCTGGGGGGACACTCGAAAGCCCGAAGTCCTCATCGGCGTGGGCGGGAGTGGAGGCCCCCACAAGGCTCGTCGTCATCCCGGCAGCCGAGCGGGAGAACTGGATTGCCCGGCGCGCGGGGGTCGTCGCCTCGGGAAGGGCCTCGTCGATCTCCTCGGGCAGGCCGGCCGCGAGCCGCCCCTGGAGCAGGGTCGCCGAGCCGAACACGCACAGCCCGAGCGCCTGCGCCGCCCGGAGCGCCGGCACCTTGCCCTGACCGATCATCTGAGAGCGGTACGCCAGAGCCTCGGCCATCGCCAGGTTGAAGGGCATCTGCACCGCGCAGAAGTGGTGCTTGTCGCCTGAGATCTCCCGGGCGACCTCGACGGTCTCGGCCAGCGAAAGGTGCTCCGGGTGCTCCGCCGGGGCTCTCAATCCGTCCCACGTCGCGAGGCCCCACGACCCGATCTCGCCCGAGTCCGCGGCGGCTTCCATCACCTCGGCGGCCGCGCAGAGCCGCTTCCGGAAAGCGGCCTTGTCCAGGGCGGCCCGCTGCGCCTCGAGATTGTGAAGGTAATAGAGGTCGATGGTCTCGATCCCCAGGTTCTCGCGGCTCCGCCGGACCTGGTCCTTCAGGTAGGCGGGCGCCATGCAGTGCCCTCCGGCGACAATCTCCGGGCGGGGCGCGAGGCCCGTGTCGATGAAGGTCTCCCGGATGTAGGTCTTCGGAGGACGGGGATCGTCGGCGTCGTGGGGCAGGTAGCCGCCCTTCGTCGAGACGAAGACCTCGTCGCGGGAAGATTCCCCCGCGTCGAAGGCTCTCTTCAGGGCCCTTCCGATCGCTCGTTCGCTCTTCTGCCCACGGTAGTTGATCGCGGAGTCGAACACGTTCACCCCGCAGTTCAAGGCGAGACGGACGCTCGCCTCGTACCCCGCGTCCGTCTCCGCGTCCTCGCCGCCGAGGTAGGTCCCGAGCCCGATCGAGGAGATATAGATCGAGGCGGAAAACTGGCGAAAGTGTCCCTTTCCCGCGGCAGTCCGCGCGGCAAAACGCCTGGTTCCTTCGACGCTGGCCTGGCCGGGTATCACCGCCGGAGGCTATCAGCTGGATGTCCCCGGGTCCGGTCGAAAGCGTACAGACGGGACCCGCCGGTCGAGGCGCATCGACAGAGAACGGATGCCGCTGCCCGGAGGGGACCCGGCGGTCCGTCCGATTCAGGGAGCGGTCAGCGCAAGGCGACGCATCCCAGGTTCGGGTAACCCGCTCCGAGGACCGAGGCGACGTCAGGCACTCCAAGCCAGTCGGTCAGGATCGTCCCGTAATAGGAGCGGAAGTCCGTCTGCCAGGGCAGGTTTCCGTTGTTGTCGAGCTTTGAAAGCTGTGGCGGCGGCCCGTAAATGCCCTTCACCGCCGACGGCCCGACGACGAAATGGACTCCGGCGGTGCCGTGATCCGTCCCAAGCGACCCGTTCTCCTGAACGCGCCGGCCAAACTCCGACCAGGTCATCAGCAGCACGCTCGAGGACTTGCCCTGCCCGTCGAGGTCGTCGAAGAACGCTTTGATCGCGCCTGAGACACCGAGAAGCAGAGCATCGTGCGGAGCCTTTTGAGCGGAATGGTTGTCGAATCCGCCGTACGTCACGTAGAGGATCGAGGTCCCGAGGTTGCCCACGATGATCTCGGCGCACAGCTTCAGGGCCTGGCCGAGGCTATTGTTCGGGTACGTCGCCCTGGCCGTGTACCCGACCGCCACCTGCTTGAGTGTCGCGGAGCTCGAAGCGGCGTCCCGCGAGACGTCCTCGATGGTCTCGCTGCGATTGGCGATCTCGTGCTCGATCGAGTTCTGCGCGACGAACGCCGCGACCTGGTTCGACGCGTCGCCCGGGTTGCTGCCGTCGGTGGCGTACGAATAAGCGGCGAGATTCGAAAACGCCGGAAAGACCACGTTGTCGGCGAGCAGAGTCCTCGGGAGGGACGACGAGATCGCACAGCCGGAAAGAGGGTTTCCGGTGCCGACCAGCGCTTTATCGGCGTAGCGGCCGAGCCACCCGCGTCTCTCGGCGAGCTTCGGGTCGGCCGTGTGCCAGATGTCACGAGAGGTGAAGTGCGAGAGGTTCGGGCTGGGATACGAGACCCCCTCGATGACAGCCAGCCGGCCCCCGTCCCACAGCGACTTCATCCCCGTCATGACCGGATTCAAACCGAGGGTTCCGTCGAGGTCGAGAGCCGCGCTCGCGGGAACTCCGATCGTCTTCCGATACGTTCCGGAGTAGAGCGCATCGGTGTACGGGACGACCGTGTTCAAGCCATCGTTTCCGCCGGCGAGCTCGACGACGACGAGAACCCGGCCCGAGTTGGCGCTCGAGACGTACTCCTCGAAGAACCGCGCGCCCGCAACGGCGAACTTCGGAATCATCGCGGAGACCGTCGCCACGCCCACGCCGCGGAAAAGAAACTCGCGCCGGTTCAGCGGCATGGCGCGCTCCTCAGCACAGGTGGTAGTCCGGGCTCGTGAGCATCAAGTGAAGAAGCCCGCGGACCTTCTGGTCGACCGCCGCCGGCGTGTTCGTCCAGTACCCGCGACTGCCGTCCGCCTTCGAGTCCACGTATTTTTCCCAGACCGCCTGGGATGCTGGGAGCGCGTCGGCGAGGCCCAGCCGGTCGGCGAGCGCGCTGACGACGTCGCGCGCCGTCGAAAGCGATTTCCCGGCCAGGAGCGCGGCGACGTCGATTCTGGTTCCCGTGGCGCCCCGGTTCGTCACGAGCGAGTTGGTATAGGTCGCACGGGCAAAGACCGTCCCCGTGTTCACCCAGTCGAGGTCCCCCTCCCACCCCTTCGCGTCGAGCGGGTTGAAGAGGGACTGCCCCATCGGGTTCAGGCTCGCCACGGGTGTCGAAAGGTCCGTCTTCGCCTCGAGCTGCCGCAGCGGAGCGACGATGTACTCGACCGGGCTGCGCACAAGGGCCTGGCGCGAGTGCGGCTCGTAGAACTCCGGCATTCGGAAAAGGTGATCGAGCATCGCCCGAACGGAGTGGCCGGACGAGACGTAGACGGAGGCGATCTCAGCGATCGCCCAGTCGGGCGGGTCGTGGTAGACGAACCACGTCCAGAGCTTCCCCGCCAGGAAACGCCCTGAAATGCTTCCACGGGCGTCGGTGGCGTTTAAGAGGATGCCGATCGCCTCGTCGGCATTCCAGTTGCCCGTCTGACCCAGAATCGTTTTGACTCCCGCGTCATGGGCGGCGGCGTTGAAAGAGAACGCGTACTCCGAGACGGGCGCCGCGTCGGGTTTTGCGATCGTCCATCCCGTCAGGGCGCGCGCCAGGTCGCTCACGTCCTTTTGCGTGTACCGGTCGACGCCCAGCGTGAAGAGCTCCATGAGCTCCCGCGCATAGTTCTCGTTCGGCCGGCCCTTCACGTTGGTGCGGTTGTCGAGCCACAGGATCATCGCCGGGTCTTTGGTGATGGCGAGGACCAGGTCGTCGAATCTGTCGATGGCGAGCGAGCGCTCCGTCTTGTTCTGTTTCAGGATGAGCGTCGCGTCATTGACTTTGGCGATGCCGGACGTGAAGTGGTTGTTCCAGAGGAGGGTCATCTTCTCCTCGAGCGGCCTCCGCGTGAAGACCATGCGGTGAAGGAACCACTTCTGGATTCCCGACGTCGTGTTCAGGTCGTACGTCGCCGTCGTCGCTGGAGGGGCCGGTGTCGTCAGCCGGATGAGATCGGCCTCGAGCGCGGAGTTTTCGATGGTGTCGTAGGCGACGAAGGAGGAGACGGCCGCCTCGAGACCCATTGCCAGCAAAGCGTCGATCTCGGCCGGCGTGCCGCCGAAGCCCGCCCTCCGGGCGAGATGCGCGGCCGCTGCGCGATCCCAGCGAACGCTCACAGGACAGTCTCCCGAAAAAATGAAGAGGTGCGGCTCGGCAAAGAAACCTTGCAAAGATCATACATCCGGAAGGAGAGAGGGGGGACGGACTATCCACCGATCAACGGCGGTCGGTCCCGCCCCTTGTATCGGGCTGCAACGGGGCCTGAAGGTTTGACAGCTGGACTGGAAGACGACCGACGACTCTCGCTACACATACCGCTTGTTCAGGAAGCCCAGATTCGGCCACCCGGACCCCAAGATCGCCGCGGAGTCCGCCTTCAGCCAGTCGGCCAGGATGGTTCCGTAATAGGAACGGAAATCGTTTTCGACGAGCAGGTTTCCGTTCGAGTCGAGATTGGTGAGATTGGGAGAGTTCCCGTAGATTCCAGCACCGACCGCGTCGCCCACCACGAAGTGCGGCGCCGATGTCCCGTGATCGGTGCCGTTCGACGCGTTGTCCTGCGCGCGGCGCCCGAACTCGGACCACGTCATGAGAAGGACGTTGTGCGCCTTGCCATGGCCGTCGAGATCGTCGAAGAACGCCTTGATCGCGTCCGACACGTTCTGCACCAGGGGATCGTGTGCCTGGTCTTCGGCCGCATGGTTGTCGAAGCCTCCGTAGGTCGCATAGAGGATTCGCGCGCCCACGTTCGCGTTGACGATCTGCGCGATTAAGAGCAGCGCGGAACCCAGGCTGTTCGCCGGATACGTGCCCGCCGCGACGTAGCCGCTGCCCACCGTCTGGAGGACGTTCGAGGAGGCGATGGCGTCCTCCCCGAGCTGCCCGACGGCGTCGGCGGCGGTCGGCAGCTCGTACTCCTGTGAGCTCTGCTTCAGAAACGTGTTCACCTGATTGTTGCGGTCGCCCGCCGCCGCGCCGTCGGTCTGGTAGGAGTAGGTCGCGAGCGTCAGGAAGGAGGGAACCTGGACGTTGTCGGCCAGCAGAGTGCGCGGAAGGGAGCTGCTGATTGCCGTGCATGAGAGCGGGTTCCCGTTTCCGGCGAGATTCGCGTCGGCCCACCGCCCGAGCCAGCCGCGGTGCTCGACAAGGCTCGGGTCCGCCGTGTGCCAGATGTCGCGGGAGGCGAAGTGCGAGAGGCTCGAATTCGGATAGCCGACGTTCTCGACGACCGCCACCCGCTGCGCGTCCCAGAGCGCCTTCAGCCCGGTCATCTTCGGGTGGAGGCCCAGCTTCGAGTCCAGCGGCAGAACGGTATTGGAGGGGATGCCGATCCGGGAGCGGAGCTGGCCGTACTTCGCGTCCGCGTACGGGATGACGGTGTTGAGCCCGTCGTTGCCGCCCATCAGCTCCAGGATCACGAGGGTCCGTTCCGACGCCGCCGCGTCCGCCTCGACGGCTTCGAACCCCCGGCTGGCCGCTACCGACCATTTCGGCACCATCGCGGAAACCGTCACGAACCCCGCGCTGCGAAGGAGAAAGTCGCGTCTCGAAAAGCTCATGGCGTTCCTTTGCGGGTTCCCGTCACGCGAACTGGAAATACGGGCTGGTCAGCATCAGGTGGACGAGACCCCGCACTTTCTTATCGACGTTGGCGGCTATTGAGCCAGGAGAGGCCCCAGTCCCATCCCTTCGCATCTTCCGGATCGAAGAGGCTCTGCGACATGCCGTTCAAGGACGCGGCGGGAGAGGAGAAGTCGCTCGTCCCCTCGAGCATCCGAATGGACGCGACCGCGTACTCGACGGGACTGCGGACCCATGTCTTGCGCGCGTGGGGCTCGTAGAACTCCGGGCTCGTGAAAATCGCGCGCAACACCTCGCGCACGACCCGGCCGGAGGACACCCACACCGCCGCGAGCTGGTCGACGATGAAGTCGGGCGGATCGTCGTAGACGAAGAAGCGCCACAGCTTCGCGCCGATGAAGCGCCCGGAGACGGAGCCGCGCGCATCCGTGCGCGTCAGCAGGATGTTGATCGCGTCCGTGGGATTCCAGTTCCCGGTCTGTCCGAGGAGGGTCTTGCTTCCATTGTCGTGGATCGCCGGGTTGTTCACGAACGTCGCGCCGTTGTAGTTGTCCGCCTGGCGGTAGTTCTGGACCGTCCATCCGGTGAGCGCCCGCGCGAGCGCCGTCACGTCGCTCTGGGTGTAGTTGCCGATTCCGAGGGTGTACAGCTCCATCAGCTCGCGGGCGTAGTTCTCGTTGGGCTGCGCCGCGCGGTTCAACCAGTTGTCCAGCCAGACGAGCATCGCCGGATCGGAGGACATCTTCACCACGAGGTCGTCGAAACGGCCGACCGCCGCCTGGCGCGCGGTCTTGTTCTGGTTCAGCATCAGCGTCACGCCGCGGACCTTGGAGATCCCGGACGTCCAGTGGAGGTTCCAGAAGTAGGTCATCTTCTCTTCCAGCGGCCGGGGCGAGTTCGCCATCCGGTCGAGGAACCACTGCTGGATCCCCCGGGTCGTCGCGATGTTGTAGCTGCGGGCGGCCAGAGCCGCCTCGTAGGCGGTCACGTCGACCGCGTCGTAATCGACGAGGGAGGAGACGGCTCCGTCCAGACCCCGGTCGGCCAGCGCGTCCGTCTCCGCGGGAGTCCCGCCGAAGCCGGCCCGCCGGAGGAGATGCGCCGCCGCATCGCGATTCCAGGAGATCGATGTCATGGGCCCCCTTCGGATGTCGAGGGTTGGACGAGGGGGGCTCGGGAGGGTTTACGGGGAGTTCAGAGTTGAGGGTTGAGAGTTCAGAGCTCAGACCCGGAAGCCCGACTCTCGACTCTCGTCTCTCAACTTCCCTGAAGCACCGGCAGCGGGATCCCGTGCGTCCGCGTCTTTCCTTCCAGCGAGGAGTCCCAGCGGCCCGGGATCCCGGCGCCGCAGCGGGGGCAGCGGCCCGACTCGACGCGGTTGGACAGCACGACGAATCCGTGGCGCTCGATCAGTGTCCGGCGGCAGTTCGGGCAGCGGGTGTTCTCCCACTCCCCGACCCGCCCCGGGATGTTGCCCGCGTAGACGTACCGAAGTCCCTCCTCGGCGCCGATCTCGGCGGCGCGGATCAGGGTCCTGGCCGGCGTGCTGCCCCGGTCGTTCATCTTGTAGTCGGGATGGAACGCGGTGACGTGCCAGGGGACATCCACCGACACCGACGCGATGAATCGCGCCGCTTCCCGCAGCTCCGCTTCCGAGTCATTGAAATCAGGAATGACGAGCGTCAGCACCTCGAGCCAGATCTCCCGCTCGTAGATGGCCCGGATCGAGTCCAGAACGTTCTGCAGGACGCCGCCGAGCTCGCGGTAGTGGCGGTCGTCCATCGACTTCAAATCCACCTTGTAGAAGTCGATCCACGGCCGGATGTAGTCGAGCACCTGCGGGGTGCCGTTGCCGTTGGAGACGTAGGCGGTTCTCAAATTCCGGCGCTTCGCCTCGCGGAAGATCTCGACGGCCCATTCCGACGTGATCAAAGGCTCGTTGTAGGTCGAGACGACGGTCGGGGCGCCCTGCTCCTCCGCCAGGTCCACGAGAATCTCCGGCGTGACGTCTCGCGGCGGCGCGATCGCGCGCGGATCGCGGATCGACTGCGAGGTGAACCAGTTCTGGCAGTAGCCGCAGTGCAGGTCGCACCCGAGCATTCCGAAGGAGAACGCGTCCGTCCCGGGCAGCGCGTGAAAGAACGGTTTCTTCTCGATCGGGTCGCACTGCAGGGCGCCGACGTAGCCCCACGGGACGCGCAGGGTCCCGCCTTCGTTGTAACGGACCTTGCAGACTCCGGCTCGTCCCTCGGGAATCGGGCAGCGGTGTCCGCACGCGTAGCACCGCAGCCGGCCGTCGGGCAGTCGCTCGACGAGCTCGGAAGCGCTGTCGGCCGTCCGGGCCGCGAGGATCGGAGCGAGAGGAGACGACGTTGGCATCGGGTTGCTGACCTCGATCCAGAACCGAAGGGGAATCGCGGAAATGCCCGCCGAAACCCCTGCGTTATCATCCGCCGAATGTCCTTCCGCGCCCGAATTCTCCCGTCCTTCGCCCTTCTTCTGCTCCTCTCCGGCTTCGCGGCGGCCCAGACCGCCACCACCGTCGTCTCAGTGACGACCTGGACCGTCGAAAACGACCGGTTTGTGACCGGCGTCAATCTGCAGGTCCAGCCGGACGGCAGCGTCTGGTTTCTGGTTCCGTCGAATGACAGGATCGTGCAGCTCCAGCCGGACGGGATCACCTTCAAGCAGTGGCAGATACGGGCCGACAAGGGCCTCGGAGCGAACCCGGTCGATTTCACCGTTGAAGGCAAATACGTCTGGTTCATCGAGAACGGGCAGAGCCAGATCGACGCCGGATTCTCCGCGCTCGGGCGGCTCGACACCGAGACGAATCAGCTTCGGGAGTGGGCCGTGCCCGGTTCGCGTCCGGCGGGGTTCTACCGCGCCCCCGACGGAAAAGTCTGGTTTCCGCAGACCAACGGCCGCCTCCAGTCCCTGGATCCGAGCTCCCTCGTCGTGACGGATTACCGCTCCGGCAAGACCTTCGCCTATTCGGACATCGTCGTCTCGCCGGACGGGGCGATGTGGATGGCCGACTTCGGGAACAACCGGCTCGTTCGATACGTCCCGGGGGCGGCGACCGAAACGTCCTGGACGATCTCGAACCCGACGTTCGGCAGGTTGAACCCGACCCAGCTTCAATTCGACGAGCGCGGGACGCTGTGGATCTGTGAATTCTCCGCCAACCGCATGGACCGGTTCGACCCGGCGACCGGCTTGGTCACCGCGTACTCGGGTTTTCTGAATCCCATCCACTTCGACATCTTCAACGGCCGGATCTACGTCGCCGAGGCGCCGACGTCCAACGGGCGCGTCGTTGTCCTCGATCCGGCGATTGCGGCCGCCAGCTTGGCGGTCCTGGCTCCGGAAACGCTCGATGTCCTCGCCACGGTGAACAAGCGGCCGGCCGTTGTCCGCGACTCGACCGCGATCCTGACGACCTTCACGAGCACGAAGGCCACCGCGGCGGCGGCGGACGTCAAGACGACCGTCGCCGCGCCGGGCCTGCTGAGGACCGAGTTTCCCTCCGTCAACGCCTATGGGATCGAGGCGACGGGCTCCGGCATCTGGACGGGCAGCGAGGGAAAGCTCATCCACCTGGTCCTCCAGACCGTGGGCGGCGTGACGGACCTCACGGTTCCAGTGGCGGCGCAGTTCGGTGTCGCCCCCGGCCCGAGGATCGCCATCCAGACGACGATGGTGAATCGGGGCTCGGCGCCGATCTCAGGCGACCTCCTCTTTCTCTTCTCCGACGCGTCGTTCGCGCCCAGCACGCCGTTTTCGGTGGCGCCGGGCCAGACCCTCGTCCTTCCCGATACGTTTCACGACGCGAGCTCCGGCGCGGGGGCGGAGTTCGGACCCGTTCGCGTGCGCGTCGCCTCGGGCAACGCCGCCGATCTGTCCGTTTCCATCCGCTCGGCCCGGCTGCGCGACGATGGTTCCTCGTTCGGGTTCTCGATGCGGGCGTCCTCGACCGACGATTCGCTCGGGCAGGGCTCTTCCAGCACGTTTTTTCTCGGCGTTCGCCCTTCCGAGGTCTCCGTCTTCGGCATCTTCAGCGCGGTCGCGGGCGACGCGACCGCCACCCTGGTGGCCCCCGACGGCACCGTGCGCGGAACGCGGCGGTTCGTGCTGACGCGAAACGTGGCAGAAGAGTTTAACCCCGCCGCTTCGGCGTTCGGCGTGTCCCCCGAGCCGGGCGACGTGATCCGGGTCGCCGTGGCGTCGGGATCCGTGCAGTCCTACGTGAACGTCTTCGACGCCGGCAACACGGACGTCGCGACGTCGCCCCCGACCGCGTCGTCGACGGAAGGCGTCTTCCCGCATCTCTCGAACTTCGCGGGAGCCGGAGGGCGCCTGTCGGACCTCTACGTCTCCAATCCCGATGCGACGCGGCCGGTCAACGTCACCTTCTCTTTCATCCAGGAGAACGGGGGCGGGGCGCCCCGGCTCGCGACGATCGCGCTCCCGCCGGGCGGCAACCGCGTGATCGAGGACGCTCTGACCAGTTTCTTCGGCGTTCTCGCGGGCGGAGCCGTGACGTACACGGCGGACGGGCCGGTCGCCGTTGCGGTCCGCATCGCTTCGCGCCGCGAAGAGGGCGATTACGCGGCGATCGTCTCGGCGCTCTCTCCCTCCGAGGCGATCGCGCCGGCCGGTGCGGCGGAGTCGCTCGGCGCTCCGACGACCGACGCCCGCACGACGGATCTGCTGCTGTTCAACTCCGGAGCGGCGAGCGCCGTGACGGTGATCGGCTACGACGATTCCGGAAACGAGACCGGCCGCCGCACCGTTTCGATCGGCTCGCAGGCGAGCCTCCGGATTCCGGCCGTGCTGACGACCGTGGGCGGCTCCGGACTCGCGGTCGCCCGCCTTCGCGTCGAGACCTCGGCCGGGGGCCGTATCTACGCCGTCACCGAGCAGATCGATCAGGGAACGGGAGACACGGAGAGCGCGAGATTGAGGTAGTCGTCCGTCGTCAGTTTTCAGTCCGCAGCGGGCGTCCCAGACTGAATCAGTGAAAACTGAAAACTCAGAACTCTCCGGTAGACTTCGCCCGTGGGCTCTCCCCGTACGGTCGTGCGCGGCTCCGGGATGTTCGTTCCCGAGGGAGTCGTCACCAACGAGCGCATGTCCCGCCTGATGGACACGAGCGACGAGTGGATCCGGCAGCGGACGGGGATCGCCGAGCGGCGTTATGCCCGCGCCGGGACCTCTTCCTGCGATCTGGGAATCGAGGCGGCAAGGCGCGCCCTCGAGGATGCCGGCCTCGAGGCGGGCGAGATCGATCTGATCGTCTTCGCGACCATGACGCCGGCGCATTACTTCCCCGGAAACGGCGGCCTTCTGGCGGCGGCGCTCGGGCTGCACGAGACCCCCGCTCTCGACATCCGGATGCAGTGCGCGGGATTTCTCTCCGGGCTTCAGGTCTGCGACGCCTTTCTGCGCTCCGGGACCTACCGGCGCGTCCTGCTGGTCGGCGGCGAGTGCCACGCTTCTCTCTACCCCTGGTCGGAGGCGGAGTGGGCCGTGATGTTCGGCGAAGCCGAAGGGCCGGTCTCGCCCGCGGCTTACGCCTGGGGGACGGCGCAGCGCGACCGCGCCGTGATCTTCGGAGACGGCGCGGGTGCTTTCGTCCTCGAGGCGCACGACGTGGACGACGGCCGGGGATTCCTGGGTTTCGAGATGCGGACAGACGGAACGCACTGGGACAAGCTGTACGTGCCCGGTGGCGGCTCCGCGTCCTTCCCGTACTTTTCCCCCGAACAGTTCGAGGACAACCGGACCGTTCCGGTGGTCGAAGGCCGCCAGGTGTTCCGTCTCGCGACGACGGCGATGCCGGCGATCGTCCGCGAGACCCTCGAGAAACATGGCGAGTCCCTCGAAAGCCTGTCGCTGCTTCTCATGCACCAGGCCAATCTGCGCATCAACGAATCCGTCCAGAAGACGCTCGGGCTCTCCGACGAAAAGGTCTTCAACAACATCCAGAAGTACGGGAACACCACGGCCGCGACCCTTCCGCTCGTCTTTCACGAGGCGAAGCAGGCGGGGCGCGTCAAGGCAGGCGACCTCATCTGCTTCACCGCTCTCGGCGCGGGGCTGCACTGGGGGGCAGGTCTGCTCCGCGCTTAACTAAGAGCCGGTTAAAGCCCCCGGGCGCCGGGGTCTCTGGTCGCTATACTCCGCGCGCATGAAATTCCGCGCCGTCGCCGCTCTGGCCGCAGCGATTCTTCTTCCCGCCGCCCGCCTCCCCGCCCGGACAGACGCGCCGCCGGCGACTCCGGAGGCGCCCGCCGCGCCGAAAGAGACCACGGCCGACGGCGCCGCCGCGCCGCGGCCGCCCGAGGGCTCCCGCATCATCAATCTCCCCTCGGCCGACGCCCCTCGCCGACGGACTCTGACCGTCCTCTTCACCCACCGGTTCTCCCAGCCCGTCGAGCAGAGCGACATCCACTCGCTCTATTCCTTCGACTCGGGAGCCGACATCGGAATCGGACTCGCCTACGCCCCGATCGACGACCTGGACGTCTCCCTCTACCGGACTTCGGGGCTCGACGTCTACGAGCTCGACGTCAGGTACCACGTCTTCTCGGCGGGTCCGCTCTCCGCGGCCGTCCGGCTCGGGGGCGACTGGCGCACCGAAGCGAACCTCCAGAACCGCAACGGGGTCTTCGCCCAGGCGATCCTGGGGGTGTCGCTCGGCTCGCGGGTGCGGTTGACCGCCGTTCCGACGTACGTTTCGAAGACCTCGGGACAGCGCTTCGTGTCGCCGAAGCCGTTCTACGAGAATCTCTTCAGCGTGCCGGCGGCGGTGTCCATCGCCGTCACTCGATCCATCAACGTCCAGGGAGAGGTCGAGCCGCGCCTCGGGAAGGCCGACTCGCGGGGGGTCGCCTGGATCGCCGCGATCGAGAAGACCGTCGTGCGGCACCGCTTCGCCTTCACCGTCGGAAATCAGCGCGGAACGACGGTGGACCAGTACATCGCGACGGATTTTTCGGGGCTTCACCCGCACGGCTACTATCTCGGATTCAATCTCGTGCGGCAGTGGAAGCTCTGACTCCCCCGCCCCGGACCCGCGTCCCCTTCCTCTCCCCGACAGACCGCCTGGTCTCCCTTCCCTCGATGCCGCTCGTCCGCGCGCGGGATGGAGAGGACCCGCGTCTGAAGACCGCCGTGCGCCTGGGCTGGCGGGCCGGGTGCCTCCTCGTCCGCTTCGACGCGCGGGACGACGGATGCGTGGCGACGAAGGTGCGGCGAGACGATTCTCTGTGGGAGGAAGACGTCTTCGAGGTCTTCCTCACGCCCCTCGATCCTCCGCACGCGTACTTCGAGTTCGAGATCAACCCGCTCGGAACGCTGTTCGACGCCGCGATCCTGTCGCCGCGCCTCGTCCGCCCGACGATCTGTCTCGACGTCGGCTGGGATTGCGCGGGATACAGGGCGCGCGTAGAACGGCGGGAGAAGAGCTGGTCGGCGCTGTTGTCGATTCCCCTCGCGCCCTTGTGCGGAGGCTCGATTCCGCCCGTCTGGCGCGCCAACTTCTTCCGCGTCGACCGCGGCGCGGGACGCGGCCCCGACGAGTTCTCCGCCTGGTCTCCTCTTCACCGCGACCCCGTCGACTTCCACGACGCGAAGCGGTTCGGGACTCTGGTGCTGGAGAGGTCGAGCGGTCCGGATTGAAAGGACGACGAGAGCGGGGGCTCCTCGATTCCCGATCTCGTTGACCGCGGAGTACCGCGGCCCTCTCGCTCCCGTTGGTCGCTCGGCTCCCGATTCCCGATTCCCGTCCCCTCGCTATTCCGGCAGCACCACTTCCGTGCGGCGATTGAGGGCGCGTCCCGCGGGCGTCGCGTTGCTCTCGACCGGGAAGTCCTTGCCGAAACCCCGGGGCTCGAGCCTCGCCTTCGCGACGCCTCCGGCCGCCGAGAGGTAGTTGAAGACGGCGTTGGCGCGGTCGAGCGAGAGCTTGAGGTTGAAGTCGTCCTTCCCCGTCGCGTCGGTGTATCCACAGACATAGGCCTTCGCGTTCGGGAAGTAGGTGTTCAGGATCTCCTTCTGCTTGTTCAGGATGGGGAGAGCCTCCGGCTTCAGGTCGGACTTGCCGCTGTCGAAGGAGACCTTCTCGGAGTACTCGAAGACGAGAAGCCGCCCCGCTCCGAGCTTCTTCGCGAGCGGCGACGGCTCCTTCGCGAAGCGGAAGATCACCTGCGCGGTCTCGGGGGACAGGATCCGGATCCGCTTTTCGACGACCTCTCCCTCCGTCGCGGTCGCCTGGATGGATTCGAGGTCGTCGAAGGTCTCGATCTCGAAGCGCTGCGGGACGGACCCGACTGTCTTGTTGCGGTATTTGACCTCGGCCTTGCCGGGCTCCGACAGAACGTCGATCGTCATCTTCAGCTCGAGCCGCTTCGCGCAGCCGGTCGCCAGGGTGAGCGCGGCGACGACGAAGGCGCAAACAGAATATCGGCGTCGCGTCATGGCGCTCCTCATGGTTTTCACGGGTTTTCGGGCCCCGGAATTATAACCGGCACACCGACCGTGGACTGAACGGGGCGGCCCTCGGAGTCCCGCGCCGGCTTGAAGCGATAGCGGAGGATCGCGGCGCGTGCGGCGCGGTCGCACTCCGGGCAGACGGGAGAGATGACCCGCGCGTCCTTCACCGTCCCGTCCTCGGCGATCGTCACACGCAGCCCGACGCTTCGGTTGGCGAACTCGCGCAACAGCTCAGGGGACAGCTCGATCGCCGGCGCGCTTTCACTCTGCGCCGGAACCGCCGGCCGGCGGGACGACGCCGCGCCGGGCTCCGCCGCGGACGGGTCGGCGCGCGGACGCGCCGGCGGCGGGTGAACGGGACGGGGCCGCTCGGCGGGCGAGGAAGCCGCGGCCGCGACGCGCGCGCCGGGAGTCGGTTCCGGCGCCGCGGTCGGCGCGGGCGGCGGCGTGGCGGGAGGAGCGGTCGGGCGAAGCGAGGAAACCGTCGGAGCGGCGGCCGGGGCGGCGGACACCGGGGGGGCGACGTGAGAGGTTCGCGTCGCGAGAAACGCCCCGAGCGCCGGCAATCCGATCGCGGCGGCGATCCACCACATCCGGCCGCGGCGGCGCGCCGGCAGGGGAGGGAGGGCGGCGGAGGCCGCCGGCGGGGCCGTGCGGATGGTCGGCACCGATGCGGAAAGAACCGCGGCCGCGGGAAGCTCGACGAAGGGCCCGACGGTCGCCGAGAGGACGGACGGCGTGCCGCCGGACGGAAGTGAACGCCCGGACGGCGTGCCACCGTGTTCGGGAGGTCGTCCGAACTTGTCCGGAGGCGGAAGCGGCACCGGGTTGCCGGCGAGAAAATCTTTCAACGCCTGTCCCATCTCGCCAGCGGTCTGGAAACGGGCGGCAGGGTCCCGCTCGAGCGACTTCATCACGATCGACTCGAAGATCGGGTGGATTCCGGGGCGCTTCGGGCCGAGCGGCTCCGCCGCCATCGTGAACCGCTTCATGGCCATGCGGACCGGGTCGGTGTCCTGGAAAGGAAAGCTGTTCGAGACCATCCGGTAGAGGGTCGCGCCGAGCGAATAGATGTCCGCCCGGCCGTCGATGGCTCCGCCCGTCAGTTGCTCCGGCGCGATGTAGGCGGGCGAGCCGAGGATCGTGCCCGTCCGCGTGTGAACGACGCTCTGCTCCGACTTGGCGATGCCGAAGTCCATCAGGTACGGATGGCGCCGGATGTCGACCAGGATGTTCTCGGGCTTGATGTCGCGGTGCACGATGCCGCGCGCGTGGCTGTAGTCGAGCGCGTCGCACACGGCGGCGGCGAGCGCGGCCGTCTCGACCTCGGACCACGGGCCCTTCTGCTTGAGCTCGCGGATCAGGGTCGGGCCGTCGACGAACTGCATCGTGAACCAGCAGAGGTCCTCGTGCTGCCCGTACGCGAAGATCTTGATGATGTTCGCGTGGTCCAGGGACGCCGCCAGCCGCGCCTCCTGCCGGAAGCGCTCCGCGAAATCCGGGTCCTCGATGTCGGCCGCGAGGACCTTCAGAGCCTCGATCCGGTCGAGCCGGCGATTCCGGACGCGGTACACCGTCGCGAAACCGCCTCGGCCGAGATGCCCGACCATCTCGTAACTCTCCGCGAGGAGGGCCGAGATCCGGACCTCGCGCGCGTCGAATGGTGAAGACAAGGGAGGGTTGAAGGAAGGTTGAGCGTTATGCGTTGAACGTCAGAACACGGATCAGGAGAACGTCGTCAGACCGCGGTCCGGGCGCGAGAACGGGATTCCCTGGCCACTCAGCCAGTTCTGAGCTCTTTCCAGGGCCTGCCGTTCCTTGAAGTGGAAGAAACGCGCCTCCTCCTTGGGGAAACGCAGGAGGGTCGTGCGAAACGTGGCGGCGGAATCCTGCCCCTGCAGCGAGGCGGCCAGCGTCCGCCGGCAGGCCTCGTCTTCGCAATGAGGAAGGAACGCCTCGAGGTCTCCGAGCGTGCGCTCCCCCTGGTCCCGCGGCAAAGCCACGAACCGCGGGTTTTCCGAAAACTCCGCGTGACGCCGGGAATCCGAGACGAGCGCCTGCTCGACGTCCCCGGTCTCCCGGTCGAAAAAGTGGGTGATCCGGTGGGACCGGCTCTCGAAGCCGACGATCAGGCCCTCCCAGTCGATTCGGAGCGTCATCAGAGGTGCGGAATGCGTCCTGGAAAATCGGGATTCGAGGGCATATGCCGGTATGATACGCGGTTCATATGGTTGTGAAAAAAATCTCGACGTTCGACGACTGGATCGACTCGTTCCGCTCCTGGCAGAAGGACATCGACCTTCGCCTGCCCCGCTTCTCGGACTATCAGTTCGAGGCGAAGTACGGAGACCTGAAGACTTCCGAGATTGAGTTCGGCGACTTCGCCGGCAACCGGAAGTGGGAGCGGGTCACTCAGATTCCCCAGCAGCAGATCCGGGACGCGCTCTTGAACCTCATCGTCTATCAGGGCGACACCGAGTTCGCTTCTGTCGAACAGCAGCGCAACCTTCTCGACACCTCTCCTTCCGACTACGACACCGACAGCGTCTGCCGGATCATGGTCGAAGAGATGCGGCACGGCTGGCAGATGTGCCACCTGCTCGTCAACCAGTTCGGAGAGACGGGCAAGGTCGAGGCGCGCAAGCTCCTCGAGCGCCGCGCGTGGGACAACAGCCGCCTGCTCGGGTCGTTCAACGTGGACGTCGACAACTGGGTCGACTTTTTCACCTACACCGAGTTCGTCGACCGCGACGGGAAGTTTCAGCTGAACATGCTCTCCACGTCGGCGTTCGAGCCGCTCGCGCGGTCGATGGGCCCCATGCTCCGCGAAGAAGGCTTTCACCTCGGCACGGGCCACATGGGCCTCCAGCGGATCGTGAAGGCGGGCCGCGTTCCGCCCGCGCTCCTCCAGAAGTACATCAACAAGTGGCTCTCGACGGCGTACGACCTCTTCGGCAAGGACTCCTCGTCATCCGCCGAGTGGTTCTACGTCTGGGGACTGAAGGGCCGGTACGACGAATCCAGGCAGTCGGAGGCGCCGGACAAGGCGCACCTGAACGAGCTCTCCCGCGAAATGTATCGCCAGGAGGTCGAGAAGCTCCTCCAGTCGATCAGCCGCCTCCTTCCCCCGGGAGTGGATCCCATCGTCGCTCCCGACATGAAGTTTCATCGCTCGATCGGGGAGTTCGCGGGCGAGCCGTACTCGGTCACGGGAGAACGGCTGTCGCCCGAGGCGTACGCGAAGCACGCCGCCGAGGTCCTCCCGAACGAGGAGGAGAAGCAGTTCGTCCGGGACCTGATGAGAGTGCCCGGCTGGATCGCGCCCCGCGAAGAGGTCACCGCCATCACCGAGAACTGAGGAGCTGACGGCCTCCGTTCTTCGCCGCCGGCTCCTCTCCTGGTACCGGAAAGAGAACCGGCAGCTCCCCTGGCGCGGGACACGCGACCCCTACCGCATCTGGGTCTCGGAAGTCATGCTCCAGCAGACGACCGTGGCGGCGGTCCTTCCGCGGTACGTCTCCTTCCTCGACCGCTTCCCGGACATCGACTCTCTCGCGCGCGCGAAAGAGGAGTCGGTGCTGGCCGAGTGGTCGGGCCTGGGGTACTACGCCCGGGCGCGGCACCTCTCGCGGGCGGCGCGCCAGGTCGTACGGGAGCACGGCGGCGAGCTGCCGCGCGACATCGCGGCGCTCCGCGCGCTTCCCGGCTTCGGCGAATACACGGCGGCCGCCGTGGCGTCGCTCGCCTGGGACGTCCGGGCGCCCGCGGCCGATGCGAACGTCACGCGAGTCCTCTCCCGCGTTCACGCCATCCCGGGAACGGCCGGATCTCGGGCTCACCGGCAGCGGGTTCTCGTCGCCGCGACCGAGCTCCTCCCCCTCGCCCGGCCCGGCGACGCAACCGCCGCGCTGATGGATCTGGGACAGGCGATCTGTCTTCCCCGGCGGCCGCTCTGCCCCCGATGCCCGCTCCGCGCCGAATGTGCCGGCCTCGCGTCCGGAGATCCGGAGCGGTATCCCCGGCGCCCGTCGAAGCCCCCGATGGGGCGCGCGACCGTCGCCGCTGGCGTGGTCCGCCGGGAAGGGCGCGCGCTTCTCCTCCGTCGGGCAGGACGGGCCTCCCTGGGAGGGCTGTGGGAGTTCCCCTCCGCGCAGGCGGAGACCTTGCCGGCCGCGAAGGAGGACCTGGGGCTTCTGCTGCGCTCGCTCGGTCTGATGCTCGACGACGCCACGCCGCCCGCGCCGGCGGACCATACGATCATGCGGAGGCGCCTGGAGATCGCGGTGTTTCGCGCGTTGCCGGCAGAGCTCCCGATAGCGCCGGTGACGGGCGGTGGGGCGCGGTGGTGGACGCCGTCCGAGCTCGACCGGGCGGCCGTCTCGACCCTCACCCGGAAGATCGGGCGCGCGGCGGGGTTCCTTCCGGTGGCACAATGATCCGATCCTGACCAGAACGACAGGCGGCTGGATTCTCCTGGGCGCATGGATCGCGCTCGCCCGAGCCGCGAACGCGGCCCCGCCCGAGGACCCGGAGCCGGGTCCGGCGTCCCGCCTGACGCTTCGCAACGGGACCGTCTATCTCCTGCGCGAGGCTCCGCGAACTTCGGGCTCGCGCGTCGTCTTCACGACGATGGACGGCCAGCTGTATTCGATGGATCAGAGCGAGATCGAATCGATCGGAGCCGCTCCCCGCGCAACGCGCACTCCGAGGCCCTTCTACAGCACGGAGGATTCCCGCGCTCTCGGCGCGCTCGCCAAGCGGGACCGCGAGGCCCGCGGGTTGAAAGCGGAGGTCGCTCCCCGCCGCGCCCCGGCGGGCGGCAAACGCGCGCCGGCAAGGAAGCGCACGCGCAAGCCGGCGTCCGCGACGACGCCAAAGACGACGCCGCGCGCGTCGTAGTGGAGAGGTTTGAGTCGAGAGTTGAGAGCAGGAAGGCGGTCCGCGCCGAATCAATCCGTACCTGAGTCTCTTAACTCTTAATTCTGACTCTCGACTCTCAACTTTCCCGAAGAGCGCCGCGACGGCTCGGCCAGAGCCTGCGCGGTGAGGGGCTTCGGGAAAAGACGCCGCACCGGCAATCGAATTTCATCACGCCCCTCGACGCCGGCCTCCCATAAGACCGACGGTGTTTCGATCGGTGCCTGCGGCAAACGCCTCTGAATCGGCTGATTTGCCGCACGGATTCATCCGCTCGCCGCGTGTGTCGTCCCCGACCGAAGGGAGGGAGAGGCTCACGCGGCCGTTGGCGGCGCACCAGCGCTGCCGACGTGTTTATGATGCGCCCATGCACATCGACCGAGACGGGCAGAGCTTCGAAGTCCGGGAGATGGGCTCCGGCCCGACTCTCATCCTGGTGCACGGCTATCCGCTCGACGGAGGCATGTGGTCCGGCGTGGCCCGGGTCCTGTCGAGCGAGTTCCGGGTCTTGAAGCCCGACCTGCCGGGGCGGCCCGAGAACCCGCTGCCCGCCGCGGGGACCATGGCGAGCTATTCGGAATATCTCGCGGCCCTGGTGTCCGCCGCTCCGCCTCCGGTCGGGATCGCCGGCTTCTCGATGGGAGGATACGCGGTGCTCGGACTGCTGCGAGACCATCCCGCGGGCGTCCGCGCTGTCGCGCTCGTAGATACCCGCGCGGGGGCCGACGACGACGCCGGGCGCGAGAAGAGGCGGGAAGCCATCGCCTCTCTCGAGAAGGGCGGCGCCGCCGCGGTCGCGGACGCGATGATCCCGAAACTGCTCTCCGCCGAGGCGCGCACCCGTGCCGACGTCGTGGAGAGGGTTCGACGGACGATTCTGCGCCAGACCGCGGCCACGCTGCGGTCGGACCTCGAGGCGATGCGGGACCGGCCGGACCGTACGGAGTTCCTTCGCGAGATCGCCATCCCGACGCTCGTCCTCACGGGCGAGTATGACGAGATCGCGCCGGCGGAGGACGCCCGGCGCATGGCGGAGTCCATACCCGGAGCCCAGTTTCTCGCCATCGCGGGAGCGGGGCACGCGTCGCCAATCGAAAGGCCCCGGGCGGTGGCCGCCGCGCTGTCCGCGTTCTTCCGGCCGGCTCTCGCGTAGAGCGGACTTTCGCTCGCGCCCGTGTGGTAAAGACTCTCCGATGAAATTCTTCGGAAGAGTAGCCGCCCGGAGCGCCGCCGCCAGATCGGGCGGCTCGGCCCGCCTGCACGTGGGATGCGGCAGCGAAGCGATCGCCGGGTGGGTCAACATCGACAGCCGGCCGCTCCCCGGGGTCGATCGTGTGCTCGACGTCACCTCCGGCCTCCCATTCGAAAACGTCGCCGCCATTTATGCCGAGCACTTCCTGGAGCACCTTGCCTTCGACGACGGCCTGGCGTTTCTCGCCGAGTGCCGGCGGGCGCTGCGCGAGGACGGGGTCCTCCGGCTTTCGACCCCGAACCTCGACTGGGTATACCTGACCCACTACCAGATCGGGAAATGGTCGGAGGACGACGAGAGCCTTCGCGATTGCTTCCAGTTGAATCGCGCGTTCCACGGATGGGGCCACCGATTTCTCTACAACGCGCCGTCCCTGGCAGCCGTCCTGCGGGCGAGCGGATTTGCGAACGTGAGGTTCCAGAGGTACGGGGAAAGCGACGTGGCGGAATTGCGCGGCCTCGAGCGCCACGAAACGTGGGAAGACACGCCGGAGCTTCCCCACGTCATCATCGCCGAGGCGACCGGGCGCGCGGAGTCGCGCCCGCTTCCGGCGAAATTCCTCGATCCCTTCCGGGAAGCCACCGCGATCCGCTGACGGGCGTTTCTCTGGCACACCCCGTCTGGCTCCTCCTGCTGCTGGGGATCGTCGCCGGCGCGGTCATCCTCGCGGCTCGATGGCTCCGGCGGCCCTTCAACGCGGCCGAGGCGGTCTCAGCCTTCCTCCTCCCGGTCGCGCTACTTTTCCCCGGTTTCTTTTCAGGCGGAACGATTCTGCCGGTCGACCACGCGATGCTGCTCCCGCCCTGGAGCCACGTCCGTCCCGCAGTCCGGTACAACGCCAACCTGAACGACGCCATCACCCAGATGGCTCCGTGGGCGAAGGCCGCGCGGATGGCGTGGAAGGAAGGGTCGCTGCCTCTGCGCAACCGATGGAACGGATCGGGAATGCCGCTTGCGTCCAACGGGCAATCCGCTCCCTTCTCGCCCTTCTCGCTCCTGATGCTGCCGGTCCCGCTCGCGTCGGGCTTCACGCTGGCGGCGGCGGCGAAAATTCTTCTCGCGCTGTCGGGAATGATGCTGTGGCTGCGCGAGCTCTCGGTTTCGCGAGGGTCGGCCGCCTTCGGCGGCGTTCTGTTCGCGTTGTCCATGACGATGACACCGTGGCTCCTCTTCCCCCACACGGCGGTCATCTGCCTCTGGCCCTGGGCCGCGCTGGCGATCGAGCTCCTGCGGAACGCTCCGAGCCGCGCGCGGGCGCGTGTTCTCCTGACGTCGGTCTTCTTCGTCTGGCCGCTCTGCGGTCATCCTGAAAGCGTCGTCCTGGGCGCGATGTTTCTGGCTCTGTGGCTCGCGGCGCGGGCGCTTTTCGGAGCGCTGCCCGATTCGATCCGGCTCGCGCGCGACATCGGGATCTGCGCGCTCGCCGCGATCGGGCTGTCCGCCTTCCTGCTGCTCCCTCAGGCGCTCGCGATCGGGGCATCCAACCGCATCCGGGTGGCCGACGAGTTCTGGCGGAGGCTGCCCCTCTCCTGGCGGCCGCACGGTCCCCGGTTTTCCGGCACGATCGTGACTTCGCTCTTTCCACGCTCCTTCGGCGACGAGATCTCCTCGCCGGGGATCCCGGGCGCCGCCGGCAGTTTTCCGGAGATGGCGCTCGGACACTTCGGCCTCGCCGGCGCGGCGGCGGCGCTCCTCATCCTCCGGCCCGGGAGCCGGCGGCGCTCGGAATCGGTCACGCTCCTCGTCCCGGTCGTCGCCGGGCTGGCGGCGGCCGCGGCCCTCTGGCCGGTCTTCGAGATCTTTCTCCACCTTCCCGGCGTGCGCTTCATGCTGCCGACCCGGTACCTCACGTGGGTGGCCTTTGGTGCAGCCGCCGTCGCGGCCTTCGAGGCCGACCGCCTGCGAATCGACCTCGAAGCCAGGCGCGGCGCCGCTATCGCCCTGCTTCCCGTGGCGGGGGCTCTCGTGGTCGCCGCCCTCTTCGTCTCGTGGCGGCTCGCCCCGCTCCACGCCGCGGCCGGAGGACTCGCGAGCCAGAGGCACGCTCTCATCCTCTCCCTCGCGGCTCTCGGCGGAGTCGCGGCCGCCGCCATCGCGGCGGCCGTGAACCGCACCGCCGCGCGGCGTCTCCCCCTCCTGCTCGCCGCGGTCGCCGCCGTCGAGCTCGGCATCCAGGGGTCGCGCCTCCATCGATTCGGCCGGCCGGCTGACCTCTTTCCCGAGACGCCTCTGACCCGATTTCTCCGGTCCCGGCCCGGGCCGTTCCGCGCGGGCGGCGGCGGCGCCGTCCTCTTCCCCAATTCGAACGTCTTCGCCGGCGTCGAGGACATCCGCACGCACGATCCGGTGGAGCGCCGCGACTACGTCGACTTTCTCGACCGCGCCGGCGGGTATCCCCCGGCCGATTACTTCAAGCGGATCGCGGACTGGAATGCCCCGGCGCTCGACCTTCTGAACCTCCGTTATCTCGCGGGAGAGCCGGGCGAGGCGCCCCCGGGACCCAAGTGGCGCCTTGCGTACTCGGGGACCGATGGCGTCGTCTTCGAGAACAGCCTCGCGCTCCCCCGGGTCTTCGGAGCGGACCGCATCCCGCCGTCCTCCCGCGGCGCCGCGGACGGATTCGTCATTTCGAGCTACCGGGAACGGACGAACGAGATCTCCTTCCGATCGAGCGCCCCCGCCCGGACCGCCGCGGTCGTCGGCGTCGTGCAGGATGGAGGCTGGGCGGCGACGGACGAAGCGGGACGCCCGCTGCCGGTGTCCCGGGCGGAGAATCTTCTGATCCGGCTCGAGCTGCCCTCCGGAAACCACGGCATCCGCCTGCGCTACCGTCCTCCCGGCTTCCTCACGGGATGCATCGTGTCGGCGGTGTCCGCCGTGTGCGTCGCCGCCGCGGCCCTCATGGAGCGAAGGCGGAGACGTCGGCGAGACTCGTCAGAGTCCCGCTCGGGTTGAAGTAGGTCCGGACGGCCCCCGTCGCGGTGTCGGTGACGGCAATCGTGTACTCGACGTCGGAGAGGGCGCCGGAAAAAAACCAGTAACGCCCGTTCAGACCGCGGCCATCCACGAGCTTGACGACCAGCTCGACGTTGTTGGCGGAGAAAAACCAGAAATAGCCCGCATCGCCGGTCAGCGTCACCGCCTTGCCGACTCCGCCGCGGCCGAGGGCGGGCGCGCGCCACGCCGCCTGCACGCGAAATCTCCCTCCGTTCAGGCAGAGCGTCGCGCGTTCCGGGCGCACACTCCGCCGGCGCCCACACCCGCCTCCCGGGGAGCCGCGGCGGCGTCGACGCGCGGGAAAGTCCTCCCCGTTTCGCGCGTCGGTGACCGGGAGGCCGGTCGCGGCGAGGATCTCCTCGATGGTCTCGGGCGGATGCGACGGGCGCGCCTCGACAGCAGCGCCGCGACGCCGGCGGCATGAGGGGACGCCTGCGAGGTCCCCACGTACGTCGAGCGTCCGCCGCCGATTCCCGTCGGTCCCCTCGCAGCCGCTCGAGCCCGCGGGCGCTCAGAAGACCGGCCGCGGCGGAGAGCGACTTCCAGTTCGAGAGCGGCCGAAAGTCGTCGGCAGACAGACGGGCCAGCGCGCGCCGCCGGATCCCGAAGTCCGGAGTGCGCTCGGAGACCGGGGCGGGGGCACGGAAGACGATGATGACGCGTGCACGCCCGCCCGCGAGAATCGCCGCCTCGGTCCCGGCGCCGACGCGAACCACCGGCCAGCGCGCCGGAGACGCCACGCCGCCGGCCGCGAGAGCGCGTGCCGCGAAGAGAAGGAGGATCGCGTTCCGCCGAACGTGGAAGGCCGACGCGGCGCGCGAGCGCCTCTCCGATGGCCGGGCCGGGCAGGTCCAGGCTGGCGCGCACGAGACCATCGTAACCGCGCCCGAGTGCCGCCGCCTCCCGCTTCCCAAACGGCGCGGCGGAAGACGATAATGACTCCTCCCGATGGAAATCTCTTCACGCTGGAACGACGGGGTTTTCACCGCGCACATGGAGCGGCTCGTCTGGACGGCGTCCCCCGTCGTCCGGCGGTATCTGCACCGGCTCGTCTCGGGAAATCCGCACTGCGACTGGCTGACATTCGTGGAGGCGGAGCACCTTCCCGCCCGCGTCGAGAAGGCGCTCGTTCTCGGATGCGGGTCGGGATGGCTCGAGCGCGCCCTTTCCGAGCGCGGCAGGTTCGGCCGCATCCTCGCCTGCGACGCGGCCCCGGCGACGGTCGATCGGGCGCGTCGCGAGGCCGAAAAGGCGGGTCTTTCGAACATCGAATACCGCGTCCTCGACCTCGAGCACGCGGCGCTGGAAGGGCCGTACGATGCGATCGTCGCCAACGACGTTCTCCACCACATCACGGACCTCGAGGGGATCTTCGCCAGGATCCATGCCGCTCTGGCTCCCGGCGGCAAATTCGTCTTCAACGAGTACGTCGGCCCGAACCGCTTCCAGTATTCGGAAGAGCGGATGCACCTGATCAACCGGTATTTCCGGCTCCTCCCGGACGAACTGCGGCGCGCGTTCCCGAGCGGAGACACGCTCTGGCGTCGCGAGCGGCTGACGCCGGAGCGTGTCATCGCCGACGACCCGACGGAGGCCGTGCGGAGCGAGGACGTCCTGCCCGTCGCGCGACAGGCCTTCCACGTCGAGCGCGAGTATCCCTACGGCGGCGGGCTCCTGAATCCTCTTCTCTTCGGGATCATCCCGAATTTTCGCGACGACGTCCCCGCCCATGTCCGGCTTCTCGAGGCGCTCTGCCAGGTGGAGGAACGGCTCGACGGAAGCGGTGCGATCGAGGCGGACTTCCAGGTCTTCGTCGGATCGCGCCGCAACGGGAACGGGTCGGGCGACGGAGGGGGCGCGGAAGCGGAGAGTCCTTCCAGGGCGGAGGCAGGCCGGACCGCGACCTGATCAGTCCGAAGCGGCGGGCTCGAGCCTCCACAGGCTCGCCGGTCCGTGAGATCCGAGATACGTCCACGTTCCCGGGAGGTTCCGGCTCGCCTGGACGACCTCGTCCGGGAGCATCAGCGCATACAGAGGATGCCCCGGCCTCTCCAGCCGGCGCCTCAGCCCCGGAAAGTCTTTCTTCTCGATCCAGTCCCAGCGGACCGGGGTTCCCCAGCCGTAGGCCTTCATCAAACCAGGAGAAGGCCCGCGGCGACCGCCGCGCCCTTCGAGATCGAGCGCGAGCTCCATGCCGCGATCACGAGGTCCTCGCCGGCCATCGCCGTGGCGATGAGGAGGGCCGGAATGCCCGGCAGAAGGAACCTCGTGTACCACCACGCCTCGTAGGGAAAGTAGAGGGCGTACAGGACGAAGAACGCGGCGAACCAGGTCAACAGAAGGAGGCGATCCCGCGGCCCGCCCCGCGCGCGGAGACAGCCCGCGATCCAGCAGGGCAGAATGATCGGCGACATCATCACGGATATCCAGTAGCCGTAGCGCCGGACTCCCCATCCCGCATGGCGAAGGGAAAATGCGGTCGACGCGCCGCTCTCGTCGTAGCCGCTCCTGAACATCCCGCCGTAGACGGCGCGGTTGAACGCGAAGAGCACGGCGGCGCAGGGAGCTCCCCCCAGAAGAAAGAGGGACCATGCGCGACGGCTCGGCGGCATCGCGAAGATCAACGGCAGGATCAGAACGGCCGACGAGGGGCGGACGAGAACGGCGGCTCCGAAGGCGAGTCCCGCCCCGGCCGCCCATGCGCCGGTTCTCCGCGCGCGCAGCGCGAGGAAAACGGCGGCGAGGGCCCACGCGGTCGCGACGACGTCGCTCATCGGCTGCAACGCCTGGAACACCAGGATCGGAACGCAAGCGAACATCGAGGCGCACGCCAGGCCCGCCGCCCGGGAGAGTCCGAGCTCCCGGCCGACCAGGTAGATCAGGACGAGTGAAACAACCGCCGCCAGGGGGCTGACGAAAAAGGGACCCGAAGCCCAGCCGAAGATCGATGCCGACGCGGCGAGGTGAATCGGCAGGCCCACCGGATAGGAGGGGGCCATCGTTCCAGGCACCGGGCCCCCCGAATAGCCCAGGGGAATGAAGTAACGGCTGTCGTCGAGAGGGAGGCGGAGTCTCGCGAGCGGCTCGACCGGCTCGACGATGCGGCCCGTCGCGATGCCTCGCGCCTCGTTGTAGTACCCCGAGCTGTCTGATCCTCCAACCGCGCGCGACGCGTGAGAGATCAGGAGGGCGGCATACCCGGCGAGGAGAAAAAGCGCGGCGCCAGCGATTCCAACATCTCTGCTGCGCCGCGCCACATGGCCATTCTACGAGCGAGCCTGCGTCGAATCGGGAGGGACCTCCTGCCTACCGCCTACCGCCTACCGCCCGGCTATTGCAGTTGCCGCTGGAACGTATTGCACCGGCCGGGGTCGCCCCCCTCGAGGCCGCGGCGCAGCCAGTTCGACCGGTCTTCGGAGCTCCCGTGGGTGAAGCTCTCCGGCGAGACCGTACCCTCGGAGCGACGCTGTAGCCGGTCGTCTCCGATCGCTCCGGCGGCGCGAAGCCCCTCCTCGAAGTCTCCGGGGTCGATTACCTTGCGGTCCTGGTTGGCGTGGAAGCCCCAGACGCCGGCGAAGCAGTCCGCCTGCAGCTCGATCCGGACCGAGTTCGAATTCGCTCCCCGCCCGCGGCCGCCTCCCATCTCGTCGAAGACGCCGAGCAGGTTCTGGACGTGGTGGCCGACCTCGTGCGCGATCACGTAGGCGTCGGCGAAATCGCCGGGGGCGCCATAGCGTTGAGAGAGCTGCTGGAAGAAGTTCAGGTCCAGATACACCTTCCGGTCGAGCTGGCAATAGAACGGGCCCGTCGCCATCGATGCGATGCCGCACTCGGAGCGCGTCGCCTGCGTGAACAGATGGAGCTTCGGCGGGGTGTACGTCTTGCCCATCTTCGAGAACTGTTCCTTCCAGACGTCTTCCGTCGAGGCGAGGACGACGGAGGCGAACCGGCCGAGCTGATCCCCCGTCGCTCCGGCCCGCGAGCCGTCCGCGGAGGGGGCGCGCTGGCCCGATGGGACTGGGGCGGACGGGGAACCGGTCGAGACGGGAGCGTTGCCCTGCACCATGTTCAGGAGGCTCAGCGGGTTAATGCCGGTGAACCAGGAGACGAGGAGGAGGATGATCAGGCCGCCGCACCCGAGAGACGCGCCCCGCCCCCCGATAGGAAATCCTCCGCCGCCGCGTCCATCCTCGACGTTGCTGCTCTCCCTCTCACCTTCCCATTTCATGGGTGCTCCCCTTTCTCTCGGATGTTGTCACCGGACCGCGCCGGCTCTTCGACGACCAAAGCAAGAACCCTTCCCGAATTCGGGTGTCGGAGAAGCGCTTTGACCTCCGGCGTGAGACGAACGACTTCTGACGAGGAAAATTCGACCCTGGCTTCGGTCCGCGAAATAATTTTCGGAGGATGCCGGGGGGCACCGTCGTCCACCGCCCTCGTCGTCCTCACCGCGACAAAGAGTCGGGCGGACGGCCACAGCCGATCCGCGAACGATCCCGGGCGGCACGACCTTCTGCGCCGCCCGGGTAGAGCGATGACTAACCGTTCCGGCGAACCAGAAGGATCGCCGACAGAGCCAACGCGGCCGCGAAAAGGGCGAGGAGGTGCAGAGAGAGGGTAGGGACCGCCACTCCGCCCGGGGCTTGGGGAGTCACCGTCGGGGTCACGCCGCCGATCGCCGTAGGTGTTCGGGTCGGGGTAGGTGGAACGGTTCCGGTCACGGTCGGTGACGGCGTCGAGGTCGGGGGAGGCGTTCCGGTTACGGTGGGGGTCGGTGTTGGCACAGGCGCCCCAGCGATCGTGATCCGGGCGATGCGATTGCCCGTCTGCTCCGTAAACCACATGTTGCCATCGGGGCCCGCCGTGATGCCGCGGGACTGGGCGCCCGCCGTGATGCCGGTCGTGAACTCGGTGACGACTCCGAGGGGAGTAATCCGCCCGACCCGGGCGCCGTTATATCCGGTGAACCAGACGTTGCCATCCGGGCCCCCCGCGATGCCGCGGGATTGAAAGAAAATCCCGATGGGGAACTCGGTGATCACGCCGCTCGTCGTAACGCGACCGATCGTGTCGTTGTTCTGATTCGCATACCAGAGGTTGCCGTCGGGGCCCGCCGTGATCGCCTTATTCGGTGAACCACAGATTCCCGTCCGGGCCGGCCGTGATGCCCCACGGACCCGAGCTCGGCGTGAGGCCTGCGCTGAACTCCGTCACGGCTCCCGCCGGGGTGATGCGCCCGATGACGCTGTTCACGAATTCCGTAAACCAGAGGTTGCCGTCCGGGCCGGCCGCAATACCGAGACTCTGGCCGTTCGCACTGATGCCGGCGGAAAACTCCGTGACGACTCCGGCCGGAGTGATCCGTCCGATCCGGGCGGCCGCCTGTTCCGTGAACCAGAGATTCCCGTCCGGGCCCGCGGCGATCGCCCAGGGGGCGGACGCGGGGCTGATGCCCGTGCTGAACTCCGTGATGACGCCCGCTGGAGTGATTCGCCCAATCTTGTTTCCCGCCTGCTCCGTGAACCACAGGTTCCCGTCCGGCCCGGCCGCGATGCCGGTCGGCTGCGAGGCAGCCGTGGGGATGGGGAACTCGCTGACGACCTGCGCGGACGCGGCCGCGCTGAGAAGCAGCAGGAGTGCGGCCGGGCCACTCCGCCGCAGGACTCGCCGCGCGAGGCTCCCGGGAAGAGTCGACGCGCTGGCGGGGGATGCCACGAACATGCGGGTCCTCACAATCGGGGTGAAACCACCCCTGTTTTTGCGCTGGGAACGCCACGGCTTATATCAGAAGACCGGCGGCCCCCAAAATACAAAAGCCCAGGAACGGATCCTGGGCTCGAAATTAATTCCCCGGCGACGTCCTACTCTCCCACGAGGTCTACCTCGAAGTACCATCGGGGCTGAAGGGCTTAACTTCCGTGTTCGGAATGGGAACGGGTGTGGCCCCTTCGCTAAGATCACCGGGAAAACTCATTACAGTTTTCGGTTGTCAGTTTCCAGTCATTAGTACGCGGTTCCCTCGGAGGACTCAGTCACCGAGTTCTCAAATACTGAGAACTGACGACTGAGAACTGATGACTCAAACTGACTTGAGAGAGTCAGGTAGTTACGCCGTCTGATTCGCGCCTTGAGAATTTTATGGTCAAGCCGCACGGACGATTAGTACTGGTCAGCTTCACGTCTTGCAACGCTTCCACACCCAGCCTATCAACGTGGTCGTCTCCCACGGTCCTTCAGGGGGTTGCCCCCGGGAAATCTCATCTTGAGGAAGGCTTCCCGCTTATATGCTTTCAGCGGTTATCCTTTCGAACATCGCTACCCGGCCATGCCGCTGGCGCGACAACCGGTGCACAAGAGGTTCGCCCCTCCCGGTCCTCTCGTACTAAGGAGGGATCCTCGCAAATTTCCTGCGCCCACACGAGATAGGGACCGAACTGTCTCACGACGTTCTAAACCCAGCTCACGTACCGCTTTAACCGGCGAACAGCCGGACCCTTGGGACCTGCTTCAGCCCCAGGATGCGATGAGCCGACATCGAGGTGCCAAACCTTGCCGTCGATGTGAACTCTTGGGCAAGATCAGCCTGTTATCCCCGGCGTACCTTTTATCCGTTGAGCGATGGCCCTTCCATACAGAACCACCGGATCACTAAGCCCTACTTTCGTACCTGCTCGACTTGTCGGTCTCGCAGTCAAGCTCCCTTCTGCCTTTGCACTCTACGGCTGGTTTCCAATCAGCCTGAGGGAACCTTTGGGCGCCTCCGTTACATTTTAGGAGGCGACCGCCCCAGTCAAACTACCCGCCAGGCATGGTCCTGATCCCGGATTACGGGATTCAGTTAGAACTCCGGTGCCGTCAGGGTGGTATCTCACCGGCCGCTCCACCGAGGCCGAAACCCCAGCTTCAAAGCGTCCCACCTATTCTGCGCAGACAACACCAAAATTCAATGCCTGGGTATAGTAAAGGTGCACAGGGTCTTTCCGTCTACGTGCGGGTAACCGGCATCTTCACCGGTGCTACAGATTCGCCGAGCGCGTTGCGGAGACAGTGCCCAAATCATTACGCCATTCGTGCAGGTCGGAACTTACCCGACAAGGAATTTCGCTACCTTAGGACCGTTCGTCCCTTGTTACTCCTGGGGCACCAGGGGCCAGCTCGTTTCCGTCTGGCTCTGTGCGTCGCCGCACAGGTCGGACTGTCTCATCCCCGATTTGGGGTCCTGCGTACAGTCTCTGAGGATTCTCGAAGGATTGCAGAATGCCTGCATCCTGGTAACGTCTCTTGCCGCCGTCGTTCATGTCTCGGCGAATATCTAAAATCCGCCGAACACCTTCCAGTGACAGGTGGGCCCTCTCGGTAAAGAGTTGAGCGAGCTGCTTGAACTTCAAGAAGTCGCCTTTTTTCTTCGCCGAAAGAAAGCCGAATCTGTCGAAGAAGGGGATCACATTAGATACGACCGCGTCGAAGTTGTTCACTTCGTAGTACCAGACGCCGTCACGTCGCTGCCGCATGGTCCCGCACTCCAGGTGCTTTTTAAATAAGCTCAGGATTACGGGATCTCTCTGCGAAATATTGAAGCACAGAGAGATTTTCCAGGGCATCTTGTAATCG